>DATKQB010000173.1:0-18626 GCA_035523795.1 Verrucomicrobiia bacterium | reverse complement strand
CATTTATACGGTGAACTTGGCACAGGATCCCGCGATCACCGAACATACTGCTCATGCCCATCTCTACCAGTATTTTTCAGACGGAAAGCGGGGAAGATTTTCTGGCGAGGCAACATCGCTACCGGCGATTCGAGTTGCGATGGGGTTTCCACCGACAAGCCCGGCGGTGACACAGAGCTAGTCCTCGGGGTCCCCGGCTTATCGGCAACTACTCGACTATCGCCGTCCCTTTCGCAATCTGCTCGAAGTTGTCCCTCAGGCCCGACTCGTCGCCGCGCGCCACTCTGGTCGGGTGGGGGACGGTATCCCGAAAACGCGGGTCGCACTTCAGTTCCTTGATCCGCTGCTCGAGCATGACCCAGTTGCCATTGGCGTCGACTATACGCACCGACCCGGCGCCGGGCTCGCCGATGATCTGCGCCTCGCTTTCGAGCACGGCACCGATCGCATGGTCGTGGGGTAGGCGCGAGTTGACCAAGGCTCTCACGGCCTCCTGATGAATGGAACGGCGCATGATCTCGGTCTTTTCCATCGCTCACCTCCGCCGGACTGGCGTAGAGTAGCACGACTGTGACGCAGCTGATCACAGGCGGAACCCGCGATGGAAACATCCATCGATTCCACGAAGGAGACCCGACGGCGGGAAAATTCGCACACAAATCGCACACAAAAGCTGGATTTCCTGTCCTCCGTGTCCTTTCAGTCCTTTGTGGAATCAGCAAGTTGCTGAAAACAAGGAACGCCGAATCGTTCAACTCCGTCCCTGGCCTAACCCTTGGTGCAATAATTGAAGCCTGAAAGGTTGCAGTCATGAAGAGCAGGCAGGGTTACAAGGGCTACGTTATCGTGCACGGTCACACGAGCTAAAGGATGGGGGATTCTCCGCGGAGTTGTCCATTGAGGAACACGATGCGGATGGTGTCCTGGAAACGGAATTCTACCTGCCAGAAACCTTCTCTACGCAAGAGTCTGCGATCGAGGCCGCAATTCGGGCTGGAAGACAGAAGATTGACGCGGGTTTCGAGCGGGGATCGGCCGTCGTGAATGGCTGAGGCCGCTCTTCCAAGAATGGCTTCTCAGCCAGAGAACACATTGTGGATCTTCCTCATAATCCGCTCGGCCCACTGGATGCTCGCATCGGTGAGCTTGTCCGTCCGTGGGCTACCCCTGTGGCGTCCCGAACAAGTCGTCCGCTGTCTGCATGTGCAGGCTCGCAAGAATTGCCGCCAGGATTCCAATCACTCGCTTTCGGCCTTCGTCCGTTCGCGAAGCATAGCATATTCGCCTTCTGTTCGCTCCATCGAATGGAGCCTGCAATTCTGACCTGTCGAGCAGGGCAGTCAGAGGGCGAGACCCGATGAGGATGCTGCAGCCAAAGGTAGTACAACGGCCTGCAATGGGTTGAGACCCTGGATTCGGGACTGAGCCGACGATATTCGATCCCTCAATGTGGCCTCAATCAAATGAAGCGACGATACAGTCTCAAAGACTTTCGTGACCGTCGTAACCTTTGCCCGGCTCTGCAAATCCGGCACAATTCAAGCTTATGGCTACCTTTGCAATCGTCCGCCGTGCCTCCACCCGGCGGCCCATCGCCCCTGGGCATCGCGTCACCTTTCGCAACGCAAAAGCCTTCTGTGTTCATGTGAAACACGCATCACCGTCAACGCGGACGATGAAAGAACAAGCACTCGCAGAAATCAAAGCCGCGTGGCAACAATACCGTGCGACTGAGAAGTACGGGCTGGAATTCGGCAAGGTTTGCTGCGAGTGGCGTGACAAGTTCGGACAAAAAAGGACAGGACCTCTCACTAAGGGGACTGGGTTGGCTCAGATTCTGAGTCAACTCAACCCGCCATGTAAAGAAGGTAAGGCATATTACTGGATGAACCAATACGAAATCTCCACTGGGGCGAAAACAGCACGCCCTGAGAAGCAGAAGCCTGAAGCCCCTCTGCCGTGGACACCCGAGAACGAGAAGCGAGCGAATCGCTCTGATCCGATTGGTTGCATGGACAAATACAGAGCACTCGCTAAGAAAATGCTTGAAGCTGGGTACTACGAACTCCTCAAAAAGCAAGCTGCAGACCAAAGTCATCTCTGGGCAGCGAAAGATTGGGCAAAGCTCAGACTCGAACTCGGAGACGCTCTGTGAAGATCGAGCAGGGGTTCTTCGCGAGGATCGACGAGCGGCTGGCGAGGCTCGCAATCATCGAAAAACATTATCTTCATCGACCGTGCCCCATCTCGTGGGCGTGGGGGATTGTCGTTGAAGACCGGCTCAAGGGAGTGTTGACAGTTGGTAGGCCGTGTTCGAGAACGGTGTGCGAGGGTGTGTGCGGCAAAGAAAGGTCGGCCGACGTTTACGAGCTAAACAGGCTTTGGCTTGACGAACGTCTCCCGTGCAATTCTGAGAGCCAATTCATCGGCTGGTGCTTGCGAGAATTGCGAAAGACAAATCGGAACGTAATTCTGGTTAGCTACGCGGACACGAAGCCGTCAGAGGGAGCACCGCAGGGACATTTGGGAACCGTGTACGCCGCGACAAACTGGATTTATACGGGGACCTCGACGCCGTTCGCAGACAGGGTGCGTGGCGAGATAATCGAGCGTAGCAGCAAGCACCGATACGTGTTCTTTCTGAACGCTGCTGACAAAAAGCTCCTGCAATGGGAGACGCTTCCGTATCCCAAGCGATCAAACGGCGGCAACCGTAGCGAGAAAGCCCATCTCAAAAGCACTTGCCGCTACGAGTTCTTGCCGTACCTCAAACCGCCAGCAACCGCCTCGCTTCACATCAATTCTTGATCCAATTCCACTTCTGGCTGGGTGAGCCCCGTTTGTGGCTCGCCTTCGATCCCTCCAACGGGGAACTCTCCGAACATCGGATTCTGACTGGGCTTGATTACGAGAATCCCTTCCTCAGTTACCCGACGCACTGTCCCGCCGCAGGATAGGGTCAGCAGATCTACGAAACGGTAGACGCTCTGCGGGGTTCGCAGCACAGGCCGCAATTTCCGAATGGCCTTGAAAAAGACCTTCTGGATTTCCTCTTCGGTGGGCTCCGCCAATTGCTCGTTGAGGCAATTTGTGCGGGGCTGGATGGAACCTATGTACTTCTGTACGAGCCGATCCGCAGTTGCCCGAGGGATTTGGTGCTCCTTCAAGAACATCGACCACCGACCATTCCGACCCGGCCTCGCGAGCACTTGCTTCATCTCGGCAAGATGCTTGCCCAGTTCGGTACGGAGGCTACGAAACTCCCGCGTTTGATGCTTGATCGAGGTTTGGAAATCACGATGAACTTGCCAAAGCTGGATGATCTCGGTGGCCAAGGCACCTTCGTCCTGCGATGGATTATCTGCTTGAGGAGTCTTGGAGATCGGAGTGTCCAAGAAGACTGGTGTGTGAACCTGCTCTGCCGTTTCCAACATAATCGCCTCACAAAACTGAAATGTAGGGAGCCAATTGAACACCCGTGGGCGTCGGTTGCTCCTACCTAGACAATTAGAATTGGAAAAATGTGGACGATTAGCGATCTGGGAATGGGACCATCCTTAACCAACCGCGGAGAACGTCGAAACATTCCCTGCTGGCCGTTCACGTCCTGCGTTTCGGGAAGAATATTGCTCCCTCTAGCAGGTCGGCCTCAAACTCCGCAAGCGTGGGCGGTTTCTCGGCGTTGCCACGCTTTTCATGGGGAACGTCCAGCCGTTCCTCAGCGATGTCGCTGAATTGGTTGTCGTATGCGGAGCCGAGTCGGGCTCGTGCGACCGCTTCGTCGCATTCACTCCCAAACATGTGTGACATTTATGTTGTTATCCCTTCTTCAGTGAATTGGGTGCGTGTAACCGCACGCTCATCGCCAAAGCGTGCATTCTCATTACTTGCAAAACCCGGACAGACGGCGTGCGACCACTTAGTGTCGCCGTCCTCCAAGACGATCCACGTGCCGACCTTGATGTAGCCGCGGCAACGCGGGCAAACCGTCGTGTGCTTAGCTTGAATACGCCAGTAATTGTTCATCTGCTTCCTCTTCCTCTAATACTGCAAATTTGTCCCAGCCGAAGTATTCGCAAACGATGTCCCAAATCTCAGCCCCATCGGCGTCTTCGTAATGGTCAGGGTGGTAGACGACATCGGCGTGGACCCGCAGCGGGAACTCTGGCAATCCCATGATGATGTGTCCCGCTTCGATGAATGCGTCTTTGACAGCCCGTTTGCACTCTTCGGCCTTCTCAGCCTCGACATGCATATACAGAGCGTCATGATGGGGGGCAGCCAGTGCGTAACCCCAACCGTTATCAACTAACAGGACGCAGGCACACCGCAGCAGTTCCGCACATCCCGCCTGCTGAGGAAAGTTCAGGATGCTGTTCGCACTCATGTGTTCGGTCGATTGCCGCCACCCGAAATCCGTTTCCACGTAGCCGCGCTCTGCAGCGAACATGGCTTGGTCTTCAACCCACTGCCAATAGACTGCGTACCCCTGCTTATGGCGGTTGATGATTTTTTGTGCTTTCCACAGGGGGACGCCAAGGTATTTGCTGAGCGTTTCGCCGCCGACGCCATACTGGATCGCGAGCTTTGCGGTCTTGTGCTGGGCCCGGATGGTTTCCAGTTCCTTGTTGCTTTTGTCCCGTTTGGTTCCCTGAGGTACGGCCTCGGTGACGGCAGCAAATTCCATGTAAGAGTCTGCCCCAGACGAATAAATCCGCATCAATTCGGGGTCGCCAGAGAATCCAGCGGCCAGCCAATCCTCGGCACCCGTAACGTCACACGCGACCAGTGCCATACCTTCCCGCGGTGCAATCAGGTTCCGAACCCAATGCGGCCGACTGAGCAGGAAATCTTTCGCTTTGGGGTTGTTCCGTGACGTGACCGTGCCAAACATCCATAGCGTCGAGCGATTGAATCCGTCTTCGCCGAGTACGGTCTCGAAGCGGCTGAGGTTGTTCAGCGATTTCCGACACTGACGCAGGGGTTGGAGTTCGGGGTAGACATTGCACATAGCTCCGAAGTATTCGTCTTCGAGCATGGGGTCGCCGGACGGTGTCTCTTGCCACATCGCCCCGCGGTTGCCCACCGTGATGCCCTTGGAATCCAGCAACTCGCGGAACTTCGCCATTTTGAATACTGGCGTCGGCTTTTTCTGGGTCGTCTCCTTGCCCTCGACCACATACACGCCATAGCCGTGCGTCTCTTCGATCTTGTTGGCGATGCTGAGTTTGAGCTTCGAGGACTCGTTTTCAATAGCACGGAAGCGTTCGTGATCCACGGGGACGCCGTTATGCTCGAAATAAGCGTTTGCCTTGCAGTACCTGCCCCGCCAGAGGGCCTGTTCGATGTCCAGTTCAGGAATCATTTGGTGGCCCAACCAAACGGTCGCATTTACGTCCTCTTCGCAATAGGCGAGGATCCGCTTCTGGTGCTCTTCCATCGTGACGCCATCGGGAGGCGTCGTGCCGTTCTTGATGACGTAGTTACGCTCTTCGTCCTTGCTGCCCTTCCAGAAGTCCATCGGGTTGCCGCCGAAGTGAGTGACGGCATCCACCAAGCCTGTGCCAAGGTCCTTCAGGCAGTCTTTCCCACGCCACTTGCCGTTAATCATGTTCAGGAACTCGACGTACAGATCGATGCAATGATCTGGCAGTTCCCAACCGAGCGACAGCATGGTCTTCAGTTCCGAAGGCAGGTTATAGCCAACGAAGAGCGTGTTCTTGGGATCAGGGAACGGGCTGGCGGCCAGCGTATCGAAGAACATCTCGATCCGCCGACCTTTGTTGAAGCCGTGAGCGACCAGACACACTGGGCGTTGTTTTTCGCCCAGCAGTGCTACGTACTCTGTATCAGGGAAGTAGACATACGGAAAGCGATCTGGCGACAGCTTACTCATCGTCTCCGTCCTCGCGGGCAGCAACGCCCCCGCTCATGTAGTCGCTGACGATCTTGTCGTCCGCCACATTGATATTGGAATCGAAGGCGTCCATGAGCATCTGCTCGAAGGACGGCAATGACGCCCACTTGGGCTCGGGGATCGGCTGGTCAGTGATCTCCACGCTGTACGTCTGGCGAGCCTTGATGCTGCTCACGATGACGTACTCGCGTTTCGCCTCGTCGACGGCCTTGTTTGCCGCCTTACGCCACTTGCTGGACGATACGAAGACGTGCCACAGAAAGAATGTGCCGTCAGCACAGCCAGCGGTGTGAATGTCCATCAGCTTGCAAACGTTGCGGAAACGCTCTGGTAACTCGCCAGACTCGAAGAGTTCAGGGTTGATGTAATGGAAGGTGCCCTCGTTTTCGTTAACGAACACTGGCAGATTGAACGTATGGTAGGCAGGCGAAGGATGAACCTTGACGTAGATTCCCTTCGGCGGCTTTCCGAATTCGTAGCTGACTTGCTTTGCCTTGCCCGTGCGACTCGTCGAAGTCGTGCCCTTTTTGGCTGCTTCGGCTGCCTTGCGGCTAGCAGGTGCGAACATTGTTCTCGAGGACGTATTCTTCGTGGCGTGAGCGAGCACCTCGTTTGTCGCTTTACCATTTACGTGAATGACCGCTGGTGACTCGAAAGCCACATCAGACAGTCGTGTGAAATCTTGCTCGGGACTCGACATATCTACCTCTTACAACTTAGGGTGGCGATTCAAAACTGGAGGTAGCAGGCGGGTTGGGTCTGGTAACTGCGGTTTTGTTCGGGCGGCAGGGAAACCTCAGTGGGAACCTGCCGCCCTCGGTGACCTTTTTGGGATCAACGTCGCTAAAGATAGATACTGGGTTTTTGGAGAAGTTCTGGTTTATTTAGCAATTTTTTTCAGCCCAGTGTCTACATGGTAGGAGCCGGGTGGCGGGCCCCGCCAATCTGGCGAACTCTCAGCTCAATCCAACCAATCCATCTGATCGTCCAATCCTGCCAGACCGTTCTCTCATGGACATATAAATAAAGAGAAACCAGATTTTGTTGTTAAAGGGGTTGAATGATTGGGATGTTCGATCGGATTGACCAGGTGGATCGAGGAGAGCCTGAACACGAGCGTCCCACTAAGTCCTACATCCTCGCTCCAACGGACACGGTGAAACCGCACCGCTACCCCACACAACTTCGTGCCAAGACCATAAGCCGCCAGGCTTTGGACGCATGGTCACCCGCTGAGCAGCAGGCGAAAAGTGAATGATGCCAACTTTTTCTTAGGCCACGATTTTCTCAGGCGGGCAGTATTAAGGGGTATACACCCGCCGCACTCAATGGCATCGGGTGCGATGAGAGAAGGGCGGGCTTTCGTCCCTTTCCTGCCCTTCTCTCCGAAGTTCAGAAAAAGGGCTAAGGAGACAGATATGTCATTAGAGCATCTCAAAGCACGAATCGAAGACGACGCCCCCTACGGAAACATTTACGACTACTCCGACGTGGACCTAACACTTGCCGTATTGCAAGAAAAGATTGACAGCCTCACCTCCATCGACAAAGAGAAGCTGCGACTCATCATCGAGGAAGATCTGGCCCGAGGCCTAAAAAAGACGCAATGTATCACGACCAAGATTCACGACGAGATCAACGCGGATCTGGCGTGGGCATGGCGGATGTGGGAGAAGGAGTACGTCGCCGATGAGGAAAGACAAGGGGGGGCCGAGTTTTTGATCCATTGGTGTCGCCGTGTGTCAATCAGCCGCACGGTCAAAAGATTGATTCTGCCCCGCCTTGGAGCTAAAGCAGATAACAAGAGGCCCCATCAAAATTAGGTTAGGGCCGTTATCCGAAGGTCTCGATCAAGAAGCCTAGACGCCAGAATCTCAGCGTGGCAGAGAACCCCGGTATTGGAAAACAATGGACTATGGAACAGGTTGGGGTGATCCCAGCAAGTATGGTGTTTCGGATGGGTGGGAGTTAGTCGGCCCCGACCGATCGCAGAAACAACATTTCATCTTGCGTTGCAAAGCCTGTGGGTTTGCAAGCTCCTATATCAAATATCAGTTGGGAAAACCGCATGGATGTTCCGATTGCTGGTACGTCGAACAAATCATGCGTCGACCGCACCTTTGGCTGTGGCTCGCCCCATTGATCGGTGCTTTCGCCTTCAAGTCGGAGCGTACGGAGCTTGAGGAATTAGAACGAATGTACGCCTTGAACGACCCACGCCCGTGCATCCCCTAGGGGTATTGAAAGTGCGGGACACCCAAAAACGTCTCAGCGTCCACGGCCAGCCCAACTTTTTCGGGAAAAATACCCCGAAATTGACAGGGAAGGTTTCTCGGACTTGAGTAGTGAATAGTAGCGGGCGTCTGAGTTCGGCTCGCTTACAAGGTTTGTCGCCTCAGATCTCGTTCTACAACACTTGCGGGTTATGACTGGCATGGCAAAACCGATGTTGGTCTCGAAGGACAGATCGTTTGCAACAGTGCCTCAACATTTTCGGCTCGACTCCCATGCCCAGCGTGGGAGTGCTCCTTTCCGCTGCCATGCCGCTCGGGGTCTATGGGGAGGTCTGCTCCCAAGGACTGCCCAGCCTGATTCCAGTCGGCAGACCACGACCCAATCTGTTGCAATTCACTGCCGACGATACTAAGGTTCTTGCTGCGATACCAGACCAGAGACGGAGGAAATACATGTCTCGCAGGTCTGGTCAGAATGGTCGAATCGAGAGGAAAGGAAACGTACTATGTGCCCGGTTTTGGTTGGACGTTCCAGGACAGGCGAACCGAGTCTACAAAAGCGTTCGCATTTGCCCTGTGCACGGGCCGGGGAGCCTCAACAAATTCGAGCAAAAGCGACGATTAAAAGAGATCATCGCTGAGTTCGGAGCAAACTCCGAGGAGGTCTTCCGCGAAGCGGAAGCCGCGAACCTCGGAACTACGTTCAAGGAGCAAGCTGAGAGATGGTTCAAAGCAGTGCAAACACGGAAGCGGAGACCAATCAAGCCGCGGACCGCAGATGCGTGGGCAACATATCTCTCTTACATCAACGGACAGATCGGGGAAATGCCGCTTATGGCGGTGAACAACCTCGCAGTGAAGGAACTCATTGCGAGAATGGCCTCCGAAGTGAAGAAGGACAAGCCGCGTTTCTCCGCAAAGACGATCAGCAACTACGTGCAGGTTGTGAAGATGGTGGTGGCGTCAGCGGTCAACGATAAGGGAGAGGAGATCTATCCAGTGAAGTGGAACAGTGACTTCATGGATCTGCCAGAGGTCAAGGACCAGAGGACTCCTGTTTTCTCGGCCGAGGAGATCAGCACGATCATCTCGAAGGCTGAGGGGCAGTATCAAGTCCTCTATGCCTTGCTTGCTGGGACGGGTCTTCGGATCGAGGAAGCCTTCGCTCTCCAGGTGGAGGACATCGAACACTCTGTGATCCGCGTCCGCCACAGCATGTGGAACGGCAAGCTGTACTCGCCAAAGACGGCGGCTGGGCTCCGCGAGGTGGACATCCATACCTCATTGGCTGAGATGCTCCACAATCATCTAAACGGACGCTGTACGGGGTTCGTCTTCAGAAGTGCAGTAGGAACACCTCTGGCTCGCTCAAACGTGTTGCGGAGGAGCCTACACAAGATCTTGGGAAAGATGGGCCGCGAGAAGTGCGGCTTCCATGCTTTTCGGAGATACCGTGTGACTCATCTTCGGAAGCAACGGGTGCCAGAGGATCTGTTGCGTTTCTGGATCGGTCACGCCGACAAGAGCGTCACGGATGGTTACTCGAAGGTGAAGGAAGATGTCGAGTTCCGCAGATTCACGGCAGAGCAAGCAGGACTCGGTTTCCACACGCCCACTGTGGCACCGAAATTGCCAGTTGCACCCATTGCACCCAAAACTGCGGGTGCTGAAATCGCTCTAACTGCTTGAAGGAATTGGTCGGGGAGAGAGGATTTGAACCTCCGACCCCCTGGTCCCGAACCAGGTGCTCTACCAGGCTGAGCCACTCCCCGACTTTAATGCGCGCGCGGAAGGAATTGGATTGCGCCTCGCAGATCACGATTATAACATTCAGCGAAATTGCTTAGCCCCTAGAATCTGCTCACATTGCGTGAGGAAGTCCGGCGCAGATCGTTGATTGGGAGCCGCCGCAAATCGAATTTTTCAACGCCACGGTAAACTAGCCGCAATGGACCGGCGCTGCAGGTGTTGTCTGAATTCAAGCCTGCGACTACGATTAGGTGGTCTCCGGAAGTTTGCCAATAGCATTTCTCGAATTGTCATCATGAAACTTGCTATCAAAGCAGCCCGTCTGTACACACCAGCTGAGGAGATTGCTCATCCACTCCTTATTGTAGAGGATGGGCACATCGCCGAAATCTCTTCGGTAACGGCAAAGGCTGTGGCTCTGGATATGCGGCTGGTCGATTTCGGAGACGCGATCCTTACGCCCGGCTTTCTTGACATTCATATTCACGGAGGCGCCGGGCTGGACGTGATGCGCGCCTCGCCTTCCGAGATGCCGCGACTCGGAAAGTTCCTCGCGACCCATGGCGTGACGGGATATTTTCCAACCACCGTCGCCGCAGCGCTCGACGCGACCTGCGCTGCTCTGGAGCGCATGGCCACTGCGATCGAAGGTGCTGTCGATGAGGACAACGAGGTCGCTGCGCGTCCGCTCGGCATTCATCTGGAAGGACCGTTTCTGAGCCACAAACGCCGTGGCGTGCATCCACCTGAGTGCTTGGTCGAGCCGACGGTGCCGATTTTCGATCGTCTGTGGCAGGCGGCACGCGCACACGTGCGTGTGATGACGATTGCACCGGAAATTCCCGGTGCGATGGAGGTCATTGGTGAAGCGGCGCGACGCGGAGTTTGCGTTAGCATTGGCCACTCCGATAGCGATCTGCCTACGGCACGCAAAGCGGTCGAGGCGGGAGCACGGCACGCGACGCATACTTTTAATGCGATGCGTCCGCTCGATCATCGCGATCCGGGAATTATCGCCGAAGTACTCACCGACGACCGTCTCAGCGCTGACATGATCGTCGACGGGATTCATGTGGCGCCGGAAGTCGTTAGGCTCTTCCTGCGGCAGAAGGGCAGCGAACGCGCGGTACTGATCACCGACGCGATTTCCGCGACCGGCATGCCCGATGGCCGCTACCAGCTCGGCCCGATTGAAGTCGACGTAAAGGACGGGAAGTGCACCTCGAACGGCAGCCTAGCAGGGAGCGTTCTGACTATGGATCGCGCAGTACGCAACGTAACGAAGTTTTCAACTTGGAGCCTGCGGGATGCAGTGCGCGCGGCCACGCTGAATCCGGCAAAGGCCTCAGGGATGAATCAGGATCACGGAATTCTCACACCCGGCGCACGGGCGGATTTTATAGTGTTGAATGCGCAGGGCGAAGTCATGAAGACGATTGTCGGCGGACGTGGAATCTGAGCAATTGGAGTTGGAGTTGGAGTTGGAGTTTCTTTTCTAATTTGGCTTGCGCTGCTTCGAGTTCGCCATGTGATGCAGCAAGACCAGTTCATCCGCGCGCGAGAGGTGATCGAGGAAACTCTTTTCTGCGTTTGGATCGGTGTCGCTTGGGCTCTTTGAACTGGCGGCCTCACGCAGCTTGTCGCCGAGCTCTGGCTCGTTGTTCATGACCTGCGAATAAAACCACAAAAAGTGGCGCATCTGGTCGAGAGCCTGCCGCAGAGTTTCGATGGGCTCGGTTTCCGAAAGGGAGTTCAGAGCTTCCATCAGTTCGGGATCGCTCGGCGCCTGCATGGCAGCGCAGTTGAGTTCCTGCTGGATACGCCGCAGGTCTTCGGTAACGCGGGCGATGCGAAGGTGAAGATCGTCCATATCGTTTTGGTTCGTTTTTTCGGGAAAAATATCTTTGCGAGCCATTCTGTTCGCACTTCCAACATCTCATCGGCAAGGGCGAGCGAGTAGATGTCCCACGGGCATGCGCTTTCGTAATTCTCAATTACTTTGGTCTACGCAATAGTCACCAAAGCGATCCCGATCAGTAATGACGCGGTTTTCCGCCGCATTTTGTGATACAAACTCGCGGTGACTCAAAGCGCACCAGTACAGACTTCGAGTGAAGGATTGATTCGCGGCATTGGCCGCTGGAGCCTGGCGGCGCTGGTCGTGAACTGCATTGTGGGAAGCGGCGTGTTCGGCTTGCCTGCGGTGTTGGCAGCCATGCTAGGACGGGCGAGTGTATTGGCCGTTCTACTGGCAGTGGCGGCGATCGGAATCATCATGGCGTGCTTCGCCGAGGTTTCGTCGCGATTCGCGCAGACCGGCGGTCCGTATCTTTACGCGCGCGAAGCGTTCGGGCGTTTCATGGGCATCCAGGTCGGCTGGCTGGTCTGGTTCGTTCGCCTTACGTCGTGCGCGGCGAACGCCAATCTATTCGTCACCTACGTGGGCGAGTTCTGGCCGAGCGCCACGCTCCCAATTTCGAAGCTGATGATCCTGGCGGGGCTAATCGGAGTGCTCGCCGCGATCAATTTCCGTGGCGTACGTGCGGGCACGCACATGAGCAACACCTTCACTGCCGCTAAGTTGGGCGCGCTCGGCCTGGTATGCGTGGCAGGCGCTGTTTATCTGGTCACCGTGAATCACGTGATTCCAGAGGCGAGTGGCGCAGCGGAAGCGAAGGGATGGCCGCACGCGATGGTCCTGCTGATTTTTGCTTACGGAGGATTCGAAGCGGCATTGGTCTCCGCGGGAGAGGCGAAAAATCCGCGTCGCGACATGCCCTTCGGTTTGTTCGTTGCGCTGCTTTCCTGCGCTGTGATCTACGCGTGGATTCAGTGGGTGGTGGTAGGAGTACTGCCAGATCCCGGGCACAGCGAGCGTCCGTTAGCTGACGTGGCACACATTGTGCTTGGCCAGAGCGGCGCCATCGTGGTTGCACTGGGAGCGCTGTTTTCGGTCTACGGATATCTCAGCGGAAATATGCTGGCTACTCCGCGCATTACGTTTGCGCTTGCCGAACGCGGCGACTTCCCTGCCTGGTTCGGGCGCGTGCACGCGCGCTTTCACACTCCCTATGTTTCGATCTTAATTTTTGCCGTGCTGGTGTGCGGATTCGCGTTCTTCGGCAGCTTCGCCGGCAACGCCACTCTTTCGGCGGGATCGCGCCTGTTCTACTACGGTGTGGCCTGCGCGGCCCTGCCGGCGTTGCGGCGGAAACAGAAAACGACTGCCGTCTTTCGCCTTCCTGGCGGCATTTTATTTTCTGCCATTGGCGTGCTTTTGTGCGGGGCACTGCTGACGCAAATCGAATACAGCAAATCGTTGATTCTGGCCGCGGCGGTCGCGGTGGCATTTATCAACTGGCTGGTAGTCAGGCAACGCAGCTTTGGATCTGAGGAGACGCAGGGTTGAAGCTCACGGTCTTCTCGTCACGCGTGGCAACAACTGCCCGTTCATCCGCCCTTATGCCTGCTGCTCCATCTTCAAAAGAGTTTTCTTGCGCTCGAGTCCCCAGCGATATCCACCGATGGCTCCGTCTTCCCGAACCACGCGATGACAAGGAATCTCTACGGCCACCGGATTGGTGGCGCAAGCGCGGGCCACGGCGCGCGAAGCGGTAGGACGTCCAATGGCTTTCGCGACCTGTCCGTAAGATTTCGTCGATCCGAACGGGATCGATTGCAGATAAGACCAGACACGGCGCTGAAACGCGGTCGCGCGAATGTCGAGTGGCAGCGCGGAATTCAGTTCCTTCCCACGCATGTGCTGGAGCAGCGCTGTCGCCCAGCCCTGTAGTCCCGCGTTGTCAGGCTTGCGTGCAGCGAAAGGAAATTCGCGTTTCAATCCGGCGAGCAATTCTTCGTCGCTGCCCGCGAACTGAATCGAGCAGATGCCACGATCGGTGGCGGCGATCAGCATGCGCCCGAGCGGCGAATCGGCGCAGGTGTAGCGGATCGCGGCGGCGATCGCGCCTCGGCGGTATTTATCGGGAGTCATGCCGAGTTGCGAGGCGGTCCGTTCATAGAGGCGGCTGCTGGAGCCGTATCCGGCGTCGTACATGGCGCGCGTTACCGAATCGCCCGATTGCAGATTGCGCTTGAGCTGACGCAAGCGGCAGGAGTCGGCGTATTCGCGTGGAGTGATACCGAGAGCAGCTTTGAAACGGCGCTGCAAATGAAATGGGCTTTGGCGAAACTCTTTGCCGAGACGCTGGAGTGTGAGCGGTTCGTCGAGATGCTGCTCGATGAAGCGGCAAATGGCCTTCACGCCGTCGGCCTGAGGATTGCTCGTAACGGCTTTTGGGCGGCAGCGCAAACAGGCGCGATATCCGGCACGCTCGGCTTGATCCGGCGTCAGAAAGAACTCGACACTCGCGCGTCGCGGACGGCGCGACGGGCACGACGGCCGGCAGTACACGCCTGTGCTCGAGACGGCATAGACGAACTGGCCGTCGCGAACGGCGTTGCGCGACAGGACCGCCTGCCAGCGCTGGGCATTTTCTGCAGAATCGCCGGCCTCAGCGGGATTGGCCTGCGCTGGTTCTAACGGCAAATTTGGCTGCCTGGCGGGCATAGTTTTCAGATGCAGTGCCGTCGTTAGAGTTGCAACTGGTGCGGTTGTGAGTATGGCATTGGTCGTCATGGTAAGAAAAGCGTACGGCCAAGCGGAGGAACAGGACTATCCGAATCTTGCGGGCAAAGTAATAACAGGTTAACCGAGGGCTTCGAGGTAAACGGCCTTTTTAGCCCTTCAGTGCTGGCACGAGCGGAAAGGCTTGAGCAGAGAACTTAATCCGGCGCGCTTGCGCAACTCGGTGAGCAGAGCATCGGCGGCATTTTCATAGGTCTTGCCGGGATCGGAGGGATCGGCCCAGACCGCATCGTACACGATCTGCGACGCTTCTTTCAGGTCCATGTGAAGCGCCGCTTCGCAGATATCCACGCGCTCCTGCATGCGCTCGAAGCAAGACTTGCAGATTTCAGCCTGAGGATCATCCGCCTCATCGTGCTCGGTCCGGGCACAGACCGACTCGTGCAGCTCGGGTTCCAGGCGCGTTTCTAGATGCTGAGACTTGAACTGGCGCAGGAATTCCTCGCGCTCTTTCTCGATTACAGAAGTGTCAGGAACAAGCTCGGCTGCGGGTTGCGCCACTTTGAGCGGCTTGAGCGGGACGACAGGCGACACGCGCTCGCTGTTATGGCAGGTTGGGCAGTGATCGAGATCGGCAGAATAGTAGAGATGACACTTCGAGCACGGTAATCCGTAGCCGGCGGACTTGCGCGGCTCTTCTGCCAAAACCTTCGGCGCAGGGCTGGGCGCTCGGACAGGCTCGGCGCGACGGACACTTGGATTGGCGGTAAGGATCGGAGCGGGTGCCATCTTACCCGCAGGCTGCTGCGGTCGGGGAGCGTTGATCGACATCGGAATCTCTCAGTTCCCAGAGGGGATTAGATTTAGTTTAAGGAGTGCAGCGACGTACGCCTACGCACCGTGGTACATGAGCCGGGATGGCCGATAGTGCCTAGGCAAGGCCACTTACTACATGCGGACGGGCGAGTTGCGCATGTTAACCCCCTTCACCACGGATTGACGCGGATCGGCACGGATAAGGCATGGCAGGTCCTCGCGGCGCTCGGGGAATCCGGTGGTGGCCTGTTTACAATCATTGCGGCGGAATGCCGGCGCTACCATGCGGGACGGATGGGAGGACCCGAGCCGCGTGTTTTCAAAATGTAGTTATGAAACAGGCACTAGCGGGAGGTCGTTTCCTTGAGCAGCTTGAGCAATTCCTCACGGCGGGCGCGGTACAAGCTTTGGTCTGGATCGAGACGCGTAGCCGTTTCGATTTCAGCCAGGGCTTCCTGGTAACGATCCTCGGTGATCAGGCAGGCGCCAAGCGCATAGTGATTGTCGGCCGAGGGATTGACGCGCAGAGCCTCGCGAAATTCCTTTTCGGCGGCACGCAGGTCCTGCTGATGCAAGAGGACGGTGCCGAGCAAGCGATGCGCGATGTCCGAATCAGGATTGAGCGACACCGCAATCTGTAGTTCGTGCAGGGCTTCATCCGGCTTGTTGTCTAGCAGAAGAACCTGCCCCAGAATGCGGTGTTCGGCCGATCCAGTGGGATTCTGGCGAAGCGCGATGCGCAGCTGATCGACGGCTGCATCATAGTTCTTCTTCGACATGTAGGCGCTGGCCAGGCAGGCGTGGCCTTGCTGCCAGTCGGGATGCTGGAAGTAAAGTTCATTGAGCTCGTCAATGGCGCCGTCAAAATTTCCCTGATCGCAGTAAGTGTTCGCGAGATTGTTGCGAACTGAAGGCTCGTTGGGTGCGATGCGCTTGGCCTCGCGATATTCCTGGGCCGCCCGCTCGAGGTCGCCTTGCTCGTGCCAGGTCATGGCGAGGTTCGAATGAGCTTCCCAGAACACAGCACGCAGCTGGATGGCCTTCTGGTAGTCGGCGATGGCGAGGGGGAGATTACCGGCAGCGTGCTCGGCAATTCCCATGTCGTAGTAAGTGTCGGCGTTGTCGGGATCGTGTGCCAACGCTTCTTCGAATGCGTTCACGGCGGGCAAGTACTGGTAATTCGAGTAGAGACCCAAGCCGAGATATTGATAGGCTTCGGCATTCTTGGGATCGATGCTGAGGGCGGTGCGAGCTTCATCGATGGAATTGGGACCGTCGTCGACGCGATAGAAAAGATAAGCAAGCGCAGCGTGATTCTCCGACAAGTCGGGCATCAGGTGCGTGGCTGCGCTGAGTTCGTCGAGCGAGTCGTCCCATTGCTGTTCACGGCGAAGGGTGACGCCGAGAGCGAAATGCAGCGAGGAATTGTTTGGATCGGACGAAACCAGATCGCGCAACGCGAGTTCGGCGTCGTGATATTGACCCTGGCGAACTTGGGCGGCGGCTTTCAGGAGCGCGGTTGGAATTGGAGCTCCGATATTCGCCGACCGAACTTCGCCCGAATTGAGAAAGTGAATCAGGTCCGTGTCGGCTCCGACAGCTTCGAGATCGCGCAGTTCATGCTGCGTGGGGAGGTTGGCCAGCCCACGTTCCTTTAGAACTCGGATCAAGTTATTGGAGGGAACGCCGCCAATCAGCCAGGCTGCTATCTGCGAGCTGGTGATGGGTTGCGGCTCAGACGCATAAGCGGACGCAACCGCTATGCAAGCGAGAAGGATTGGAAGCAGAATCCTGGTTTTCAACACATGCCCCGGCGATCGGAATTAGCCCCTTCGACAACCTTGCCATCGCTCGGCTTTCTCGGGGCAGGCCCACTGCTGGCGGCTTGGGGGGAACGCCAGGCAGGCCACTAGAGAACATAGCCCGCTCTCGACTGCGGGGATAAGGTCACCAAGGTAACACAGAAGTAGGGGGGATCTGGGACTCGCGAGGGCATTTTGTGATCGAAATCACAGCTCGTAGTGGCAGAGTTCACCGTCGAGGAGCAGCGGGCGGGATACAACCAGTGCAGACTATCGAAGAGTAAGGTCCCAAACGGTGGACCTTTCGCTCAGGGTTTCGATAGCGTATCATCTTAATGGTAGTTGGCCTTTGGAGGCTCCGATGTTTGAAGGTCTATTTCAACCGATGCACCTGCTGGTGATTTTCTTCATCGCGCTGCTGGTGTTCGGTCCTAAAAAACTGCCTGAACTCGGTAAAGGGCTGGGCGAGGGGATTCGTGCCCTGAAAGAGGGCATGAAGGACAATCCTCCGACGCAGGCTTCGAACGAGCAGAGCAAAACGACTGAAACCAAAGGCTGAACGCGTCCTCCGACGCCTGTCCGGGCGAGGGGCGTTGCAGACGTGCCTTCGGTGATCTACTCCCTGTCAGACAGGTCACTAAAACAGGCTTGCTAAAATCAGCGCTTACTGGTTGTGCGCCGATTCGTCTCTGATCGATTCGTCTCTGATATCGATCCGTTCCACATGTAGTGCGGGATCCCAGTTCTCAAAAACTCTAGAAAGGTGGGGGTGTTGAAGTGCGTAGACTTAGATACGTCCTGTTCATTGCGTTTGTTGGAGTGTCTTCTGGACTGTTTGCTGACCAGGTTACATTGAAAAATGGCGACCGCCTGACCGGAACCGTGGTCAAGGGGGACGGCAAGACGTTGGTATTTCATACCGATGCGGCGGGAGATGTGACCATCAAGTTCGACCAGATTCAGGAGATCAAGACAGAGCAGGAGTTGCACGTCGGCTTGAAGGGTGGAAAAACAGCAGTTGGTCCGGTGACGACGACAGATGGAAAGATCGAGATCTCGCCAAAGGGAGCCGCCCCGGTGGAAGCGCCGACTGGAGACGTAACCGTCATTCGTAACGACGCGGAGGAAACGGCCTATCAGAAGTCGCTGCACCCCGGGCTAATGCATGGCTGGACGGGCGGAGCTAATGTCGGATTCTCTGTGGCGCGAGGTAACAGCGAGACCGAGAACCTGGCGCTGTCGTTCAATGCCGCTCATCCCACGCTGAATGACAAGATCATCCTGTACGCTACCTCGATCGATACGACAAATAATCTTGCGACACCTAGCACGGTGGCGAACGTGGAAACAGGAGGCTGGCGCTACGATCGCAACGTGAATCCGCGGATGTTCGGATTCGTGTCCGGCGATTACATGGCCAACGCATTGCAGTACCTCGATTTGCGCCAGATTTACAGCGGCGGCTTGGGCGCCCACGCCATCAAGAACGCGCGCACCACGCTCGACTTTCTAGCCGGTGT
>DATKQB010000172.1:0-41517 GCA_035523795.1 Verrucomicrobiia bacterium | reverse complement strand
GCGACTCCGTGATAGGCAAGTGCGGTCCGGCAAGCCAGCTCAGTCATGTTCTCCACGTGTGTCGGCCCCATGATGCGTTCGTTAAAAACCGCGACGTCCATGTAGAGTTTGTCGAGCGCTACATCCTGCTGCGTAAACGTGCCGATGAGATCATGAAATTGGAGTCCCGTAATTGCCAGGACTGGCTGATTGTCGAGCTTCGCGTCGTACAGTCCGTTTAAGAGGTGGATTCCTCCGGGACCGGAAGTGGCAACGCAAACGCCGAGTTTGCCGGTGAATTTCGCGTATCCACAGGCCATGAATGCCGCCGCCTCTTCGTGACGCACCTGAATGAATCGAATCTTGTCTTCATGCGTGCGGAGCGATTCCATAATCCCGTTAATACCGTCACCTGGGAGACCGAAAACAACTTCCACACCCCAATCCAATAACGTTTCTATCAATACATCGGCTGCCGTCATATGAATCCTCTGTACCTCCCTCAAATCATCGCGTGTTGTAGTTCGGATGCAATTGCCGACGCTACAGGCCAGTCGGCCAATGAATAATTCCGGGATCAGCCTGAATGAATATCGGCCTGCAAGGACCTAGAGAGTCGCGCCGTGCTTCATCAGAAATTCGCGTTTATTCATTCACGCTTTCACCAGAAAAGTCATCTCTATTTCGTAGATTCCGCTGCGAGCGGCCAGTGAGCAATACCGTGTTCACCGCAGCGGCGTCAGTGATTCTCGTCTAACGGAGGTTGACGTCACGCTTTCCCGGGTTCCCATCGAGCGCATCGAAGTTCAATCCTTTACCGTACCCACCGACTTCCCCGAGTCGGATGGCACTCTGGAGTGGAATTCCACGACTATCGTGGTGGTCCATCTTTACGGCGGACGTGAAGCCGGTGTGGGTTATACCTACGCGGATGCAGCGACCGCCAAGCTTATTGAGACTCTGCTGTCCCAAGTAATCGAGGGCCAAGATGCACTTTCGCCGGCAGCCTGCTGGAACGCGATGGCGGCCCGAACTCGTAATCTGGGCCGACCCGGCGTCGTCGCAATGGCAATTTCCGCCGTCGATATTGCCCTCTGGGACTTAAAGGCCCATCTCCTCAACTCCCCACTGATTACTCTCTTGGGTGCAGTGCGGGATTCAGTTCCCGTCTATGGCAGCGGTGGATTCACCTCGTATTCCGATAAACAACTGCAGCGGCAGTTGGCAACGTGGGTGGCACAGGGTATCCTTCGCGTGAAGATGAAAATCGGGCGCGATCCTCAGGCGGATGCGCGGAGAGCGGGTGCAGCACGGGAGGCGATCGGTCCTGCAACCCAACTCTTTGTCGATGCAAATGGCGCCTATAGCCGAAAACAGGCTTTGGCGCAAGCAGAGCTGTTCGAGGCAATGAACGTCATCTGGTTCGAAGAGCCCGTCTCCTCAGACGATCTCGAGGGCTTACGGCTTTTGCGGGATCGAGCACCCGCGGGAATGGATATCGCGGCCGGAGAATATGGCTACGAGCCGGGATATTTTCGCCGCATGCTGTCTGCCGGCGCCGTCGACGTTCTGCAGGCCGACGCGACCCGCTGCGGAGGCATCACCGGTTTTCTTCAAGTCGCGGCGTTGTGCGAAGCCTATCACCTTCCGCTCTCCGCGCACACTGCACCGGCGGTTCACACGCACGTCGGCTGCGCGGTGACGCCGCTACGTCACCTGGAATACTTTCACGACCACGTACGCATCGAAAACATGTTCTTTGACGGAGTCGAGACGCCAGTAAAAGGACAGCTGTCGCCCGATCTTTCGCGGCCGGGCATGGGAATCGAACTCAAACGGCTTGATGCCCAGCGTTTTGCAGCATAAGGAGGAATGATGTCAGCGAGTCGCCTTCCGCTCGTCGCAACGCAAGAACTTAAACAGTCATGGCGGAATCGTTCCCACGACATCGACGCGGTGGCATTAGAAAATGCCCTCATAGAAGTTGTGCGCGGCGAAGTCCGATTCGATGCTGGCAGCAAAGCACTCTACGCGACTGATGGATCGAATTACCGCCAAGTGCCGATCGGAGTTGTAATTCCAAAATCCAAACAAGACGTGATCGAGACCGTCGCCCTTTGCCGCCAGTTCGGCGCTCCCTTGCTTTCTCGCGGCGGTGGTACCAGTTTGGCTGGCCAATGTTGCAACGTGGCCGTCGTAATCGATTGGTCGAAATATCTGCACAACATCGTCGAGTTGAATATCCAGGAAAAATTCGCGCGCGTCCAGCCGGGAACGGTCTGCGATACCGTGCGCCACGCCGCTGAGCCGCACACGCTCACTTGGGGTCCCGACCCCGCCACTCACGACCACTGCACGTTCGGTGGGATGTTGGGCAACAACTCATGCGGTGCTCATGCGCAAATGGCTGGAAAATCTGATCAGAACGTACTGGCCATGGACATTCTTCTTTACGACGGCACCCAGATGACCGTCGGATGGATGAACGAACAGCAACTTGAATCCAAAATTTCTCAAGGCGGCCGCGAAGGAAGCATCTACGCGCAGTTGAAGTCGCTCCGCGATAAATACGGCAGTTTGATCACAGAGAAATATCCGCGCATCCCACGCAGAGTTTCGGGCTACAACCTCGACCAATTACTTCCTGGTGAAGATGGCCGATTCAATGTCGCGCGGGCGCTGGTCGGAAGCGAAAGCACTCTCGTCACCATTCTCGAAGCGCAAGTCCAACTCGTCTACAGCTATCCCAAGCGCGTCATGCTGGTCCTTGGCTATCCCAGCATCTATGAAGCTGGCGACCACGTTCCTAAGATCCTGGAGTTCAATCCGATCGGCTTCGAAGGCATCGACGAATATCTCATCAAGAACGTTCGCAAGAAAGGCATGCCGCAGGTCGATGAGTTATCAGTCCTTCCTGAGGGTAAAGGATGGCTCATGGTGGAGTTTGGCGCGGGCACGATCGAAGAAGCGGAACAACAGGCGCGTGCCGCCATGGCCGCCCTTCAAGGTCCAAATGCTCCATCGATGAAACTCTTGACCGGTCATGCTCAGCAGAAAGCCATCTGGGACGTTCGCGAGGCGGGACTTGGCGCCACGGCCTTCGTTCCGGGCGAGCCCTTGACTTGGCCGGGATGGGAGGATTCGGCGGTTCCTCCTGAGAAGGTCGGCAGTTATCTCCGTGACTTGTGCCGGCTTTATGAAAAGTACAACTACCAAGCGGCGCTCTACGGTCATTTTGGACAGGGCTGCATTCATTGCCGATTGAATTTTGATCTCATGAGCGAGCCGGGAATTCGCAAGTGGCGCTCGTTCATGGAGGAAGCGACCGACCTGGTCACCAGTTACGGAGGCTCAATCTCGGGCGAACATGGAGATGGGCAAGCGAAAGCCGAATTCCTCTACAAGATGTTTGGGGCAGAGTTAATCGAGGCCTTCGGTGAGTTCAAATCCATCTGGGATCCGGATTGGCAGATGAATCCGGGCAAGATCGTCGATCCCTATCGCATCGATGAGAATCTCCGGCTGGGAGCAAACTACCGTCCCTGGAATCCTTCCACTTATTTCAAATTTCCTGGCGATCATGGCAGCTTCGCGCACGCGGCTCTGCGTTGCGTGGGAGTTGGAAAGTGCCGCCGTGAAAATGGCGAAGGCGCACAGGACACGATGTGTCCAAGTTACATGGTCACGCGCGAAGAAATGCATTCCACCCGCGGCCGGACTCACTTGCTCTGGGAGATGCTGCACGGCGATGTTATCCGCGAGGGCTGGCGTGACGAGCATGTCAAAGAAGCTCTGGACCTTTGCCTGGCATGCAAAGGCTGTAAAGGCGATTGTCCCGTCAACGTAGATATGGCCACTTACAAGGCCGAGTTCCTTGCTCATTATTGGGAAGGACGCATTCGTCCGATCTACGCGTACGCCTTTGGATGGATTGACAAGTGGGCTCGTCTTGCGTCGGTTGCACCCGGACTTGCCAACCTGTTTACGCAAGTGCCCGGCTTGCGCGAAATCGCCAAAATGGCAGTAGGAGTTCCGCACCAACGACAAATTCCAGCCTTTGCGGCACACACCTTTCGATCATGGTTCCGCAAGCACAAAGCGAATTCCGCGCACGGAAATAAAGTCGTTCTTTGGGCGGACACTTTCAATAACTACTTCATGCCGGAAACGGCGCAAGCTGCCGTCGAAGTATTGGAGCATGCGGGCTGCGACGTCGAGGTTCTCGATCAGCATCTTTGCTGCGGCCGGCCCCTCTACGATTACGGCTTTCTCGACATGGCCAAGTCCTACCTGCAACGCAATCTCACTGCACTTGAGCCGTATGTTTCCGCGAATGTTCCTATGGTCGTTCTTGAGCCGAGTTGCTGCTCGGTATTCCGCGATGAACTGCATAACATGTTGCCCGAATCAAGCCTTGCCCATGCGCTTTCCAAAAACACATTTACGCTTTCCGAATTTCTTGACAACAAGATCCCTGGGTACGAGCCTCCTAAAGTTGCTCGCCAGGCATTAATTCAAGGCCATTGCCATCACAAAGCCATCATGCGATTCAAAGAAGAGAAATCATTGATGGACAAGATGCAACTTGATCACCGCGTGCTCGAATCCGGTTGCTGTGGCATGGCGGGAGCATTTGGGTACGAAAAGGACAAGTATCAGGTTTCGATCGATTGTGGAGAGAGATCGCTTCTCCCTGAGGTGCGAAAAGCCTCAGTGTCAACAGTGATCGTAGCCGACGGTTTCAGTTGCAAGGAGCAGGTTGCTCAGGAAACCAATCGTCATGCGCTGCATCTGGCAGAAGTCATGAGTCTGGGTCTCAAGACGGAGAAGGACCGCGTTCCAATCATCTATCCCGAACGATATTTCGTGAAGCCGCGCGAGCAAGCCCAGAAGAAATCCATCATCCGAGCGGCGCTTCTCAGCGGACTGGCGCTCACCGCGTGCGGGTTAGCCTGGGCGAGCCGAAGACGATCATAAGTGGGAGGAAAAGAATTGATAAATTCCATCGGTCGAACTCGCTGGGCCATCGCAGAAGGATACATTCCGAAATCAAGCCACGGCCCTGAACCTGAAATGACAAGCCACGAAACAGTGTGCCTGCTCAATGCGTCCGAGCAAGATGCTCATGTGCAGCTCACTGTCTACTTTTCCGATCGCGCGCCTGCCGGCCCTTACCAAATTACGGTTCCGGCCAATCGCACGAAGCATATACGCTTCAACGATTTGAAGGATCCTGAGATTATCCCCAGGGGAACGGACTATGCCAGCGTGATCGAATCCGACGTCCCCATCGTCGTGCAACACACTCGACTCGACTCGCGCCAGGCGGCGAACGCGTTGCTCACAACGATCGCCTATGCCGATGCAGAATAACAATTTTTTCCAGATTGATGTCTTCAGGATGAGCCAGAACTTTTCTCTGGCTTCAATGGTTGGAAGTAGCGTCGAAGGGGTTTCCCAAGTGCGGCGAGCAAGAGAACACCGATAATGATGGCGAGTGCGCCGCGTCCGGTTTGCATCGATCCCAGCGACACCAAAAGTGAGGTCGACAGAGACGCCGGTTGGCTGGCCTTCAATGCTAAAGTCGCAGCGGTTGTGATGACAACGGCTAGAAGTGCGGCCCAGAGCCTTCGGCTACTCACGAGTTCGGCCACCGTAACTTTCGGTGAATTCCAGGCGTGCAATGCCCACAACGCGAAGAAGCCCGCGCCCAATGCGATGAAATGTCCAACGATGATGTTGTAAGCCTTCGCGCTCGGAGTATTGGGCTTCTCCACAAGCTCGTAGGCGGTAGGCCCGAGACTCGCAAAAAGCAGCGGCATGTGGGCTGCCCATCCCACGCCTCCCACTGTCAGAATGAGCCCACCTTCGCCAATTGTTGCCAATACATGCGTTTTCAGAGCCAATCAGCCCCCCACTCTCACCAATCGAAAGCTACGTCGGGACGCACTCGCCAATTATCCCGGAGACTCCTCATCGGAAATCCCCGCAACTGAGACCACTCTTCGATTATGAAGGAGCTGCAGGGGTTGCAGCCTTGTGCATTGCGCACTTGCTGTTTTCGCTGTAGCCACCCAGCCCCATACTCCGGAAAAACAGATCAGCAAGTCTGACGGCGGGGACGCGAATCTTTCCCCAGTGGTCAATTTCTACAACGATCGTTTTCAGATTGGACTCACACCTCAGCAATGCAGGACTTGATCAACTTCCTGCAAACGCTGTGAGGAAAAACTGCGGTTAGAGACTTACCAACGGCAGGCTACGGTAGCGCTTGCCGGTTAGGCGGAACAGTGCATTCACCACGGCCGGCGAAATGACCGGAACCGGTGGTTCGCCGCAACCCGTTGGTGCTTCCGTGCTGGGGACGATGTGCACGTCGACCGCAACCGGAGCATCCATGATGTAGGGTGGAGTGTAGCCGTCAAAGTTGCTCTGCTGCGTATAGCCGTCCTTGAAGGTGATCGCCCCTTTCGCCATCAACTGCGTTACCCCAAAACTCACGCCAGCCTGAAACTGGCTTTCAATCGTCAACGGATTCACGGCCGTCCCGCAGTCAAGTGCAATTGTAACGCGATGAATCTTCGGCCGTTTGTTCTCGATCGATACATCCACCGCGCAGCCAACAGTGGTTCCGAAGGATTCATGACATGCGACGCCCGCCGCATGGCCTTCCGGCAAATGATTTCGCCAACCACTTTTTTCCTCCACCAGATCTAGAACTGCACGAAGTTTCTTGGCATCCGGTTGGAGCAGCTTCTGCCGATACTCAAAGGGATCTGCCCCCACACGAGTCGCCAGCTCATCGACCAGCGTTTCCATCACGAAGGCAGTATGTGTGTGGCCAACCGAACGCCACCACAGCACCGGCACGTTGGGCGTGGGATGATGCGCGGTCACGCTGAAATTGGGAATCACATAAGGATTGTCCGCGGCGCCCTCGACCGCAGTCTCGTCCACTCCATTCTTTATGAGCATGGCCGCGAACGGAGTACCTGCCACAAGCGACTGTCCCACAATTACGTGCCTCCATGCCACGGGCATGCCATCCCAGCCAATGCCAATCTCCACCCGATGCGCGAACATAGGACGATAGTACCCACCTTGCACGTCGTCTTCGCGAGGCCAGATGAGCTTTACCGGAGTGCCTTGGTAACGCTTGGCAATCGTGGCCGCTTCACGCTGCACATGCGAATCAGGCACCGCTCTTCTGCCGAATCCTCCGCCGGCCATCTCTGTGTGAAACATAACTTGCTCCGGCCTCAGCCCGAGAGTCTGAGCAACCGCCATTTGATCGAAGGTTTGAAACTGCGAGCCAGCCCACACTTCCGCCCGGTCGCCATCGAACCGAATCGTCGTATTCAACGGCTCCATCGGCGTGTGCGCGAGATAAGGAAATTCATATTCCGCAGCGATTCGGTTCGCGGCATTGATTCCATCCAGCACACTGAGATCCCCACGAGTCACGGCAACATTCCCCGCCGTTCGCGCCAGCTCTTTATACTTCGCCCGCAGCTGCTCGGTGTCTGCCGGTTCGATCTTCGAGAAATCCCAATCGATGTTTAGCCGGTCGCGCGCAGTTTTCGCGGTCCAGAACTTATCTGCCACAACCGCTACCGCCGTTCCTTTGCTGATCGTCGGAATCTCGAACACATCCACCACACCGGGCATGCTTCTCGCCGCTTTGTCGTCCACCGATTTCGGCACTCCACCAAAAATGGGAGGGCGCGCCACAACGGCAATTTTCATTCCCGGCAGGTCGAGATCGAGACCAAATTTTTGCGACCCGTCACACTTCGGACGGCTATCGAGTCGGCGCGTGTTCTTGCCAATAAGCTTGAATTCCGATGCTTTCTTCAGCGGCACGTTTTCCGGCACCGGCACGTGCGCCGCGGCATCGGCGAGTTCGCCGTACTTGGCTGATCGTCCGCCGGGACCATACACTACGCTGGCGTCAGTTCTGCATTCTGCCGCCGACACCTTCCATTGTTGCGCCGCAGCGGCGACTACCATGGCGCGAGTCTTCGCTCCCAATTCACGGTACTGCTGATAAGAGTGCGCAATCGACCCCGATCCTCCCACCATCTGAATGCCAAATACTGGATCCTTGTATACATCGGCCGCAGGAGCGAGCTGCGGCATTACATGCGACCAATCCGCATCCATCTCATCGGCCAAAACCATCGGCAAAGAGGTCTGAACTCCCTGCCCGAACTCAAGGCGATTCACCTGAATCACAATGTTTCCGTCTCGCTCAATGTGAACGAACGCGTCGGGAGGATATGTCTTCGTTGGAGGAGCCTGCGCGATGATCCAAGAGTCGAGATAAAGTGACACGATCAATCCGCCCGCAGCCGTGGCTGAAACCCGCAGAAAACTCCTTCGGCTGAGAGTTGATTCTGAACCCAACATCGTCGCAGACATAATCCTCTCCTTTTATGCGAGTTGCTCGGCGGCAGCCTTGATCGCTTTGCGGATACGAACGTACGTACCGCAGCGGCAAATATTTCCGCCCATCGATTCCTCAATCTCCGCGTCTGTGGGTTTTCGTTGGCTCCTCAGCAAGGCCACAGCGCTCATGATTTGTCCGCTCTGGCAGTATCCGCACTGCACAACGTCTTCCGACACCCATGCGTCTTGCACCGCACGGCCCACGCGATCTTGTCCGATCCCCTCGATCGTCACCACCGGCCGGTCGCCAACCAGCGAGACCGGAAGCACGCATGACCGCGTTGCGATTCCCGCCAGGTGCACCGTACACGCGCCGCAGGCCGAGATGCCGCAACCATATTTTGTACCCGTCATTTTCAGTTCTTCCCGCAACACCCAAAGCAGCGGCGTGCCAGGATCGACGGTAACTTCTCTTGCTTGCCCGTTTACCGTCAGCTTGTACTTTTCCATTGCAGCCTCCGATTTCAAGGGTTCTGCGGACATGGCATTCCCGCGCCAACCCATGTCCGCGTGGCGGCGACAAACTGCTCGTGAGTAAGTGGCGGCACGGAGCGCTCGGTACCGTCGCGCCGGCGTCCCGGCTGAAACGCCCAGAGCACCAACGGTTCATGCTCGTGGTGATGCAGAATGCCAGAACCGTTAAGGCCGCCATTTTTCGTCAGAGAACGACAAACGTCGGCGCTCGACAGGATCCTATCGTCAGTGTCTTGCCACTTCATGGAAAGAGGCGCCAGATGCCAGTTATGCCCGCCCGGCACTCCGGTGCTGTTGGCATTGGCCGACTGGTGACATGTGGCGCAGTTAAGGCCAGGAACACCCTTCCCTGCTGGCCCCCGCACCACGTTGAACAGGTGCCGATGCCGGTCATCGCCTTGCTCCGGATAGTTGGTCGCCGTATGGCAATTAATGCAGCGCGGATGTGTCAGCACAGAATAAACCTGCTGCCACGCTGCGAGACCGGTCTCACGTGAAACGGATGCGCCCTTTGCACCCGCGTCCTGTGCGAGAGAAATTGTGCATGCCCATGCCACGCACGCGACCACAAGGACTATAGGCGACCATCTACGAATCACAGTATCGGAACGCGTCATGCAGAGTTTCCTTGACCGGCTCAATCATTTGCTCGCAGAAAATTTCATTGATGATACTCCGACAAATCGCACAAGGAAAAGTCGCACGACAAAAAAAAACGGAACCGGCAGACTCGACCCTTCAGGCGCGGATATCTTGAGCTTCAGCAACGGACCATGCAACAGCATTGGCCTGCTCCACATCACAACTCGCCGCTCTCCGCCTCCAATCGGTGATAAAATTCCCGGTTTCATTTCCATCCGGGTGACTCATGAACTCACTGCGCTCTCTCGCCGCTTATCTTCTTCTGTTTTCTTTCATGCAACTCGCCAACGTACAGGCCAATGCCCAATCCACCGACGCCAACGCCGGCCAAAAGAAATTTCTCGGCTACACCGCGCACTCCACTGCAACCGAGCGTGACCTCGAAAAGAAATTCCGCGACGCCACAGTCGCCGACAACATTCGCGAGAACATGCGCCGTCTCTCCGCGCGCCCGCATCACGTCGGTTCGCCCTACGACAAAGACAACGCCGAATGGATCCTCGCTCAATTCAAGGCCGCCGGATTCGACGCTCACATCGAAAACTTTGACGTCCTCTTCCCCACTCCCAAAGAGCGCGTTGTCGAACTTGTCGCGCCCACTAAATTCAAGGCCAAACTGCAAGAGCCCGTCATTCCCGTCGATCCCACTTCAAACCAGACGGCCGAGCAGCTTCCGACTTACAACGCCTACTCCATCGACGGCGACGTCACCGCCCCACTCATTTACGCCAATTATGGCAATCGCGAAGACTACGAAGACCTCGACCGCATGGGCGTCTCCGTCAAAGGCGCAATCGTCATCACCCGCTACGGATCAGGCTGGCGCGGCATCAAGCCCAAAGTCGCCGCCGAGCACGGCGCCATCGGCTGCATCATTTATTCCGATCCCCGCGGCGACGGCTTCTTTCACGGCGACGACTATCCCACCGGCGGCTGGCGTCCGCGTGAGGGCGTCCAGCGCGGCAGCGTCATGGACACCGATTATCCCGGCGATCCGCTCACTCCCGGCATCGGCGCCGTTCCCGGCGCCAAGCGCCTTGATATCAAAGACGCCAAGACCATCACCAAAATTCCCGTTCTACCCATCTCCTACGCCGACGCCCAGCCGCTTCTCGAAGCCTTACAAGGACAAGTCGCTCCCGAATCCTGGCGCGGTGGCCTGCCCATCACTTACCACGTCGGTCCTGGTCCCGCGCGCGTGCATCTTAAAGTCACTTCCAATTGGGACATCAAGCCGCTCTACGACGTCATCGCCACCATGGCCGGCTCCAATCCCGATCAGTGGGTCATCCGCGGCAATCATCACGATGCGTGGGTGAATGGTGCCGAAGATCCAATCTCTGGCCAGTCGGCCATGCTTGAAGAAGCCCGCGTGCTAGGCGAACTGCACAAGCAAGGCTGGACGCCCAAACGCACCATCATCTACTGCGCCTGGGATGGTGAAGAGCCCGGCCTGCTTGGTTCGACCGAGTGGGTCGAAACCCATGTCGACGATCTCAAGAAACACACCGTCGCCTACGTCAATTCCGACGGCAGCGAGCGTGGATATCTTTTCGTCGGCGGCACACAAGATCTCGAATCCATGGTTACCGCCGTCGCCCGCGACATCAACGATCCGGAGAAAAATATTTCCGTCTACGAACGCTCTCATCTCCGCGCCATCATGCAGGCCAAAGACAACGAAGACCGCGCCAAAACTCGCAAGCGCACCGATCTCCAGGTGCACGAACTCGGCGACGGCTCCGACTACACCGCCTTTCAGGATTTCGCCGGCATCTCTTCGCTCAATCTCGGATTCGGCGGCGAAGACGAAGGCACGCAATACCACTCCATCTACGACGACTTCTATTGGTATACCCACTTCGCCGATCAGAATTTCCAGTACGAGCGTGCCCTCGCGCAGACCGGCGGATCGATCGTCCTCCGTCTCGCCGATTCGGATTTGCTCCCCTTCGATTACTCACCGCAAGCCGATGCCATCGCCCGCTACGAATCCGAACTCGAAAAACTGCTGAAAGACAAGCAGGAGGAAATCACCGAACGCAATCAGGAAATTCAGGAAGGCGGTTTCACTGCGACTGCCGACCCGCACAAAACCTTCGTTGCTCCGCCCGTCGAGACGGTGCCGCCGTTCATGAATTTCGCGCCCATGAAGAACTCCATCGAGAACCTAAAGAAAGCCGCTGATCGTTATTCGAAAGCTCTCGAAAAATTCCGCTCCGCCGATTCCATCTCTGACGCCTCGCTCGCCACCGTGAACGCCGACCTGCTGAACGTCTCGCGCCTTTTCCTCATTGAAAAAGGACTGCCCGAGCGTCCTTGGTTCAAAAATCAGATCTACGCTCCCGGTGCTTACACCGGATACGGCGCCAAGCCCGTCGCCGCCGTGCGCGAATATATGGATGAAAAAAGATGGAAGGAAGCCGATGCCCAGATTCCCATGGTCGCCCAGGTCATCGACAACATCGCCGTCGGCATCAGCAAAGCCGCAGACGATCTCGACGCCGCCCTTCCTTCCAAACCTTAGTGCCAAGACCATGGCCTGGCCGGACCCGCGTCCGAGTGCTACAATCGCCGCCAGCGCCGGCGCCACTCACGGCCCGGTGCCAGAAACTGGGGAACAAGCAGGAGGGTTAGTCGGTCAATTTGAAACGTCGATTGGGATCGAACTGCGCGACCGAAGGGCCCTGATTTGAAATTCAATTAAGGAGCCTCCCCATGCCTCTCACCATCGAAACCAGACACATGCCGCCCGACATCGTGGTCCTTGCCATGTCCGGCCGCATCACCATGGGCAACGATTGCCGTCAGGTCGAGTGGACCACCAAAAAGCTCGTCACCGAAAACCGCACTAAACTCATCTTTGATCTCAGCGGCATCACCCACGTCGACAGCACCGGCATCGGCATCATCGTCACCGTCGCTGGGCAGATGAAGCAGGCCGGTGGGCAATTGCGCGTGGCTGGCGCCAATGCGCACATCGATCAACTTTTGCGTGTGACCAATGTCGATCAGATCGTTCCCCTGCATCCCACCACCGACGCAGCCGCGGCCCAGTTCTAAACCAATTCCTCCTGCGCTCTCCGCCATTCCGCGTGCCCCATCCTTCCGGTTTTTTTGTGGAAGGGTGGGAAACTCCGTCATTCTGAGCGAAGCGCGAGCGGATATGAGCGCGAGTCGAAGAATCCCTGCCCCATAAATAGACACAGGGCCATTCCAAGAGCTCTTGCGACATGCCCTGCCCCAAACCCGACTCCCGGCTGTTAGAATTTCTCCGCATGTCCAGGAAAATCTCTGCCCAATCTCGCGCCCGCAAAATCAAACTGCTTCTTTTCGACGTCGATGGCGTCCTCACCGACGGCAAACTCTTTTTCCTTCCTGAACACGGCGCATCGTCCGGCGGCGAGAATCTCACCGCGCAAGGCTCCATCGAGTTCAAGGGATTTCACGCCCACGATGGCGTCGCCGTTTCACTCGCTCGCGCCGGAGGCATTCGCACCGGCCTCATCACTCGCCGCTTTTCTGAAACTGTCGCTCTTCGCGCCCGCGACTTGAAACTGGAATTCGTTTCTCAGGGAATTCAGGACAAAGCTTTGGCCTTCGCGCAGATCGTCCACCAGGCAGGCCTCGAGTCCAGCGAAGCTGCCTTCGTCGGCGATGATGTCGTCGACCTCCCTGCCATGCGCGCCGCCGGCCTCGCCATCGCCGTCGAGAACGCTCGCGCCGAGGTAAAGAGAGAAGCCCACTACATTACGCCGCACGCAGGCGGCGACGGCGCACTCCGCGACGCCCTCGATTTCATCCTGAAAGCCCAAGGCAAGTGGAAGGAAGCTCTGGACAATTACCTCAATGGCAAGGTCGCAATCCCCGGAAATTAGAAGCCGCCTCAGCAATCAGCCTTGAAAGGGCACGGCTTCAACAATCCAATTTGAAGGCGCTCTCCTTCCCGATAGCTTTGAAACAAAAATCAGCTTGAAAGGGCTCGGCTTCAGCCGAGCCGCTCAGGGCCGCCAAAGAAGCGGGGCTTTAGCTCGCGATTGATTGGGACGGAGCGCCCAAAACAAAAAACCCATCGGATGCTTGCTTGGGGCGTGCTCGGGTCAGCATCCGATGGGCTACCGTTTCTCCTTACTCACCCTGTTGTTTTCAGGAGTATGTAGAGAAATTAAACACCCCTCGTCTGCTAAGTTCCGTCTATTTTTGTAAATGTTTGTAAAGTGTGGTCCTGTGGTAACGGGGCAGGAGCATACCAGCCCAGATCCATCGCCTCACGATCTATTCCGGAACCGCGTACGTCTTGGTCGCGATCAACTCCGCAAATCGCTTATCCTTGCGCACCTGCGCGAACTCCGCGTCCTTATAAACGTCGTTGAAATCCTTGTATCCCTCTTCCATCGCCTTGCGCAGATACTCCAGCGACTGATCATCCAATCCCATCTTGGCGTAGAGCTTCGCCACCGTGTAATCGTATCTTGCCCGGTCTTCCGGGCTCGGCAGTTGAGCCTGCACCCCTCCCCGCGAGGTCCTCTCAAACACATCCGGATCGAGTTCCAATGCGCGTTGATAAGCCTGCACCGCCGGCTCAAATTCCTTCTTCGAGAACAGCGCCGCTCCCAGGTTGTTGTAGAACGACGCTGAATTTCCATCGATCACGATCGCCTTGCGATATTCCTTGATCGCCGGTGCGTATTTTCGATTCTCGTAAAACACCACACCCAGATTGTTGTACGCGTCGGCAAATGTGTGGTCCGCCTTGATCGATTTCTCAAACGACTTCTTTGCCTCGCGGTAGCGCTGCATCATCAATTCAGTAATGCCGATCTTGTTCAGCAGCCGCGCCGAGCTCGGTTCCTTGGCCAGCGCCGCGTGATAATAATCGAGCGCATCGAGAAACAGTTTCGACACGCGCAACTGATCCGCCTTCTTTTCCAGATCGGTAACGCTGGCATCTTTCGGTGGCGGATCCACAATCCGCATCAGCGGCGGTGCGATTTGCACCTGAGATCCCTGCGCTAATCCAATCGCAGAGAACGTGAAAATGCAGAGAACAACGAGAGAGACGGGAACCACCAACTTCGGCCAGGACGACATCGGCCACCCCCAGCGATTGCCCCTATTCTGGCACAGTTTCCCGCACCCGGCGAGGAATTCTCTTCGCTGTTTCCGGATCTCACTTCGCTGGCAGACACCTGTCTATCACCGAAAATAAGCGGCTTTTACCGGTCTTTTGTACGAATATATCCGGATTTATGCACTTCGCCACCTAAGTGACGTGGCTAGCCTGGAGGCATTTCCTTCGGGCCCCCATCTGTTTTGGTTGTCATCCTGAGCGTGCGCCGTCTTTGCGCGAGTCTAAGGACCTGGGCGAGCCGCCCGATGCGTCGCGTCCTTGCGACGCAATAGTCGCGCGTTTGGCTCGCTTCCTTCTCAAAGACGCTACCAGATGCATTAATCCGCGAATGGCTAATGCGGCTGCGGGTTGTCAGGAGGTTTCTGTGCCGGAGCCGTGTTCTTATCGTCCTTAAAAATCCCCGCAATCTTGCCGAAGAATCCCTTCTTCTTTTTTGCGTCAGGATTCTGATCGTCCTGCGCTTGCACCGCTGGTCCCTGCGCGTTCGCCCCCTGTCCAGGCGTTCCCGGAGGCGGCAAGACTTTTTCCTGCGTTCCAAACAGGCGCGAGAAGAATCCCTTCACGCCGGCTTGCTGATCGCATGTCTCCCGTGGCTCCGTTCCCGCCACGAATGCCGAAACATAATCATCCGGACAAGTCGGCGTCGCCAGCCGGTTCGTTCCCTTATCCAGTTGCACATCCACCACGCCCGAGGGCTGCTGGAACTCCTGCATATTGGAGTACTGCGGCAGTTCCGCCGCCTTTTTCATGAACTCGGTCCAGATCGGTGCCGCCGTCATCGCGCCGCTCAAGCGCAAATCGCTGTAGTCGTCGTATCCCACCCACACGATGCACAGTAGATTCGACGTATATCCCGCAAACCATCCATCATGCGAGCTGCCGGTCTTTCCTGCAGCCGGCTGCATGAACCCGCGCAGCCGCACCGCCGTATATCCCAGACCATTGTTGATCACGCCTTCCATCATGTTCGTCATGACGTAGGCGATTCGCGGATCGAGCACCTGCCGCTGATCCGTCCCATAATTCGCCAGCACATCGCCCTTCGCATTGCGCACCGAGCGCAACAGGATCGGCGACAGCCTCATGCCATTATTCGCAAACGCCGTGTACGCCCCCGCCATATCCAGCGGCGAAGCATCGTACGATCCCAACGCCATCGCCGGCGTGGGCTTCACCGACATGATTCCTGCCGATCGCGCCAGATCGGCCACTTTGTCGTATCCCACTTCTTCGGCGACTTTCACCGTCGCATTGTTCAGCGACATCGCCAGGGCGTACCGCAGCGTCACGTCTCCGTGATATTCCTCTTTGTAATTCCGCGGCTCGTAAATTTGATCGCCGTACGCGAACGTGGTCGGCGCATCCGTCACCGTCGAGGCCGGCGTGATCACGTTTGTGGATCCATCGATCGCCGTATTCATTGCCGTCGCATAAACAAACGGCTTGAAGATCGATCCCGTCGGCCGCTTCGATAGCGCGTGATTCAGCTGGCTCCATCCATAATCGCGTCCGCCCACCAGCGCCAGCACCGCTCCCGTGTGCGGATCGAGCGCGACCAGCGCCACCTGCGCCTGCGGCCCAGGCTCGACTTTCGTCTCGTATTTCTTCCCCACTCTCACGCGCTTGGTACGCAACCGCTTCACTTCTTCGTCCACCAGCTTGATGCCGCTTTCCACCGCCTGCGCCGCCGCCTTCTGCAAATCCGGATCGATCGTCGTGTACACCCGATAGTTCTGATCGTTCAGATCGTTCTCGCTGAATTTATTGATCAGCTGGTCGCGCACCATGTCGACGAAATACGGAGCATCGCTCGCCTCCACATTCGGAGGCGCCAGTTTCAGCGGCGTCGCCTTCGCTTTCTCCGCCTGCTCTCTGGTAATCGCATGCGTATCGACCATCGAGTCCAGCACCAGGTTGCGGCGTTCCAACGCCCGCTCCGGATGCCGATACGGCGAGAGCCGGCTCGGCCCCTGTATGATTCCGGCCAACAGCGCCGCTTCCGGCAGCGTGATGTCCTTCAGGTCCTTGTTAAAGTACGCCTTCGACGCCTCTGCGAATCCGCTGATCGCAAACGATCCCCGCTGTCCCAGGTTCACCCAGTTCGCATAGAACTCGAAAATCTGCTGCTTCGAAAATTTCTGCTCCAATTCCTCGGCGATCAGCATCTCGATCACTTTTCGCTTGATCGACTTCTCTGGAGTCAGAAAGAATCCACGCGCCAGCTGCTGGGTCAGCGTCGATCCGCCCTGCGCCCGCTTCTGCCGGATCACATCCTCCCACGCCGCCTCTACCGTCCGGACGAAGTTAATTCCGCTGTGCTCGAAGAATCTCCGGTCCTCGATCGCCAGCGTCGCCTGCACCATCACTGCCGGAATGTCGTTGTACTTCACCACCTCGCGCTTCGATCGTTGCTCCGCATCGAACAGCGCCGTCACCAGTTGCGGCTCCAGCTCATACGCCGAAAGCTCCGTGCCCTTGCTGGTGATCTTGTCGATCGTCCCGTCTTCAATCTCAATGCGCGCCGGCTCCGGGCTGTGATACGACTCCGGCCCCGGCGTCACATCAATACCGCCCTTCACCAGGTGGAACGTTCCCAGCGCCGACTGCCCATCCTTATCCGCATATCCGGCCCGTCGCAGGTCGGTCGCGATCTCCTTGGCATCAATCTTCTCGCCCTCGCGCACCGTGCGCGGCAGCGCATAAATTCTCGCGGAATTGCTGAACACCGGCGTGCGGAACCGCTTTTCGATGATCCGGTCGTATTTGACGTAGTAATAGGAGAAGCCCACCGTAAACGTCACGGTCAGCAACAGAAATAGAATCAGCCCCGCGCGCACCACCGGATCGCGCGGCAGTCCGCGAATCGTCTTTCCACTCGTACCACCGGTTTTCGGAATTTTGATCTTAATGCTCAACGAAACGCCCTTGGTTCTTTGGATGCACCGCGCAATACCACTGTCTCTTCGCGGCGTTCTCTTTCAGACGTTGCCGCACTAAAAAAGGTTTGCATTCACACGGGTGCCCCATCCTTGTCGCGCTTTTTGCGACAGGGTGGGGATTTTGACCTTCTCATCCCAAACACCGGGTGCCCCATCCTTGTCGCCCTTGCCGTAGCGCCGCCTTTGTGCGAGTCGAAGGACCTTGTGTTCACCCGAAGTGCCGGATGCCCCAAACAACAAGAATTGGGATGCCCCATGTCTCGCCGCCTTTGCGAGACATGGGATAACCGAACAGCAGCGTCTTACTCACCCTGACGCTCTTTTCCTCCGTGACTCCGTGTCTCCGTGGTGGACTTATCCGCCTCTTTCCCGCGTGCCCTTATTCTACCCCCCACTTCCCAAACACAAAGAGACCCGCAGTTCACGCGGGTCTCTAACCTGTCAACAACTCCATACCCCCTACGGAACGTCCGTCACCGCCCAAAATCCGGGCGTGTTCAAGGTTTCGGTCGGGAATGCCTCGGTCAACGCTCCTCCCGTTCCCACCGTAAACGGCGTCAACTGCGTCACCAGGACGTTGCTCGAATTGTCGTAACTGGCGTACAGGAACAGATACATTCCACTCTGATCAAACTGTCCCCAAACTCCCAGACCGCCCGAAAGCGTGAACGGCGAATTCGTATCCGCGGTCAGCGTCCCATTCGAAAGCGTATACCCTTCGATCGGATTGAACGCCGTTCCCTGATCATTGATGCTGAACGAGTACACCAGATCTCCTCCGGTGTTCGGCTGCACCGCGATGTCGAACGGCGAATTCACCGTCGTTATCGCTTGCGACTCCGTGATCGCACCAGCATTCGCCCCCGACTGAGTGATCGTGAAAACATACAGCTGTGGATTGTCGATTGCGCCGTAGTAGGCCGAGCTCCCCGTCGTCCCGATCAGATACTTCCCAGTCGGCTCGCCCTGCAGCTGCCACATGTTGTACGCGAACGGACTCCCCGGCACCGACGTCAGCACTCCCAGAGAAGTTCCTGTTCCAATCGTAAATGCCGCAATCGAATAACCCTGGTGCGTCGTATATACTCCGTTGACCGCGTAGAGATAGTTCCCCAGCCCATCCGTCGTCAGGTTCATCGGCTCAAAACCGGTGGGCAGTGAGAATGGAGATCCAGTCACCGCCGTCAGCGTGCCTCCACTGCCGATCGAGTACACATAGATCAACCCCTGCAGGGTATCCGAGGCGAACAGCAACGTTCCCTGCGGATTGGTGATCATCTGGCTCTGCCCAACTCCCGACACGTAGTAGTTCAGGAAAGGCGCCGAAAACGGCGATCCGCCAATCGCGGTCAGCGATCCATCGGTTCCAATCGTCCACCCCAAAATCTCTTGCGCTGCCGCAAATCCGGCATACAGGTACTGCTTCTGCGCGATCACCATTCCCACGCCACCGCCGTTGCTGGGAATCGAGGGCGCCGAGTAGTTCGAAATCGCCGCAAACCCGCTCGAACTCGCCGTCAGCGCAAATCCATCCATGGTTGGCTGTCCCGTCCCCGTACTGCCGGCCTGATCGACTACATAAGCAAAGGCCGTCGCCGACCCTCCGCCACCGCCGCCACCCCCGCCACCGCCGCCAAAACCCGCCCCTCCACTGCCGCTGCCGGCCGTGCACGCGCCTCCGCCAAACGAAAGCTGCGGACATCCCGGCGCTCCGCTACACGCCACCAGCCAAAGCAGTGCCAGCAGCATCAGCAGGCTCATCAACACTCGAACCAGAATCTTCATGAACTGCCTCCAACCGATCGGGTGACGGACGACGAGGGAACACACTTCCCGCTCTCCGCGATCCTAGGACGGTAGTAACGCCCTGACAACGTTACGAATGTCATTGGACTGCACGACAGATTTTCAGGGACTTTCGGACACGTCCTCAAAAATGGGATAGGTGAGGATTGATCACGAAGTGGGATGCCTCTCTCCTCCGTGAATCCGTGTCTCCGTGGTGGACTTTTTGCCGTGGCGCTTCGAACCTAAGGTAACCCTTCCCCCGCGCTCCTACCGCGGCGTCACCACGCGAATTCCATCAACATTCATGGCCCTCCGCCGACGTTCAATCCATCCCTGTGACCATCGGACGTGCACGTCCGTTCCTTGCAGGTCGCATCCCGTCCTGCCAACATGCGAATTGAAATCTCGCGGAGGTTTTCCCAGTGAAACGGATATCTCTATTTCTGGCCCTGATTGTCGCCGCCGTCGCGCTCATCTCGACCAGTTGCGGCACATCAGACTATTTGGAATCGCTCACCCTCAGCTCCACTGGAGCCAGCAGTGGCACCAGCTTTTACAACCTCGCTGGAGTCGATGGCACTCTGCAACTCATCGTCACCGCGAACTATCACAGCGGAAAAACCATCAACGTCACCAATAACTCCACCTGGAACGTCACTACCGTGGGCACCGATCAAAATCTTAATCCGCTTCCGGCCTATGGCCCGAACTCGGTTCCCATCAACAGCACAGGACTGATGACCGCCGTGGTTGACATTTGCACCTGGACGGACCAGCTCAACACAACTGTGACACCGAATGTGTATTGGAATCCTCCCATTTGGGAGTTAATGGGCTACTATCAGATCACCGCAACCTACAAAAGCTTTACCTCGCAGCCAGTCGGCGTCGGCGTCGGCTCTGCAACCAGCAGCAACTCGCCAATCGGCGGCTGTGGTCCTACTCTTACTTCTAACTAGCTCGCCGAAAGCACAAGCTTCGACTCAGTGCAGCCCACTCCGCGGGGCTGCACTTTTGTTTTTGCGTGAGCGGCCCGGGGTCTCGCCGCAGCGATTAGCGTTGGGAAAAAACAGTAATGCGGAGGGGGTATCCCCCCTCCCCCCCGAATCTTTGGAATGACGGAGTTAGCGCGAAATTCCCGGCAAAATACGTCTTTCAAAGAACTTAGATACTAAAATCCGTGAAACAAAGGACTTAGAGCCGAACGATCTCGCGTTTTGCGAGGGTCACGGCCTCCGCGATGATCGCGGAGTTTGCCTGTGGAAGACAAGGGCAGATGTCACATGGGGAAGGCGGGACCTGTGGAAAATTGTTAGTCCTGAGTCCCGAGTTGCGAAAGATCGCTCGCCGATGCCTCATGTCTCGACGTTTTTGCGAGACCTGGAATGCTTACCGCTTCAGCCGGGCCTGCTCCGTTCCGGCGATCGCCGTCACGTGCGGCTGCGCCAATGTCCCGCTGATCTCGTACCCGCCACCCGCACCGCTGCGCGTCAACTTCACCTCGATCGCGCGCCCCTCGCCCACACTGCCCGTCACCTGGAACTTTCCGCCAGGTGAATTCAGCATCGCATCCTTGATCGCGAATTTCCCTTTGTCCACCCGCGCCGCGCCGCTCATGCGCACGATCTTCACCGGCCCCTCATCTTCGTTCAGCGATACGCGCGGCATGGTTCCGTCGCTCACGTCAAACTGCATCGTACCTTCAGCCAGATCCCAGAACTCCACCGAGCACGGCCCTTTCAGCTCGTAACTTCCACTCGCCGTTCCCGTGATCCACGCCTCGCTCACGGCCAGCTTCGCGAGGGACACTCCCGCCAGTGAGCCGTGGCCCTCGCAATTCGTCGGATTCTCCCGGAAATCCGCCGCCCACTCGCCCCGATGTTTTCCGCCCAGCAACTCCGCCGTCAGATCCTTGATCCTTAATTTCTCGCGATCCACCTCCACGCTGGCCGCCGCCTGGCTCACCGCGAGTTTCTCCACCTGCGCATGATCGGCGCTGATGCGCCCCGATGCCCGCAGCTTTGCAAAAAACGACGGCCCATTGGCCGCGCTCGCCTCCAGCAGCCGGTACCAGGGACGCTTCTTCGCCTTCGGCCGCACCCACTCCGCGAGTTCGCTCAACGCGATGTGGTTCGCATTCAAATTGAAATGCAGTTCGCATGCCTCGGGAACGCCGCATCCACGTGGCATTTCCAGCGATCCCGTCCACGTCGTTTCCGCGGCAACTGCATTCAATTTCGCCACCTGCAATGCGCCCGGCAGCAACCGCATCTCGGCCGATGCAATCTCCACCGGCCCGGCGGTTCCCCGCAACTCGACCCGCACGTTCCGCAGCTTCACCGCTCCCGTCACCTGCGGGCCCAGAAATCCCGCATGCGCTCCGTTCGCTCCGCCCGCACCCCACCAGCCCGCGACCGCGAGATCCACGCTCGCCGTTCCCTCCGCCGCCGTTTCCAGCGTCGGAATTCCCAGCATCCGCGCGATTCTCAAGCTCTTCGCCACATCCGCATCGCCCACAATGGCGACCTGATATCCCCCGCGACTCATCGCCGCCCGCACCACCGCCGCTCCATTCGTCCGCCCGGTTCCCAACCCAAATGGACCAATCTCCACTAGCGCACCTTCCAGCCCCGCTGCGTCTCCGCGCTTCGCATGCAGGCCAGCGCCCTCCCCAAACACGATCGGAATCGTCTCCGGACCACTCTCCGCGTTGTCTTCCGTCGAAACCAGCTGGAACGCCTGAATCTCGCCCTTCCCTGCCATGCGCAGCGGTCCATCCGGCCCGTCCTGGCGAATCCGCATGCTTGCGCGCAAAATCCCGCTCGCGGTCAAATCATCCGGCAGATTTTTCTTCATTCTCCGCGCCAGCGCCGCCATCGCATTCACGGGCACATCCTCCGCCGTCACCTCCAGCTCGTACTGATGGCTTCCCGGCAATCCCGCCTCGCCTTTCAAACGCACCATTCCGCCCGCCACCGGAGCCTTGCACTCCATCTGATGAAACTCGTGATCCTCGGCGCTGTACTCGCCCTCGCAATGTCCCGCCAGCGTCACCGCGTCTCCCGTCGTGATGTCGTAGCGCCGGAAGTCCTGCACCGCCGCGTCGCTGACAATTTCGAGCTTCGCCGGAGTTCCCTTCATGGCTGCATCGATCTGTACGCCGCCCCGCCATCCTTTGTCGTTGCCCGTGAAGAATTTCGTCAGCTGCCCCAGTTGCCCGCGGCTCCATTCCAGCCGGAAATCCATGGGCGTTTCGCGGAATGCCGCCGCTCGCCGCCATGTGCCGTTCACCTGAAGGACACCGGTGTCGTTCAGATTCAGATCCGTGCGCATGGGCTGCGCCTTCAAACGCAAGCCCCACGTGTTCTCCGATTCCTGCCACAGAGAAAAATCCGCATTGGTCAACGCGTAGGGCTTCTTCTCAAATCCGTTCTTGAAATTGATTCGCGCCGCCGTCGCGTGAATATACGGAAACTCCTCGCGCCGTTCCGACTTCATCTTGGCCGTCGGCGCCAGCGGCGTATGCGACGATCGTTCCAGCAGCGCCTCCAGATTCCAGCGGCCGTTATCCCCGTGCACCAGATTCAGGCTCGGCTCGCTCAGATCCAGTTCGGCAATCTCCAGGCGTCCGCGCAGCAACGAGAACAGCCGCAGGTCCGCCGTCACCTCGCTCGCGCGCAGAATCGGCTCCGCCCCGAACGCCGGATCGTCATATACCACCAGATTGTCCAGATCGAATCCCGGGCGCGGCAGCAGCCGCAGATGCACAGCGCCAATGTCGGAGGGCCTTCCCACCGCCGCGCTGATCGAAGTGATGATGCGTCCCTTGAGCCGCGACACGCCCGGCCGCACCAGAAACAGCAAGAGCACGACGCCGACTGCCAACGCTGCCTTACGTCGCTTGGAGAGAGGTTTCACAAGAGGAACTACCGGGTCCGAGTGCCCATTTCTGGCGGTTGCCCCACCCTTCTCGCGTTTTCTGCGAGAGGTAGTGGGAAAACTCCTGTCATCCCGAGCGAGCGCCGTTTTTGCGCGAGTCGAGGACCTGAGGGAGCCGGCTCGCTGCGAAGCGCTTTTTGCTTCGCAATAAGCGCGAGGCGACCTTCCTTACCTACCTCACCACCTTAAACGTCCGCTTCCACCGCGTCTCATCGAAGAAATGGATAATTACTTTCCCGAGGAATGTCACCCGGTCGCCCCAACTCGTCTTCCGATACTGATCTTCCGGCGTCTCGAACGACCAGTAAATAAACATGGGATTCCCAATGATGTTCTTCCGCGGAATGAATCCCCAATAGCGGCTGTCGAGGCTCACCGCGCGATGATCGCCCATCGCAAAATAATGATCCGGCGGGACCACCAGATCGCCGTCTTGTATGTACTGCGGCAGGTCCACCATCCAGTTCGCGGACAGGTCATCGTTGTCCGACGGAGGCACCGCCGGGAAATCATTCCGGTACGTATCCATGGGATTAAATCGATCATTATCGATATACGGTTCGTTCAGCGCCACGCCATTGCGGTACACCACGCCATTCCGCAGATGAATGCGGTCGCCGGGCAGCCCGATAATCCGCTTCACCACATAGGTTCCCGCCTGCTGCGGATCGGGATGCAGGAACACCACAATGTCCTGGAACTTGACGTCGCGATAAGGAATCAGCGGCCCGACCCATGACGTCTTGGGCGCAAATTTGATGCGGTTCACGAAGACGTGATCGCCGATCAGCAGCGTGTTTTCCATCGAACTCGAGGGAATCTCAAAGGCCTGCACCGCAAACGTGATGATGAATAGCCCGGTCACCAGCACCGCCGCCAGCGACGCCAGGAATTCGACCGTCGTCTCTTTCGGCTTCTCTTCCGGTGCTTCTTTCTGCTCTACAACAAGCTTTTCGTTCTTCGCCAATCCTGTGCTCTCTCCGGCTCAATGAAAGCGATTCGAAAGGGCGGGTGCCCCATCCTAAGCGCGTCTTTTACGCTTAGGGAAGCTTCACCACCCGTTTCAGTGTACCAGCCGCAACGTCCGATGCCAGCGCGTGATCTGCACGATATGCGTTATCCCGTAGATCACGTGATACAGCCTTCCTAGCGGCGTCGCCATCCATCGATGATCCCAATCCTTCACCGACCAATAGATCACCAGCGGCCGCCCTACAATATTTGCCCGCGGCACGAATCCCCAATAGCGGCTGTCCTGGCTATTGTCGCGATTGTCGCCCATCACAAAATAATGTCCTTCAGGGATGATCAGTTCGCCATCCTCCACCAGCTTCCGCATTTCCAGCCACCACTTGCCCTCGAGCCCAATCGCCGGAATATCCGTCCGCGGAAAATTATCGCGGAACATATTGTTTGGCGGCTGAAGAAGCTGTGGGTCAACATACGGCTCATTCAGCGGCTTGCCGTTGATGAACACCGTTTTGTTGACCATCCGCAACCGGTCTCCCGGCAATCCGATCACCCGCTTCACAAAATGTTGGGTGGGATCCACCGGGTAATGGAACACGATGATGTCACCCCGCTTGATCTTCTGATACGGCATCAGAAAATCGAAAAATCCCCCGCCCCCATATACCAGCTTGTTGACCAGCAGGTAATCGCCCACCAGCAGCGTGTTCTCCATCGACTCCGACGGAATCTGGAACGCCTGCACCACAAACGTGATCACGAAGATCGCGATGATCACCGTCCCTAACAGGGACTGCACCGAACCGATCAGATCGCCGGCCAATCCGCCACGGTTGGAGGGCAACGCCGCGTGTGCCCGGGTTTCATTTGGCAGAGGTGGGGATGTTTCCGTCTCAGCTGCGTGCGCCTCAGCACTGGCGACGCTCGCCACGCTCAACTCCGCAGCGGCCTCCTCCATGTTCGTGGCTGGACTTGCAGGAGTACTGGTGACAGGTTCAGAAGAATCCATGCAGGTTACTTATCTGTAGGATGAGACGGCTTAGCCGCGGCTTTGGTTTCCGCCGCTTTGGAGCGCGACGCCAGAAAAGTCAGCAACTGGCGCGCCGCATCCTGCTCCGCCGTCTTCTTGGTCGAGCCTTGTGCCCGGCCTACAAATTCGCCTTCCTTTCCGTTGCGCGCGCCTAAACGCGCTTCCACTGTGAATGTCTTGCTGTGCTCCGGTCCTTCTTCCTGCACCAGCACATAGGCCGGCTGCGGCAATCCCAGACCCTGCACCACCTCCTGCAGCGCTGATTTGAAATCCGTCACCGGAAGCGTTCCGCCGGCGGTCTCCATGCGGGCCAGCTCCGGCTCGATCACGTTCTTCACTACGAGCTCGCGCACCACTTCCAGCCCGCCATCCAGGTACATCGCCGCCAGGATCGCCTCCAGCGCATCCACCAGCAGCGCCGTCTTGCCTCGTCCGCCACTCTTCTCTTCGCCGCGTCCCAGCCGCAGATAATGTCCCAGCTCCAGCTGCTGCGCCACCCGGATCAGATGCCGCTCGCTCACCAGGTGCGCTCGCAATTTCGAAAGCTCGCCCTCGCGAAACTGCGGAAACCGCTGATACAGATTCTCGCTCGTCACCAGCGACAACACCGCGTCGCCCAAAAACTCCAGCTGCTCGTTGTCGCTGACCTTGTACTTGCTCTCGCCCGCCTGCTGCGCTTCCTGCTCCCGCGCTTGCGAACTGTGCGTCACCGCCTGCTCGATCACCGCCCGTCGCCGAAAGTGATACCCCAGCTTTTCTTCCAGCGCCGAAATTTCCCGTTCCTTCATTTCAATACTTCACTATCCTTGTCATCCTGAGCGAGCGCCGCCTTTGCACCAGTCGAGGACATGGGAAAGCCACCGCCACCGCTGCCGCGCCTCTGCGGCGCATTACGAGCGGGTACCCCATCTCTGGCCGCTTTTGCCAGAGGTGGGATTTTGACTTTGTCATTCCGAACGCAGGGAGGAATCTGCCTTTCAATTCCCTACTGCTTCGCTGGAGCTGCCGCCGGTGCCGCCGTTCCCGTCAGCTTCTCCAGACGGTCTTTCTCATCCCGCGCCGCTTTTCCCACCCCTGAATCTGGACGGTCCTTCGTCATATCTACCGCCTGATTCGCGTACTTCATCGCTTCCGGATATTTATTCTGCTCATCCAGCGCTACCGCCAGCCGGAACACGGCCACCGGATCGGGCTGCTGCGGAAAAACGTCAATCGACTTCCGCAGATTCGTCTCCGCATCCGCCCACTGGTTCGACTTGAACGAAAGCGTCCCCAATATCAGATACGCCTCCGACCGCAGAAAGTTCTTGAAGGCCTCCAGCTCCGCCGGCGGATATCCCGACGTCGGCACATCCGTATCTATTGTGACCAGCGCGCGCTCCGAATCCTTCCGCGCCTCGGCGACCTTCTGATCCTTATCCAGGTCCGTGTCGTGGGTCTGCTCGACCACCACCTGCGCCACGCCCAGCAACGCCTCCGGATCATCCGGATCATAGGTCAGCGCCTTGCGCGCCATCTCCATCATCTTGTCGCCGTTATTCGCTTGCTGATATTTCTGCATTGCCGCCTTGTACAGCACCACGCGCAGCTCGCTGTCCGGGAATTTCGCCGCGAAATCATCCGCCGCTTTCTCCAGCGCCGCCGCATCGGTGGCCGCGATCGCCGCCTTGTACGCCTCAAATTCCGGTTGCGTCTTCGCCTGTGGCGGGCGCTTCCCCGCCGGCGCCGCCGCCTGTCCCTGCCCCGTTGCCGGAGTCGAACTCTGTGCCGGCTTCTGATTGCTCTGCGCCCAACTCCATCCGCTAATGCCCACTGCCACCGCGATCACTATCGCTATTCGCTTCATGCCTTCTCCTCGACCTCAAACCTCAAACCTTCACACTGGGGTGCCCCACTCTGGCCGCTTTTGCCAGAACTGGGGATTTTCATAACCGTGAATTCTACCGCACCCGCCGGGTGCCCATTTCTGGACGGTTTTGCCAGAAGTCGGGATTTTCTCATCCTGACCGAGCCCGGTTGCCCCGCTCGCTCACTGCTCATCTCTCACTGCGATTTCACCGGAGGCTCATACGCCTGCTGCAATCCCCGCTCCGCTGCCGCTTTCACTTCCGGCAACCCCGTGCTCGCCATCAGCGCCGCCCGATACTCATTCAGCGCCGCCTCGCGCTGCTCGTTCAGATCGCAGATCCTTCCCAGATACACATGCGACCACGCAATCACCTTCGGATCTTTCGCCGTGTCGATCGCCTTCTGAAAATTCTCCCGCGCTCCATCCATATTCTTATTCGCCACGGCCACTTCCGCCAGGATGAACAGAGCGCGGCCTTCATCTCCAATCTTCTTGTCGATCGCCTCCTGCGCCAGATCCTGCGCCCCTTTCGTGTCGCCCGCCTTCAGACGCTGCTCCGCCGTCACCAGCACCCGCCGGTCCTCCAGCCGCGACAACTGCACCAACTCCGGAGACGTTTGGCTCACGAACTGTATCTGCGACGCCGCCTTCGCTTCTTTCGCTATGTCGATCTGGTCCAGCATGTCGCCATACATTTCCCGCAATCCCGCCGGATCCTTCTCAAACGCCGCCAGCGCATTATAAAAATACCGTGTCAGGATATATCCCTGCTTCACCGCCTCATCCACCAGTTGCAGCCGCATCGGCTCGGGCGTCTGCTTCGTTCCTAGTGTGCGGATCTCGATCGCCCGGATCATGCACTCCGTTACCAGCAGCGACGCATCCGTTTTGAAGCTCTCTTCCAGCGGCGCTCGCTTCACTGACCCCAGCAGCGGCGCAATCCGGCTCACCGCACCCGGATGTTTCATCGCCATCGGATCCAGCAGATAATGCAGATACGTGTGCCGGATCTCCTGCATCTTCAGTCCCTGTTCCGCGTCCGTACTCTGCGACGGAAACACCACCACGTAATAATCCGCTCCATAATTCCGCGCGTTCACCTGATTCGGATCGCCCATGTAATCCAGAAAAATCGTGAACGTCCGTCCCAGATATCCCCCGCTCTGCAGCTTCAGGTAAATATCCGTATCGAAAATCATCTTGGCCAACGGCTTGTTATAGCGGTCCGTCAGCGCCGCATAATTCGCTCGGTGCCGCATCCAGATCCCGTGCAGTCCCGCCTTCTCATAGAATTTTTCGAGCAGCGCTCCGAAACCGGAAATCTCCGCCGCATCCGGAGGCATGTCGTCCTCTTTCACCCGCGGCAAAAACTGTGGCGGCCCATTCAGATACAGCGCCAGCGACACATATTGCGACAGCTCGTGCGCCGCATCCCGCGCCCGGTTCGCCGTGTAGAAGTCGCAAATCCCGTGCAGCGCTGCCGTCGCCTCGTCGGATTCTCGCAAATTTCGCTGCACCTCTTCCCGGATCGCTTCCCGCTGTGGATCGGAGTGCGCCATGTCCGCGTCGTAGCCGCACGTATTGATTGCGGTCAGCACGGCAAACAACGTCTCGCTCGTGTCCAGCGAGATCGGACTACCGTTGTCCCCGAGCGCCAATGGCGCCAGTGCGCTGGTCACCAACAACAGCCCCGCCGCCCAGCATGGCAGGTTTCTGGAAATAAAGAAAAACCTCAGGAGCTCCTCCAAAGGAATGGGTCACCAAAGAATGGATCACCAATTTGCGGAGAACTCTCTAAGTCTAAGATGCCTGCTCCAGAGGGTCAAACCTGGCGTGCTGCGGTGCCCCCATTTCTGGCCGCCTTTGCCAGAGGTGGGAACTTTGATTCTTGTCATTCTGAGCGAGCACGAGCGCATGCGCGCGCGAGTCGAAGAATCCCTACCTTGCTGAATGGACCACGGCCCCCCACTTCCGTCCGCCTTTGTCAGGACGGGAGCGGACTCAGCGGTCCCTGTCAATGAGACCCGATCTTGGTGTTGTTCGCGCCGCGGGCATCCGTCACTTTTGTGACAGGAGATAGACATCAAACTGCCCGCCGGGGCGAGCGTACACGATCCTGGAAAGATCGCGGGCAATGTCGTAAGCATTCCCCCCAAAGCGCTGGGCAAAGGCAAAGGGTAATTTCGATACGACTTGCGGAGTTCCCGTCACTTTCCCGTCCGCCCAAGGCAAGCGATACAAGGTGACTTCGCCGCGAGTCGAGATGGTATAGAGCACGGATTTTCCATCGCTGCCGAATCGGGGGATGAAGGTCACTACATTGGGCGCCAGTGAAGTGCACTTTTTGTCGGCGATGGACACTTCAAAGATTCCGGGATGATCCCCATACATCATCGAGGCCAGCAGATACTTGCTGTCCAGCGATGAGTCCATCGCAAACCCACAACCTTCGGAGAAGGACTCGGCCGTAGAACCATCCGGACTGAGTTTCCAGGTCTCAAGCGGATGAGAATTCTGGTAATGCTGATAGCCAGTGATGTACAAATCCTTGCCGTTGCGGGTCCACACGGTTGATTCACTGTTTCCAAGAGAGTGCTTTAGTTGACGAAGATGAGTGCCGTCGGCATCGACCACGAAGTTCTCGTCGGCATCGCGGGTTGTGTCGGTATAGATCAGTTGTGAACTGTCGGGAGACCAATCTCCTGTAGACAATGCGTCTTTCGAAGAAGCAATCTTAATCTTGCTGCTCCCATCGATGTTAGAGACCCATAGTTCGCTGTGCGACACATCCGGCTGGGTGACATACATGACGTGCTTGGCATCAGGCGAAAGCGTGGGTTGAGTCGCGAGATCGGAGACGATATCCGTCGAAGATTTGGTGTGAAGGTCGTATACAGAAAGGTATCCGGAGTCTTTGCCGTTCACAAAAAATATCCCCTTGCCTGCGGGATCTCGCATGGCAAAGTAGTCGGGGCCTGGACCGGAAGTAAGTTGGGTGTAGGTTTTCTCCTTGAGGCTGTACTCCCACAGATTCACGATCCCGTTGATTTCGCGGTGAAACAACAAGGTCTTTCCCGGATCTCCCCAGGAGATTGAGTGCGGACCGCCGGTGAGTTGGGCGATCTCGCTAGATTTATTGCTGGCGATATTCCATCGATATAAGCGAACCGTGCCAGGCGCATCTTTGGCGCTGGATCCGATCAGCAGCAGGTCTGTTCCTTCCGGAAAGACACGGATGCCATGCAACTCGAAACCCATATCTTTAGCGCTGAGAAGAATCTTTGCTCTCGCACCATCGGCTCCGGATTGCATGAGGTCGTTGCCATCCGGATTGAGGTAGAAGAGGCTGTTGCCATCTGGGGAAGGAGCTAAACCGTATCCCTGAAGCAGGTGAGTTGGGCTCCCGCCCAAGGTTGGCATCGCCCAAATCTCTTCTCCCGCGCCCAGTTCGCGCTGATAATAGATCTGAGTTCCGTCTGCCGAAAAACTGTCCAGGACCTTGCTGCCTTCATCGCTGGTAAGTTGCAACGGCTCGCCCCCGGAGGTCAACATTACAAAAATCTGCTCGTACCCTTCGTAATACGAGGTGAAGGCGACTGTGTGTCCATCTGGCGAAAGAATCGCTTCTCCGATCGGTTTGTGCCAATGGCTGATTTGTGTAACCGTTCGCTGAACGGAAGCACCATGACCTGAGAAAAGGCGAAATAGGCCGTACCCGGCGAGCCCGAGAACCAACAAAATTGCCGCCACCAAACCTGCTACCTTTCCTTTATTCCGCGAAGCTGTCTCTGCGATGACGGCACCACTCGAACGCGACAATCCCGATGGTTGCAGCGCCGGCGTACTCGCACGCGAAGTCGCTGCAGGAACTCCATAGGCGGGTGTCGAGATCGCGTCGGCGGACCCGGCAACCAGGATGTGGGCGCTCGTACCGGATCCCGTGTCACGCCTCAGGCGTTTCAGATCGGTGTGAATGTCGCTGGCGTGCTGATAGCGCAGATCGCGGTCTTTCTCAAGCGCTTTGGCGACAATGCGCTCCAGTTCCGCCGGAACGTCCGGATTGAGCCGAACCGGCGGCAACACTGGCCGATTCAAAATGGAATCGAAGATGACGCCGGTCGCGTCTCCGCGGAAAGGAATCGCTCCCGTACACATTTCGTAGAGCACAGCTCCGAACGAGAAAAGATCGCTGCGGGCATCGAGTTCTTTTCCGCGTACTTGCTCCGGAGACATGTAGGCAACGGTACCGAGCGCCGTCCCCGGGCTGGTCAAATGTTCGTCTTCCATTGGTACGGTCGCCGTATTTTCCAATCCACTCTCAAAACTCGATGTGGCAACCTTGGCCAAACCAAAATCAAGAATCTTGGCATGGCCTCGCTTGGTGACGAAGATGTTTGCCGGTTTTATGTCGCGATGGACGATGCCGGCACTGTGGGCGGCGTCCAGAGCATCGGCAATCTCAATACCAAGCGAGAGCAACGTCTCAATGTCCATTGGTCTTGAGCCAATGCGGTGCTTCAGCGTGACGCCATCCAGAAACTCCATGACGATGAAAACTTGCCCGTGCTGATCGTCAATTTCGTAGATTGTGCAGATATTCGGATGATTCAGAGCTGAGGCAGCTTTGGCTTCGCGCTCAAAGCGCGCCAATGCCTGAGCATCCTGCGCAACACCTTCGGGCAGGAACTTTAGGGCAACGAACCGATTGAGCTTTATATCTTCGGCTTTGTAGACGACACCCATCCCGCCGCCGCCGAGTTTCTCGATAACCCGGTAGTGAGAGATCGTCTGCCCAATCATAGGGTGAAATGTTAGGACTGGGGACCGGTCAAGTCAATGAAAGCCTGGAGGCTGGCCTCACCGCGAAAGGTGCGGAAAAATCCCGCTCTCACTCATCTCCCCGCAACATGGAAGCTGCAGGCATTACAGAAAAGAAAATGATCCAAGCCTCGGATCCCCTGCGCTGCGCGGAACTCCGCCACGCCTGCAAACATTTCATGGCTAGCGCGACGGGATGCCAAAGCTCAACCCCGCGAAGCATTAGTCTATTTCGGCAGCGTTCCCTGATTCACGAGACGCTGATAGATCGGTTCCGTGAGTTGTACCAGCCGTGGCTTGCGCGCCGGATCGAGCCAGGCAAGCAACGTTTGCAGGTTGCTTTGTGACATAGCAGTGCATCCCGCTGTGCCGTGGTCGTGGCTATGCCAAATGTGGAGAAAGACGCATGAACCGGCTCCCGGCTCAGGCGGATTCGCGTTGCTGGCCGAAGCGGTGCGATTGAAATCGACAACGATTCCCCAGCGGTACGCCTCACCGACGTTTCGCATGTGCTCTGAACTATTCCAGTCAGGAGAAACGAGGGAGCGGTCCACGATTTGGTTGTAGTACTTTGAGCGCGCGTCGTCGACGCACTCAATCGATGGAGTCAGGATCAGATAGGGCATCTTCAATCCGGGGAGAGGCTGAGAAGAGTAGCCGAATGCCGTGCCCAGAGCGAAGACCCCGGCGGGAGATTTGCCGTCGCCTTCCTTTTTGATCGGATCGGCTGCTGACCGGAGTTGGGCATCTTCGGTCGAAATCGCGCCGCTAGCCCAGGCTAATCCACTCTTGCCGACGACGATCGCGATGGGATCGCCCACCGCACGCCACTTTTCAGTCGTGGCCGCGCGCTCATAGCGCTGCAATCGTCCTTCGACCGCATCCCAGTTTGGAGTTGTGACAATGATCATCTGCATGGAATTCGCGAGCGCCTGGGACGGCGAGGTTTCGACCTGAGCCGCAGCGGACACACACCAACCGACGACCGACAGAAGAAAAAAAAGAATGACTGGTTTCATGCACAGCAGTGTACTGCTATCGATCGCGGCCCGCCATGCCGGAACTGGCTACGTCTGGAAATGCAAAACGCCCCCGAATTCTCGGCATTATTTCAGCGGCATTATGATGGTGTTTTTTATTGCCGAAATCCCAGACGTTTCAGCAAATCCTGGAAGCGGGGATCGCTGCGAATCGGGTCATAGGCGGGGTCTACTTTGATCTGCATGACGGCGTTCGAGTGCTCCGAAGAGGCTTTCTGCAGGAGTTCAATGACCTTTTCTTTATCGTCGACACCCAAGTAAGCGACCAACAGAGTGGCATTGCGATCCGGAAGAGAGCCAGAAACCTGCTTGAGTTTCGCAAGCGTGCGGCGTGCCTCTTCCATATGGCCGGTGCGGCCATAAACGGCAGTTTTCCAGGCCCACAACCACGGATCTTTACTGCGGGCTTCCCAATAATGAATCAGGTCGAATACCTTGTTATATTTTCCCAGTTCCAGATAGAACCGAATCATTAACACGCGCGCGTGGTCAAAGTTCGGATCTAATTCGAGGACCGAGCGGCATTGCTCGAGCGCGCTGTCATACTGGCGAGCGTAATACAAGATCTCCGCGTGATCGGTGGCGATGATGGGAGATAAGGGATCGAGCCGGCGAGCCTGCTCACTTTGGGCGAAGGCTTCCGGGAATCGGCCTTGCCAGGAAAGAAACTCTGCATACCACTGATGCCCCGTCGCATATTGTGGATCGAGTTGAATGGCTCGCCGGAACTCCTTCTCCGCGTCCGCCCAGTCGTAGTCATAATTCTCCTTGATCAGGGCAAGAGAGGCGTGAGCCTCGGCAAGGCTTTCGTCGAGTTGGAGGGCGCGCAAGGCGGCTGTGCGTGCCTTCGGCATGAGCTCATTTTGCGGCTCCACAAACCATGTGCTCATCAGGCTGAAAGTGTCGGCCAGGCCAGCGTAGGCGCGGCCATAATTAGGATCCTTGTCGATCGCCTGCTGAAAATAATCGGCCGCCTGGCGAAATCCCTCGGCCGTTCTTTTATTCCAGAAGTAACGACCCTTGAGATAAAGGTCATAGGCTTCATAGGAATTTGCTCCCGGCAGCGGCGCGCCCGGGTGCGGGGACTCGATGGGACGCCGGCCACTCAGGCTGAATTCAATTTCATTCGCCACCTCGCGCGCGATCTCTTCTTGCAATTCGAGCAGGTGGCCGAGGTCGCGATCGTATTCCCGCGCCCAGAGATGGCTCTGGTCTTTGACCTGGATCAACTGCGCGGTGATTCGAACGCGCTCCGAATCCCGGCGGACGCTGCCCTCGATTACATACTGCACGCCCAACTCTTTTCCGATATCAGTGATGGATGCCTGCGAGTGCTTATAGTGCATGATCGACGTGCGGGCGATGACGCCGAGGCGCGCCGGATCGAGGTTTCCAAGCTGACTGATCATTTCCTCGGTCAAGCCGTCGCTGAAATAATCTTGCCGCTCGTCTCCGGTGAAATTCTCAAACGGAAGCACGGCCAGCATGATTCTGCTCTGTTGTTCAGCCGGGGCTGGGCTTATATGCCTGCGGCGGAGCGTAGCCGCCGCGATCAGGAGCAGCACGACTGCGACGCACGCAATAAGTGACCATCTCAAACGGCCCGAGCTTGCTGACCGCGACAGCGCTTCAGGTTCTGGATCCTTGAGTGCGGGCGACGGCGGCAGAGGCTTTTCCGTTTCAGGAACGTAACTCGCCGTTTCACTCACCGGGACTAGAAACCGATAACCCTGGCCTTGCAATGTGAGGATGTAGCGTTGATTCGTGGTTTCGTTCAGAGCCTTCCGGACCATGAAAATGGTCTGGGTCAGGTTGGCATCTTCCACGAAGCTGTCGGGCCAGACCGCCTTCATCAATTCTTCCTTGCTGACAATCCTCCCAGCGTTTTGTACGAGCAACAGCAGCACATCGAAGGCCTTCCGGGTTAGCGGAACGAGTTCGGCGCCTCGCTTCAACGACCGGTTTTGCGGGTCGAGAACGAATTCACCGAACTGGTACAGGTTGCTGGTTACGCTGGACATAGCGGGCGTTTGATAGCTTTTGAGAACTTTTGAGCGGCCATTTTAAGACATTCGATTGTCATGCGAAGTAGCTTCGTGCCCGCTGGGGTGGCGGAATGAGGCAGCTCGAAAATTGGCCGGATTTTAGCACGATTACTCGTGCGCCAGGCGCTAATTCCGGAACCAAGAACGTCTCGGAACCGAGTCCTTTGACTCTAGCCTCGGCAAACAAAACAAATTCTCAGAAGGAGATTCGCATGTTGCGCAAAACACTTCCTTGGAGCGTTCCTTTGATTCTATGGTGGGCAATGCTGGCCGTTCCGGCATCGGCCCAGCATTTCCAGCAGGTGACCGGCACGCTTACGCATGTCGCGGCCGGCCGAAATGAGATCTTTGGCGTCGATGGCAATTCCAACATATGGCGATACAGTGCGTCGCAAAAAGCCTTCAACCAGATCACCGGATCGCTCGTGCAGGTTGCGGTAGGCGGCGGGACGGTCTCACAGACCGATGATGTCTGGGGCATCAATAGCACTGGCCACGTTTTCAGGTTTAATTACGGCACGAAGACTTTTGGTCAAATCAGAGGGTCGCTCACCCAGATCGCCGTCGGGGAAGGGACGCAAGATAATTGCCATCCCTATGAGGTTTGGGGCATCAATTCGGTCCAATCGGTCTATCGATACAACTACTGTACAAAAGCCTTCGTTGAAGTGTCAGGGCTGCTGACGCAGGTTGCGACCGGCGGAGGAGACGTATGGGGGCTCAACGGATCGAGCGAGATTTTCCGTTTCAACTTTGCCAAGGCACAATTTGTGCAAGTGACAGGGGTTTTGACCCAAATCACGGTTGGCATCAACGACGTGTGGGGCGTGAACGGCAACGCCAATGTATTTCGCTACGATCCCAGCACGAACGCATTCAACGACGTAACGGGAATCGCCACGCAAATCTCGGCAGGCGGGGATGGAGTCTGGGCGGTCAACTCGAGCAACCAAATCTTTCGCTTTGACCCCAGCAGCGCAAGCTTCGTCCAGGTTTCCGGCATTCTCACCAGCGTTGCGGCGGGTTCCGGAGCCGGCGTATTTGGAGTCAACTCTACGGATTCTGACACTGTGTACACATTCCTTCGACCGTAAGAACTGATAACCGATTCGCAGAGCAGCCTGCCTCGCAAAAGCTCCCAGTCTTCAGGTTTTGAAGAGTGCGAGCTTTTGCGGCATCCACCAAACGCGCATTCCGGGAACGTGGATTTTATGCTCCCAAACGCAGGCGCTTTCATCGGCGCGGAAAGGGATCTCCCCTGCACCCGCTTTCGACCCGAGGTCTTCTCCGCCCAATCTATGGATACTGCATCCATCCGCGGGTGCTCCACTCGTCTCGGGCCGTTTGCGCGCAGTTTTCACCCGCGATCCGCGGACGAAAACCCGCAAACCACCCAGGTGGAAACCGCATCGAAGGACTGTGCCGTCTCCTGGCACAAGAGGTTAGACTTTTGCGCTTGCGTCTTCTCGCCATTCTCCTGACTTCCACTTGCATTTTTTCCAGCATTGCAGCGGCAGCGTCTCCCGTCGCCGTGCGCTACAGAGAAGGCCTGATTCACGGCTTTCTGCTGCTCAGCACATTGGATGGCGAGGTGATCGCTGCCGGCGACCTGTCCCAGATCGCTCGCGGCGATCAAGTCACAACTCAAATCGTTTTTCGCTTCAAGGACGGTTCACGGCAAGACGAAACCACGGTTTTTTCGCAGCGCAGCCACTTCCGCCTCATCTCCTACCACCTGGTGCAGAAGGGATCTTCGTTCAAGAACGCAAGCGATCTCTCGGTGACCTGTGCCACCGGGCAGGTTACGCTTCATTACACCGACGATGACGGCAAAGAGAAAATAATCAACCGGCATATGGCGCTGCCGTCCGATCTAGGCAATGGTCTGATTCCCACTCTGCTGATGAATATCCGTGACGGCACGCCTCAACTCGAAGTCCCCTTACTGGTGGCGGCGCCGAAGCCGAGGCTGGTGAAGATCGTCGTGAATGCTCAGGGAAAGGAGCCTTTTTCCCTCGCGGGATTCAGCCGCGAGGCTATCCATTATGTCGCGAAGGTTGATATAGGCGGTCTCGCCGGAGTGGTAGCGCCGATGGTGGGAAAGCAACCGCCAGATTCCCAGCTTTGGATGCTTGGCGGCGAAGCCCCAGTCTTCCTAAAGTCCGAGACGCAGTCTTACATGGGAGGCCCAATGTGGCGCATTGAACTAGCCTCGCCGGTTTGGCCGCAGGCAGCGGCCGCAGACTCAAAAAAGAGCACCACCACCAAGCATTAAGTCCCGCCTTTGTCAGAAGTCGGAGAGCCTTGTCATCTTGAGCGTGCGCCGTCTTTGCCGGGTCGCTCCAGCACGACAGAAAATTTAAGGAAGGCCTCGCCCGGGACGGCAGAATTTGCTCTTACCCTCGCACGCTGATGCGAGAGAAAGCGAGCACAGCGCGGCTCGGCGTGGGACGCCCCATCGAGAGCGCTGGACGGAAGGTGGTGAAGATCAGCATGCGCTTCACCTCAGGCAGCACGTCCTTCGACCCGTCGGAGTCCGAGAGGATGCGGTAATCCTGCACCCGGCCGTTGGCGTCGACGTAAGCCTCAATCACCAGCGAGTCGGCATTGATCGTATCCATCGTCATGCCGAAGGCGCTCTGCTGCAGCTCCGGAGCGGAGTTCAACATGATGAGTGGTACATCTTCTTTGGCTTGCAGCGTCGACGGCACTACGAAGTAGGCCATGGCCACGGCGAACAGAACCAGCGCGGTAGCGAATCCTGCCATCGCGGGCACAAAGTTCGAGCGGATGGCGTTTTCCAGCCGCACCCTCAATCCTTCATACGGACGCCGCGCTTGCGCCGCTTCCCGCGAGATGGCCAGCCGCAAACGCAGTCCCAGATCCTCCGGAGGCTTCGGACGTTTCATGCTGGCCAGCAACTGCTGCGTTCGGCGCAGCGACTGATATTCGCCGTCGCAGGCTTCGCACTGCGAAAGATGACTTTGGAGCGCAAGCATCTGCGCGCCCGTCACCGCTCCATCGAGATAGGGCGAGAACAGCCGCTTCGCCCGCGGGCACTGCAGTGGTGCATTCTTCTCAGTGCCAATCATGACATGACCTCTGCCCTTCTACCCCCTCCAGCTACCTGTGGCCGCTCTTGTTGCGGCGCGGCCAGCCCCAGTTCATCTCCGACCTCGCGCACATACGGCGTCAGCCGTTCGCGCAAAGCCTCTCTGCCACGCGTCAGCCGCGACTTCACCGTGCCCAGCGAAATCTCCAACACTTCAGCGATCTCCTCATACGACATCTCTTCGAGATCGCGCAGAATCAAAGTCGTCCGATACGGCTCAGCCAGTTGGCGCAATTCCTGTTCCACGCGGCGCTGCACTTCCTGATGCGCCACGCTGTCGAACGGAGAATCGGCTTGGTCCGTTAGCGCCATTTGCACAGCATTCTCCGCCGGATTTGGATTCTCCGGTTCGGCCGGCTCGATCGATGTTTCCCGCGCCTTGTGCCGGAACCACCAGCGCTTGCGGTTGGCCCCCTCGTGCAGTGCAATGCGGTAAATCCAAGTCTTCAGGCTTGACTGGCCGTTGAAGTGTTTCATGCCGCGAAAGACCTTCAGGAAGACGTCCTGCGTCGTGTCTGCCGCGTCTGCCGGATCGTTGACGATCCGGTACACCAAGCCGTACACCGGCTGTTGAAACTCTCCAATCAACCACGCGTAGGCCGCTTCCGACCCCGCTTTGAGTTCGGCGACGATCGCCGACTCTTCCTGCGCCCGAATTCCTATCGCACTGGCTAAATCACCCAAGGTGGCTACTCCTGCCGAAGAGGCAATTTCCAATTATAGGATTTTCCCCACCTCAACGCGTCCCTAAATTTAGATGCGGGCGACCTGGATTTCAGGCTCACAGACATAGACTCCGATGATGGGTTTAGGGTTCCCGATCCGAAGTTGTTTTCTTGGGATCCGAAGTGTTTTATTGGCAACTCAAAGTGCCTTTGTGCAAACCGAAGTGCTTTGGCTGGAAGAAGTTCGAAAGATTCCTGCCCGACAACAGCCTGGGATTGGATCTGGTAACAGTTACCGTTGTTCGGCAGCAGCCTATTCCCCGGTGGCCGCACATTCCGGCTGAGGAACCCTCAATCCGAGATCACGCACGATACTGCCCACGACTTGAAGCAGGGGTTCAGAGCCCTTGTCGAGCGAGAGGGCTTCCTTGCTGAGGAAGGTGTACGCGCCATCCTTTTCGAGGCGCTCCGCGTTTTTCTCCGACATGCCGGTCAGCACAACGATGGGGATCCGGGCAGTTTTGGGATCTTTTTTCAGAGCCCGAAGCACATCGAGTCCTCCCATTTTCGGTAAGAGCAGGTCAAGCAGAATGAGATCGGGAAGAATGCAACGCGCGAAGTCAAGGGCGGTTTCTCCATCCATGGCCGTGCTGACATCGTACCCGGCGCGGGCCAGCGCGCGCTCGGTCGCCAGGCGCATGAACTTACTGTCCTCGACCAGGAGAATCTTCGTCGTAACAGCGGTCATAACAACGCAAACCTCAAACCGAGAAAGACTGCACGTGGCGGAGTCTCCAGGGATGACTAGCCGCGCAAGTGCTTCCAAGATGGTTATCGGCAGAAAGAGAAGAGGAGTACAGGCAGGCCACATGGAATCCGAACGTTCAGATTAGAACTTGCTCAGCGGTGCTTCATGCAGAAAAAGCAAAGGAAGCGATCCGTCTGCTTATCACGACGCGTTTCTCGCTGGCTGAATCAGCGAGCGAATGGCGGCGCGGCATGCAGCTCGCAACTGCTCTTCATGTCCTTCCGGGACGGAGTGCGACAAAAGCAACGTCGTGGTGCCATGCAAAGTTGCCCACACAGCAAGCGCAAGTTCGGTGTGATCTTCAGGAGCTCCGCCTAAACGGTTGGCCAGCAATTGTTCAAGCAGGGCAAAGTTCGGCCGCGATTCGCGAATGGGGCGCGGCTTGCCCGTTCCTTTCCGCGGAGACAGTTCGCGGGCATGCGAGTAGAACAACTCATATTCATGAGGCGTGCGGAGAGCGTTGTCGATGTACGCCTCACACATCTCTTCGATGCTGGCCGCTTCATCGAATCGCTCGCGGATGCGGCCGGCAATGAGGCGCAGCAGCCCGCGCACCAGGTCCTGGCGATCTTTGAAGCGGCGATAGACGGCGGGCGTGTTGGTGCCAGCGGCGCGAGCGACGGCCCGCATGGTGAGAGCTTTCTCGCCCCCGCGTTGCCAGAGCACGTGGGCAGCACTGAGGATGCGTTCTTCCAGACCTGCATCGGGATGCCGAGGCATGGGACTCCTTGGGCAAACTTCCACCACAAGAAATAATGTTGACAGCGTAAACATAACGCTGTATATTTAATTGTACAAGCGCTCCCCACCTCAGGCTATGCGGTTTTTGTCAGGAGAGGCGGGTTGATTCTAACCCGTAGCGCCGGACTCTGGCGGTCTCTTGGCCGCCGGGACACGGTGCCCAGCAAGAAATTAGTTCGACGTCTTTGCATCAGGAGCAGTCGATGTACCAAGACAAGTCGCAGGACCGTGTCGGGGTCCTGCAGATGAATTCTGAAATCCAGCATGCGTATCTGGAGTTGCTGAGCGCGCACTGTGCCGTGCACCAGCTTCGCCTGCATTATTCCACCGATGATCTGGCCCGCTGCGGGCGCAACGACGTGCTGCGTAAATCGGCGGAAGCGGCCAATGCACTACAGGAATTCTATTCGCAGATCGAGCAGCGAATGTTCACGCTGGCACCCGCCCCCGAGGCCCTCCCCCAACCCACTCCGGAACTGATTGCCCAGGGAATTCAATGGATGTGCGAATGCCTGCGGCAAAACCAGGAGCGATATGCGGCCAATGCGCGACCGCTCACGCGGCGGGAGGCAGAATCACTCGCACCTTACTTTTCCGATCCGGTGCTGAACTGCGTGCGCATTGCCGAATTGCATGGCGAGCGCGTTCCGACGCCCGATTTCGTGGAGCAGGTGCGGAGCATGGGCTTCGACAATCTGCCCGATCTGCCGCACATGGATTCATTGACGTTTATCGATGTAATCGTGTTCAACGAAGAACTGAACGTGCGGGCGCTTTTTCATGGACTGGTGCATGCGGTGCAAATCCGCTTGCTGGGACTGGCGCGCTACGCGGAGTTGTGGGTGCGAGGATTTGCTAAAGGGCGCGTGCACTTCACGGTTCCACTCGAGGTGCACGCATTTTCATTGGCGGCGAGGTATGCGGCTCCATCGCACTTGCCGTTTTCCGTGGAGAACGAAGTTCTGCGCTGGACGGCGGAACGGCGCTACTGACGGCCCCGACTCCAATTTCTAGTCCCCCATGCTGAAGAAGGGGCGGCGATGTACCGCCCCTCAGTTTTTCGATTCCCACTCGTTACGCTTACATCCTCACTCGCCATT
>DATKQB010000171.1:0-24867 GCA_035523795.1 Verrucomicrobiia bacterium | reverse complement strand
CTAGTGACGTGCGCACGTCTTTAATCCACGCAGCCCGATCCTGCGGATCGGCTCCATGTATGTGTCCATCCGCATCGAGGCCTCGGCGATACGCACCGAATTCATTACAGATCAGCGGAACATTATTCTGCTTCGCCCACTCGGCAGCTTGATTGATTTCCGAATCGATGCGCGACGCGTCCCAGTGATCCTCGGCATAACGAATCACGTACAGCTGATCGAGCGCCTCAGGAAGGTTCTTGGCAACCTGCCCTGCGTTTTCCGCCGACGCGGGATAGCGCAGGCCCTCGATCCATCTCCAGTAGTACGGTCCCCAATTCGCACCCTGGTGAGTGAACACCGTCGGCTCATAGAAATGAAAAACGTAAATCACATTCGCATCGCGCAGCGGCTCGAGAAACACGAGATCATCATCGGCGTCCCAGTTCGCTCCCGTGGCGATAATCGTCTGCGACGGCGCACCCTGCCGGATGGCTTTCGCCAGCTTCGCCTCCACTCCATACCAGCGATAAGGATCGCGCATCTCGGGCTCATTCAGAATTTCGAAGAATACGCGCTCCTGATCCCACGAAGAATAGTGCTTCGCAACCATGCGCCAGAAATCGGCGAAGCGTTCGACAAAATCATCGTCTTTCGCCAGACGCGCTTTGAACTCCGATTCGGGATGCATATCGAGTTCAACGGATAAGCCGGAATCGAGGATCATCTTCATCGCGGCATCGAGATAGCCGAAATATTCCGCAGTTCCACCCTCCCGCTGCGCGGCGTCCATCATGGGCTCGGGATTCACGCTTAGCCGCACATGATCAAAACCGAGAGACTTGATCAGGGCAATGTCGGAGCCAGTGGTCCACTTCTGGAAGTGCTCCTTTGTGTATCCCTTCGGATCCCAAACTTGCGCGAACCACTCGCTGAGATTGATTCCGTGCCGTATATGTGCGAGGCGCGATGCCGGAACAGACGATTGTGCGAACGATGATGCCGTCGAAAGCAGTGTCGTGAAAAAAAGCAGAAGCGCCACGAAAGAACGCGATCTCGACTTGCGCGCCATGCAAGCGTCTCCGAAAGAAATAATGTTATGAGCTGAGAATCGGCAACTTGCGAATGCGTTTTTTCGTTGCCGCATACATCGCGTTGCATAACGCGGGCGCAAGCGGCGGAATAGATGGCTCACCGATGCCGGTTGGCGCCTCCTGGCTGGGCACCGCGTAAACCTCAACGACTGGCGTTTCTTCCATGCGCAGCGGGGCGTAGTCATCGAAATTGCCCTGCACCACGCGGCCCTTTTCAATGGTGATTCGTGCTCGCAACGCGTTCGTCAGCGCATAAACAATGCCGCCCTGAATCTGCTGCTCCAGAATGCTCGGATTCACCACCTGCCCACAATCGACTGCCGCAACCACACGGTGCACGCGCGGCTGGTCGTCCTCCATGCTGATCTCCACCACTTCCGCCACGTAGGAGGCAAAGCATCCAAAGCAGGCGATTCCACGGAAGCGGCCACTCTCTAATGCTTTGCTCCAGCCAGCTTTCTCTGCAGCAAGCTGCACGACCCCGCGCATGCGGGCGGTATGCCATGTGGTCGTGAAGTATGGCAGATCTTGATCTTTTGCCAGCAAGTGCAGGCGAAATTCCAGCGGATCTTTGTGTGCCGCGTCGGCCAGTTCATCGATGAAACTTTCCAGCGCGAACGCTGCTTGTAGCGCATAGACAGAACGCATCCAGCCAAGTGGGACGGGAGTTTCGGTCATCGCGTAGTCGATCGAGTAATGAGGAACTCCGTAGACCGGTCCCGCCTCATCCGGTAAATCGGGATCAACGTTGCCGGGAGTGGGCTGCCCTTTTTGTCCGCTGATCGACGGCGCAACGATCAGATGGGTCAATGCAACCGGATAGCCCGAACCGTCGAGCGTAGCGTTCAGTTGGTGAAGACTTGCCGGCCGATACGTCGAACAGCGCATATCATCCTCGCGCGTCCAGATAACTTTCACCGGAGCGTTGATTGCCTTCGAGACGAGCGCTGCTTCAACCGCATAATCATGTTCAAGCCGGCGACCGAACCCTCCGCCCATGAGCGTAACGTTGACCTTGACCTGATCGGGATCCAGCCCCACGGCCTGTGCCACTGAATCGCGGCAATCCTGCGGAACCTGCGTCGGCGCCCACAGTTCGCATTTCGAGCCCTGATAATGCGCCGTACAATTCCCCGGCTCCATCGGAGCATGAGCCATAAACGGCAACTCGTATTCGGCGGAGATCCGATGCCCCGCAGCTTTCGCCGGATCGCCCGCGAGATACAAGTTCACCGGCTTTTTCGCAACTCCTTGCCGCAACGACGCCATTACCGCGGCAGTATTCATATCTTTGTTCGGACCTTCATCCCAGGTAATCTTCAAAACGCGGCGGCCTTCCATCGCGCCCCACACGCTTTCCGCAACTACCGTGACCGCCGAATCGCCGGTCTTGCCTACGTAACTCACGCCGGGAACTTTCTTCGCATCGCTGTCGTCAAAGCTGGCGACTTTGCCTCCGATCACCGGACAACGCGACAGCACTGCAAATTTCATCTCCGGAACACGGTGATCAATGCCAAAAATCGCTTCCCCTTTTACTTTGGCAGGACTATCCACGCGCGGCAGACGTTGCCCAACGATCTTGTAATCCTTGCTCTGCTTGAGCGGAACGTCGGTCGGAATCGGCAGCGTGGCTGCTTTGCCGGCGAGTTCGCCATAACTCAAACTCCGATTCGACGAAGCATGCTTGATGCGTCCGCTTTCCGCTGTGCACGCGGACCGCGGAACACCCCACGTTAACGCGGCTGCCGAGATCAGCATCTCGCGCGCGGCTGCCCCGGCTTTCCGCATGGGATCCCACGTCGTGCGAACGCTGGCGCTGCCTCCCGTGGTCTGATCGCCAAAAAGCGTGCTGGCTCCGGCTTGTTCGATCTCAATCTGCTTCCAGTCAGCCTCAAGTTCCTCCGCCAATATCATCGGCAAGGCAGTTCGCACGCCCTGCCCCATCTCGGATCGCGCCACCACGATCGTCACTTTATTGTCCGGAGTGATTCGCAGATAAGCATTCGGCGAGAACTCCTGCTGCCCGCTTTTTCCATGAGGGAGATAAAAGCCAATCACCAGCCCAGCCCCGGCGGCCACTCCCACAGAGACGAACTCGCGACGCGAGAGCGGACTCATCGCGCACCTCCGTTGCCAGCGGCGCGGTGGATTGCCTTCCGGATGCGTTCATAAGTCCCGCAGCGGCAAATATTGCCGTTCATCGCCGCCGTGATCTCTTCATCCGATGGATTCGGCGTCTTCGCCAGCAGCGCGGCGGCCGACATGATCTGTCCCGTCTGGCAATAGCCGCATTGCGGGACTTCCTCGGCGATCCATGCCGACTGCAATACGTGCAGCCCGTTCGCGCTCAGGCCTTCAATGGTCGTGATGTTTTTTCCAGTTGCCTGCGAAACCGGCGTCGAGCAAGACCGCACGGCGCTGCCGTCGAGATGAACCGTGCACGCGCCGCAGAGTCCGGCGCCGCAGCCAAATTTCGTGCCGGTGAGTTCCAGGGTATCGCGCAATACCCAGAGCAGAGGCGTTTCCGGTGAGACGCTAACTTTTCGTTCACTTCCATTTACGCGAAGTGTGATATCGGCCATGTTTGTCCAGTGAAGGGATTTCGAAACAGGACTCCATGGTACTCAACCAGTGGAAAAAGGGAAATGCCGCCTAGAAAATATCAAGCGCTTTTCATCTGGAGGGAAGAAATTGCGGGTCGAAGAAAATACTCTATTTCAGTTCCGCCAGCTTCTGCGTAGCCATCTGTCCGGCCTCGTTCGCCGGATTTTCTTTCTTCACTTCTTCGAGGATCCGCTTGGCCTCCAGCGGTTGGTTGGAGTTCTGATAAAGATCGGCGAGTTGCAACTGCGCCGTTACCTTGCTTACCGAGATCGTCGGTTTGTTGATCAATTCCTGATACAACGCCGTTGCTTCTTTTGTCCGATTCGTTTGCGCGTAGAGAGAAGCCAGGGCGAACTTCGCCACCGCGGCCACATCGCTGTTTCGCGACGAGGCAACGTCCTTGAAGTCCTTTTCGGCGGTTGCATTATCCGACAAATCAGCCGCCGTCACGCCCAGAAAATAATGCGCCATGTCCGACGAATGCGTATGCGGGTATTTGTTCACGATCTCCTGAAACTGCTTTTGCGCCGCCTGGGCGCGTTCTTTCGCCGAGGTAAAGGTCTGGATGTCAGGCTGCGCGGGACTTCCGGCCGGACGCAGGGGAGCATCCATCGTTCGCACGGCTTGGGAAAGGTCGAGGCTCGCCTTGTCATTTTGCGCGTTCAGGTAAAACCAGCCACCCACGATGGCCGCCGCAATCACCACTACGGCTACGACGGAAATGATTAAAGTGGAGCGATGTTCTACCGTCCAATCGGCCGTCTTCTCGGCTGCATGAATGGTGACACGGCTGAAAGCGTCCTGTTTGAGTTGATGGCGGGTCTGTGCGCGCACGTACTTCCCTTCTAAAGGTGAGAATGGCTGGCCAAATCAATAGTTTATCAGGGGAGAAAAGGCGCGGTCAAAAACCTCCGGCGCTCTTGGATAAGTGAGCCTAGTTACACCCACTAGAAAGGTCACGCGTTAAAATGCGCAGGACTGCCAGTGGCTATTTCCACTACGCAGCCGAAACAGTTGACCCAGCCGATTGTAGGCGGAGGAACAGCCATGAAATCTCTGTTCTGGCCGGTTCTGCCGTTCTTGTTGTCAATGAGCATTGGACAGCATACGAACGCGCAGACCTGCTCATCACAAAGTGTAATTGTCACGGTACTGAATGAGAGTCGAGTGCCGATCCTAGATCTCCAGGCGAGCAATTTTCGTGCTGCCTCTCGGCGACAAACGCTAACCGTGGGCTCGGCCAGCTTCCGGCAATATCTTGGCGCCAGGACCTACGTTTTGCTGAACACAAGTGCGAATATGGCTGGAATCGGATCCGAGGGGATCAACAAATGGAGGATTGCGCGATCCGCGGCATTGGAGTTCATCTCGACGGCGCCGCCGCAAGCACGCATCTCGCTGCTTACCTACTCATCCACGATTGGCAAAGAGTTTGACAGCTCTGGAAGAAGACAGCCCATGCTGGACTGGCTGAACAGCCCGGAGAGCGACAAAACCTCCTCTCTGAAGGGAAGATCGGCGCTGTACTGGATCCTGGGACAAGTCGAGCTCGCGATGGGACCCGCCCAAACGGGAGATGCCATTTACATCATCACTGACGGTTCCGACTTCACCGTATCCTCTATCGCCAGACGTGTTTCAGCGGAAATGGAGTCGAGGGGTGTTCGCCTCTTTGCGTTGATTTTGAATGACGGCTTTAGACCGGCGGCCCTCACCGATGCCGAGGGTGATTATTTGGTGTCTTCCATACATCCAGTGACCGGTTCGACCGAACTCTCCAATCTCGTGCGGGCTTCGGGTGGCTATGCTTCAGTCTGGCTTCCTGGTGGAAGGGCAGCTCAATCCTGGTTACACGAAAGCTTTGATTACGATAGGGATGCGATTCAAAATATCCGGTCGATCACACGCCTGTTTACGATCTCAATCGACAATTTCTACCTCTTGACCGTCAATTCGGCGAAGGGTTTTGCTTCCCCTGAAGCTTGGAAACTTGGTGTTGTCGATTCGGACGGCAAGAACCGCAACAATGTAACGCTCGCCTATCCGGAAAAACTTCAAGGTTGTTCTGATCCTTCCGCACGTTAGCCAGCGTAGGTGGCAATCACACCACCTCGTTCTGCTGATCGGAACACCGCCTTCAACCCCAACTGCATCTGCCGCGCCGACCCGAAGTCTCTATTCGAAAAAATACCCTAGGCACAAGAAGGGTCGCTAAGCGATCTCGCAAGGCGAAACAATACAGTCGCCTCACGTTTCGATCTCTACCTAGGAAAATACACTTGCCCCACTTCCGCCTTTAACATCGCCTCCGATATCTGCTACTCTGCTTCGTTCCAAACGAGGACCTACTTCATGCGAATGCGAAAGTTCCTGACGCCTCTCTGCGCTGCTTTGTTCTGTTTCACCATGACGTCCATCGCAGCGGATAAAAAGGCTGCAAAAGACACTGCGGAAACCAGCAAACCTTCTTACGAATTCCCGCAACCGGCAATCGAAACCCTCGATCTCGCCATGTATCAGCGCATCCGGGATGAAGGTCTTCAGCATTCGCACATCATGGAATACGCCTCGGCGTTAGTGGATGGCATTGGCCCGCGCCTGACCGGCTCGCCGAACCTGAAGCGCGCCAACGACTGGACGCGCGATCAGTTCATCGCGATGGGCTGCTTGAATGCGCACCTGGAAGATTGGGGCGAGTTCGGCATGGGGTGGCGTCAGCTCAATACCTGGGTTCGCATGTCCGCGCCAGATACGGCAGTGTTCATCGCGCAGGCGCTGCCGTGGTCGCCATCGAGTCATGGCGCTGTCAGCGGCCTGGCGGTTTGGGTCGATGCCAACGACGAAAAGGATTTGGAGAAATACAAAGGCAAGCTGGAGGGAAAGATTGTCTTCTTTGGTCCGATGCGCGACGTCAAGCCGGTTGATAAGCCGCTCTTCGAGCGCCGCGACGATGCCGACTTAAAAAAGACGGTCGAATATCCGGTGCATGTCGGCGAGCGGCAGGACTTCTTTCAAACCTTCATCAAGCGCCTTGCCTTCCGCGAGGCAGCTGGCAAATTCTTGGCCGATGAGCACGCGCTCGCGATCATCGTTCCCAGCCGCGACGGCCGCGATAATGGCGGTTCCGGCGGGACTATCTTTGACGATGGTGGTGGAGGAATGGGCTGGTTCACTTACCAGCGCGAGCACGCCGAGCCGCTGCCGATTGCGGTCATGGCAATCGAGAATTATGGCCGCGTCTATCGGCTGCTCAAAGCGAATGTTTCCGTCAGCATCGAGATGAATGTCGATACCGAGTTCACCGGCGATCACGAGCACGGTTTCGATACCATCGCCGAAATTCCCGGAACCGATCCCAAGCTGAAAGATGAAGTCGTGATGGTCGGAGGTCACCTCGATTCCTGGGCTTCTGGAACGGGCGCGACCGACAACGGCGCTGGAACATTGGTCACGATGGAAGTCATGCGCATTCTGAACGCGTTGCACGTGCAGCCGCGCCGCACGATTCGGGCCGCGCTGTGGACAGGCGAAGAAGAAGGCGAATTCGGATCGTACGGCTACGTCAAGCAGCACTTCGGCTACGTGCCGCTCTCGACCGCTCCCGATCAACTCGCGCTGCCGGATTTCTTGCGCAAGCCAGCTGGTCCGCTCGAGCTCAAACCTGAGCAGCAGAAGATCTCCGGATACTTCAACGTCGATAACGGCTCGGGAAAGATTCGCGGGATCTATCTGCAGCAGAATGCGGCGATCGCTCCGATCTTCCAGCAATGGATGCAGCCGCTCGCGGATCTCGGAGTCACTACCATCACCATGCGCGACACCGGCGGAACGGATCACGAGGCGTTCGACTCCGTTGACATTCCCGGATTCCAGTTCATTCAGGACATGCTCGATTACGGCTCGCGCACGCATCACTCCAACATGGACGTGTACGAACGTTTGCAGCCGGATGATCTGGCGCAGGCGGCGACCGTGGAAGCGATCTTCGTCTACAACACAGCGATGCGCGATCAGATGCTGCCGCGCAAACCGCTTCCACATCCTGAAACAGAAGAACAGCGGAAAGCTCCGCTCAAGAACGTAATGCCTGGCGCGCAAGCGCCAGCGGATGAAATGAAGAAATAAAAGAAGCCGCGAATTTGCCGGCTTCAAATTTCGCTCGTTGATTTCGCGTAGGTGTGGATCGGATTCGGCCAGTCGCAGTGACTACTTGCGTTTGATTTCGCTCAGTTCCACCGGGACCTGCTCGACAATCTCGATTCCAAATCCTTCGAGCGCCGCAACTTTTTTCGGACGGTTGGTCAGCAGACGAATGCGGCGAAGATCGAGATCCGACAGGATCTGCGCGCCAATGCCAATCTCCCGCTGCACGTGTTTTTCGCTGTCGTAGAGCGAGGGCAAGGTGCGGCCGCCGTGGAAACTGAGCGCGGTTCGGTCGGCAACTTTTTCAATCGCAAATCCCTGCGAAGTCTGATGCAGGTAGATCAGAGCTCCGCGACCTTCGTCTGAAATCCGCCGCAGCGCGCCTTCCAGCGTGGCATGGCATTCGCAGCCCGTCGCGCCGAAAACATCACCCATCAAACAATGGGCATGCATGCGAACCAGCACCGGCGATTCGCTGTGCTCGATATTGCCTCGAATCAGCGCGACATGCGACTCGCCGCCATCCACTTCGCTTTCATAAGCGATCAGGCGAAATTCTCCAAAACGTGTTTCCATGAGCGCCTCGCCCACGCGATGAACATAGCGCTCATGCGCCATGCGATAACGAATGAGTTCGGCAACCGTGAGCATTTTCATGCCGTGCTCGCGGCAGAACTCAATCAAATCGGGCACACGGGCCATGCTGCCGTCATCTTTCATGATTTCGCAGATGATGCCGGCCGGAACCATCCCTGCGAGACGAGCGAGATCGACGGAAGCTTCGGTTTGCCCTGCGCGGACCAGCACACCGCCTTTGCGCGCGCGAAGAGGGAAGACGTGTCCCGGTCGAGCGAGATCACTCGGCTTAGTCGCGGGATCGATCGCCACCTGAATGGTGCGAGCACGATCGTAGGCGGAAATTCCCGTGGTCACTCCCTGACGCGCGTCGATGGCTTCGCAAAACGCAGTGCCATACTGCGAAGTATTCTCCTGCGTCATCGGGCCAAGGCGGAGATGATCCAACCGCTCCTCGGTCATCGCCAGGCAAACCAATCCGCGGCCATGCTTGGCCATGAAGTTGATCGCTTCCGGCGTGACCTTCTCGGCGGCGAGGGTGAGATCGCCCTCATTCTCGCGATCTTCGTCGTCGACGACGACAATCATGCGCCCGGCGCGAATTTCTTCGATGGCGTCAGGAACATCGGTGAATGGCGGCTGGGGGCTCATAGCATTTTGTAATTGAGTAATTTTGTAATCGGGTAATTCAAGCCTACATCTGGATGAGATTACTCTTTTCCGTTTTAGGATTCCAGCAATCAGCGATTCCCGAATTGACTCAACGAATCGAACCTGGCCGTCTAGAGCCGCGAGCTCATTTTGGGAAAAGTGGCGATGCGGAGGGGGGATACCCCGCAATTCGCACTCCGCCGGTCACAAGCCAGGGATGCAGGGAAAAAAATTATCGGGCTCGAAAACGTTCCACGATGTCAGCATGCGACCTGAGCACAAAAAGACCAACGCCGCCCGGTGCCCCTCCCGGCGTCCTTACTTCCGAAAGCCATCTTTCGTCCCCCACTGGAATACCTGCTCCAGAGGCACGTGAAACACTTCGGCGATGCGGAAAGCTGCTTCCAGCGACGGAGAATATTTTCCCGCCTCGATGGCCGCGATGGTTTGCCGCGTCACCCCGATGCGCTGCCCCAGCTGGGCCTGCGACATTTCGCCGTTTTGAAAGCGCAGGAAGCGAATGCGGTTGGAAATCGATCGTTTCATTTACGCCTGCCTGCGGTAACTCACGACGACCACGCCGTAATGGACGATCTCGGCAAGCACGATCATCACCAGCGCAGCGTTGATGATGGTCCATCCGCTGGAATTGAAGGGCATGACGCAGCCAACCAGGATCATGCCGCCAATCAGTATGTAGTAAGCGAAGCTGATGGAACGGCGCATGATAGCGGCGTCGCGCTCATCCGGCGGCGTGCGCGCTTCCTCGGGCGAGCCGTGGCTCAGATAAGCATGACCGATGCCCAGAATGATCATCTGCACCATCGCTGCCACGGCAAACAACGCAAGCTGCCTAAGGTTCGGCACGGCAGGCCGTGAGTGGGCGGCCGTTATGGCGAAATAGGGAACAAACGCGATCGCCATGGCAATCAGCGAAAGCCATGCGGTTTTCTCTCGGTAAGGCATGTTCAGCTCCTGGTCCAAGCTGAATTAATGTAATGAATAGATGACATAATGTCAAGTATGCTTAACATACTGTTAAAGCATATTTGCATCGCAATGTTTTGGAGCTCAGGAGAACAAGCGCATCAGGCCAGACGGAGCGAGATCGGGAGACACGAAGCGCGCGTCTTTGATTCCTGCGGCGTGGGCGAGCGCTTCGGCAGCGCGGTATCCGCTGCGTACAGCGCCTTCCATGGTGGCGGGCCATCCGGTCGCTGTCCAATCTCCGGCGAGGAAGACGCGCGGCCACGCGGTTGCGGGTTGCGGTCGGAAGGCGTCAATGCCCGGGCGCGGCGAGTAGGTCGCGTTGAGTTCCTTGATGACGGTGGATTTGACGAGATTGGCCGAACGGGCCGCGGGGAAAAATTCGCGGACTTCGGCGAGGGCGAGGTCGACAATCTCTGCGCGTGATTTGTCGATCAGAGTTTTTGACGAGCTGATGACGAGCTCGACGTAGCTGCCCGAGGGCGCGCCGTTGCTCGATCGCATGGGTTGCACCCGCGATTTGTGGAACATCCATTGAATGGTGCGGTCGAGCAGCACGGCGTGGTCGAGCTCGGAAATTTGGCGGTCGAACCACAGATGCACGCCGGTGATCGGCGAAGTTTCGAAGTGCGAAATTTTTTCGCGCAGCGGAGCGCTTTCGGGCGAGTCGGGCAGGACGCGATCAAGAGCGTCGAAGGGAAGCGCGAGGATGAGGAAGGCAAAAAACTGATCGTTTTGCGCCGCGCGTACGCGAACACTCGTGGCTTCGGGCGAAAATCTTTCGAGTGACCCGCGGAAATGAATCGTCCCGCCGTGGGCGCGGATGTAATTTCCGGCGGCGTTGTAAAGATCGGTGAGCGGCACGGTGGGCACGCCCATCAGGCGGGCTTCCGGCGACTTCATCGATTCGCGGACGACTTGCGTCGCGGCGGGAATTGAGATGCGGTCGAGTTCCTCGCTGAGCGCGCTGACCAGAATGGGATGCCAGAAGCGGGCGATCGCGTTGGGCGTTTGTCCGTGACCTTCGAGCCATTTTTGGAAGGACTCGCCCGTGTCGCGCGGATGAGTTGTCGTGAGCGGAACGAGCGCGCGCGTGATAGCGAGCTTGTCTGCCAGCGTTAGAAATGAGAATCCGAAAAAAGATGGCGCGGTATGTAGCGGCGCAGGCAGAAATGAAGACTGCATGTGCGAGATGCGCCCGCCGGGTTCGATGAAGTGCATTTGATCGTACCAGCGGATTTGATCGGCGACGCCGATGCGCTGATAAAACTCGACCAGATTGGTGCAGACGCGAAAGAGAACATGCTGGCAGTTGTCGACAATCTCGCCGGTACCAGGGTGCTCGTAGGAGGAGGCACGTCCGCCAAGAAAAGGGCGCTTCTCGAAAAGCGTGACTTTGAAGCCAACATTAGAGAGTGCACAGGCGGCGGCGAGGCCGGCGAGTCCGCCTCCAGCAATGGCGACGGTTTGTGGTTGGGATGAGGCCTGAGACATTCGCTAGAAGAGACTATCGGATCATCCCATTCCGTCGCAAAAAAAGCGACAGGTGTGCAGCAACCGAACACAAGGTCCTTCGACTGCGTTGTCCTTCCTTTGCGAACGGAAACTTCGCTCAGGATGACAAGCGTTTGAAATCTGCCCGGCCAAGGTTATGTGATCCGCTTGATAAATCCCTGGGCGAGGACGCGAATCTTTTCCCAGCGGCTGAGCGCAACCCGGTTGGTGAAAACGTCATATTGGCGGCTGGCGATTTTTTCGAGCAGCGCGCGGTAAATGTGGACCAGGACCCACAGCGCGGGCTGGCTGTCTTCGGAGACGTAGGGGATGAGCGCGTCGCCAGAGGCATAAAATTCGCGGGCGCGATCGGCTTCAAAAGCCAGCAGCGGGCGAAAGCGGACGGGATCGGGATTCGAGACGTCCGCGGCGGTGAGGCCGAACTGCGCCATGTCTTCTTGCGGAAGATAGATGCGGCCGAGGGCGGCGTCTTCTTTGACGTCGCGAATGATGTTGGTCAGCTGAAATGCAAGGCCGCATTGCTCGGCAAGCGGCTCGGCATCCGGATCGCGATATCCGAAGATGTGAATGCACACGAGGCCCACGACCGAGGCGACACGGTAACAGTAAAGGCGGAGATCTTCGAAAGTTTTGTAGTGAACTGCGCCGATGCTGGGCGCATTCCCGCTACTCGCAACATCGGCGCGAAGTGGAGCATCCCCGGGGTGTTCCTCAGGAGACACTACGTCCATGGCGGTGCCGAGAGCGAGTTCATCGAGCAAGCCGGCGGGAATCGTGAAACGCCGCTGTGCATCGGTGAGGGCGAGCAGGATGGCGTCGTCGGTGGGTTCGCCTTGTTGAGCGCGATGCAGCGCGTCGAGCCAGGAGTCGAGCTTCTGGTGGCGTTCTTCGGCGCTGAGCTTGGGGTCGTCGGCGATGTCGTCACAGCGACGCATGAAGGCGTAGACAGCGCAGAGAGCTTCGCGCTTGCGGCGGGGAAGAACGAGAAAGGCGTAGTAGAAATTCTTGGCGGCGCTGCGTGTGATGCCGCGGCAGACGGAATAGGCCATCACCAGTTGAGGAGGCGCAGGCGTCCAGGGCGCGGGCATGGGCTGAGTTCCGGCTGACATTATTTAGTCACCCCGCCAGGAGTGAAAAACTTCTTCGCCACGGATTTGCGCGGATTCACGCCGACAACCCCTTATCTTTCTGATCGATTTCATTTCGCTCGATCGTTGTTTGGTGAGGCTGGCGTTGATCGATGTGCGTTGATCTGCGTGAATCTGCGGGAGAAAAGTTAGAGAAAAGTTTGCCCATCGCGGCTTTGGCGACGAGCGCCAGCTTGCGCGATTTCGAGATTTCGGGCCGATTGTCGAGGACAGCGTAATTTTGCTTCTCAATCGCGCGCAGGATTTCCTGCCCGCCGCGCGAGAAGAGTTCGAGATCGATGGCCAGTTCGCGATCGACTCTTGATATCAGAGGAAGTCCGCGACGGAACCAGTCGTGGGCCCGGTCGACTTCGAAACGCAACATCGCGCAGAAAGCAGGAGTATTCCGGCTACACAGAATGTCGTCTTCGCTGACTCCAAAACTGCGAAGACTTTCGAGCGGAAGATAAATGCGGCCTTTAGCGTAATCGCGAGTCACGTCCTGCCAGAAATTGGCGAGCTGCAGCGCGGTGCAGGTGTAGTCAGAAAGCTGCTGGCGCTCGGGGTCGCGGTATCCGCAGAGATAAAGAACGAGATGGCCGACCGGATTGGCGGAGTAATGGCAGTAGGCGAGGACGTCGTCAAAAGTCTCGAACCGCGTAACGGTCTGATCCTGGCGAAAGGCGATCAGCAGGTCAGAAAATTCGTGCTTGGGAATGTCGAAAGTCTTCACCGTTTCGGCGAGCGCCACGAACACCGGATGCCTGGGACTTCCTCCATAACAGGCATCGAGTTCCTGTTGCCATTGATCGAGAAGCTCGAGCGAGGCATGGGCATCGCCGACTTCATCGCCCAGATCGTCAGAGATGCGGCAATAGGCGTAGACGTTGTAGAAATGCTGACGAAGCCGTTTGGGAAGAAACCAGGTAGCGACGGAGAAATTTTCGTAATGCGTGCGGGCAAGGTGGGCGCAATATTCGCGGGCTTCGGCCAGCGTGGGCGCGGTCTGCGGAATGGCGTAGCTGGCGGGGAGACGGGACCAGCCGACGGATTGGGTGGCGAGTTGCGACATATCAGTCAAGGCCCGCAGGCGGCAACATTTTGTTTTCAAGCATGCGACGTTCGCGTGATGATAGAGATTCTTCGGCTCGCGCTCGCATACGCTTGCGCTCGCTCAGAATGACATTACATCCGCCGCCGGCAGTTTCGCGCGGAAAGTCGCGATTGCAAATCTCCCCACTCCGCCCACGATGACATTTCAAAGAAGCTGCCCATGTTCCCCGCTCAAGAGGACAATCCGCTATCGAGCTCTCAGTGGCCGGGGATGATGGCGGTCTTGATGTCGCCGCTGCGGTTCAGCATGTGGCGGAGAACCTGCTGCAAGCGAGAGAGTGGAGCTTCGCCCGTAATGTAATCGGTGGGGCGAATCTTTTTGGCCGCGATCAATCCGAAGGCCCGGCGCACTGTTTCCGGCGTGTGATGGAACGTGGCTTTCAACGTGATTTCGGAGTAGTGCAGGCGATTAGTTTCAAGCTGCACTTTCGTTCCCGTGGCGCAGCCGCCGAAGAAATTCACCGTTCCGCCCTTGCGAACCATGTCGACGGCCCACTCCCAGGCCTCGGGGCGTCCGACGGCCTCGATGACCACGTCGCATCCGCGTTTTTGCGGAGACAGCGCGCGGACCGCTTCGACCACGTTCTGAACTTTGCTGGTTTGCACAATCTCGTGAGCGCCCATCTGCTTGGCGGCTTCCACTTGCCCATCACGCTTGACCACCGCGATGACGTTGCAGCCGATGGCGCGGGCGACTTGCACGAACATCAGACCAATGGGACCACCGCCCAGAATCGCGACGGTCTCGCCGATCTCGACTTTGGTTTCATGCAATCCACGAAGAACGCAGGCCAGCGGTTCGGTCATGGCGGCGTCTTCGAAGCTCACGTTGGGAGGAATGACCAGCATGTTGGCTTCGACGATGCGGCGCGGAACCCGAATATATTCGGCGTAGGCGCCGTTATTGAAGAGCAGGTCTTCGCAGAGATTTTCCTGATGCTTGGAGCAGTAGAAGCACATCTGGCAGGGCGCCGAATTAAGAGCGACGACGCGCATGCCTTTGCGGAATCCGCTGACACCAGCGCCGACTTCTTCAACGACTCCAGCGAGTTCGTGTCCGAAAAGTGCGGGAGGGACGATCATGCGGGCATGATATCCGCGCTGATAAACCTTGAGATCGGTGCCGCAAGTGAGGGCGACCTGGACTTTAACGAGAACCTCGCCATCGCCCACGCGAGGGATGGGGACTTTTTCGATCTTCAGGTCTTCTTTGCCGTACAGGACGGCAGCGGTCATTTTTCCATTCAAGACGGGTTTCCTTCTTCTATTTCGGCCTGTGGCTCAAGCCGCGCCCTCTCAGAGCGTTAATGCGCCCGGGCGCTACCGGGTTGGATCACGATCTTCATGGACGAGGGCTGCGGGTGCGCGGCAAGATCGAGCGCGCGCGCGGCCTCCGTTAATGGAAATCGATGGCTCACCAGCCTTGCGAGATCCATTTCGCGGTTCATCACAAAGCGAACCGAATCTTCCTGCAAGTCGACAGATGCGCTGTACGATCCCACCAAGGCCTTTTCGTCCACGCAAATGGCGGCGGGATCGATAACGGCCTCACCGTGCTGCGTCTGCGCAAATAGCAATACCCGTCCGCCGGGACGGGCCGCATCCATCGCCGTGCGAATCAGAGCATTTCCGCCGACCGCAAGAATAACCGCGTCGGCGCCGCGTCCTTGGGTGCATTCGCGGACGCGATCGATTAAATTCACTTCCGAAGAATCGATTGTACGCTCTAACCCGAAGCTTGCACCTATTCTAAGCCTCTCGGTGTACAAATCGGAAGTGATTAAGGTGGCCCCCGTCCGGTGAGCCAGCACGCTTAATATGATGCCGATCGGACCCTGGCCGATGGTCAGGACGGTCTCGCCCGGTTGCAGGCGCAAGGCCTCGATCCCTTTCATGCAGGTATTAACGGGTTCGACGAAGCAGGCTTGCTCGAACGAAATGCCCTCCGGGATGCGGACGGTGCCGTGGTCGACGATCCAGTCCATCACCCGGACGTACTCGGCGAAGCCCCCACCAGAAGGCTCGAAGCCGGCAGTGCAGCCGACCTTCTTGTAGGTAGCGCACTGGGCGAAGGTTTTGTGGCGGCAGTAGAAACACTCGCGGCACGGAATGTGATGAAAAACGACGACGCGCTCCCCGCGGCGGAACTTGCTTACGCCCTCGCCGACAGCGGCGATAGTGCCGGAAGTTTCGTGTCCGAAGATGCGGGGCGCGGAATGTGAGCCAGTCGAGATTTTCTTGAGATCGGTGCCGCAAACGCCGCAAGAATGCACGCGCACCAGCATTTCCCCGCGACCGATGGCCGGGACGGGAACGGTTTCGAGGCGAACGTCATTGATGCCGTGATAAACGGCGGCGAGCATGGTTGCGGGAATTGTGTCGGGTTCGGTTTCGATCTCGCACTGCCCGGCTATGGACATTAATTTAGGTTAGATGAGACCTGCGCTCAATTCGCTTCATGCGCGGGAGATGAAGATATTGTAAAGCACGGGAGGAATCCGGTGGATGAGCAAGATGCCCCGGCTGTTATTTCTTGTTCGTGGGTTTGAGTATGCGATCCAGCCCCGCTTGAATGCTCGACTTGGGATTGAGTTTCTCTTGCGCCGCGGTTACTGCCACGCACCTTCGGCAGGTACATTGAAAGAACGAATTGGCTGGCAGCGCCAAGTGGCTGCATTCGGTGCAGATGAACCAGTCGCCGCTCACGTGCCGTAACATCTCTTTAAAAGTTTCGCCTTCCACACAGTAAGGACAACGGAGAATCTTGTCAGTTTTGTGATGCTGGGGTAACCATTGCGAGGCCAAGGTTTGGGCTCCCTCTGACGAGACTGCAGACTTCGCCTGCCACGGCAGATTCGAACTTTTAGAACTATCATTATTCGCGTAGACGACGAAGCGCCAAGCTGCGCCAGTCGAACGCCAGGAAGGTTTTAGAAGTTCGGAAGCGCAGCAGTCCATTTCCTCATCACGTATTGCCCTTTGAAATCTGTGGGAAACGTCGTCAAGCGGGCCAACGCTTGGATGCTATGATTCTCACTCACCGTGAAGCGAATACCCGAGCTCGATGGTTTGCGTGGAATCGCGATTTTGCTGGTCATTGGCTGCCACTACGAGGTATTCGCGCGGCAGTTTTGGGGGCTTCCCAAATACGGTTGGGTAGGAGTCGACCTCTTTTTCGTCCTTTCCGGGTTTCTGATCACGTCGGTGTTGCTGAATCTGCGTGAGCAGGTTAAACCTTTCAAGACGTTTTACGGGCGCCGCATCCGTCGCATCATTCCGCCATATGTCGGATTTCTGGTGCTTCTGTATCTCGTAACCGCCGCCCTCGGAGATTTCACCCTCTATAAGAGAGGGACGATTCTCAGAAACGTTCTTTTTATGCAGTCGTTCGATAGCGTTTCCGGGGTGGTGAAGATTCTGCTCTCGGGAAAAGGCATGTCCTTCGCCCATATTCATCTTGGTCCCGCGATCGCCGTCCTGCAGCAGCCAGTGTCAAATGCCTGGGGCGTTTTGTGGTCGTTGTCGATTGAAGAGTGGTACTACCTGCTATGGGCACCGGTGGTGCTCTGGCTGAAACCGAGACAGGCATTCGTCTGCGGAATCTGCATTTGCCTGGCATCTTTCGTGATGCGTTGGCTGGGATCGCAAGGAACCGGCGCTTACTATTCCATCTATCACCGTTTTGACGCTCCGGTGTTCGGATCCTTATTGGCACTCATGATTGCCTCGAACATGCCGCGGCGCAGATTGCGTTCCATTCTGATTTTTTCCGGAATCATCGCTACGGCGACTCTTGCCATCGTTCTGGTCTCGATGGGAAACGTCCTGGGGAGGGAAATACGGCAGAATCACAGTTTCATGGTGTTCGGCGTGCCCTCGCTGTCGTTACTCGCGGCAACAGCGATCGGAATCTGCGTGACCAGGTCCGGAGCGCCGTTTCTTTTCCTGTTGAGATCGAAGCCATTATGTTTCATGGGAACCATCAGTTACACGCTGTACCTGTTGCATGGATTTGTCTATCTTTGCTTTGTTCACTTTTTCTTCCCAACCTGGACGGTTTCGTTGACCGCACTTTCCTGCGCCGTGCTCCTTAGCTGGGCGTCCTGGACGTATTTTGAACGTCCTATTCTCGAGGGCGGGAGGGAAGCTTCGCTGCCTCGTGTTCAGACTGAACCGGAGCTCACACGCGTGGCATAGTTGACGTCGACCGGGCTGACGAGGTCTGTCATGTCGCAGCGCAAGCTGGCTATTATTACGATACTGGTCATTATTTCTTTCTTCTGCGCGGGAAGACTGTTTCTGAGCTTTGACGTTGATAAATCGGTCTCGTATGGGGATCGGCGAACGCCAAGTTTTGTTGGTTCACGGATAGTCCCTGCTGATGGCGAAATCGCGCCGGCCAGTTTTCTTCCCACCCAGTCCAAGAATTCCGACGAGCTAGGGCTGGGAAAGTTACTGGTGGCGAGCCGTGGTCTGGCCGATCCCGCCTTTGCCAAAACGGTCGTGCTGCTGGTGCAGTACGACGCCCACGGTGTGGTTGGATTGATGATCAACCGGCGGACCAACGTTCCGCTATCGCGAGTTTTCAACCAGCTCAAGGCGGCAAAAAATATTTCAGATCCGGTTTACGCCGGGGGCCCGGTCGACATGCCAATCGTATTCGCCTTGCTGCGTTCGCCGTCGAACATCGAAGGAGCTCAGCCGGTAGTGGGCGGGATTTACTTGATCTCAGCGAAGTCGCAGTTCGAACACATCTTATCGAAACGGCCCGACCCTGCCACTTTTCACGTCTATCTCGGCTACGCGGGATGGACTCCCGATCAACTGCGCCAGGAGGTCAAGCTGGGCGCGTGGTTTATTTTTCCGGGAGACGCGAAAACGGTTTTCAACGCGAATCCGGATTCTTTGTGGTCAGAGATGATTCGGCAAACCGAACTCAAGATGGCGAAAGGAGGGCTTGCTCATCTTCAGCGTGTGGCAGCGACGCCAACTGGATTCTTCTGACAATCACCCCGTCGTGGTTGGATGCATCGTAAATGAGCCGCTTCCGTTGCATGTCCCTCCGGAGCTGCGCAGAGTCCACTGCCCAGAAATTGTGTTGTTGCTAACCGTCCCTTGGAGATCAATTGCCGGTCCGATGATTGCCGGTGATGCCCACGACATGGCGAAGCTTCCGGTAACCCAGCCGTTGCTGCTTCCGGTTGCAATGAACGAGCCCCCGGCTCCGTTCGTACTTGCCAGCGAAGGACACGAGCCATCGACTGTATATATGAGGTTGGTGATGTTGAGTTCGCTACCACCATCCTGAGTAAGGGTGGCCGAGAACTGATAGGCCAGGGAACCATCCGAGTTGTTCAGGATCGCGGTCCAATTGCCGTTGATGTTGTTTCTGCTGGGCGTGCTGCTGCCGCATCCACTGGAAAAGAGTGCAAGAGCAAGGAGAGAAGCCAAGACGATCGTCTTGTACATGGCGCGCCTCCGTAACGTGCGATTTTGAAGCGCCGATTCTGTTCACTGAAATGTTAAGACTGGAGGCGGGGCGAGTCAATCATAGGAGCACCAGGCCTGCCAGTGACCAAGGACGCATCGTTACTGCGGCACCTTCTCCTCGCGCAGGGAATCCACCATCTGCTTGGCTTCGGCTAAGCTCCCGCCATAGAGTCTGCGGGCAGCGTAGGTGGCCGTGATGTCCTGGCCGCGCACAACGAGGTCGCGTAGCTGCTTCTGTTGTTCTTCGCGGCTGAGTGATTTCAGGCGCGTGAAATCCTGCGTCAGGTGTACTGGATCGGCGATCACCGTGTAGGGGCGCAGCGCGTCGAGAAAGCTCTTGGGGCCGGGAACCACGTCCCAATGAATGCGGATGCACGTCGGCGTGGATATCGTGACGGGATAATCGCGGTAAATCGTAGAACTGCTCCCGCCATACCAGCGTCTTTTCATCGGAGCCTGTTCGCCGCGTTCATTCTGCAATGCGTCGGCAATGGCAGCGGTGTCGCCCGACAACTCCAGATCGATATAGCGCAAGTATTGCCTCTGCGTGGCGCCGGGCTTCATCGCATCAGGTGTATCGACGCGCTCTTTCACCAAACGGGCGGATGCGATTTCGCCGAAGAAAAGAAAAATGACCGAAGAGTCATCCGGAGAGAGTTCGTAATTCAGATAAGAACGATATTGCAGGTAGATTCCCGTCTCATTCATCCGGACGAGCCAATTGGAGGGATGGAAACGCGCAGTGACTATCCTAAGGGTGAGCAGCAGGAAGAGCAGAAGAAATGCGCCGAATAAGTAGCCGAACGGAAACTTGGCCGTGTAGGCACGGTAGGAAAAGGTTGTGGAGGCGGTGAATCCGGCGAGCCAGAAAATCAGAGCGCGCAGACGCGCGTGGCGGAATACACGGTCGTTGCTTCCAATCTCGACATCTCGCAGGCGCAGCACGCGCATAGCAGGTCCGAAGAACGAGAAGAGTTTACTTTCCCAGAGCCGCAGGCGGTAGTTACTTGCGACCACTATACCAATAGCAAATTCGGAAGCCCCGCAGTCCGCGGATGATTATTTTCATGCTATGCTGCGCTCGGAAAAGGCGACGGATTTGCGCGCGGATCCGGTCCGCGGTAGAAGAAGTTAGCTTGAGGAATCCATGCTCGTAGAACTTCGGCTGGAAAATTACGCTGTGATCGATCACGTGGCCGTGGAGTTTGGACACGGTCTGAACCTGCTGACGGGCGAAACGGGAGCGGGGAAATCGATCCTCATCGATGCTCTCGCCCTGCTGCTGGGAGATAAGGCGTCGAGCGACGTGATCCGCGGCGGCGCCGAGCGTGCGGTCGTTTCGGGCGTGTTCGAGATCGATGGCGCGGCGGAGAAAGCAGTCACGAAAATTCTGGAGGAGAACGGCCTGGACGAATCCGAGGACGGGTCGTTCATTTTGCGGCGCGAGATTGCGGCTGGGGGAAAAGGGCGCGCGTTCGTGAACAATCAGCCGGCGACGGTCGCAGTGCTGCGGCAGTTGGGTCCGCATCTGGCGACGATCCACGCGCAGAATGAATCGATTCTTTCCTTTGATGCGGCAGCGCGGTTGGAATTGCTCGATCGGTTTGGGGGCAATGAGTTAGGCGCGGTGGAAGAGGCGTTTGCGGCGTGGAAGGGAATCCGCGAGCGTATTGACGAATTGGAGCGCGGCGAGCAGGAACGACTGCGGCTGGTGGATTTGTGGCAATTCCAGAAGCGTGAGATCGACGAAGCCCGATTGCAGCCGGGAGAAGACGAGCGGCTGGAGGCGGAGAAGCGGGTGCTCGCGAATGCGGAGAAGATTTATAACGCGGCGATGAATGCCTTTGATCTTTTATACGAGGGGAACGGATCGACGGCCTCGTCGCTGCGTGCGGCGCAGAAACAGGTGGAAGAACTGGCAAAGTATGAGCCGAAATTCGAGGAGGCGCTGGTCGCGCTGGAGTCGGCGAGGATCAGCGTGGAGGACGTGGGTGCGAACGTACGCGATTATGCGGGAGGGGTTCACGCATCGCCCGAACATCTGGCGGAAGTGGATGACCGACTGGCGCAGGTCGATCGGCTGAAGAGGAAATATGGTCCGACGCTGGATGAGGTGATCGCCTTTGGAGCCGAGGTTTCGCGAAAGCTGGCGGAGGTCGAAAACAAGGATGAAATTCTGAGGGAATTGCGCGCAGAACTCGCGAAAGCGGCCGCGGCATATTTGAAAGAGGCGCGAGTGTTGTCGAAGAAACGCGCCGAGGCGGCGCGAAGGCTGGAGAAGCTGGTGGAGGCGGAGATTAACGATCTGGCAATGCGGGCGACATTTCGCATTGAGATGACGACCTCGGAGGAGGATGGCTATTGGGGTGCATCGGGAATCGATCAGGTTGTGTATATGATCTCGACGAATCCCGGCGAACCGCTGCGCAGGCTGGAACATATTGCTTCGGGCGGAGAGTTGTCGCGAGTGATGCTGGCGCTGAAGGCGAGCGTGGAGGCGGGATCTACCAAGATCAAAAGCTCCAGCCTCCCGCAAAAAACGCGGGAAGGATGGGGCACCCAACCTCCCACTTCTCGCAAAAGCGGCGAGAAGTGGGGCATCCCAAGGTCGCAACGGACTTTGGTTTTCGACGAAATTGATACCGGAATTGGCGGGCGCGCGGCGGAAGCGGTCGGAAAAAAGCTGAAGTCGCTGGCGCGGTCGAATCAGGTGCTGTGCGTGACGCATCTGCCGCAAATTGCCACCTTCGGCGATCAACATTATGTGATCGAGAAGAAAGAATCCGGCGGGAGGACGAAAACCAGCATTCGCGCGGTCACTGGCGAAGAGCGCACCGAAGAAGTAGCGCGGATGCTGAGCGGGGCCAAGCTGACCGAGACTTCCCGCAAACACGCCGAACAGATGATCAAGGCAAACGGGTAGGGTTCCAGAGTGGGCCCGAGGCCGAGGTGCGATTGTGATTTAAGTCACTGCGGGCGTCCCGGCGCGCTGATATAGGCACGGAATGGGCGCGAACAACGGAAATCGCAGTGCCTGGCTGCAGGGGCCTTCTGCCCCGTGCGAAATTCAATCCAACGGCTTTGGAACTCCATGGAGGCTGGTGCTGCTCGGCGCACCCGGCGTGGGAAAAGGCACGCAGGCCGAGCTTCTGACCGAGCGGCTGGGGGCCTGTCACCTGTCTACGGGCGATGTGTTTCGCGCCGTCGCAAAGGGAGAGTGTGAGCCGAGTGCGGCGATGAAAGAGGCGCTCGAATTCATGCGGCGGGGCGAACTGGTACCGGATTCCACCGTATGGCAGATGGTGAAGGAGCGAAGCGGTTGCCTGCGCTGCGGCGGAGGGTTCATCCTGGATGGCTTTCCGCGCACCCTTGGGCAGGCTGAAGCTCTAGCCGAGTTGATCCAGAGCGAAGGGCTTGCGTTGACGGCGGTCGTGGACTACGAACTGCCGGCGAGCGAGATCGTGGCGCGGCTGTGCGGGCGAAGGACTTGCGAGAAGTGCAAAGCGGTTTATCACGAGACGGAGCGTCCGCCGAAAGTGGCGGGAATCTGCGACAAGTGCGCGGGGCGGCTGCTGCAGCGCGAAGATGACCGGCCGGAGTCGATCAAGGTGCGGCTGGAAACTTACGAAAAGAGCACGGCGCCGCTGATCGACTTTTATCGAAAGCGCGGGTTGCTGGTGCAGGTCGAGGCGAAGGGAACTCCGGAAGAGATCTACAAGAAGACGTTGTCAGCGTTGGGTCCAAGGCGCAACCAGTTTCGAGCTTCTTAAACAGGGATCGGACGCCCGGAAGCCGGATCGCGGTTTAGCTGACCTTGGGCGAGCTGTCGCCGACTCGGATGGTGAAGTTCACGGTGATCGTGGCTTGGGTTTCGACCGGCTGTCCGTTCTGCAGATAAGGCTTGAAGTGCCATTCGCGGACGGCCTGCTGCGCGGCAGTGGCCAGGATGGCCGGGCCGCTAAGCACGCGGAGATTTTCAATGACGCCATCGGCTCCGATGAAGGCCTGCAGAACAACCGAGCCTTGCACACGCATCTGCTGGGCAAGAGCGGGATAGGCAGCGGTCATCGAGAGCTGAGCGGAGGTTGGGCCGGCGACTGGAGCGTGCTCGGCAGCGCTGGTGGCTGGGGCAAAGGCGGAGTGCGCTGGCTTCAGGATTTCTACTTTCAGGGCGTTGCTTCCGGGACGGATCGTCTTGTGCGTGTCCCCGGCAACCACTTCAACATCGAGCGGGGCAACCGCGGTGCGATTGGCAGTGACTGCCGGAGCCGCCGCGGAGGGAGTCTGGGTCGACGTCGCGGGCTTCGATTCCGGAACTGCCTTAGGCACAACTGGCAGCTTCGTCACAGCAAGATGTTTCTTGGGAGCGGCGGCTGGCGTAGCCGAAGTTTGCGCCGTTTGCGCAGGAGCCGATTTCGTGACCGGCTGCGCAGTCGGGGCGCTTTGATCTGGGGTCGCGGCTGGAGCGCTGGTTTCGGGCTCGGTCGAGTCCAGATCGCTGGACTGATCGGAGCCGAACCAGAAATCGTGATCGCGGGCGATTACCGCGGCGAAGGCGAGTACCAGGAGCAGAAGGGCCAGCAGAAGGCGACGAGGCTGCTTACTACGGGAACCTGTCCGTCCGTTCGAAGGTGCCGTCGGTCTGTCGTTCAGATCTAGCATCGCTCACCTGGGAGTTCGCGAATCAGCGATGACAGATTGCGTCAATTACCATTTTGTTTCAATGGCACGGGGCGGTGGGTAACAGGCACGAAGGGGCCATAAGACTCTACTTCAGCAATAGCGACCGGTTCGTGCTGCAAGGAAAATAAGGCCGTCCGTTCAATGGATAGATTCGCCGCTCGCTGCTAATTGCTGCAATTTCTAAGGCTTACGTTGACCAAGCGGGTACTTTCCAGTAGTTTTAAAGCAGTGGGTAACTGGGGATTTCGTATCCTTGGGGCACTGCATGTCGAATTGATGCGGACGTGGGGTGCATCTTAATAGACGAGCGAATTTTCCGCAGGGTTAGAGTACCTCGGGAGTCCTTTGCTGCACAAAAGAGTCTGGCTCAGGATGACAAGGAGCTGAGGAAAAAGGACTGAATGAGAACGAGTCACGACGAAAAGACTTTATTGTTGCTGAAGCCGCGTGGGTTCTGCGCGGGCGTAGTACGGGCGATTGATGTGGTGCGCATCGCGCTGGAGGCGTTCGGGCCGCCAATTTATGTGCGCAAGGAGATCGTCCACAACAGCTTTGTAGTGGAAGAGTTGCGCGGCAAGGGCGCAATCTTTGTCGACAGCGAAGATGAGGTGCCGAACGGCGAGCGCATCATTTACAGCGCACACGGGGTTTCGCCGGAGGTGCGCGAACACAGCAAGCGGCGCGGCTTGCGCGTGATTGACGCGACCTGTCCGCTGGTGACCAAGGTTCACGTGGAAGCGGTGAAGTTCGCGAAGGAGGGTTATTCGCTCATCCTGATTGGACACAAGGATCACGATGAAGTGGTTGGCACGCTGGGCGAGGCGCCGCTGGTGACGCAAGTCGTGGGATCGCCGCAGCAGGCGGAAAAGCTGAGCGTACCGGATCCGAATCGCGTCGCGTAT
>DATKQB010000170.1:0-35116 GCA_035523795.1 Verrucomicrobiia bacterium | reverse complement strand
GGTGAAGGGCGAGTTTGTGAATTTCGGGCTCGTAATGATAGAGAGCCCAACGGCCGAATTCGCCGATGTGCGCTTCACACGAGACTGGCGCCGTGTGCTTTGCCTGAATCCGGATGCAGATGTGGAAATGCTGCAGGCAATGGAATCAGACGTCCGCAAGCGTGTTGTGGAGGTACGCAATTGTGAGGAGGTGATGCGAGTGTTGAATGACTCACTTTCGAACGTGGTCCAACTGTCTGGAGTGAAAGGATGCTTGGCAGAGGACCCGACGAAAGAATTGGGCCTTCTGGCCCGAGCCTACTTAATGCGGGCGGGGCATGCGAGCGCAATAAGCGGACGACAAGAGATTTTGCATCAGATGCGAGGGGCCTGGAAGCAGGCAGGGGTTGAGGGATTCTTGAGGGCAGTTGCGGCGGCGGATTATACCGGCAAAGGGGATCCGCTGGTATTTGATTTTGGTTATCGGATAAGGGGCGAAATAAAGCTGTTTCATGCAGTGTCGCTGAAGGCTGGAGCAGGGCCGGCCGTGATGATGGGCGCGAGATATCCGAAGATTGCAGAGCAGATAGTGAAGAAGGGCGCGGGCCCAGTTCTTACGGCGGTGGTGGATGATGGGTTGGACCGTGGAGTGGAAGATATTGGATTTGCATTGGGGATGATGGAGGAGAGCGGTATCAGGGTAAGACCAGTCGCGGAGATGCCGGAGATTGCGGATGCGGTGAGATTGGAGTTAAGGGCGTGAAAAACGAGTTGCCGGCGGCGAGTGACGATCGCAATAAAGGCTGGCGCCGATTAGATCTCGGTCTGACCATCTTGTGCTTTGCGATCGCGCTCTTAGGGAGCCAGGTGCAAAAGATGAGATGGTGTGGCGGCGGGGCTTTTTTGTTGCACTGAAATAGGGACGAACAACAGAAAACAGGTTGGAGCACGGCGGATATCGATGATTGGTATTCACAGGGGCTAAAGCCCCGGGAGTTATGCCGCGCTGAACGCGGCCCTAAAGGGGCCGCTCTTCCACAGCGCGTGGATAGGGCGAAAAATCATGACAATTAAAGAGGCGGTACGCGGCGCATGGCGCCGGATGGCAGGAGTGTCGGCGAGCGGGACGAGCGCCATGTCGGAGGAGAAGCTGGCAAAGCGGCGGAGGACGTCGGCCTTGCCGTCGATTTTCGATGCATATGGGCCGCTGAACAACGCGATGCCGAAGCCGACGCCGTACAACTTGCGGCGGTTTTCGGAGACACCGATTGCACGGCGGGCAATCAACTGCATCAAAGACCGGATTGCCGGAATGCGGTGGAGGGTGCAGCCGCGCCAGGGATATTCGCTGGAAGCGATTCCTTACGGGGCGGAGCGGGTGAGAATCTTGACCTCGAATTTTGAAGCGCCGAATCCGGATGATTCGTTTCGGTCGTTTTCAGAGCAGGTGCTCGAGGACATTATCGTCGGGGGGTTCGGGGCGATCGAGGTGCAGAAGAATCCTGGATGGAGTGAGGCGGAGTTAGGTCGGACGGCTGAGAGTTCGCAGCAAACAAAAACCGCGTTGGGAGGGGCACCGTCGGAGCCCCACTTCTGGCAAAGGTGGCCAGAGATGGGGCACCCTGCCGGACAGAGCTTTCCCTTGCTCTTGTGGCCGGTGGATGGTGCATCGATACGGATCAATCTGGAGTGGGATGGGTCTCCGACGTCGCAACGGTACATGCAGATCAACGATCGGTTGGCGACGGCACAGCAAATCAAGCTGGATGATGACGAGCTGATTTACATCCGGCTGAATCCGAGGACGCACACGCCCTTTGGGCTGGGCAGACTCGAAGTGGCGTTTGAAACGATCAATGCATTCCTGGGAGCGCATCGATACGCGTCACGACTGGCTTCGAACACGGTGGTGCAGTACGCGCTGTGGTTGCAGGATCTGACGCCGGAACATCATGAGCGGCTGATCCGGTGGTGGCAGGACGAGATTGAAGGCACGGGGAAAGTGCCGATCCTATCGGTCGAAAGCAAACCGGAGGTACTGAGGTTCGGTGGAGGCACCGATGCAGACTTACGACTGCAGTGGCAGGAATTCCTGCTGCGAGTCGTCGCCGATGCTTTTGACCTTCCTCCGTTTTACCTGGGGGTGGAGCGGGACGTGAACCGCTCCACCGCGGAGGAGTATAACGACCTGGCGTTTCGGCAGGCGATTGTGCCGACGGCCCGATTGTTGGCCGAATCGCTGACAAGGGATGCGATTGCGAAAAAGCTGGGATGGAACGATCTGGAGTTTGCGTTTGCGGAGCTGGATACGACCGATCCGCTGGAGGAGGCGCAAATTCAGCAGATCCTGCTGCAGAACGGCGTGCTGACGGTGAATGAAGTGAGAAGGATGCGGGGGCTGGGGGAGATTGGGAATTCCCAAGGATCAGGGGTCAGCGGTCAGTAGAGTCCGCATGCAGGGTCGGTCGTTGTGGCTTGTCAGAGCTGTCTTGAATGAGCTTGGTGTAGCACTGCTCCTGCTGTTCGATTGAGTGCGCCTGTTTGCAGGCACCGGGGAAGAACTTGTGCAGGCCGTGTTCGGCAGCGTCGGTGATGTTGCCACAGGCTGCATGCAGAGAGAGCACGAAACTCTGCGCGGCGGGGCGGTAGTTGCAGCGGACGAACGCCTCCATGGTTGGCGCCCAGAAGATGCAGCCCATGGGAAAGCTCTTATCGAAGTTGACGTGTCGGTTGAGACGGGCGAGAGCACGCTGGTCGCATCGCTGGGCCAGGTAATCGAGGGGAAAGAAAACGTCGGCGTTGTCTTGGCCGGGCGGCAGGTTTTCGAAGGCAATGGAACGCATGAAGGCTGTGACCTTGGGCTTGTTGATCATCCACAGCGCATCAACGAGATAGTAGCGTTGGTACTGATCGGCGGTTTTATATGCCGAGATTAGCAAGTCAGGATGCTTGCGCCGTCCTAAAGTGCCGGCGATCAACTGCAGGTCACGGTCCTGGTCTGGGATGGGACAGTTCGTTGGCTTGTCTCTCAAACATTCGACTAGCTGCTGATCACTCATTCGCTTCAGTGCAGCGTCGTAATTGGGGGCGGTTTGAGCCGGTGAACGTAGAACGAGAAGCAGCGGGGTCAGGATTGTCGCGAGCAGTAACTTCATAACTTTGAAGTGAATTTAGCACAGATGGTCCTGTAACACAGTGGACGCGGTTGAACACAGAGTGGAGGCAAAATCTCCACCCTGCCGCGCGAGATGCGACAAGGGTGGGGCACCCGTTTCTGGCCCGAATGCTAGGTCCTTCGCTTCGCTCAGGATGACAAAGTCGTAGAGGGAGATGGAAATGATGGAACTGGAGAGTATGGCGGTGGAGATGCCGCGAGTGGAGGGGCATCCGAACCGGGCGGAGTTTTGGGGAGTATTGACGGTGGTTGATGCAGCGTCGCAGAGGGCTCCATCGGGAGCGAAGGGCCGGCGGGTGGTTTTGACGCGAGATGCGGCGGAAGCGGCGTTGCCGTCACTGATCGGGATGGCGTTGGACTATGCACCGTCGTACGACCGGCACGACGTGCGGCGGAAAGTAGGAGTCATCACCAGCGCGGAGGTGGTCGGGCGAAACCTGGAAGTAGGCGGCTATTTGTATGCGAAGGATTTCCCAGATGTGGTGGAAGAAGTGAGGAGGAACGGGCGTCCGGCTGCGGGTGTGCGGTTGCAGGCGTCGGATATCAGATCCCGCATTACGAACGCGGAAACAGATTATTTGTCCAACGTCAAAATCCCCACCCTGTCGCAAAGAGCGCGACAAGGGTGGGGCACCCTGGTAGAAGTGAAAGGTCAGACATCGGCGTCCGTGAGGCGGGAGCTGGCAGCGGCGGTAGAGCGGTTGCGTTGGATGACGGCGGGAATGATGAAAGGCAAGTTGCCGGCATTGCAGGCGGCCAGTGACGGAGCGAATGATGCGGCTGGACTAGGGATGTCGTTTGAAGTGGCGGACGTGATCACGGCCGACCAGCGATCGAAGATCTGGATCCTGACGAAGGTGACGTTTACGGGAGCAGCGATTCTGCGGAGGAATCGAGCGGCATACGAGGACACGTGGATCGCGTTGAATTCCGAGTTGTGAAAATTCCAACTTCTGGCAAAGACGGCCAGAGGTGGGGCACCCGCGACAAGGGCAACCAAGATCTCACGGTTAGGTTGGAATTCCGGAGGAGGAAGAAACGATGAATGAAGAGATGGTGCAGCAGTTGATGGCGACAGCGGAGCGGCTGGCTACAGCAGCAGAATCGCTGGATCGCGTGTTGGGACGGCTGGACGCGCAGCAGGAATCGCTGAATGCCAAGGTCGACCGGATTGTGGCGGCGGTGGACGATACGAGCCATCGTTCAGAGGCAGGAGATGGAACACGGCATCTGCAAGAGCGAGTCGCGGAGCTGGAGAAATCGAATGCCGATTTGAAGGCGCAGGCGGCACGTATGGCGCGGAAGACGCTGCCTCCGATTGTTTCCGCGATCCTGGCGAAGAGCGAGGATTCCGGAGAAAAGATCGACAAGAGCGTTCTCGACAAGACTCTGCAGGCGCTCAGCGTGGAGCAGCGTATTGCGGTGAAGGCGGAACTGGCGCGGGCAGGAGTGATCGAGTAAATTTCCCACCCTTTCGCAAAAGGCGCGAAAGGGTGGGGCAGCCGTTTTCGGAATGAGGCGCGACTTCGGTCGCGCTTTTTGTTTTGGCGCTTCACCAAGAGGGAGCAGAGAGCGCAGAGGAGGTCAAATTCCCCACCGTGTCGCAAACAACGCGACAAGGGTGGGGCAACCACATGAAGTGAAATGCATAGTCCTTCGCGGCGAGAGAGCCGCTCAGGATGACAACGACATGAGTTTCAGCGAAGAGAACACATCAGAAGAGGAGAAGACATGAAGGGACAATTTGTGGATTTGATGGCAGCGGCGGATTACCTTGGGCCCGGCGCAGTTGAAGTTGACCGGTACCAGACAGAGATTTTTGACATCGTCCGGCGGCGCGGCGTGTTTGGACAGCGCATCAAGCAGGTGCCGGCGACCGGACATCCCTCGAGATTCTTCGAGGAGACAGCGATCAATTCGCCGACGGCAACGCAGGCATTTGTCGATCCACGAAACATCGCACCAACAGTGGGCGCTCCGACGCGCGTAGAACTGTCGGTGCCGCTGAAGGCGCTGGTTTCGCAGATCAACTACAACCTGTTCGACCTGGAAGTTACGGCGCAGCAAACGCAGTTTGCGTATTTGCAGGCGAAAGACCTGGCGGACACGATTGACGGGCTGCTGCGCACGCACGATGCAGCGCTGTGGAATGGGAACGACACATCGCTCAGTGCTCCGACCACCTTGCAGTACTTTGGCGTGATTGGACAGATCGAAGCGGGCGGAAACTCAGTGACTGTGGCCAAGAGCAGCGGCAACATCGTGCAGACGTTCAAGACGACGGTGGCGACCATGGTTTCGAATGCGTCGTATCAGGTACGGCCAACAGCGATTTATGCCAATCCGATGCTGCTCGATCTGATCGATCAGGAGATGAAGTCGCAGTTCAACGTGGTGCTGAACACGGTGGAGATTACGGGCGGATTCCGAGTGAAGGCGCTGGCGACACAGGCGGGCGAACTACCGCTGATTCCGGACTGGTCACTGGGATACACGGGAACGATTGGATCGGGAGCGACGCTGCCGGCGTATATCGTGACCGAGGATTTGATCGAGTATCACTGGCTGACCGATCCGAATCCGCGGGTGTTCAAGCTGGGTCTGCCATCAGCATTAATGCAGCAGATGGTAGTAGTGAAGTTCGGAGCCCCGGTGGTGAAGGGAGCGAACTTTGCGCACTACGAAGTGAAGGTGACGGACTAAGTAGTTCCAGTGGGAGCGCGAGTCAGTCGCGCTCTTTCGTGCTCGATGTGAATTGTTCTTCTTCACCCCTGAGAGCATTGGAACACAGAGGAAGTCAAAATCCCCACCCTGTCGCAGAAAGCGCGCCAAGGGTGGGGCACCCACTCATGGTTCAAAGAGAAATCATTATGGATTATCTAGCGACGACGGATTACCTGACATATGGATTGGATCCCGCGACAGATCCTTCGTGGATTACGGCGGCATCGGCAATTATCGACGCGCATTGCCGACGCTTGACTCTGGGCGTGAATCAGTATGAGGAGAGATTGAAAATGCCACCGGAGTTGAACACGGTAAGGCTCAATTATCTGCCGCTGGTGACGGTGGCGCCGTCGACGACGCCGATTGTTTCGTTGCAGGGGCGGTATGGAATTCCGCGGCGCGGAGAATGGCCGTTTCCAGAGTTGAGCCTGGAATATGCGCTGGTGTTTGCGTTGCCGGGAATGTGGACATCAATCGATCCGACAACGATTGACATCTGGGAAGACGCGGGAGAGTTGACGTTTCCAGTGAACGCGCTGGGATTGTTCTTCAACGAAGTGGACGTGGTGTACAACGCGGGGTGGGCGACGATTCCAACTCCAGTGCAAGTGGCATGCGCGCAGATTGTGAAGAACGCGCAAGTGACGCCGGGATTGAACGTGAAATCGGGCAACATCGACCGGATGCGGCTGGAGTATTTCGGCGACACGCTGGTCGACGACATGGTGCGAAGTCTGCTGGCACCGTACGTGTCACAAAAGGGAGCATGAAGGAGATCCCACCTCTGGCAAAAGCGGCCAGAAGTGGGGCACCCGGTGCGGAAAGATTCCACGTCTCGGAGAAGCGGCGAGACATGGGACATCGCATTGCAACTTGGAGGGATTATGGGAAGCGGAATTTGCGCGGCGGCGTTGGTGAGAGCTGCAACGGGGCTATTAACGGCGTTGGGAGGAGACCAGGTGACCTTCCTGCTGCCCGGGACGGCGATGGCGTCGGATGCGGCTGGGCAGCTAGGACTGGTGGATCCGGGAGTGCAGCAGGTAGTGATCTTACCGGTGGTGATTCACAACCTTCCGGTGGGAAATCTGGGTCCGCGGCGAAGGATTGAGGTGACGGTGCCGGCAGAAATGATTACGGAGCAGCTGCCTGGATTAGGAATGGGAACCGCGGAAGAATTTTTCAACGGGGTCCTGGGACTTAACTATGGGACGGACTTGTTTCACATCGAATCGGTCGTACCAGAAAACTTTGCCGGCACTGCCTACTTTTATCTGGTGACGGCGGTGGAATAGAGCAAGGAATCCGAATGGCGATCGGTGATCACCGGCCGTGGTTCGTAATCAGGTGTCGTGGGTAATCGTCAGAAGTCCGATACAAAGGGATTCACCACAGAGGACACAGAGAGCACAGAGGAAGTCGAAATCCAATCTGAAAGCTGCTTCTGCTGGGAGCAGCGATACCGGTGGAGCAGCCGAATGAGGGTCGATTATGCAATTTGCGAAAGACAGTTTTTTTCTGGCGCTGCAGGCGAGGCTGAGTGCGCTGAATCCGGCGCGGATGGTCACGATTGCAGGAGCCACAGTGCCAGCAATCCTGGTGGTGGAGAATCTGCCTCCTTTGTGGTCGGAACCCCAGGCGAATACGTTTTATGTCGAATGGGGCGCGGCGGAAGTGATTGGCGGGCACGCAGGATGCAATGCATTGATGAGCTTGAATGTAGTGATCTCGTATTACACGTTGGGATCAGTGGCAAGCGGAGTGGACCGCGGAAGATTACTCGCGCAACTGGATGATGAGCTGCTTGGGATTTGCCAGCCGGGGAACACGGAGAAGATGGATTATACGCAATCGCCGGCAGCCGATCTGGGGACGAGGGTGGCGTGGGATCAACCGCAATTCACCGAGGGAAAAGGGACCGGACAGTATTGGGGAAGGATATCGTTTCCAGCGCGTGCAGAAAGCGGTGTGACGGACGAGGCGGAGAATCTGCAGGACTCGCGCGTGGAGCGGAAGGTTCGGCTGACACTGTATTTCTTCTCGGAGGTGACGTTGTCATGAGCACAACTCCGTTACGCGCGGCGATGACGCCGGTGACGCGACAGATGCGAGCGTATTTCGCGCCGGTAAATCGAACGAGCGAAACGCCAACGATTTTCGATCCGGGAGTGTGCGGGATGTTTGCGCTGAACGCGCCACCGGTGCCGTGGCTGGACCTGGGTTGGATCGAGAATTTTGCGCGGACGTATGACACGCCGACTGACGTGGTGCGATCAGGGGCGATGGCATTTCCGGCAGCGCAATTTCGCGGTCCGCTGGAGGCGCGGGTGGAGTTTGATTTCCGGCAATGGGGAAAACTGCAGATGGCATTGGCGGGTGGTTCGGAGCACATGAATGTGCTGGCGCCGGCATCGACGGCGGTCATGCCGACGCCATTAGGGGGAACCCCGGCTCCCGGAGCGGCAGTGTTAGCGGGATCGACCGCAAGCCAGCTAGTGTTTGGCCCGGGCGTGCAGAGTGCGTTTATTGCCGGATGCCTGCTTGCAGTCGACGTGGATTATCAACAGCAGGTGGGATATGTGGGCTCAGGAATTGCGGCAGCGTATGTGAGCAATCCGGCGGCGGTGAATAACGATCTGAATTACGTGCGGCGCGTGACATTCAATGTGGCACGGGTAGCGGAGGTGACAACAACATCCGTGCTACTGATGCAGCCGCTGCTCGGCGGTGCGCCCGTGGCGGGAGCTTCGGCGCAAGTTGTTGTGGCGTTTGTGGATCGTGAGGGCGGATCGTTCTTTCAGGAGTGGTCGGCGCTCTTCGTTGCCGAAGAAGAGTCGGGTGGCCGAGTTTGTTTTTACTACCCGCGGCTCAGTCCAAATCCCAGCACAGAATCGGGAGCGATGAAATGGGGTGCGGACGAAGGGTCATCCCGAACGAAGAGCGCGCCGAACGGAGCGCCAAAGCAGGTTACGGGATCAGGAAAGAACTTTATGCAAGAGGCGTATGCGGGAATTGGAAATACACTTGCCGGAATTTCTCTTCGAGCATCGTTTCTCGCGTTGCCGTATGTAGATCCGAATGATGGGCAGACGGTGCTGTGCTATCGGAGCTACTTCCCAGCTGCGATGGCGGCCGTTTACTGAACGGCTGGCGGCATCCAATTAAAACTTTTTTTACCACGGAGGGACACAGAGGAATTTCGAAATCCCATTCTCTCGCATAGCGCCGGGAGGGGGAAACCACCGCACAGAGCACGACAAAGTTGGGGTCAACTAATTCTGCTATGAAATTGACGATTGATAATTTGCAAGGCGCGGGCGCAGTCGATTACACGTCTGCACTGGACGGGACAGTCGTTCCACGCGTGGTGCGTCGTATTAACCAGCCGGCGCAATTCCAGTGCAGCCTGATTTCGAATTCGGCGGCGTTCGTTGTGCCGGCCGCAGGAGCTCGGATCGTACTTATAAAACAGAATGGCTCCTATGTATTCACTGGCTATCTGACGCAGGCTCCGGAGTGCGAATATCTGGGATGGGGACAACAGGTTGCGGTGTATCGGTATCGGTTGATAGCGGACAGCGACGAGATCCTTCTCGATCAGAAATCCTTGCCGAACCGAGCACCGTTTATTGAACGAACAGCAGGATCCGCGCTGAAACAACTGGCGCAAGACCTGCTGCCAGGCGAATTCGATGTCAGCGCTGTGCAAGATGTGGATACGATCGCGGAATATGCGGTGAATCCGCAGAAGGCATTTTCGTTTCATGCGGGACAGCTCGCGCTGGCGTCTCGAGCTGCATATCTAGCGATGAATGGAGGATTGGTGCTCGCTCCCGTGGGAGCATCGTCGTATGCGATCAACGAAAGCGATCCGAATTTCTCGCCGACTGGATTGACGCTCACTTCAGCAAACCTCGCCGCAAATGATGTAACGGTAATTGGCTTGGATGAGCCGCAGGCCTACGTTCGAGATTATTTTGTCGGCGATGGCGAGACGCTACGCTTTTATCTTTCGCAGACGCCGTTTCAACAGACCAGGCCGGCACTAATTGATGAAAACTATCTGGGACCGGGACTGGATACGACGACTTGGGTAGTGAATGATCCGAAATCGGCGGCCTCGGTGGTTGCGCAGACGCTGGAAGTGAATGGCGGAACGGGGCAGGACGGGCAGACGACGGTTTCGTTCATTGAGCAGATCGAACTGGGCGGCGCGCTTGAATTGCAGCATGGAGACGTGAGTTTTTCGGGCGCGTCGCAGGGAGTGATCGGCGGGCTCTACGCGGGAACAATTTCAGTCGCGAACTGCCTAGCAGGGTTTCAGATCACGCCATCCGGATCGGGGGAGAACATACAGGCGCTAATTCAAGGTGCGCCGACAGGGGCACCGTATGCGACAACCGCGGGACATCGATATGTGCTGACGACGTATCTGTACTCAATGGAAGCTTATCGAGCTGAAGAGACATTTCATTCCTCGCAGCATCCGGCAGGAAGCGGGTGGGGTGGGGCTGGGATTGCGGCGGACGTCAGAGTCGTGCTCGAACTGCAGGATATCGATCCCACGAACCCGGCCTCGCTGGTCGCTCCAGCGACGGTGCTTTATGACAACGTGATTTCTAATGCACCGGGGTTGTGTACGTACGCTCTAGTAAATGCGACGAATATGGAGTGCAGTATCGCCTACACCTATGTGGCGCATATTTCGCTGGCCGAAGTTCGGACCGCACCGCAGAACGGGAGTTACACGACGCAGCTCGTAGGGTCAGTTTCAGACGGCGGAGAGTGTGAGATTGTGAGTTCGACGACGTTAGATTTTTATCCGGCATACGTGCCGGCGCTGAACACTCTGATTGTTGCGAGTTACCGCGGCGCGGGGCGAGCGGAGGCGGAGATTGTGAATGCAGCGAGTATTGCAGGGCTGGCGAAAGGCGCGGATAACGGCTCGCGCGGTATAGTGCGGACCATGAAAGTGCCCAGTGCGCGAACTCAGGTCGACTGCGAAAACGCAGCGCTCGCAATACTTGATGACTCGACGAGCGCGCCGTGGGCGGGATCGTATCAAACGTGGAGCGACTTCCTTCCCGGAGGAGCGACGGATATTTTCCCGGGAGACGGAATTGCGGTCAACGTTCCCTCAAGGAATGCGGTCGTCAACGGGATTGTTCGCGGCGTGACTATTGATGTTGCGGATCCCGCTGATGATCGCGAAATGTACACAATCGAGTTCGCGAACGACTGGGCAGAGCCGCTTGCATATCAGGATGCAGCAAGCGCGATCACCGTTCCGCTCGAAGACATGGCTTCAGCGCAGACCACAACGCAAGTTGGGAATTACTTCTTGCAGAACTTGACTGAGGCGCAGATTACGCAGGTGAATGCGACGACAGTAAATGTTGATGCGGGGATGGCGCCCCCCGCAGGCTGGGGCATCGAAGTGCGGTGGCATGATTATGGCTGGGGCGTGGCGAACGATCGAAATCTGATCGGGCGGTTTACGACCGAGACGTTCACGTTGCCACGGCTGGCGCGAACGCAGGATTATTTTTTACGTTTGTACGATGAATCATCTCCGCCGAAGTACTCGCGGTACGCTGCCGCCTTGCACCTGGATTATCCGCTATGAGCGAAGAGGAATATGGAAAGCAAACCGCGAGTGTGGCGAAGCAAGCACGATCAGGTCCATATACGACCAAAGATTTTCAATTGGATGTACTGGGGCAGTTGGCTGAAATGCAAGCTTTGACGAAGACTTTGCAGGAGTCATTGACAACGGAGATGCGAAAGAACCAGGAGCAGCGAAAGCTGCTGCGGTTCGATGGTCGAACGCTGGTCGCGGTTGGCGCGATAGCGCTGTCGCTCACAGGCTATATGTTGCAGGATGCGAGAAATTCGTCGAGGCGTGATTCGGAGATCGAGACAACGAAAGCACGAGTGACGGCGCTCGAAGGTATTGCGGCGACGAATACCGAGGGGCGCATCCGGACAGAAGTCGAGCTGGGGCAGTTGCGCGACGGACAAGCGGAAATTAAAGCGCTTATCGAGGCCCACGATCTGTCGACCAGGAGAACGCAACAGCGGGCCATGACGGGAGGAACCGGTGCAGCCGCGAATCGAGGACGTTGAAGCTGTGGAGTTGCGCACGATTGACTGGCATTTCGAGCGCAATGTGCTGGAGAAGTTGAGCCGGTTGGAAGCGAAGATGGATGCGTTGGTCGGCAACGGACAACCAGGAAGGATGACTCTGGCGGAAAACCGAATTGTCGAATTAGAACGTAATGACGTGAGGAGGACCGTGATCGAGAGATTCGTGAATGGCGCGATCGCACTGTTGGTCAGCATTGCAATTGCGATGCACGGCCACTGGTGGAAGTAGCGACGATCGAAGAATCAGGCACCGGGATTGATTGCACAGCGGGACCGAGAATTCGGGATCCCGCTTTTTCTTTTTGAATTTCGAGTAGGAACGAGCGATTACAAATTTCACTTTTCGGGGAGAAACCTATGAGTACGACAGCGAGCACAACCATTATCACCAACTTGAAGAGCGCTGCAGCGCCGACGGGCAACACGCTGAAGGCGGCGAATGCGGCGGGAATCGATATGGCCGGAATGCTGGCTCTGGCGCAGATTAAGGCGCTGGAATTGAAGATATGCCTATCGTTGATAGCGAAGTTGACAGATGCGGCAGACCCGAATCTGACGACGTTGAACAACGTGCTGGCGAGTCTGGTTTAGCTCGCTGCCAAAGGGCCGATCGAGAGAAGTGCGATACGACTGTCGAGTGGGGGCTGTAGAAAGATATTTCGACTTGGAGGCGTTATGAATTTTGTGAATCAACTGTTACGGGCAATTTCTTTTATTCCGGCGTTGGTCACCGGCATTGAAAGTTTCTTTGGCGGCAAGAGTGGAGCGCAGAAGAAAGACGCGGCCATGGCATTTTTAGAGAACGCTGTGCAAATGACCGATGCGATTGCGCAGAGGGAAATTCTTGATCCGGATCAATTCCGTCAGGGTGTGTCTGAGATTATCGATGGAGTGGTAACTTGCATGAATGCTTCAGCGTGGGCGAAGCCAGGCGCAGCGGGATCAGTCGCGGGCTCATCGGCACAGTGAGGTTCGTTTTTCCGAAAAATCAAAATCCCCACCCTGCCGCAAAAACTGCGACAAGGGTGGGGCAACCGTTCTGTTCGGAGATCAAATCATCTGATCCCACCCGACAAAGCGCGTAGGGTGGGCCACCCATACAGCCATTTAGCCGACGTCTTCGCTCCAGGTTTCGAGATTCTTCTTCACTTGCGCCATGAACTGATCGGCGACGGCGCCATCGATCAGCCGGTGATCGTAGCCGAGAGTGAGATGAACAACCGAACGAATCGCGATGGAATCGTTGCCGTCTTTGTCGGTGACGACGAGCGGCATTTTGGTGATTCCGCCGACGCCCATGATCGCGGAATTCGGCTGATTGATAATTGGCAATCCGAAGACGGCTCCGAACTGGCCAGGATTGGTGACGGTAAAAGTCGAGCCTTCGACATCTTCCGGCTTGAGTTTCTTGGTGCGGGCGCGCTCGCCGAGATCGGTGATGCCGCGCTGTAGGCCAAGGAAATTTAAATCCCCAGCGTTCTTGAGCACAGGAACGATCAGTCCCCAATCCAGGGCGACAGCAATTCCCACGTTGATGTAGCGGTGATAGCGAATATTCTCGCCGTCGATGTTAGCGTTAACGATGGGCCACTGCTGCAAGGCCATGAGGGCCGCGCGGACAAAGAATGGCATGAAAGTAAGACGGACGCCGTGGCGCTGCTCGAATCCGTTCTTGTATTTGTTGCGCAGATTCACCACGCGGGTGAGGTCCACTTCGTACATGCAGTGAACGTGAGCGCTGGTGCGGCGCGACTCGACCATGTGCTTGGCGATGAGTTTGCGCATGTTCGACATGGGGACGAGATCGCCGGGATAGGGAGCGGCCGCAGGTTGTGGCGGAGACGCGGGTTGGACGGTTGGTGCCGCCGGTGGGTGCTGCGCTGCGGGGACTGCGGGCTGGGCCGCTGGGGCGTGGTGACTGGTTGATTGGCTTTCGATAAACGACAGGATGTCTTGCTTGGTAATGCGTCCGCCCAATCCGCTTCCGGATATCTGTGAGAGATTGATGCCGTGTTCGCGAGCAATCTTGCGGACGAGCGGGGATGATCGGGCTTCTTCCTGATCCTCTTCGTGAGCGGCTGCCGCTTGTGGTGGAGGAGCGGGTGCGGGTTCGGGTTCGGTGCGAGCGCGAGATGCGCTCGCGACGGCCGGCGGGGCGGAGGCGCTTTTTGCGGGTCTCTCGGGCGGAGGTGCCGCAGCAGCCGGTTTCGCGGCAGCAGCTTCGCCATCCACGGCGATTGTTCCCACAACCGTGTTCACGCCGACAGTTGTGCCTTCGGTGACTTTGATTTCCTGGAGCACTCCGGACGCGGGAGCGGGAATCTCGGCATCGACCTTGTCAGTGGAAATCTCGAAAATCGGTTCATCGCGCTGCACCTTGTCACCGGGCTTTTTCAGCCACTTGGTGATGGTGCCTTCAACGATGGATTCGCCCATCTGGGGCATGATGATGTCAGTTGGCATTGACTTCCTTCCGTGAGGCCCTGGGCTAGCAAAAAGCGGGTCGGGCGCAAAGAAATATTATAGCTGGTGGGGTCGGGCCGCGAAGAATGGCGCGGTTATCTCTTCCACGGACGCTAGTAAATTCCGCCGGTTCATGAAAATGGTTGACGGGTTGGGATGACGGGAGCCCCGCCAGGCAGAAAAAAGCGGCCGAGGCCAGCCACCTCGACCGCTTTGTTTACGTGGATCCTGACCTGCATTCGTCACCGCAAGGCGGCGGAATGAATGCCTAAGCAGATGAGCATCCATGTTACGGCACTCTTGCGAGCACTAAACACGAACGCCACATTCGCCAAAGCTCAGGCTGCGCACAGATGATCACGCGATCACCCGCTCACAACCTCTGCGACTGCCGACGGCCCGCCCGCTCACAGAGCGGGACAGGGGAGAAGGCCGCAACGCCCGGGCAACCAGTCGCGCAAAGCGCGTTTCTGAGTGTCCCCCGATGACTCACCCTCGAGAATCACCGGTTGCCGTCAACTTGGCCGCTTTCATTCAACAAGCCAGGAAGCTCACGTCTTCGCTGAACCCACTCTCTACGAGAATGTTGCGTGCCGCAATAAAAATTCGCGAGTCGTTTGTGCAGAATCTGTGGACGACGTGACTTCCCTGTGGAAGGATGAGGAAAACTTAGAAAGAACAAGTATTTGGTCGAGTCAATGCTTCAAGAATCACTCGAACTTTATTCCGATAGAAGAGTTCGCGGGCGGGGCGCCCGCGCCACATGAGCTGAGGAGCGCATCCAGCGAGTCGAGCCAGAGGATTTGGCTCTGAAAGACGACGCCGAAGTTACGCAAGAGGGATTCGGCGACGACATTGAGATCGACTTCGCGACCGAGTTCGCGTTGCATCGAGGTGACGGGCTTTGAGGTGATGCCGCAGGGAATGATCAGGTCGAAGTAGCTCAGGCCGGTGTTGACGTTTAGGGCGAATCCGTGGGAAGTGACGAAGCGCGAGATGTGCACGCCGATGGCGGCTAGTTTGGCCTCGGGGGTTTGGCCCTCAGCGGCTAAAGCCGCTTCTTTTTGGCGTGCGCCTGCGGCGCGGCTGAAGCCGCGCCCTTTCAAATCATCGAAGTCGGTCCAGACGCCGGTGAGGCCGGGGACGCGCTTGGTGGGGATGGCAAAATCGGCGCAGGTCCGCATCAGGACTTCTTCAAGACGTCGGACGAAGTCGATGACGCCAATGTGTTTGCGGGCGGGAGACAAAAGGTCCTTCGACTCGTCGTCGCTTTCGCTCCGGCTCGCTCGGGATGACGATGGGTTGGAGCGAACTGCATCCGCCCCTTCACGGAAGAATCCGCGGAGATCGAAAATAGGGTAGCCAACAAGCTGTCCGGGACCATGGAAGGTCACGTCTCCGCCGCGATCACATTCGAAGAGCTCGACGCCGCGTTGGGCGAGAAGTTCCTGTGATGCGATGACATTCGCCGCTTTGGCGTTGCGGCCGAGCGTGATGACTGGCGAGTGCTCGAGCAAGAGAAGGACGTCGCCGATTTTTTCTTCTTTGCGCAGGGCGATCAGTTGCTCTTGCAGGCGCAGGCCTGTGGCGTAATCGATAGTCCCGAGTTGGACGACGGAGATCAAAGCGATTGAGTAATTGAGTAATTTTGTAATTGGTAATTGGAAACGGCGTTCTGCTCAATTTCTCAATTACTCAATCTGCCGATTGCCCAATCCTCCTTAGGCGTTGATCGCCATTCCGTAGACGCTATTCGATGCGTCGAGCATGGCTTCGGCGAGCGTCGGGTGCGCATGGATCGTCCACATCAGATCTTCGACCGTGGCTTCGAGTTCCATCGCGGCAACTGCTTCGGCAATCAGTTCGGTCGCCTGCGGCCCGATGATATGGACACCGATAATCTCGCCATAGTCGGAGTCGCTGACGATTTTGATGAAGCCTTCATGCTGGCCGACAATCGACGCGCGTGAATTGGCGGTAAAGGGAAATTTGCCGATCTTCACGTTGTAGCCGGCCTCGCGAGCCTGCGTTTCGGTCAGGCCGACGCTGCCGATCTCGGGATGGCAGTAGGTGGCGCCGGGAATTCGTTCGCGGTTCACTGGCTTCGATGGCTTGCCGGCAATTTTCGCGACCGCGACCAGGCCCTCCATCGCGCCAACGTGCGCCAGTTGCGGCGTACCCAGCACAATGTCACCGATAGCATAAATGCCGGGTTCTTCTGTCTGCTGCCACGAATCAACCTTGACGAACTCGCGCTCCGGCTTGATTTTCGTTTTTTCGAGACCCACGTTTTGGGTGCGCGGCTTGCGGCCGATGGCGATCAGAATCTTCTCGGCTTCCAGTTTCTGCTGCTTGCCGTCGACAGTAATGGTTACGGCGACGCTGGACTTGGTCTTGTCGATCTTTTCCACCTTTGCGCTGGTATGGAAGTTGATGCCCCGCTTGCGGAAGGCGCGGGCAAGCTCTTTCGAGACTTCCTCATCTTCGACGGGCACGAGGCGCGGCAGCATCTCAACGATGGTTACTTCGGAATCGAAAGAACGATAGATGGATGCGAACTCGACGCCGACGGCGCCGGCACCCACGACGATCAACGATTTCGGAATGTCTTTCAGGCTGAGAATTTCGATGTTGGTGAGAATGCGGTCGCTTATCTCGAGCCCAGGAATCATGCGGGCTTCCGAGCCGGTGGCAAGAATCACGTTCTTCGTCTTCAGATGACTGGTTTTGCCATTGTCCGTGACTTCAATGGTATGAATTCCATTCTTCGCTGAACCGGTGAGCTTGCCGTAACCCTTTATCGTCTCGACTTTGTTCTTCTTCATCAGGAATTCGAGACCTTTGGCATGCTTAGCGACGATCTTTCCCTTGCGCTCCTGAATTGCGGCCCAATTCAGCTTGCGCGCATCGACTCCTTCGATGCCAAACTCTTTCGCATCTTTCAGGTGATCCCAAAGCTCGGCATTAAACAGCAATGCCTTGGTGGGGATGCAACCGACATGCAGGCAGGTGCCGCCGAGGAAACCGTCTTTTTCGATGAGAGCGGTTTTCAGGCCGTATTGGCCGGCGCGGATGGCGGAGGTATAGCCGGCAGGGCCGCTGCCGATGATGGCAACGTCATAAATGGTTTCGGGCAAAGTGGTGCTCCTTACTGAGAACAGATGAGGATGGGCAAACTAATGATTCTAGAACAGGGCGGGGGAGCAGACCAAATTGGCAAGCGGCATCAGCCTATGCTGATAACCGGTGAGATGTCGATCAATTTAGCCTGAAGTCATTCATCAAGAAGCTTTGGCTTTTTCTGACGACGGCCGTTTCGCTGGCGATCCTTTTTTGTCCTCTTCGCTTTGCTTGTCGGTTCGCTCTGCCAGTGGGTCATTGATGTTCAGCCGAACGCTCGCTTGGATGGCGGGAGTTTCCGAGATGTTGTGAAGGCTGGTCAGAGTCTTTTGCACCAGTTCCACGATTCTTGGCTGACCATACGCCAGATTCGGATTCTCATCGAACCACACCTGTCCACAGCTTGGGCATTTTTCCGGCAGGGGTTCGTAATGTTTCTTGATCGGATACAGGATTTTCGCCTGGCACTTTGGGCATTCAAACTCAACCCCGAGAATGTCGGTTAACTGAATGAACGTTCTGGATTCGCTGGGCATTGGCTCCCCCTTGTCGTCCTGATGCGCAGACAAAAACGCGCACGGCCCTGCTATGCAGAGCCGCTGTCGCGCTGAGACTATTAAGAGGAAAAGAACGCCCGGTTAGTTGCCTTCGTTGCTGGCGCGCTTCCAGGAAATCAATTCGCCGATGGTTGAGCTGGTGCTCGAAACCGGCTGCTTGTAGGCTTCTACTTCAGAACGGGAAGCTTCCTCGCCCACCGCGCGAATGCTGAGCCCGACTTTTTTCTCCTCCGGGCTCATCTTGATGATCTTGAAATCGTGCTCGATCCCCGGTTCCAGATGCACGGGGTTGCCGCTTTCGTCCGTGGCTTCGGACTTGTGGCACAGGCCTTCGACGCCCTCCGCGATTTCGACAAACGCACCGAAAGCAGCCACACGCAATACCTTGCCATGAACGACATCGCCGATGTGATGCGACGCGAAGAACGATTCCCAAACGTCCGGCTGAAGCTGCTTGATGCCCAGCGACAAACGCCGCTTGTCGGGTTCGATCGCGAGAACGATTGCCTTGACGCGATCGCCTTTCTTCAGGACTTCAGAGGGATGCTTGACGCGCTTGGTCCAGCTCAAGTTGCTGACGTGGACGAGGCCGTCGATGCCGTCTTCAATTTCGATGAACGCGCCGAAATCCGTCAGGTTGCGCACGCGGCCTTCCACGGTCATGCCGACCGGAAACTTCTCATGCAGCGAATCCCAGGGATTCGCTGCCAATTGCCGCATGCCGAGAGAAATGCGCCGCTCGGCCGGATTCACATTCAAAACTACGCAGTCGACCTGATCGCCCACGTTGACCAGCTTCGAGGGATGCTTCATTCGCTTCGACCAAGTCATCTCGCTGACGTGAACCAATCCCTCGATGCCTTGCTCGAGCTCGACGAAGGCTCCGTAATCGGTCACGCTGATCACTCGTCCTTGCACGTGCGCACCCACGGGATAACGATGCTCAGCGTCGAGCCAGGGATCGGGCGTGAGTTGCTTGAAACCGAGCGACACGCGCTGCTTCTCTTTGTCGTACTTGAGAATCTTGACCTGAATTTGATCGCCGACGTTGACGAGATCCTTGGGGTGGGTCAGACGTCCCCAGGACATGTCTGTAATATGCAGCAAGCCGTCGAGGCCGCCCAGATCGACGAACGCGCCATACTCGGTCAGGTTCTTCACCACGCCGGTGAGCACAGAGCCTTCTTCCAGGTGCTCAAGCGTTTTCGAGCGCTTTTCGTGCTGCTCGCTTTCCAGCAGTTCTTTACGGGAAACCACGATGTTGCCGCGCTTCTTGTTCAGCTTGATGATCGCAACTTCTATCGTCTGCCCTTTCATGCCCTCCAGGTTGCGGACCGGCCGCAGGTCCACCTGTGAGCCGGGCAGGAAAGCGTGTGCGCCCATAATATCGACCGTGAGACCGCCCTTGATCCGGTCGATCACGACGGCCTTAATGGGCTTCTTCTCGTTATGCGCCTTCTCAATCTCCTCCCATGCATGAATGCGTTGGGCTTTCTGGTGCGAAAGATTGATATATCCCTCTTCCGCCTCGCCTTTATCGCGCATCACGTCGATCTCGTCGCCAGGCTTGAACTTGGGCGTGCCCTCGTGATCGAGCACCTCGCTCAGCGGCAGCATGCCCTCCGACTTCGCGCCGATATCCACGACCACATGGGTCCCAGTCAACTTCAGCACCGTACCTTTAATGACGCGATCTTCGCTGACGGCCTCTTCCGACTCCGTGGTGAAGGTCTCGAGCGCCGACGCGAAATCTTCTCCGGCAGCGGCTTTGTCTTCGGCTGCGGGAGTGACGTCGGCGACGGTTTCGGGTTTGGCGTCATGCGACTCGCTCGCTTGCTCGGCCGTAACGGGCTCGGGCTCAGAAACGGCGGTTGCGGTGGAAGTGGAATCGTTGGCGTTGGTGTCGGTGAAAGTGGTTTCGTCGAGCAAGATTATGCCTCTCCGGTGATGTTCGTGCGGGCCCTGCTTAGCGGACTGCTGGATGAGTCTTATGGTTGTGTTGAGTTCACCCTGGCGAGTGAACCTGGACAATCCCAGCTGCCGGACGTTTTACACAAAACCCGCGTCCAAGGGGAATTCTTTTCGACTATAGCAATGGCTTCCAAGCAGTGTCAAACGCAAAACTGCGCCATGTTACGGGCAGGTTTCAATCCGCTGAGAAGCATCCCCACTGGCAGACAAAGATGTTAGCTATGAGTCCAACGACTCACAATTTTTTCGATGAAGTAACCAGCGTTCAGTAATCACACCGGCTGCATTTTCCTGCGATTCGCGCCGAGTCGTGGTTTCACGAAGGCGTGGTTTCGCGAGCGGATGGCTTCGCCATCCCTCATCTGCTACTCTGCCCGTGCTATGGATTATCTATGGACGCCGTGGCGCTACGCGTACGTTTCGGCGACGGAAAAGACCGCGGCATGCGTGTTCTGTGAGGCTCCAAAAGAAAATGACGATGCCAAGACGCATATCGTGCACCGCGGCCAGCATTGCTTCGTCATCTTGAATACCTATCCCTACACACCGGGCCATGTGATGGTGGTGCCTTATGTCCATCTGGATGAACTGCAGAAACTACCTGCCGAGGCGGCCAACGAGATGATGGCGCTGTCTCAGCGCATGGAAAGCGTACTGCGCGAGCTCTACCATCCGGACGGAATCAACCTGGGGATGAATATCGGCAAGGCGGCAGGAGCGGGGATTGCCGGGCATATTCACATGCATGTGCTGCCGCGCTGGGTCGCCGATTCGAATTTCGTTTCCGTGGTGGGCGAAACGCGCGTGCTGCCCGAGACGCTGGATGTGACGTGGGGAAGAATGAGGAAGGCGATGGCGCCCTGAGGATTTCTCATGTCCAGGCGAGTTGCATGGGTCCTTCGCTTTGCTCAGGATGACAGCGGATTAGGCTAACCGGCGAGCTTTTCCATTTCTCTCTCATCAATCACTTCTACGCCCAACTCTTTCGCTTTATCGAGCTTCGATCCAGCATCACTGCCGGCCACGACGTAATCCGTCTTCTTGCTGACTGAGCCGGAGACCCGGCCGCCGGCATCCTCGATCAGCTTTTTGGCTTCATCGCGCGAGTACTTCGCCAACGTTCCTGTCAACACGAACGTCTTGCCGGCGAGCTTCGTGCCGCGCTCTTTCTTTTGCCCTTGGAGAGTGAGGCCCGCGTGGCGCAAGCGCTCGACCAGCTTGCGATTCGCCGCGATGCTGAAAAATTCCGCGATGCTCTCGGCAATCTTCGGTCCAACCTCGCCCACATTCTGCAGCTCTTCGACGCTGGCTTTTTCGAGCGTTTCCATCGAACCAAAATGTTCGGCGAGAAATTGTGCGGTGCGCTCGCCGACCATACGAATCCCCAGCCCGTAAATCACGCGTTCCAGCGGCAGCTTCTTGGAAGTTTCAATTTCATCCAGAATGTTCTGCGCGGATTTGTCGGCAAAGCGCTCCAGGCTGAGCAGATCTTTTTTCGTCAGGTCGTAAATGTCCGCGACGTTTTTGACCAGCCCGCGCTCGATGAGCTGACTGACGAGGGATTCGCCCATGCCGTCGATGTTCATGACTCCGCGCGAGGCAAAGTGCAGGATCGTCCCCATCAGCTTGGCCGGACAATTCGCGTTGACGCAGCGATAATCGACTTCGCCCTCAGTGCGGACAACTTTCGTTCCGCACACCGGGCATTTTTCCGGAGTTTCGATCTCTTTCGTGCCGCGTGGGTGATCTTTGTCGTCGATGACGCTGGCGACTTTCGGGATGACGTCCCCGCCGCGCTCTACTTGCACCCAATCGCCAATCTTCACTCCCAACCGTTCGATTTCGTCCACATTGTGCAACGTCGCGTTGCGCACGGTTGTGCCGCCAATGGCGACGGGATCCAGCTCGGCGACCGGAGTGAGCTTTCCCGTCCGGCCAACTTGCCATCGGACGTTTTCCAGTTTGGTGACGCCACCTCGGGCCGCGTATTTGTAGGCGATCGCCCAACGCGGAGCTTTGCCGGTAAATCCGAGTTCATCCTGCAAGCCGGTGCGATCGACTTTCACGACGATGCCGTCGATCTCGTAGGGCAGCGAGTCGCGCTTGCCCGCCCATTGCTCGATGAACGACCACACGTCCTCCATGGAGTGCACCAGTTTCCGGTGAGCATTGACCTTGAAGCCGGCGGCCTCGAGAGCATCCATTGTCTTGGAGTGCCGGTCGAAAAAAGTGCGCCCATTCACCAGCAGCATGTACCCGAAGTAATCGAGGCGGCGTTGCGCCGTGATGCTGGCATCGAGCTGGCGCACTGTTCCTGCGGTGAAGTTGCGAGGATTCGCGAAAGTCGGCAATCCATCCCGCTCCCGCTCTTCGTTGAGTCTCTTGAAGTACGCGGTGGGCATGAGCAATTCGCCACGTACTTCGAAGTCGAGCGGGATGCCGGCGCGCTTCAGTTTTTCCTTCGGAATCGACAGTGGTACGGAGCGCACCGTGCGCACATTCAGCGTGACGTCCTCACCGACCTGCCCGTCGCCGCGGGTCACGCCGCGCACGAGTGCGCCACGTTCGTAAACCAGAGCGAGTGACATGCCATCGAGCTTCAGCTCGCAGACGTAGTCGACATCTTTGCGCCCGCTCAGTTCGTGCACGCGGCGCTCCCAATCGCGCAATTCGTCTTCGCTGTAAGTGTTGTCGAGCGAGAGCATCGGCGAGGAGTGCGGAACTTTGACGAATCCTTCGCGTGGCTTGCCGCCTACTCGCTGCGTAGGCGAATCGGGCGTGATCAGCCTGGGATGGGCGGCCTCGAGGTCCCGCAACTGCCGCATGAGCTTGTCGTACTCGAAATCACTGATTTCAGGCTGATCGAGAACGAAGTATTGATATTCGTGGTGACGGATTTCCTCGCGCAGCGCTTCGATCTGCTTTTCGGCGTCTTTCGTAACGGCAGACATTGGGGCGATTATAGCCGCGCAGGGCTTCGCATAGAATTCGGGTTAGCATTGGCGGCTGGCTTAATAAGGAGGCGAGCCAAACGCGCAATTATTGCGTCCCGAGAACGGGACGCATCACGCGGCTCGCTCAGATCTTTCCCCTGCGCAAAGAACGCTGGCTCAGGATGACAAGCAAGTCATGGTGATTCTCGAAACCCCTCGGCTCATTCTGCGGGAGTTCGTCCCCGAAGACGCAGACGCCTTGGCTCGCGTGATCTCGGATGCCGAAACCATGAAGTTCTATCCTTCTCCGTTTGATCGCGCTGCTGTCGAAGAATGGATTGAGGGGAATATCCGGCGATATCGCAACGATGGTTATGGACTCTGGGGAATGGTTTTGAAATCGAGCGGCGAATTGGTCGGCGATTGTGGATTAATGGTGCAGAATGTCGACGGAAGCAATGAAATTGAAATCGGCTATCACGTCCGCCGCGATTTATGGGGCCAGGGTTTAGCTACGGAAGCAGCCTGCTCCTGTCGCGATTACGGCTTCGCCCGTCTCGGCGCCACGAGGTTGATTTCGCTCATTCGTCCCGAGAACCTTCAGTCCCGGAGGGTCGCGGAGAAAAATGGACTGACGATTTGGAAGCAGGTGATGTGGCATGACTTGTTGCATCTTGTATATGCGATCCGAAAAGAAGAACTATCTCGCAAGTGAAGTCGAAAATCTGTAAACCTGCTTGCTATAAAGCCGTACGCATGCCAGATTCCTGAAATCGAGCGGTCGCTATGGCGAAAACATCAAAAGATTCGATGAACGGCGCTTATGCAGAACATTTACCTGCTGCTCTGCTCAACGCGTTTGAGATCAACAATCGCATCAACCTCTACGTCATTCAAAACCTTCCCGCCGAGGCGTGGATGGCGAAAACGCCGGACGGCAAAGGACGCAATGTCGCCGCGATCGTCGCCCACATGCACAATGTGCGCGTGATGTGGTTAAAAGCCTGCGGGGCTCCGAGCGTTCCCGAGCAACTCGACCGCAGCAGTGTCACGCCGGAGCAGGCCACACGCGCCTTCAACGAAAGTTGCGACGCACTGATGGAGATCATCCATCATGCTCTCGCGACCGACGGCCGGGTGAAAGGATTCAAGCCGGATGTCGCCGGATTCCTCGGCTATTTGATTGCCCACGATGCTCACCACCGTGGACAGATCACCATGCTCGCTCGCCAACTCGGGCATCCTTTGCCCAAGCAAGCCATGTTCGGCATGTGGGAATGGGGAAGGCGCTGAAAGATTTTTCCAGGCTTAGGTGCTCGCGGTTGTGTGGCTTTCCGTCTTCCGCAACTCAGGTACAATCCAGCTTCGATTCTCCCTATGCGGAAGGCCGCTCTCCTCTACAATCCGGACTCTGGCCGTAGCAAGCTCAGCCGCAAGGAACTGGAGTCCGTGCTGGTCCTGCTGCGCAGCCGCGGAGTCGAAGCAGAATTGATTTCCGCGGAGTCGCAGAGTTCCGCGGGGGAGGCGTTGCGGCGCGCGATCGAGGATGGTTGCGATACTGTTTTTGCCTGCGGTGGCGACGGCACCATCCACAACATTGTGCAGGTGCTCGCTCATACTCCTGTCGCGCTGGCTCCGCTGCCCATGGGTACGGCAAATGCGTTGGTTCACGACCTGGGCATTCCGCTCGATGTGATGTCGGCGGCTGAAGCAGCTTTTCAAGGAGTGCCGCGGCGGATCGCGCTCGGGCGCGTGGAATACCGCGACCTCGAAGGCCATCCGGACGCACGATATTTCGTGATCGCCGCTGGCATTGGCGTGGACGCCCATCTTTTCTATAAGCTGCGCACCGCCGCCAAGCAGCGTATGGGCATGTCGGCGTATTACGCAAAGGCGTGGAATATGTGGTTCACCTATCACATGCAGCGCTTCGCGGCTGAATACCTTGAGACTGGATCGGAACAGCTGCAACGCGTGGACGTGACTGAGTTGATGAGCATCCGCATTCACGATTTTGGCGGCGTAGTGCGAAATCTCGCACCTGGAGCCTCGCTCGATCGCGACGACATGCGCATCGCTTTCTGCCGGACCGCGAGCCGCTGGGCGTTTCTCGCCTACGTGACGCGGGGGCTATTGCGGCAGGAATGGAAAATTCCCGGTATTGATCTGGCGCATTGCACCAAGGTTTCGTGCAATTATCGCGAGCCGGATTCCACGCAAATGCAACGAAAAATTTATCTCGAAGCCGACGGAGAACTCCTGGGGACGCTGCCGGTGGAAATGACCATCGTGCCCAACGCGCTTACATTGTTGGCACCCGCTCGGTAGAATCTTTCAAACGCTTGGAACCTGTTACCCATTTTCTGACCGGAGCCTGCATGGGGCGTGCCGGACTCAATCGCAAAACCGCGCTGGCGACGCTGACCCTCACGCTTGCGGCAGAAGCTCCGGATCTCGACGTGCTGGCCGGCTTCCGCGGCCGCGCTTTTGGCTTCGCCCATCATCGTGGATTTACCCATTCTTTCCTGGGCATCGTGATCGACGCCGTGGTTGTTGTTGGGTTCGTTTATCTGCTATGGCTGTTGAGGGGCCGGAAAATCAAGGACCCTGATCTTCCGCCGCGCTGGGGATTGCTATTCTTTTACGCATGTCTCGCCGGACTGAGTCACATTCTTCTCGACTTCACGAACAATTACGGGGTCCGTCCGTTCTGGCCGTTTTCAGAAAAATGGTATTCGTGGGACATCGTTTTCATCGTTGAACCTGTCATGCTCGTCTTGCTGACGCTCGGGCTTATATTTCCGGCGCTCTCTGCCTTGATCGATAAGGAAATTGGGGTGCGCCGCCGCGGCCCTCGCGGTCGTCTCGCCGCCACGCTTGCACTGGTCGGAGTCGTGCTGCTTTGGGGCGTTCGCGACTACGAGCACCGCCGCGCGGTGAATGCCCTGGAGGCGCGAACCTACAACGGAGTCGATCCGGTTCGTGTTTCAGCCTATCCGACGTGGATCGATCCCTTTCATTGGTACGGCGTGGTCGAAACGCCGGCATTTTTTGCGGTTGCCCCAGTGAATTCAATCGGTCCGGAAGTTGATCCCGAAAACGAGCTTGAAATTCGTTACAAGCCCGAGGAGACCGCGATCACGCTCGCCGCCAAGAAATCGTATCTAGGGCGCGTGTATCTTGATTGGGCGCAGTATCCTATCGCCGAAACGACCAATCTTCCCGACGGCGGTTATATCGTTTATCTGCAGGATTTGCGCTATGTTCAAGGACCAAGGCCCATCCGTGGCGATCGTGAACGGCACACGCTGGGGGCGGCAATCGAGCTCGATCAGAACCTGCACGTGATGGGCGATCTCACCGGCGAAGGAAAAAATCAAAGGGTCGAACCCGAACCACGTTAAGGATTGCCGACAGTCACGCCTGGCCCTTCATCATTTGGAGCGATCTCTGTATCCCTTGACGGCATTCGAGGTCGCAGCCGACAATAAGAATTCGTTGTGAGGTGAACATGCTGGCTTACATTTTCATTCTGCTTGCAGTGGCAGTGCGCTTCGCGCCTCATCCGTTTGCCTTCACTCCTGTGGGAGCAGCGTTGCTGTTCTTCGGTGCCCGAGGCCCGCGACGGCAACTTTGGCTGCCGCTCGCCCTCTTGGCAGCCTCGGATGTCGTGCTCACCACTTTGGTGTACCGCTATCCTTTCTCGTGGGATCACCTTGTGACTTGGGCATGGTACGCGGCGATGTTATGGCTGGGAACGACGCTCAAGCAGAATGCGGGCGTTTTGCGGATTCTTGGCTCCGCCTTAGCGGGGTCGGTTTCGTTTTTCCTGCTAAGCAATTTTGCCGTGTGGGCGGCATGGGATATGTATCCGCGAACGATGGCTGGCCTGATGCTCTGCTACGATGCCGGCCTTCCGTTCTTCCGCCGCGCGGTAGAAGGCGACCTGCTCTACACATCGATTATGTTTGCCACGCCGGTTGTGCTCGCCGCGATCGCCGATAAGTTGCACCGTTCTGACGATCACATTGCTGCCGCATAAATCGATTCCGCAAATTCTCTAGGCGGCCGGCTTTTCGTGGTCGGCCGCTGCTCTTTTTTTCGCTCTTGATTTCTTCGTCCGCCGCAGCAGCCAGACTGCAAGTCCGATCTCGAGAATCACGCTAATCACGATAAGATAGTGCCGTCTGAGCGGGCCTCCCGCCAGCTGGACCACGTGCGGCCCCAGCCACAAGGTGAACAGTGAAAAGACGAAGAATCGTACGAATCTGCCGGCGAAAATCGCTCCCAGAAAATGCGTGAAGTTCATTTCAAATACGGCCGCGCCCAGCACGAAAATCTTGAACGGTGTCGGCGGCGGCAGCATGCCTGGGAACATCAGCGCCCAGAATTCATGCTTTTCAAACGACGCGTGGATTCTTAGGAAGCGTTCTTCATTAATGCGCTTTCGCAGAACTTTCTCCCCCCCGAGATAGCCGATCACATAGAGGGGGATGCTGCCCAATGCCGAGCCCGCCGACGCCAGGATGACGTAAATCAGCAGGCGCTTGTGATCGTTGTAGACATAGGTCATTACGATCGCGTCGACCGGCATACCCAACAAAGCGCTATCTGCGAAGGCAATGGCGAACACACCCCAGATGCCCATTACCTTCAAAAGGCCCAGGATCCATGCCGTGTAACGCACCAGAATGTGTTTGATTGTTTTCAAAGAGAATTTCTAGTTTACGTGATCGAGCGGCCCGGAGCCATGCCCGGAGAACCCCGTCGAAAACTCAAGCAAGCTGTTATCATCGGTGGCTTCGGAGATAACATGCGCCGCCTGATTCTCGCCCTTTGCCTGCTTCTTTTGCCCAACTTTCTCTGCGCTCAACAAACTGACGGCCACCCATTCGATCTCGTCATCGAAGGCGGTCGCGTTCTCGATCCTGAAACGGGCCTTGACGCCATTCGTAATGTTGGAGTGCGTGATGGCCGAATCGCGCGTATTTCGACCGAATCCCTATCCGGTCAGCGCGTGCTTCACGCGAAAGGACTCGTCGTCTCTCCCGGTTTCATCGACTTGCATCAGCATGGCCAGGAACTCGCCAGCCAGCGCGTGAAAGCGTTTGATGGCGTCACCACGGCGCTGGAAATGGAGATTGGCGCGCCCGACGTCACGGAATTCTTGAAATGGAAACAAGGACATTCGCTGATCAATTACGGCTCGACCGCGAGTCACGTTGCCGCTCGGGCGCTCATCTTCGGAGCTCCGCTCAGAACGAAAACCGATACACAGAACGGATTTCCTGAGATCCTGCCAAAAAGCGGCCCGGCCACGAACGATCCCGCCACACCTGAACAGATCGAGCGAATCGAAAAGCGGCTGACGGACGAAATACACGCCGGGGCTCTCGGCATCGGCATGGGCATTCAATACACGCCCGGCGCGACACGGCTTGAAGTCATCGACATGTTCCGTCTCGCCGCAGAGCACAAACTTCCCGTCTACACGCACATCCGAAGTTTCGGGCACACCGAACCCGGCTCTGATATTGAAGCCGTCGAAGAGGTCATCGGCGCGGCGGCGATCAGTGGAGCTCCGCTGCATATCGTTCACGTAAACAGCACTTGCCTGCAGGATACGCTCGAGTGCATCTCTTTGATCGAAGGAGCCCGAGCGCGGAAGCTTGACGTTACCACCGAGGCCTATCCTTATATCGCGGGCATGACGATGATCAATTCTGCGCTCTTCAACCCGGGATGGCGCGAAAAATTGGGAATCGATTACGGCAATCTCGTCTTGCCCGACACCGGCGAGCATCTCACGAAAGCGCGTTTCGAAGAACTGCACAATTCCAGCGCGCCACAAGCCGTTCTTGTTTTCGCCAATACACAAGAGATGGTCGATAAGACCATCCCGAATCCCCTGATCATGATTGCCAGTGATGGCGCGCCCGGGCATCCGCGTAACGCCGGCACATATTCCCGCGTGCTCGCCCAGTACGTCCGCGAGAAGAAATCCGTCACACTGATCGAGGCGATCCGCAAGATGAGCCTGATGCCTGCACGAATGCTCGAGCGCTCCACCTCCGAGGCTCGGCGAAAGGGACGCATGCAGGAAGGCGCCGACGCCGATATCGTAGTTTTCGATCCCGAGACAATCAGCGATCGTGCTACTTTCGCGAAGCCCATGGAGCCGAGCGTTGGCGTGCATTACCTGCTGGTGGGAGGGACGGTGCTGATTGATGACGGCAAGCTTGTGCCCGATGTCTATCCCGGAAAAGCGATCGTGAGCACGGAAAAATCAGCGCGCTGACGAGCCGGGCGCAGCGCAGGATTCTATCTATGATCCGTTCTCCCGCTCAGCAATTCAATTGCGTGTGGAATTAATTCTCCGACCGCTTCGAGCGATTCCACCGCTCCCGCGGGACTTCCCGGCAAATTCAGAATTAGCGTATTGCCGCGCACGCCGCAGACGGCACGGCTGAGCGCGGCCAGAGGCGTCTTCTTCGTGCCTTCGCTGCGCATGCGCTCCGCCACTCCAGGTAGAAGTCTTTCGCACACGGCAACCGTTGCTTCGGGCGTGAAGTCGCGAGCGGCGATGCCCGTTCCGCCTGTGGTGACAATCAATCGAACTTCGCGGGCAATCCGAATGAGCAGATTTTGAATTTTCATGGAATCGTCAGGAACAACTTCTCGGACCTCGATCGAGAAATGGAGCTTTTCGAGAACTGCAGCAACGGCTGGACCGGAGAGATCTTTGCGCTCACCTCGCGCGCAGGAATCGCTGACCGTAATCACGGCGGCGGTGAGAAATAGCGGGTCAGTTGTCGAGGAGGACATCTTCCTCTTCTTCGCGCTTGGCGTTCGAGGGCGTGGCTGGTGCCGCCGTGGAAGTCACTGCTGGATATTCCGCCGTTTCGGCTTCCCCCGCGGCATCTCGCTGGGATTCATCGAGCAGCCGCAACCCTTCCATCAGCAGGCCCTGAGTGTTCAGCTGCGTGGTCTCCTTGTCGGTTTTTCCTTCAAAGTCGAGTTGGAAGGTTCCACCCGTCCAGCGCAGTACTTTGAAGACGGCCTGGTCACCGGATAACGCGCCATATGTGGCGTGCTTCACCTGCCCTTCGGCGAAGAACACTTCGCAGCGATCCCCTTCATTGGTCAAAGTGAGCTGGCAGCTCTTGCGCCCCATTTCGAGCGACTGCATCAGATCGATCACATTCATCTGCGCCAGACTGCCGCGCACCACGCCGTCCGATGGCGCGGTCTTCGCCATCTTCTCCAGCGCGATCCGATCGATCATTCGCTTGATGCGCCGCGTCGCATCCTTCAGGAAAAATGGTTTCTCCAGATAATCGTCCGCTACATCCTGCGGTGAGAGCCGCTCCGCGATGTCGGCCTTGCTCGCCATCAGCATGGTAGAGAAGTTCGCGGTGGCCGGACGGCTCTTGAGTTTTTCCACTAATTGGCGCCCATCCATGCCCGGCATGCGGTAATCACAAACCAGCAGATCAGGGACGTCATCCACGGCTTTCAACAGCGCGTCTGCGGCATCGGTTGCGGTTGTTACCTTGGCCAATGGCGCGAGCGCGTGCTGCAGCATCCCAAGCACCATGGGATTGTCGTCAACCAGCAACAATTTGACGTGATCGGCCAATGAATTTGCCTATCTACTTCCGCTGACGCTTGTAGTCGCCGGTCTTACCGCCGCTCTTTCGTTCCAGAACGATTTCGCGGATCTCGATGCCTTTGTCCACGCCCTTACACATATCGTAGACCGTCAGGGCCGCCACCGAAGCGGCGACCATGGCTTCCATCTCGACTCCGGTCTTCGCCGTAGTGGTTACTTTTGAGGTAATAGCCACGCCATTCTCGCACACGCGCACATCCACATCAATGAGCGTGAGCGGCAGGGGATGGCACATGGGAATAAGCTCAGAAGTCCGCTTGGCCGCCATAATGCCGGCCAACCGCGCCACTTCCAACGGATCACCTTTCGGATTCTTCGGCAACGCCGCCAGCACCGCGGGTTTCATCGCCACAAATGCGCTTGCCTCAGCCTGACGGTCGGTCGCCGGTTTTTCCGAGACATCCACCATCCGCGCCTGGCCAGCCGTATCGTAATGAGAAAGCGCCTTGCCCATGCAAGCTCTTATCTTACATTTTCTGCGCGACCAATTATGCGCGCTGTCCGTTAAGAGGCTCTATCGTCGGCGCGACTACCGCATCAGCACTGGAACCCATTCTCCCGCCGCGAAGTGCGCGCGATCCTCCGCAACCACGATGTAGCAATTGGCACGAGCGGTCGCCGCGATGTCGCCCGATCCTTGCCACGGGATCAATTCGACTGTCGATCGATCGAATTCTCCAGACAGAATCGCCGGCAGAAAGCGCTTCAATCCGGTTTTGACGTGGATCTCTGCTTTAAGCCGCGCATGAAGGAACATGAGCTTGCGCGGCAACTCGCCGGACAGAGCTTCGATCATCGGCCGCGCAAACTGTTCAAACGTGACCATGGTCGAAATCGGATTGCCCGGCAAGCCGAAGAAGAACGTTGACGATCGCTTTCGCGAAGCTGCTCTCCCAAAAACCACCGGCCGCCCGGGCTGAATCTTTGCCCCGGTGAAGAAAAATTCGGCCCGCATTTCGGCCAGAACGGGTTCGATCAGGTCATATCGTCCCATCGAAACTCCGCCGGTGATCAGCAGAAGATCCGCCTGCAATCCTTCCTCGATCAGGGCGCGCAGGTGTTTCGGCTCGTCCGGAGCGATCGGCAGCAGCAACGGTTCGGCGCCGGCATTGCGAATTTGCACCGCCAGCGAATAGCTATTCGAATTGCGAATCTGCGTTGGACCCGGACTAGCATTGATCTCCACGATCTCGTCGCCAGTGGTGAGCACAGCGACTCGTGGTGGTCGGTACACGGGCAACTCCGACTTGCCAACCGACGCCGCCAATGCGATAGCGGCTTCATTCAGCCGACTTCCCTTCTCCAGGAGAACACTTTTTTCCTTCGCTTCCGCGCCGCGAGGAACCACATTCTCCCCCGCTGCTACGCTCCGGCTGATTTCAACCCGGTCGGCACCTCGCGTTGTGAACTCAACCATTACCACTGCGTCGGCGCCATTCGGAACCAGCGCTCCAGTCATGATGGAAACCGCTTGGCCGGGGTTTATTCGAGCGGGAATCCTCTCGATGCTCTCTCCTGCCTTGACCTCTCCAATCACTTTCAGCGTCGTCGGCAGTTGAGACAAGTCGGCGGATCGTACTGCGTAACCATCCCGCGTCGAGCGGGGAAAAGGCGGAATATCCCGATCAGCCAGAACAGGCTCCGCCAGGACGCGTCCTTGAGCGGCGATCAACTCAACCGGCTCCGTCGCCCCAGGACGAAGTCCGGCAGCATGCTCCTCCACGCAATGGCGGGCATCTTCGAAGCTCATGATGGAGTGTGGGACCGGCGTCGGGACCATCACAGACAGCATAGAGCAACTTTCGCTCACCTGCCGTGTTTGAAAGGCCGAATAGGTGTGGGCGCAGGGTAATCACGATGCTTGGTTACAGACGTACCTTGCCTCGTTACCACACGGGATTATACTGAGTAGGCAATGCCCTCTGGCCGAATTAGCTGCGAACTCGCGCTAATTAGCATCCTTTGCGTGATCTCGATCTTCTTGTTCCCGATCCCGCAGGGGCCTTATTGCGCGATTCACGGCCCAGTAACCGCGTTGCAATCTGTTCGTTCCGCCGTTCGGCTGCGCCTGGCGATGGTCGCTGCCGCCCTGGGTGCTTCCAAATTACTTCTAGGCGGTCTGGCGGTATTGTGCGCGGCCATGTTCCTGTCTGCCGCATGTTTCTCGCCGCAGGATGTAGGCTCCGCCTCCATTCTTCGCTGTTGATCCCCAACTGAATTTCAACTCACGCGACTTCACCTTAGGCCGTAGCGAATAAAGCCAGGATCTATTCCGGCTTGCGTTTTCGACCTGAGGCGCTTCGTCTACTCGTTTACTCCACTCAAACCGTGCCGATTATTGAAGGAGGATTTTGTGACACAGCCAAAACTGAAAATCGTACTTCCGCTCGCCGTGCTCGCGACTCTTTTGTCGACAGGTTGCGCCAAGAAAGTCGCCAAAGCTCAACCACCCGCAGCTCCACCGCCGCCCACGCCAACGGCAACCCTGGCCGCCAATCCCGCAGTAGTGCAGCAGGGACAGCAGACTACTCTCACGTGGCAAACCACCAACGCCACCGATATCTCGATTGACGGATTGGGGACGCTTTCGGCTTCCGGATCGCGCACCGTCACCCCCAGCGAGTCGACCACTTATAATCTCGTGGCCAAGGGGCCCGGCGGATCCAGCGATGCTTCCACTCGCGTCACTGTGAACATGCCAGTCGCTAACAACACGTCGTCACCTTCTGACGCCGATCTTTTTGCTCGCGATGTCAGGGATGTTTACTTCGACTACGACAAGTACAACATTCGTCCCAGCGAAGAAGCGGCTGCTGAAGGCGATATCGCGTTCTTCCAGGACCATTCCAATGTCAAGTTCCTGGTGGAGGGGCACTGCGATGATCGCGGCTCGGAAGAATATAACATCGCGCTAGGTACGAAGCGCGCCGAGACCGTGAAGCAGGATTTGATCCAGCACGGCGTCTCAGCCGCTCGCATCCAGACGATCAGTTACGGGAAAGAAAAACCGTTCTGCTCGGATGATAACGAGCAGTGCTGGCAAAAGAACCGCGTCGGGCACATCGTCTACCAGCGGTAGGTTCACGAAGTGAGATCCGCGCGAAGTCGAAGGACCCTTTCATCCGATACGGCAAACGGCGTGCAGGGCATTTCCTCCACGGCGATGGAAAAACTCCTCGAACCGACTCGGTCTGTTGAGGTGAAAGGGATCCTTCAACTTCGGTTGTGCTCCGCTCACGAAGCACAATCCTCGCTCAGGATGACAGCGTCGTAATTCGCCTGACGAGCCCTCCGTGGTGAATTTTTCCCTCCACTGCTACACTGACAGGTTTGGTTGAATCAGTTTGTGGGAGTGCGGTCAAGACCTGCCAGAAAGAAAATCCATGTTGAAACCTGGGGATATTGCCATTGTCAGTGGGGCGCGAACGCCCTTTGGCCGCTATTGCGGCAAATTGAAGGACTACACGGCGCAGGAATTGGGCGCGATTGCTGGAAAGGGCGCGATCGAGCGCTCAGGAATTGATGCGAAAGAAATCGATCATGTCGTATTCGGAAACGCACAACAGACGTCCGGTGACGCGCTTTACGGCGCGCGGCATGTGGGATTGCGCGCCGGAATTCCCATTGAAACTCCAGCGCTGACCGTGAACCGGCTCTGTGGCTCTGGCATGCAGGCGATCGTGAATGCGGCGCAGATGATCCAGACGGACGAAGCGAAAGTTGTGCTTGCCGGTGGCATGGAGGCCATGTCGCAGGCGCCGTTTGTGATTCGCGGGCGCGATGGCTTCACACTCGCTCCCGGCGGCAAGCTCGAAGATTCGCTCATGGTTGCCTTGCTCGACTCTTACTGCGGTTCGTATATGGCGAACACCGCCGAACTTTACGGGTCAGAACAGGGGATTACCCGCCAGATGCAGGATGAATTCTCGCTGCGTTCTCAGCAGAAGGCTGACGATGCGTACAAAGCGGGGCGCCTTCAGGAGGAACTCGTTCCGGTGCCACTGCGCAATCATAAGGGCGAGCCCACCGGCGAATCGCTGACGGAAGATGATCATCGTCGTCCGCAAACGACGATGGAAGGCTTGGCCAAGCTCAAGCCGGCCTTTGGCAAGAATGGGACGGTCACTGCGGGCAACGCCAGCGGTATTGTCGACGGCGGAGCCGCAGTGGTGGTGATGGCGCTCGATGAAGTGCGCAAGCGAAACATGGAGCCGCTGGGGCGCATCGTGAGCTGGGGCATCGCCGGAGTAGACCCGAAACTGATGGGGCGCGGGCCGGTGCCGGCATCGAAGATTGCGTTGCAGAAAGCCGGGCTGTCGCTCGATTACATCGATTTGATTGAAGTGAACGAGGCATTCGCGGCGCAGTATCTGGC
>DATKQB010000169.1:0-6365 GCA_035523795.1 Verrucomicrobiia bacterium | reverse complement strand
CCGTCGCGAAATCAGACCGCTTGTAAGCTTCGTCGGCGTCTGACCATAGATTGCGAATCTCGTCGATGGCGGCACTTTGTTCCGCAGTCCGGCCTGGCGGCATAGATTGCCGTTGATTGGGCGAAAGACTGAAATTGACGGTTACGGTCAGCGCAACATCGACAGGATTTCCTTGATACGTGCCTGGCTCAAACTTCCATTGATTCACTGCGTCGATCGCCGCCTTGTCGAGGTCCTTGTCCACTGATGTGACGACATGCACACCGTTTACCGAGCCGTCCTTGCCAACCGTTATTCCCAGGACAACCGTCCCTTCTTTACGAGCTCGGCGCGCCTTCTCCGGATAAGGCGGATTCACTTTGCTGAGAGGCTTAGGGGCGGTGGCGCAAGGTCCAGCCGAGGCAGCAGGATTCGGGCTGCAGACCGGCATAGTGGAAACGGCGTCAATGGTGATGTTTTGGCCGTAGGCCAAAGGGGCAGCGAGCAGGAGAACGAAAAGACGAAGCCAGCGCATATAGTGTTCCGGGCCGACACATTGTAACCCCGATTTGGCGCGACGAACGCCGTATTTGAGGCGTCGGGCGGTGGCCGAAACTCCCCCTTTTTTGACGCCGATCCTGCGGACCCAAGGGGGAAATTCGTGCTCTTTCGGAGCACCAGGGTTCGGGGTTCCCTGGGGAGGGGCGGAAATCCCCTTGTACGGTTACTTGGAAGTGCAGAAATCTGCCGGGCGGATAACCCGGGGGACGCGGGATGGCGTCTAACTAGCAGACGCTAGGCACGGAGTGTCAAAACAGGTGCCAGCCGATTTGGTTACTAAGGCTCCATTTCGCGCACCAAGGTCCAGCAGTTCTGGCGTAAGGGTCTTCCGCTCGGGGGTATAATCGGGAAGGGAGTAGTCCTATGAATTTCAGATGGCTGGCAAGCGCGATTGCCGTCGCAGCCCTCACGTGTGGGAGCTGTGCGCTGGCGCAAAGTTCTCCGCAAGATCCAACCCAAAATCCGCAAACGCAGCCGACTCCGCCTCCGCCGCAGACCCAGCCACAGAGCATGCCGGGTCCGACACAGGTTCCGGATCAGACTGGGCCGAAAGCCGGAGATATTCAGAACGCTCCTGCCCAGCAGCCATCCGCCCTTCCCACCAAGGAAGATGATCAGATCAAGCACGATGGCGGCATCAACGATGTGGATGCGATCGGGAATCGCAATGTGGGATGCGGCCGGGGCGTGGGCAACTGGTACAGCATTGAGAAGCAGGTTGCGATGGGGCGCTCCTACGCGCAGCAGATCGAGTCGCAGATCAAGCTGATCAATGACCCCGTGATTACGGAGTACGTCAATCGCATCGGGCAAAACATCGTGCGCAACTCGGATGCCCAAGTGCCGTTCACCATCAAAGTGATCGATTCCGACGTAGTGAATGCGATGGCGCTGCCGGGCGGATTTTTCTATGTAAATTCCGGGCTGATTCTGGCGGCGGATGAAGAAGCCGAGATGGCGGGCGTGATGGCGCACGAGATTGCGCACGTGGCGGCTTGCCATGCGGCACGTGAGAATACCCGCTACACCCTGATGCAACTGGCCTCGCTGCCATTCATTTTTGTGGGTGGCGGAATCGGCTATGCGGGATATGAACTCGCCGGTCCGGCGGCTCTGATGGGCATTCTGAAGTTCTCGCGGGGATTCGAGGCGGAGGCGGATTATCTGGGCGTGGAATATATGTACCGCGCCGGCTACGATCCGTCGGCCTTCGTCTCATTCTTTGAAAAAATTCAAGCAATGGAGAAGAAGAAGCCGGGAACGGTTTCGAAGATGTTTGAGACCCATCCGCAGAGTGCGGACCGCATCGAGAAGTCACAGGAAGAGATACGCAAGATTCTTCCGGCGCGAGCGCAATATGTGGTGACCACGTCGGAATTCGACGAAGTGAAAGCGCGGCTGGCAGCGATCGAGAACAAGCATAAAGTGCTCGATCAGAAGGATGCCAACAAGCCGAGCCTGCGGCGGACGTCGAACACCAACGGACAGTCCGGGGACAGCAATGATGGAGACGACCGTCCGACGTTAAAGAGACGGGACGATTCATCGAACTAAGGGTAGCTTCCTGATTGCAGTTTTGACCGGCGGCCGCGGCCGCCGGCTTGCTTTTCCGGCGTTCTCTTTCTTCCGGAGCCACTCATGGGCCGTTTCAATCCCACGCGCCTGGTTCTTCTTCTCATGCTTTTCCAACTTCCTTTAAGTTCTCAGGACACCCCTGCGTTGAGAATCGGAGTAGCCCTGCCCACAAGCAGCGCGGACTTGGCCTCGGACACGCGCATGCGGGACCGACTGGTGAAACTGCTGAACCAGCACCGAAACGAAAAGAAGCTGAAAGCGCCACTTGAGGCGATAGCCTTGAGCTCCCCACCGGGGGGAAGGGCGGTCGCTGAGGCCACGAAAAAGATTTGCCAATACGTACTGTATACGCGAGTGAAACCAATTGAAATTTCCAGTCTGTATCAGCCGTCATACAGCGATCAGACGATAGGAACACGACCGGTCGTGAAGGCGAGAGTGGAATATCTGCTGCGGCGCTTGAGCGACGGGTTTTCGTATGCCAGCGGCACGGCCAGCAGCGACGAGGTGGTTTCGGACACGGACGCGCTGATAGAGGCGGTTGACCGGATCGCGAGTGCCGTTGTTTCGAATCTTAAGAAGGGCGACAGCGTGGCGCGTAGGCAGCAAAAAGGGAACATGCTGGAGGCGATCGCTCCCGTGGCCAAGCCTGATGCCCTGCCGGGCAGGGCATTCTGCGAGTGGCTGCCGAGTGATATTGCGCATGCCGATGCCCTGCGCGGAGTCTGCGAGTACGCGATGACACTGCCAGAAAAGATGCCCAATTTTGTTTGCCGGGAGGAGACCCGGCGGTTTGAAGGACGCAACAGTGTGCCGCAGGACTTGATTACGGCCTCGGTCCGGTACGAAGACGGAGACGAATCCTATAGCGATCTGAAACTGAATGGGAAGCCGGTCGCCGAGGGTGCCGCAGGGGGCGCCGGGCTATGGTCGAGCGGGCAATTCGAAGGTGGTCTGCGAGCAGTTTTCCATTCCGGAAACCACCCCGAGTTTGACTACTTTGGGGAAGATGAGGCGAACGCGGGCAAGGCATGGGTATTTACGTTCGAGATCGACCAGCAGAATGAGCCGCTCTGGCAGCTCCGCGGGAAGGATGAGGTGGTCGCGCCCGCATATGGCGGTGAGATTTGGGTTGATGAGAAAACGGGAGAGGTTGTGCGTTTTCGATCAACAGCGAAAGATCTGCCCCCGACGTTTCCGATACAGAGCGCCGAAGTCCAGACCGACTATGGTCTGGTTACGTTTGGAGATGGCACTGGCTTTGTGTTGCCTGTGGACTCCAGCGTAGCAACGCGATACGAAGGCATGCAGCCGACCAAGAACGTCATGCGTTTCAGCAGTTGTCGCAAGTTTGGAGCGAAGTCTCGCATCCTGACCGGCACACCAAGCAAGTCCACCGGCAGCGGCGCGATCGCTCAAGTGGATGACGACAGTTTGATCCGAGAACTCGACGAGAACGAGACCATTTACGCCATCGCGCAGCAGGATGCGATCCGCGACGATGACACCCGTTTGCAGGCGGAGCACAACCTCGATTTGAGCGTCGCGACCGTGGGAACGCTCTGGAAACTTGCGGCACTGGAAAAGCAACGCGAGAGCGTGATCGCGAAAGAGGCGGCGAAGGAGCGTGAATCGGCAGCGGCCCAGAATTTGCCAACATACAGAGTCAAAGTGAATCTGGTTTCCGTGAGCGTGGTAGCGCGCGACAAGCAGGGACTGGCGGTCGGGACGTTGGCGAAAGAGGACTTCCGGCTCTTCGACGAACGCAAGCCGCAAATCATTACCAGATTTTCCGTGGAAAAAGATGTAGGGGCGCAATCCTCTGAGAAAACCACGAATCTTGCAAAGGTGCACACGAGTTCGCAACCGCCAGGCGCGCAGGGCACGACGCTGCAGACACGGAATATTGCGTACATCTTCGACGACCTGCACACCAGCTTCGAAGACCTGGAGAACGCTGTCAAAGCGGCGGAGCACAAGTTCGCTGAGATGCGAACGCAAGATCGCGCGGCCGTATTTACTACGTCAGGCGATGTGGAGCTGAGCTTCACCGCGGATCGCGAGAAGTTGCAATCGGTATTGCGAAAAGCGAAGGCGCATCCTCTGGGGGGATGGAATTGTCCGCCAATGACCTATTACGAAGCGGACCTGATTGTGAACCACGCTGACTCGAACGCAAGCGATCAAGCGGTAGCGGATGCGACGGATTGCGCCCATCCAGGGACCCCAGTTCTGGCGAAGAGACTGGCAATGTCGCGAGCGTTGGAAGTCGCTACCGAAGGGCGCGTGGCCAGCGACCAGAGTTTCAAACTGCTGGACGCGGTAATTGCCGGGATGGCTCCGATGCCCGGATCGAAGAGCATTGTGCTGGTTTCCCCAGGATTTCTGGCGCTTACCCCAGATGCACAGGATCGAGCGATGGCGTTGATTGATCGGGCGCTGCAGGTGGGAGTGGTGGTGAATACGCTGGATGTAAGCGGCCTAACCACGAATATGTCAGCCACCCTCGACCGGCCGGGCACCCTGCTGGACGAGCAAGAGGCCGGAGCGCGAAATGCCACGATGGCGGATCTGGCCTATGGAACCGGCGGGACGTTCTTCCATAACAACAACAATTTGAATGATGGGTTCCGGTGTACTACCGAGGTTCCGGAATACATTTACGTGCTCGGGTTTGCGCCGCAGAAGCTGGACGGAAAGTTTCACAAGTTGAAGGTTACGCTGAAATCTCCGGAAAAGCTGAGCGTGCAGGCGAGGCCGGGATATTACGCGGTGAAACCCGCCGAATAACCCAAGTTTTGCGGTTTCTCGGAAACACTTCTCAATATTGCCAACCCGCATTGTCATCCGCGGCGTGGAAATCCCCTGCGTTTCGAGGGCTTCGTCGGACCAAATTGGGCTAGAGTGCAAGATGTCACAAGGCTATGTGATTTCAGTCACAGAATGGGCTTGAAATCCCACATACGCTCGGCTACGTTGGATTCGGGGATTTCACGCGGGAGAGCCTTCATGCCTGAGAACACACTCACTATTACCGATAACCGTACGAACAAGAGCTACACGATACCGGTGGAGAACGGAACCGTCCGGGCCATGGATTTGCGGCAGATCAAGACCGATCCAGAAGACTTTGGATTGATGACCTACGATCCGGCGTACATGAACACGTCGTCGTGCAAGAGCAGCATCACCTTTATAGACGGCGACAAGGGAATTTTGCGGTACCGGGGATATCCGATCGAAGTGCTGGCCGAGCACTGCACATTTTTGGAAGTCGCGTATCTGTTGATGTTCGGCGAGTTGCCGACCGAAAAAGAGTTGAAGCAATGGGTTTGGGACGTCACGCATCACACCATGCTGCACGAAACCACGAAGAAGTTCATGGAAGGCTTCCGGTATTCGGCGCATCCCATGTCGATGTGGATCAGCACGGTAGCGGCGCTTTCGAGCGTGTATCCGGATGCGAAGCTGGTGAAGAGCGCCAGCGACCGCATGCATCAGAGCGTCCGGCTAATCGGCAAGGTGCCGTCGATCGCGGCTATGTCATACCGGCACAACGTGGGATTTCCGTATGTTTATCCCGACAACGACTTGAGCTATACGGAAAACTTCATGAACATGCTGTGGAAGATGGTCGAGCCGAAGTATGTGGCGCATCCGGTGATTGCGCGGGCGCTCGATATTCTCTTCATTCTGCATGCCGATCACGAGCAGAACTGCAGCACCAGCACGATGCGGACAGTGGGCAGCGCGCAGGCGGATCCGTATCTGGCGGTGGCTTCGGCGGCATCGGCGCTGGCCGGCCCGTTGCATGGCGGCGCAAACGAAGAAGTATTGAAGATGCTCGACGAGATCGGATCCAGAGACAAAGTTTGGGATTACATGAAGCGGGTGAAAGACGGGAAGTTCAAGCTGATGGGATTCGGACACCGGATTTACAAGAATTATGATCCGAGGGCGAAGATCATCAAGTGGAGCGCCGAGCAGGTGTTTCAGGTGACCGGAAGAAATACCAAGCTGGATATCGCGCTCGAGTTGGAGCGCATTGCGCTGGAGGATGATTATTTCGTGAAGCGCAAACTGTATCCGAACGTGGACTTCTATTCCGGGATCATGTACCAGGCGATGGGCTTCCGTCCGGAGATGTTCACGGTGCTGTTCGCGATTCCGCGCACGGCAGGATGGCTGGCGCAGTGGGAAGAACTGATGAAGGATCCCGAGCAGAAGATCGCGCGTCCGCGGCAGATCTA
>DATKQB010000168.1:0-49402 GCA_035523795.1 Verrucomicrobiia bacterium | reverse complement strand
GAGGCAGTAGTTCTACAACTGATTACTGATGACCTCAACAACTTGCAAGGTGGTGACGGCGCACACGCCGTCACCACACAACCTTTATCCTCTTCGTAATGCAGGTATGGAATCCGAATCGAAGTTGTCGCTCAGACGCTGCGCTTTTAATCATTTCCTTTACATCTTCCTTTTCCTGATCGCGTCCGTAGTCATTCTCGCCGCCAGTCCCGCGGCTCCATCCGCGGATTGGGTCGTCATCGTTCCGGTGGCCAACATGTATTCCTCCGCCACGGAGAACACCGACGTCGTTTCGCAGGCGATCCTCGGCAGCAATGTGGCCGTGCTAGAAAAGCACCATAAGTGGGCCAAGATTCGCACGGACGATCAATACACCGGCTGGATTCCACTTCGCGATCTTCGCAAATCGAGCGCGCCATACGGCGAGGGCGAACACGCGGTTCAGGTTGAGAGCCTTTTCGCCAATCTCTACCGTGAAACCGATGTCACCAAGCATGAGCCCGTGGTTACGGTTCCGTTTGAAACGCATCTGGAAGCGATTGATGACGCGCCCGGCAATAACCAGCGCTGGCTCGAAGTGCGTCTGCCGGACGGGCGCGTGGCTTGGATTCAGCACGGCGATATCCTTCGCGATCCCAAGCCGCTAACCATTGAGCAATCGATCGAACTAGCGAAGCGATTTCTCGGGATTCCTTACTTGTGGGGCGGACGATCGAGCTTCGGCTACGACTGTTCGGGATTCACGCAGATGCTGGTTCGCAGCCGCGGCATCAACATGCCGCGCGACGCCGATTTGCAGGCAGTGTGGAGCGGAGTGGAAACAATCGACCGCAAAGATCTTCGCGCCGGCGATCTTCTGTTTTTCGGCTCTGGCCCTGACAAAATCACGCACACGGGCATGTACATCGGCGACGGGCAATTCATCCACGACACCACTCATGACCATCCCCTCATCCAGATCAGCCGCCTGGATGATCAACCGTGGACGCGCATTCTCGTTGCCTGCAGGAGGGTGAAATGAATCGCGGTGAACTGAATCTGGGTCAGATAAGTCGAAGAGACTGGCTGAAGGCGAGTGGAGGTTTGGGCGCCGGCTGCCTCTTGCCGAGCCTTGCATCATTGCGGGCTCTGGCTGCCGAACACCCCGGCTGCACCTGGGAAACAAGCGTCACGCGCCTGAAGCTGCGGCACACCTGGACGACGACGATGTCTTCTAGCGAGTATCGCGACACGATCCAGGTTCGTCTCACAAGCGATGGCACGATTGGCGTTGGAGAAGGCGCGCCGATCGTCCGCTATCACGAGAACGCAGAGGATGGAAAGAAAGCGATCGAAGGGATTCGACCGTTTCTCGAAGGCGTTGTGCCTTGGCATTCTGAAAAAGTCATGTCTGAAGTTTCGCAACAAGTGCCAGGACAGTTTGCCGCCAAGGCCGCAATCGATGTCGCCCTCATGGATTGGGCCGGAAAGAAGCTCAATGCTCCGCTCTACCGCATGCTCGGGCTGGATCCCGCCGATGCTCCGATTACGACTTTTTCCATCGGCATCGATAATCCCGAAACCACGCGACAAAAAGTCCTCGAAGCCGAGCCATTCCCGGTTCTCAAAATCAAAGTTGGACTGAATACCGACGAGGCGACCATCGCCGCTGTTCGCAGCGTGACCAAGAAACCGCTTCGCGTCGATGCCAATGAAGGTTGGAAAGACAAAGAAGAAGCCGTCCGCAAGATTAATTGGCTGGAAACGCAGGGCGTGGAATTCGTTGAGCAGCCGATGCCGGCCGACATGATCGAAGAGACGCGCTGGGTCCGAAGCCGCGTGCACCTACCGCTCATCGCCGACGAAGCCGCCGTGAACGCCAGCGCGCTTCCCAAACTAGTCGGCGCCTACGACGGAGTGAACGTCAAGCTCGATAAATGCGGCGGCATTCAGCAGGCCCTGCGCATGATCTATGTGGCCAAGGCACTGGGGATGAGAACCATGCTGGGATGCATGGTCTCGAGTTCCGTGAGCGTCACCGCGGCAGCCCATCTCTCCCCGCTGGTCGACTACGCCGATCTCGATGGCAATCTGTTGGTGGCCAACGATCCTTACCGCGGCGTCACCGTGCGCCAAGGCAAGCTGATCCTTCCCAGCGAACCGGGTCTGGGCATAAAGCCAGCGTAGCTGAAATCGTGAAAAGGTCAGCACCGAAGAGCTCAAGGTGTATCGAAAAGACGCCCGGGACGGTTTTTCACGCAAAGGCCGATGATCGTAAAATTCTGCAAGCTAGGTGAGTTCAATTCAAATACCTGCGCAGACTGAGCTTCGAGCTACGAAATGACTGCTTCCCGAACTTTGGTTGTAGTGTTGCTGGCTTTGTTCTCAGCTCAGACCGGAAGTTCGCGCCCGGCCCAAAATGCAAGTTCCACAAAGTCAGACGAGTCGTTCTTCCCAGTCGCTGTCTGGTACGGAGGAGGGAAAGTTCGCGCTCCTATGTTGGAGCCCATCGATTCCACCAGCGAGCAACGCTGGGGCAAAGATTTGGCGCAGATCAAGGCCGTCGGCTTCAACACAGTCAAGACATGGGTAGACTGGGCGACAGCTGAACCATATCCCGGAGAGTACAACTTTCGAAATCTCGACTTGCTTCTTCGTGTGGCTCACGAACAAGGTCTGCGTGTGATCGTGCAAATCTACTTGGATTCTGCCCCGGATTGGGTGGGGCAACACTATCCCGATGCCCGCTTTGTCGATCGCAGTGGCGCAGTCATCGATTCGCAAGCTGCGCCCGGATATTGCATTGACCACAACGGCATCCGGTCGGAGATCGTGAAGTTTCTCCAGGCACTTTCTGCCGACGCGAGCCAGAGTGCGGCCTTATATGCGTGGGACGTGTGGAGCGAGCCGCATGTCGTCAACTGGGCCGAGTTTCCTTATCTCGAAAATCCTGAATTCTGCTTTTGCGCGTACACGCAGGCCCGTTTTCGTGAATGGCTGAAGAAAAAATACACCACTTTGGAGGCGCTTAACGCAGCCTGGTATCGCAGCTTCGAAAGCTGGGATCAGGTGCAGCCGCCGCGTTTTCCGACAATCCTTTCCTACACCGATTACCTGGACTGGCGAGCCTTCATCGAAGACAAACTTGCCGGAGATCTGAAAACGCGCGTGGATGCAATTCGCAGCAAAGATGCCTCGCACCCCATCACCAGTCATGCCGCCGCACCGGGGCTATTCACTTCTCCTACGGATGGATATGGAGAACCGGATGATTGGAAGATGTCGTCGAACGCGGATTTCTTTGGCACCTCGCTCTATCCCAAGCACTCCGAATCAACCAAGCCATGGAGCGATCTCATGCTGGCCGCAGGCCTCGATTTCACCCGCTCGGCTGGGCATAGTTTCCACAAAGGATTCTGGATCGGTGAATTGCAGGCGGGACAAGGCGCCACCGGAATGCGCATTGCCGAACCCGTCAATGCGCACGACGAACAGTATTGGATGTGGCAGGTCGTGGCGCATGGCGCGCGAGAAATCGCTGTCTATGCCTGGTATCCCATGAGTTCGGGATTTGAATCGAACGGCTACGGTTTGATCAATCTTGATGGCACCCTCACCGAACGCGCTCAAGCCGCAGGCCGCACAGCGAACGTCATCGCTCGGCACGCCGATGAGATCTTAAAATCGACACCGGCACAAGCCCAGGTCGCGATTCTCTACAACCGGCTTTCCTACATGGTGGGGGGCTCGCAGCCTTCGCTGTCGAAACTTGGAAACGCCGAACGCGACTCATTGATGGGTCTCTACAGCGCATTCTCTGAGCAAAACATTCCGGTCGATTTCGTTCATCCGGAAGACGTCATCGAGAACCGCTTGGGGCAATACAAAATTCTCTTGCTTTCCTTCCCCGTGATGTTGTCCCGCGATGTCGCTGATGGGGTGAAACGTTATGTACAGGCCGGCGGAACTGCCGTCGCCGAGGCCCGTCTCGCGTGGAACGATGCCCGCGGTTTTGCTAGCGATATAATCCCTGGCGCCGGACTGGCCGAGGTATTTGGTGCACAGGAATCGGTAATCAAGCCCGCCGACAAGGTCCGGATCGAGACGGAAGCATCTGCGGCACTCCCAGGTATTCCAGCGCATACAGAAATTTCCGGCGAGGCATTCGAAGAAAAGCTTCAGCCGTTACATGGAGGCGTTACGCTCGCGCGTTTTGCCGACGGAGCTCCGGCAGTCGTAGAAAACACCGAGGGCAAAGGCAAAGCTATTCTCGTCGGATCCTTTCTGGCCTTGGCTTACTATCGCCAGCATGATGTGAACACTAAACAATTCTTTCTTTCCTTGGCGCAGGCAGCCGGAGTATCGCCTGAAGTCAAGGTCTCCGGCAATGGAACCTCGCAAGTGGAGGTTCGGCGCCTGGTCGGCGACGGAGAGCAACTCGTGCTTGTGTTTAATCACGCAAGCGGCTCTGCCGAATTGACGGTCGATATCCGGCTGCCGTGGACGATCCGCGATGCTCGCGATCTGGAAAATGATCAGCCAGTCAGTTACCAGGTCAACGCCGGCCAGACAGTTTTTCACAAGCGTTTATCTGCCGGTGAAATTTGGGTGTTCAGCGTACGTCATTCATAAAGCTTCGTAGAAGAACGACAGTTGTGTTGGAGGAATCGTGAGCGCTATCCAGTTTCGCGACCGCATTACAGAAGCTCTCGATCGTATCTGGAAGACGCAGACCACAAACATCGAGAAGGTTTCGGCGGTGATGGCCGACTGCATCGCGGATGGCGGCCTGGTGCATTTGTTCGGCAGCGGCCATTCCGTCCTTCCGGTGCAGGACATGTTTCCGCGTTACGGCGCTTTCCCTGGATTTCGCCCCTTGATGGATATGCGCCTGATGTGGACAAACGTGATTGGATCGGGAGGAGCAAAGGGCCTTTTGTGGCTGGAACAACGCGAGGGATATGTTGCTTCGGTGCTTTTTGAAAACGAGCCGATTCGCACCGGCGATGTGATGCTGGTTTTTTCTCACGGTGGTCTCAACGCCGCCGGAATCGAAGTCCTTATGGAGGCCAAGAAACGCGGCCTCACCACAGTAGCGGTCACGTCGCTCGACAATTACGGCAAACGCGAAGCCAAGCATTCCTCGAAGAAGAAGCTACCCGATGTTGCCGACTATGTGATCGACAACTGCATTCCGTCGGAAGACGCGCTCGTGACCGTGAACGGATGGAAAGCTCCGGTGGCGGCCGGATCCACAGTTACCACCGTCACGATCGCCATGTCGATCATCGCGCAGGTCGCTTCCAATCTTGCTGCCAAAGGACTGAAGCCGCCGGTTTTTGTTTCTCCCAATGTTGCGGGGATCCCGCCCGACAACAATGATCGCGTATACGAAGAATACGAACGCTTGTTGAAACGCTAGCCAGGAGTCCAATCTGCGGCCACGATCGCTTTTCATTAGCGCCTGTGCTGGAATTCTCGTCTTCGGCATTGTTCTCGCAATTCTGGGAACGGTGTTCGGCTTACCGGCGATGCGAGAGCGCCTGCAAATTAATCTCACTCAGCAGGGCAATCTCTTCTTGCTGCTCTATCTGGGGATTTTCTGTGCCTCACTGATCGTTGGACCACTCATTGACTACGTCGGCAATAAGGCAAACCTGTTTGTGTCGTCCGTTCTCGTTTCCGCAGCAATGGTGTGGTTTGCGTTCGCGCACTCTTTCGAGTCGGCCGGCATGGCTGCGATTTTGCTTGGAGTTGGTGGTGGTGGGTTAAACACCTGCACCAACGCGCTCGTATCCGACATCTATGGTGACGCGCGTGGGCCGATGCTGAATATCCTCGGCATCTTCTTCGGGATTGGCGCGCTCTGCGTTCCACTGCTTGCCGCCAGCTTTGAAGGATATTTCACGATTCCTCAATTGTTCCTCTTTTGTGCGGTTCTCGCGGCTATTTGCGCTATTGCCTATGCGTTGATGCCTTTCCCTCCTGCTCGGGCAAGCCAGGCATTTTCTCTGCGCGAACTTGTTGGTGTGGCGAAATACGAAGGTGTGCTCCTGCTCGCATTCATCTTGTTCGCTGAATCAGGAAACGAGGCGTGTATCGGAGGATGGACCTCGACCTTCGTGAACACGATCGGCTATTCCGCCCGCACAGCCACTCTCGTTCTTGCTTCGTACTGGGCAGCCCTTATGCTGAGCAGAATGCTGGCCGCGCATTTGCTGCAAGGGATTGGCAAGTCGCAACTCGTATTAGTCATCGCGCTGATATCGCTGTTGGGGTGCGCGACGCTGCTCACCACGCGCTCGTTGATTTTCTTGTACGCGGGAACTGTATTGATCGGTTTCTCCTATGGCCCGATCTTCCCCACCACCTTGGCCATCGCGGGCGATCGCCATTCCGATCGCGCTGGCACGGTTTTTGGACTTTTGTTTTCGATTGCGCTCCTGGGAGGCATGCTGTTTCCCTGGACGGTCGGCCAGGTCTCGCAACGACTCAGCGTTCGCGCAGGAATGATCGTGCCATCGCTGGGTGCGGTTGGAATTATTCTGATGTCAGCCGTCGTTCTTGTCCGCGAACGCAGTGCGGTGCCAATTTCCAAGGCGAACGAAATGCGCTCTTAGAGCTTCGCTTCATTGTTCGCCCGAACAGATGAGGATTCACAGTGCCACACGTCTTGGCGGTTGATCTTGGCGGAACAAAATGCTCGGCTGCGATTGTCGATCGCGAGGGACGCATTGTCTCCACCCGCACAGTGCCGGTGGATTTGAGTTCTTCGTCGGCTCCGGTTCGACAGATCGTGGAGCTCGCGAAAAGTCTCGCCGCGCGCGGAGAGCCGAAAAAATCTTTTGTTGCAGCCGCAGTCGCAGTTCCGGGATTGGTTCGACGAAATGGGACGGTCTGGGCGCCGAATCTGCCCGGCTGGAATCGAATGCCGCTCCGCAAGCATCTCGAACGATCGCTTGGAATTCCGGTCGTCGTCGAGAGCGATCGCAATGCTGCGTTGCTGGGAGAATGTTGGCGTGGCGCAGGCAGAGGCAAATCCGATGTGATCGTGCTGATGATTGGTACTGGAATCGGCGCGGGCATTATGAGTGGTGGTCACGTCGTACGCGGCGCGCACGAACTCTCCGGGTGCGCAGGATGGCTAACCGTCTCGCTCGCAGGAATGCAGAACGCATCAACAGTCGGAGAGCTTGAATCTCTCGCGGCCGGGCCAGGCATCGCCAACATAGCACGCAAGCGCCTACAGGCAGGAGAAGCCAGCAGCCTTTTGCAATTCGATCTTAGAAACATCACTGCGCATGAAGTTGCCGAGGCCGCTCGGAACAGAGACAAGTTGGGATTGGATATCTTTCATCATGCTGGCAGACTGCTCGGATTCAGCCTGGCCAACATGGTCAGCCTGTTCGATCCGCAAATCGTGATTATCGGAGGAGGAATGGCTGGCGCCGCCGATCTTTACTTGAATTCTTTACGTGAGGCGATGTTGGAGCGCGCGCAACCACTCGCAGCCCCGCAAGTGAAGGTGGTTGTGAGCAGGCTACAAGATCGCGCGAACCTGTTGGGCTGTGCGCATCTGGCCTGGCAATCGTTGGGAATGCGCAAATCGAAGAAGGAGAAACGATGAATCGACGTTTATTTGCTCAATCCTTCGGAAGCGCAGCAATCTTCTCGGCCATTTCCGCTTCGTCTGCGTTGACCGAAAACTCAGTCGCTTCGGGACCAGGCAAAGTCATGGCAATCGCGGCCCACCCGGGCGACGGCATGTTTACCATGGGCGCGACCCTTGCCCAGCAGATCGAGCGCGGAGGCAAAGGCATTCTGCTGAGCCTGTCACTGGGAGAAAAGGGCGCTCCGAAGAATATTCCTGTTCAACAATATGGCGACATGCAGCGTGCAGCCACGGAGAAGGCGGCCCATCTGATCGGCGCTGATGCGGTCTTCTTCGACTATCCCGATGCGGAGATACCGTTCGACGAGGAAAGCTCGTTGCGCGTGTGTGACGCTATCCGCGAGCACCGGCCCGACGTCGTCGTCACACACTGGAGCGGAAGCTGGCACAAGGACCATCAGAATTGCCATCTCATCGTACGAGACGCCGTGTTTTATGCCGGTCTGGAAACGCTCACAAGGAGCCGGCGGGCTCACGCGGTGTCGAAAATATTCTATGCAGACAACTGGGAAGATGCTGCGAATTTCGTTCCCGACACTTACGTCGACATTGAAGCGGTTTACGAGAAGTGGGTTCAGGCGTGCGATTTCTATCCCATGTGGCGGGGGCAAACTGGATTCTTCCGCTACAACGATTACTACAGCAGCCTTGCCGTGATGCGCGGCTGTCTGTCCGGTTTTCGTCATGCCGTGGCATTGATGTCGGACAGCAATCAACGCACCCGGCACATGCAGTCCTTGTGATGGATTCGTAACGATCAAACCTTGTTCTGTCTGGCAAACCCACGCCAAATGACCCCTTCCGTAGTAAGCTAATGAAGCATGTCTGGGGAGAAAATACTCATTGTGGATGACGAGCGCCTGGTGCGCTGGTCTCTGCGCCAAAAGTGTGAGGAATGGGGCTACCACGTGGTCGAAGCCGCGGCGGGCGATCCCGGCCTGCGCCTCGCTCAACATGAGTCTCCAGACCTGGTTCTGCTCGATGTGCGCATGCCCGACATGAACGGCATCCAGGTGCTGGAGCAGATCAAGAAAAGTCCTGACGCGCCGGCCGTCATCATGATTACGGCCGACCCGCAACTGGATGACGTCAAGAACGCGCTCAAGCTAGGCGCTTACGACTTCGTCGGCAAGCCGCTCGATTTCGAAGAACTGCGCGTCACCATTCAGAACGCCCTTGAAGCCAGCCGCCTGCGCACCGAAGTGCAATCGCTGCGCGGGGAAGTGCGGCGGCACACGGGGTATCACAACGTGGTCGCAGTCTCTTCGAAGATGGCGGAACTGCTTAGCTTTGTGGAGAAAGTTGCCGCCAGCGAAGCCACCACAATTCTGATTCAGGGCGAGAGCGGCACCGGAAAAGATCTCGTTGCCAAAACCATCCACTATGAAAGTTCGCGCCAGAATGGTCCCTTCGTCGCCATCAACTGTTCCGCCATTCCTGAAACGCTGATGGAAGCCGAACTCTTCGGCCACGAAAAGGGAGCTTTCACCGATGCGAAGGCCATGAAAAAGGGCCTGTTCGAGACGGCACACGGCGGCACGCTGTTTCTGGATGAAATCGGTGAACTGTCCCCGCTGCTCCAGGCCAAACTGCTGCGCGTTCTGGAAGACCAGGTCATTCGTCGCGTGGGTGGGGTGCGCGATTTGCAGGTGGACGTGCGCGTGGTCGCAGCCTCGAATCGCGACCTTGAGAAAGCGGTACGCGAGGGCCACTTCCGCCAGGATCTTTATTATCGTCTGGCGATCATTGCCATCTTTATTCCTCCGTTGCGCGAGCGGCCCGAAGATATTCTGCCCTTGGTCGATTTCTTCATCGACTGGTATAACCGAAAGTTTAAGAAATCCATTCGCGGGATCAGCCCGGAAACCCGCCGCTTGCTGCTGGCTCATAGCTGGCCCGGAAATGTTCGCGAACTGAAAAACTCGATCGAGCGAGCCATGATTCTGGAGGATGAGGCGATCCTGCGGCCCGTCTATTTGCCCTTTGCGGTCGGAGAAGCCGCGCGCAGCGGCCTGACGGCATTTCAACATAGCAGCGCAGCTCCGGATGGCGGCCGGCAACTGGCCAATGGCAGGGTGCTGCCGCGGTTGTACATTCCCGAGGAAGGCACTTCCCTCGAAGAAGTCGAGCGCGCCATGGTCGAACTGGCCATGCGCCAGGCGAACAATAATCAGACCCATGCCGCGCGCCTGCTCGACATCAGCCGCGATGCACTTCGCTATAAGCTAAAGAAATTTGAGTTGGTTCCGGCTGGCGAAGATGATGGCGGCGATTCGCTGCCGTCCGAGAACTCATCCGCCTCCTAACCCCGCCAGAAACACGCCCCACGTCAACACTCACCAGAATTGGACCGCCGCAGGTCGAGGAACTGTATATAGTGTTGTCGCCCGCCCGGAGGTAATCCATGCTCACAGCAGAAAAATCAGAAAATCCCATCGTTCTCTCGTATCTGGCACTCCGAAGGGCTGTGGGTGCTATAGCTCTGGGTTTGCCGTTTGCCGTTTCAGTCCCATGGTGGATCTTCCACAATCACGACTTTGAGAGCTCGATCAGCAGCTACTATTACACGGGGATGCGGAACCTGTTCGTCGGCTGCTTATGCGCCATCGCGATGTTCATGTTGTGTGCGCGGGGATACGATCGCAAAGACGAAATTGCGGGAGATTTGGCGGCTTTTTGTGCGGTGGGAGTCGCGTTCTTTCCGACGTCTCCGGACGTGGGTGCGACCGATCTACAGCTTCGCGTAGGAATCGCTCACTACACCTTTGCGGCCGTACTCTTTCTGACGCTCGCCTATTTTTGTCTTTTCCTGTTCCGATTGACCGCGGCAGACAAGAGGCCGACGAAACAGAAGCTGCAGCGTAATCAGGTCTATGTGGTTTGCGGTTGGGCGATACTGTTTTCTGTTGCAGCAATTCTGATTTTGCATCTCGCGAAGATCACTCTCCTGTTTGGAATCGTGCGGCCCACGTTCTGCTTCGAGACAACCTCTCTTATTGCCTTTGGCATAGCCTGGCTGGTCAAAGGAGAAACTTTCCTGAAGGATCATCCCCACTCGCCAATGCGCAGAACGACTCCCGATATCGATCTAGGCATCAAAGATCACGTGTGACAAGGTTTCGCACAGGCCGGGAAGGATATGTCAACTCAGCCCGCAGTAGTACGGTCTCCTCCGCCGCGCTTGCTTTGATACATGAGTTCATCAACGCGGCGAATCACTGATTCGAGATCGTCGGTGTGGTTGAGTACGGTTGCGCCGATCGATGCCGTGACAGCAATGCGTTCCGTGTCGACCGCAACCGAAGAATGCGCAATCAGCAGTCGGCAGCGTTCCGCGAGATCGCCCAGTTCCGTCGGATTCATCTCGGGCATCAAGACCAGGAATTCTTCCCCGCCCCATCGACCCACGATATCGGGCGGACGTAATCGATTGGCCAGAGTTTGGGCGACCGCTTTCAACAAAGCATCGCCAACTGCATGGCCGTGGACATCGTTGACTTGTTTGAATCGGTCGAGGTCAAACCCCAACAAGCCGTAGAACCGTCCTAGCCTGCGATGCTCTTGCAACGCATGTTCCACCTTCATTTCCATGATGCGGCGATTGGGCAATCCGGTCAACGAATCACGAAACGCGAGTTTCTCCAGATCCTTCCACCGCCGTTCGGTTTGTTCCCGATCGAGATTGCGGCTGAAAACTTCAACTGCACCGACGATGCGGCCCTCACGATTGCGCAACGGCAACGCCCGAATGGAAACCGGAACCCGATGCCCGCTACTGTGCCGGAGATAGGCTTCTATGCGCCGCTGCTGCCCGTCCGCGATAACCTGGCTGAGAGGACAGCCAGTCGTACACATGGGCTGGCCGGATTCGTCCACGTGTCCAAGTAGATTGTCAAAGCAGTTCCTGCCAACGACCTCACCTGCAGTGTATCCCGAAACCTCTTGCGCGCTCTGGTTCCAGAATGTGATCTTGCGATCGCGGTTCACGATGTACACGCCGTCGTGCATGGTGTCGAGCAACTTCTCATAAAACGAAGAGCAGAAGCGGATTCCCCATAACTCTTCACAAGACTCCCGCATTTCTACTCCATAGAGGGCGCCGTCATCGGACGATCCCATCGAGGCCACCACGCGGCCAATCGAAGTTTCGTCGAAGCCCATTCGCCGCAGCAGGATTTTCTGATCGGGCCGCAGCTTGCGGGGCAGCGGAAAACAGCAGCCATAACGGCTGACTGTCGTGGTTTTGGTTCTTTCTGAGAAGCTCGCGCCGGTCGAGTCGATCCCGGCAATTTCCAGCGGAAAGGCAATTGAAACTCGGTCGCTGCGTCGGCGTCCCGCGGTTGCTGAGGTGAGGGTTTCCATGGATGCTACCTCGGCAGTATGAGCGGAAACTTGACAGGACGTTACGAACGAAAGGACGTATGCGTGGCGAGCTCCGCGAGATGCAAGCCTTGAACCAAACCGGATCCAAGCCGCCGCCGTGCGCCGCATGGAAAGCCGGCCTTATGCACCCCACGGAGCCGGCTACTGAATGTTCACCGTCACCACGAAGATCTGCGGCGTACTATAAAACAATGGTTGAGTGGTACCCACATTCGGCGTGTAGGCGCCATCGACCATAAATTTATAAGTGCCAGGAGTTGTGCCGGAAACCGTCTTGGTACCTCCGCCGCTTCCATTGCCTCCGCCGCAGCTCACCAGCGCCATGCTTCCCATCAGCACAATTAGCAGATACAAAGCATTTCCCTTGAGGCGAAAACGTCTTCGCAGCGGAAGCCCGATCACGAGAATCCCGGCTACTAACGTAAGAGATTGCGCCGCAAGCCATCGCGGATTTCTCATTCCTTGAGCGCTCGAAACGGTCGTCGTCCCCATCGAGTTAATCAACATGGCGGAGTTCACCGCCGCCGTACCCGACACATTCACTGATTGCGGAACCGAACAGGTGGGCAGATGCTGCGCTCCGGGCGGATAATACGCGATCGTACATGCAAAGTAGACTGGCCCGGTAAATCCGTTCGCCGGCGTGATGGTGAGCGCAGAGGTGTTGCCCGTCGTCGCGCCCGCCGCAAACGATACCGAAGTCGCGGACGTGATAGTGAACATATTCAGCATCGTTACGTTGACATTGACGCTACTCGCAGCGTAATTGCTGTCGCCGCTGTAGCCCACATTCACCGTCACCGTGCCCGGACTCCAGTAGTTACTTCCAAAGTCATAGCTGCATGAACCATTCGTCAATGTGCAGCTAGCGCTATAGGTTCCTCCCGGCCCACTCGCATAGAGACCGACGTATCCGGTTGGAACAGGTTGTCCGTTCACTCCGGCAACATTGGCCGTGACCGTGAGGTCTTGCGTTGGAAGCAGCGAAGATGCATTTGCGCTGGCCGTGAGAATGGCGCTTGTCTGCTGCGGCGTTACCGTGACTTGCACTGAATTGCTCGAACTCCCGGCAGTATAGTTGCTATCCCCCGCATAGCTCGCGGTCACCGAATTTGCACCTACCGGCAGATTGCTTATGGTGATCGATGCGGCGGCGACGCTCGGATTGTAGTAAGGGGGCGGTCCCAACGTCGCCGTTCCAAGGGCTTTATTTCCCAGGTAAAACGTGGCTGTGCCTGAGGGCGGCTCCGCCAGTGCAGTGATTCCTACAATCAGTGTCAGCGTCACCGGGCTGCCAGATACAACAGTGGCAAATGATGCGAGATTCGGACCTACTCCGAGGCTGATCGATGGCGCAATCTTAGTGATTGTGAAATTCAGCGGCATCGAACTCGAAGATGCATTGAAGCTGGCATCTCCCGAATAGCTGGCACCCACCGTGTGCGCTCCGACGGAGTATCCCGTAGCCGATACCCATTCCGCCATTCCCGCGCCATTAAGCGTTAGCGGCCCGGAGGTAGCATTCCCAGCCGCTGAGGTGTCCGTGAAATTCACCGTGCCAGTTGCTGTTCCATCAGTTGTGCCGGGCGTCGCATTGACGCCATTCGGTTGTGCATCAAACGCGATGTACGTGCCATACGGATAGCTGGCTCCGTTCGTGAGCGGAACGAACGAGCTGCCGCCATATGGATATACGTTCCCCGATACGGAAACGGTGCTGTTCTCCGGCGAGATATTCACCGAAACTGCATTGGAAGTGCTGGAGGCAAAGACGCTGTCTCCGCCGTAGCGCGCGCTCACCCTATATTGGCCGCCGGGGAGGCTGTTCACGCTTCCACCTGCCGTTCCGCTCTGCAGCGTTAGGAGCTTTAGCCCAACAATCTGCTGCGAGCTGACGCTCGAAAGTAGACTCACACTCCCAGAAGGAGTTCCGCCGCTCCCGCTCACACCCACATTTACCGTGACGGGAGTGCCATGCGTGAAGCTGGTTTGACTAAGGCTAAGAGTCGTTGAACTCGACTTGAATGTGAGCGAGTTCCAATTGTTGAACAGTTGATAAGCGTCCACACTGCCCAACCCCGTCGCCATGTCGTATCCCGGACCGGCGTAATAGCCGAACGTGTAATAGCCGTTTGTATTGTCGCTAACTGTGCTCACAGTGCAATTCGGGGAGCCCGGCTGGCAGGGCACGACGTTGCTCCCAGTCGTGATGTCGTGAAACGCAGAAGCATGCTGCGCTGCCAAGGGATACAAAATGTAGTCAGCCTGTCCCTGCGGCCCGTATTTCTGTTCGATCAACGCCAGAATGCCTGCCATCGCCGGAGAAGAGGCCGACGTCCCTCCCACAATTCCAATCGTTAGTGACCCGTCGGAAACCACGCAATAACCTTCACCCGGACAGAATGGATAGAAGGTGTCGTTCTCCCCGGCCGCCGCAAACAGCGACACATCCGGAAGATCGCGTACGCCATCGTTTGGAACACCCTTTCCCGTCTGCCAGGCAGGCTTCGGGTATCCCGCCGTGCACGAGGCATAGGTTCCATCAGAAGCATCGCTTCCGGTCGCGCAATTGCTCGGCCCGCCGCTTCCCGCGACAATCGTGGGATCGCCGGACATGTAGACTCCGCCATCCACAAGATTCAGGCCGAACGGATCGTTCCACGCTTGCTCCGGTACAGGTTGCAGAAGAGACGTGGTGGGAAACCATGTCTGGACCGTGTCCCAATAAGTCTCCAGCTGGGCTTGCTGCGCGCTCGAATCTTGGTTGTAGCTCGAGTAATAGAAATCAGTTCCGCCCACAGAAACGTTCCAGGGAGTGGAACTGAAGCCGTTCATGGCGATCCCGTACTGCGCCGGTTCCGCATCGTTGAAGTCATCACAGCCCGCCGGGCCTCCGTCCCCGGCCGAAACGAACGGGGTCTGCCCTTGTGCCGCTGCCTGCTCCCACAGCGAATACCAGAACTGGTTTCCCGCCGATCCCAGATCCTGTTCACACAATCCGTAGCTTGTGCTGAGGATGGAAGCTTCATCATCATCCACCGCTCGCTGCGCCGCCAGGTACAGTCCGGATTGCACTGACGTGTCGGCAGCGGTATAGAGATTGATAGTTGCTCCCGGCGCAACCGCGCCACTCAGTTCGACATCCAGATACGATTCAACGAGTGCATAGTTTTGTCCCGGATCAGTGCCGTCAATCACGACGTTGAGGGTATTTGGCGGCAATCCAAAAAACGAGCGATAGTTCGCCACAGCAACAGGATCGACATTCGATGCGCCAATGATTCCGATCGTGATCCCGCTCCCCGTATTGCCCGCCGCATAAAGCGGACCGAGATCGTATTGCAGCGCGAAATCGCCCGGCGACAACTCCAACTCGTCCTGTCCCGCAGGAAAAGTCCAGTCTGGAACAAATCTCTTACTGCTGCTGTCGTAGACCGCCTTGCTGAATTTGCTTATGTACGACTTCGGGCGAAAGTCGTTGATTGGAGTAATGCCTGCAATCACCGGCGCAAGCGCCGACGGAATCTGCGGATCCAGGTTGTTAGCATAATGCTCTTCCCCCTTGATCAGATACGCATGAATTTCCGTATGAAAAGTGGAGCGAATCTGTCCCGCCGTGCCCGAAAATTCAATGGCATTCTTTCCTCGATTCACTCGGCCAATCGAAAATCCTTGCCGCTGCAGCCAGTTCGAAACCGTAGTGATTTCGGAATCGGTAAGCCCATATAATTCGCCAAACTGATCGGGCTTGAGCCATTTGTGAAACCTAGGAGATCCCGGCCGGTGTGCCTCTTCGAGAAATTGCTGCAGAGCCGCTTCGCGCCCCGGCGAACGCTGCAACAGCAGCACCATTCGCGACGCAGGAAATGAGTCGGGCACCGCACCCAGATCGAAACGCGCCTGTGCCAGCGGATGAACGTTTCCCTTGAGCGGTACGCGAACAGCATCATTAATCGGCTGAGTGATGCGAGAGTCGGAGGGAGTTTGCGCGGCGCTGAAGGCGCACAGCGTGAGTATCAAACACAGCGCGCCCAATCGGCAAAGCGGAGAATTTCTCGACACCTTGACCTCAAATCAACCGCAGATCACGGGACGTTCTGTGATCCTCGGTGTCCTATGTGGTTAAAATCTTCTTCCCAGCACAGGGCCACAAAGTATACCAGCGATGCGATCGTCCCGAGGCTCATGGTCCGCTTAATGAGTCGTGGCGGCGGTGATCACCGGCAATCCGTTTGCGCTTGCGCGGCGCGTCATGCGGGATTGCACGACTGCATGGTTGTTCGAACTCGCCTGCGGCGTGAACGACACGCCATCATTCACCTGCGCACAGTCCATGCGCAGCGTGCCGTTATCGTTGAACACCAATCCATAAAAACGGAACGTACCGCCAGAAGCGAGAGCCTGCTTATTCAGCAATTGCGTGTTGCTGTCGACATAAACCTCAACTTGGCTGGGATTGCTGAGAAGCGTCGTTTGCCCCTGCTGCACGGCTAATGTCGGGAAAAGATCATAGGAAGCTAGCGTTACGATGTAATCGGTAAAACTACCCACTGCCCCGGAACCCACAATCGTGCCGTCGATGGTCTGCGGGACCAAGGTAATAGTGTTCGCCGGAGTTCCGAGCCCTCCAACAAGCACAAAGTTCGCCGAAGTCACATCGACGTTCTGCCCAGCAACCATGTTTGAAGCATTGAAGCTTGGAACGAAGGGCAGATTCTGTAGGTTCGTAAACTGGCCCGAGATCTGGAACGCGACACTACTGCTTAGATCGAAGTACGGCGTGTCGAAATAGACGCCACTTTGGCCATTGGTGGGGTTGGTGAGGAGAGAGCCAAGCTCGGTACGGCCATAGAGCTCAAAACCTGGAACCACATTGTCAACCCACATCATCGGACCGCTAGTGTCGTTGGGCGATGAAGAATCCTCCACTTCAATGCGCGTCGCCAGAAGCGATCCATCCGGTTGGATCGCACCGTCAAGATTCAGGAACATCCCAGCAGAAAGTGTGGATCCGCCGCTGACCCCCTGAAATACCGTCGCGCTGTTGGAGCTCGCCGAAAGAGTTCTGGTTCCCAGTGGCCCGCCGGCAATCGTCAGAGTCAAGGTCGATCCTGTTGCTCCCACCGAAGCAACCTGTGCCGTGAGGCCGCTGACCTTGCCGTTTGCAGGGTTCGTCGGGGTCGTCGACAGAGACAGCGGAGTCACGTTGAAGGTCGGCGTCATGGAGAACCCTTCGAACGCAGGGTTGGTCCAGCAGGTCGGAAAAATCGCCGAGTTGGAAACGTCCATATTCAGCAGTAACGCCATACTGTTGCCGGTAATCCCGATCGGCGTCGGCAAATTCACCGTCGGCGCTTGATTGACAATCGAGTAATTCGCGATCCCAAGCCCCTCGCCTGGAACCTGCGCAAGGCAGACGAACACTGCGCCACCTAGCGTAGCCGTGGCCGAAGTATAGATATCCTGCGGAACACTGACCGTCATCAACGGCTCGATCCCTCCGTTTAAGTGCATGAACTCGGCGGGTTGCTGCGAAGACAACAGGGTGACTGTCTTCCCTGACAGGCTAGTGAGCGTCAATGACTGCAGGTCCACGTCAAACCGCGTGACCTGGTCGTTCCCGGTGCTCGAAGCCACGACCGTCACGTCGGTATTTCCGCTGAACTGCGGAGGCTTGGTTGTTGTGCCGCCCGAACCGCAGCCTGTGCCGACTGCCAGACCCATAACCAGAATCAGAAATGAAAGCGATGGGCAAGATAGAAAATGATGGCGGGGAGACGAAGCGAGCAGTTTCATAGCTACCTCCAAGCGTCGGCCAAGTGGCCGAGTCGAGAAACCGTGGAACTGTAGCGTGGAACAACTTGTGGCGCAAATTAACCAATTTAGGATCGGCTCGCTCTCCCTCGATTTAGCGAGTCAATCTCGCACAAAAAGCAGCGTCACAATCCTACTCCGACTTTTGTAAGTAGATGATGAATTTTGTCGAGAATCGTAAAGGGACTCTCATGCTGCACCTTACCGATCCATTGCCCAAGTTAGCGGCCCACCTAGCCCAACCTATAAAGAAGAAAGGGCTTCCGTTGAGGAAGCCCCCTGCGGCGCTTGGTTATGAAGGGAGTTATAAAAAGCGCCTAACCACAAAATCAATGGCTCACATCGCGATGGCCCGCTCCTGGGCTTTCTCGGTTTTGCTTTTTCGCGATCTGGTGCCGGCAGGCGCCGTTTGCGGCGTATCCGTCTTGAGCGAATCAAGGTGAAACAGGCGAGTGACGGCTGCAGTCATCCGCTCCTGTTCGGCCTTTTCTGGGAACTCCTTCAGTTCGCGGACTAGGGAGCTCGCAATCGTCTGTATGAGCTGTGTTGTGATTGCATGAAGCGACTGATTTTGCTCCCGGGTGAAAGGTCCGCGTTCTGTAATAAAGGAATCCAGTTCCTGCCGGCAAAGCTCTTCCAGGCGGTTGCGCAACGCTACCACTGTCGGCAGGGTTCGCTCCGCGCGCAAGCGGCCGCGGAAAATTTGCACTTCCGCAGCAATGATCTTTTCGCTGTCGGTCACCGCGGCTTTCCGCTCGGCCGAGGTCTTCGTCTCCATGCGCTCCAGCGCATCCATGTTGTAAAGCACCATGCCATCGACTTTGCGAACCTCGGGATCGACATCGCGCGGCACGCCCAGATCCACGACCATAAGCGGCACACGGTTCCGCTCCAGAGCGATCCGCTCCGCTTCTTCACGAGTCAGAATCACATGCGGGCATCCCGTGTGGCTGATCACGATGTCGGCGCGCAGCATCGCATTCCAGCGGTCTTCCAAGAGCGCCGAAGTGCCTCCGAATTTAGCCGCCAATTCTTTCGCGCGAGCCGGAACCTGGTCGATGACCACTACCGACTTCACTCCGCGATCTTTCAGCCCTCGCGCCGAGAGATGGCCGTTCATCTCTGCACCCACCAGCAGAATTCTGCGCCCTTCGAGCGATCCGAAGAGTTGCGCCCCAAGTTCGAGCGCCAGTGAGGACATGCATTCCTCCACCTCGCGGAACCCGGTTTCCTCATGCACGCGCTGGCAGACTGCCAGTGCTCGCTCCGTGACTTGATTGAGGAATGGTCCCGCCGTGCCCACCGCTTGCGCCTGTTCCCACGCGGCCCGCACACGGGCGGTTATATAGAGATTGCCGAGGACCAGCGAATCGACCCCTGAGGTTACGCGAAAGATGTGCGACAGCGCCGAATCATCCAGAAGGCGGTAGAAGTGTTCCCACTCGGTAAGCTTGAGCGCATGTGCGCTGCCCAGAAACTGCAGCAAAGAGTTGGCAGCGAGCGTCGGTTCGGCTGCCCACAGCCAGAATTCCGTCCGGCAGCAGGTGGAGACCACCATGACTTCATCGATCCCCTCCGCGCTGTGCAACTTGTGCAGAACCTCATAGGAGCGGTTGTCCGCAATACAGAAGCGTTCGCGCATCGCCAACGGCGCGGTTAAGTGGTTCAACCCGATAACCATTAAGGCAGGTTCCACAGATCAAACCCTCCGTTGGCGCGAGTTCTCGAAAATGACTAGGGCAAGCACGGTGCCAAACGCTTTCTTTCCTCGACCCCTCGTGCATGTATTCGTTTTTCAGCGACTTGCATTGCGCAATCCGAAGAGCAGAAAATTGCCTCTCATCCCGGCTGCGGGATATCACGCCCGCTCGCGAGTCTTTTCGCGCCATCTGCTTTCATATCAATCAATTAGATTGAGACCGCGATCACCTACGCGAGTGATTGCAATCACTGCCAGCTCCAGCGACAGGATCGAAACTCTTCTCGAATTAAGTTTGCTCTTATTTCGTTTCGGGGGATCGTTTGTGCCATTTCAGCTTCGCCAAACGACTGCCGAAACCCAGGTTCTGAGAGGAAAAGCAATCATGAAGATGATGATGAAGCTCGCAATCCTGATCGCCATTATCGCGCTGGCGTTATTCCTCATCTTGCCCAGCTTGTCGTGGGCGGCCGATGACGGCGCGGCTCTCTACAAAACCAAATGCGCGGCCTGCCACGGCGCCGACCTCGCCGGTAAACCAGCCGCCAAGATTCCGAGTCTGGCTTCCGGAGAAGCCAAACAGCTTTCTGACGCCGAATTGACCGACGCAATTGCCAACGGTGGCAAGGACAAGAAGGCGTCCCATGCCTTCGCCAGCAAAGGCGTAACGCCGGATCAGGTTCAATCGCTCGTCAAATACATTCGGGACGCGCAGAAGTAAGTAGCTCTTGCTTTGTCATTCCGAGCGCAGCGAGGAATCCCTACCGTCGGCAATGCTATGGGTAGCGATGCTTCGACCGCGAACGAGATCGCATCGCAGTGACACAATATCGTAGGGCTGGTTCCTGCAAAGGATCAGCCCGCACATCGCTGTTCCCAGGCGAACGCGCACATGCACGCAGAGGCAGGCGCGGCACACAGGGAGGGTGAGTGATCCGCTCCACCGGCAGGCTCGGGCTGCAAGCCGGGGATGCCGAGTGCCCCTCCTATCGCGAACAGAGGAACAGCCGGCCCGGGTCTAGGTGCTCACCCCCAGACCCGGGCATTTGTTTTGGAAATTAACTCCTGTCCGCCTGAACGTGTGGCCCGCCCTCACCCGAGAAAAATCCTCGTCCATCCGCGATCTGCTTGTCATTTCGAGGCCGCATGAGTCGTCGTCGAGGAACCTGCTCTCCCCAAAACTGTCATTCCGAACCGTTCGCAGCCATGAAGTTGCGAGAACGCGGCGAGGAACCTGCTTTGCCGTTGTCATCCTGAGCGGCACTCGTTGCCGCAAAGCATCTAGGCATTTCGCGGACGCGCCTTGTCATTCTGAGCGAAGCGCGAGCCTGGATTACTTTTGCTCGAGTTCCTTGAGCTTATCGGCCGCATGTTGATTTTTCGGGTCGATCTCCAGGGCCCTGCGATAATTCTCGATGGCAAGTTCCTTCTGATTATCTTTCGCATACGCCCCAGCGAGACTGTCGTAGCCGTTAGCTGACTTCGGAAACTCCTCCACATTCAGTTTCAAAATGGCGATGGCGTCGGAGTTCCGGTTCTTTGATAGCAGCATGTAGCCCAGCTCATTGAGCCCACCCTCGCCGAAATCGTAATCATTGGCGCGCGTCTTCTTGAGGTCATGATATTGAGCGATGGCGGCATCAACGCCGTGATTCACGATGGTCTTGCCGAGGTCATAGACGAGTGGACGCTTCGGCGCGGCCGGCTCCCGATCGTAGAGAATTTCGCGAACGCCTTTAGCCATCTCATTCAGATCAACGCCGGGAGTGTTGTTGAAGATTACGATCAGATCGTGATCGCCGACATAACGTACTTCGAGAACATTGAAGCCATTAATGCCGCCCTCGTGCGAAATTACGGTTTGCCCACCGCCGGGCGCGTCTGCAGGGATGGTGCGAATGTCCCAGCCATAGCCGTAATTATTCAGATTGGGCGTGAAGAGTCTCTGCTTGAGGGCGTCGGAAACGAGCCTATCGGTGTAGAGAGCTTGATCCCATTTGTACAAATCCTCGACGGTGGAATAGAGAGATCCGGCGGCATAGGGCAGCGACATATCCAGAAAGGGGGCATTCGCTACAATGCCGTCCAATTCCAGTTGGTAGCCAGAGGCGCGTTTCGCAAGGATCTCCTCAGAGTGGTCATAGCCGGAGTCGTTCATGCCGACTGGGGCAAGGATATTTTCCTTGAGCAGTGTCTCGTAAGACTTGCCAGTGACATGCTCGAGAATCGCGCCCAAAAGGAAATAGCCCGAATTGTCATAGTGAAACTTTGTACCCGGTTCAAATTGCAAATCGCCACTGCAATACTTCTTCACGAAATCATCAACCGCATAGTAGTTGCGAGCAATCTCCGGAAAGAATTTCGGATCGTCGGTGTAACTCGGGATTCCGGAAGTGTGGCTGAGCAACTCACTGATGATGACCTTGGAGCCCGTGTCCTTGCGGTAGTACGGTAGATAGTCAGAGAGATGCGCGTCCAGCTTGATGGTGCCTTTCGCGACCTGTTGCATGATGAGCATCGAGGTGAACTGCTTTGTAATCGAGCCAATGCGAAACTTCACGTCGGGAGCGTTCGGGATATTCCATTCACGATCGGCAAAGCCGTAACCTTTCTTGAAAATGATCCGGTCATGATCGGAGACTAGCACGGTACCTGTGAAGGCGCAGCAATCCGCGTATTGCGACATGAGCCTATCGATTTTGGCGGCGTTCTGTGGATTATCTGCGGCAGAGCTCGGAGCAGTCTGCAAAAGTGGAAATACGATGAGAACGAGCAGGATCAGTTTTCTCATTTGTCCTCGGATACGCAGGAGGGTTCAGTTTCGCAAGCAGCCTGTGATTCTAACTCAGCACACACTGAAACACGTTGTCATTCCGAGCCGTTCACAGCCACGAAGTGGCGAGAACGTACCGAGGAACCCGCTTCTCACCTTGTCATTCTGAGCGGCAGTTGTTGCCGCGAAGGATCTATGCATCGAAAAACAGGCTGTCATTCCGAGCCGTTCGCAGCCGCGAAGTGGCGAGAACGCGTCGAGGAACCAGCTTTTCCGCTGTCATTCTGAGCAAAGCGCGAAGCGCAGGCCGAAGAATCCCTAGTGGGAAGGGTGCGACTTCAGTCGCACCGCCTTCCTCGCCCCTTCCGATCGCGGCTTCAGCCGCTGCGGTTCGACAACTACTGCAGCCTCTCGGAAAAAAACCGCCTTCTTCGCCCACTCCAGCCACGAAGGGGCGGCAGAATATAGCCCCGGACGTTAGTCCGGGGTAAGCCACCAAAAAAGAAACCAAGTCCCGTAGGGACGGCAGAAAACCCGGTGGCCCGCTCCAGCCGACCTTGGCTTGAGTGGAGACAGAAGCGCTCAGCGCCAACTCGAAGCATCCCTGCCGTGAGAAATAGAAGCACGCGTACCCATTTCGAGCCGTCTTTGCCAGACGTGGGGACTCTGAGCGAGGACCGGATTTCTCAAACAGTTAAGGCTCAGCTAGTCCTTATTGCACCCATGCTTCACAACGCGGTCGCCTAGCGAACGCTGGATGTGGTGCACCTTCTTCTCGGCGGCTCTAGCTTCACGGTTCTTGCCGGAAGCATCTTTGACTTCGTACCAGTCCTCAAAGGCCGCTCTCAATCGCCTTTGCAAATTGTCTCGTGTTTCGCAGGTTTTCATCGGTTACGGAACATGAGTGCAATGATTCCATAAACAATGTCGGGATTTAACGTCAACGGTGCGGCACCAAAGGCTGCACGACGTTCGTTATCTTGCCCCGGTTCTTCGACTCGGCCACACTTGGGACTATGCTGGTGGGCGCGCCAACCTTCATTGATGGCTTCAGGCTTGGTTTCATCATAGGCTTTCCAGTCTCGCTTCTACTGGGTGGTCTTTTTTTCGGCTATTGGCTTGTGATGCGCCCTAATTCTGCGTCCCAGTCATCTGCGTCCCAGCCAGAGGTGAAATCCAGGGCCGCGTCGGCATAGGACTAGGACAGTCTTCGGCATAGCTGAAAAACCCGCCAAAAAACCACAAAAAGCTACCAGCGGGTCGTGCGGTCCCCTCACCCGCACAGCGCTTAGTGTTGTAGTCAGGCGTTTGCACCCAAACTCCTCCCACACCCATTCCCCCTCAAACTTTTTCCACACCCTCCTTGTGACATCTGCCCTTGCCTTCCACAGCCAAACTTCGCGATCATCGCGGAGGCCGTGACCCTCGCGAAACGCGAAATCGGTCGGCTCTAAGTCCTTTGTTTCACGGATTTTAGTATCTAAGTTCTTTGAAAGACGTATTTTGGCGGGAATTTCGCCCTAACTTCATGATTCCAGAGATTCGGGGGGGAAGGGGGATACCCCGCAAATAGCACTCCGCCTGTCATAGACCAAGGGAAGCAGGGAAAAAAATAAGGGGTCGGAAAACGTTCCACGGATATCAGCACGCAATAACCGAATTTCCCGCTGCACAGGTCTGAGGTTCCCCCCTTGCAGAGAACACAAGGGTGGAACACCCACTGCCGCGGTGGCTTACAAGAAAATCAAGACCTGCGCCCACATCAAAGGTCAAAATCCCCACCCTCTCGCAAACGGCGCGACAAGGATGGGGCAACCGCAAAGCCCCACTTCTCGCAAGAAACGCGAGAAATGGGGCATCAAAAGCGCTGCGAAGGGCTCGGGATGACGAGATTGGTTAGGCGCCGACCAGTTCTTTCTTCTCGCTGGGCTCGTATTCGACGATGTATCCGGCAACGGCGCTGGCTGCGACGGTGAGAGGCGAGGCCAAATACATTTGTCCGGGACCGCTGCGGCCGGGAAAGTTGCGATTCTGCGCGCTGATCACGACTTGATCGGGACGCGTGGAAACTCCCGGTCCAGCGTTGATGCAGGCGCCGCAACTGGGCTCGATGACTTGCGCGCCGGACTTGCGGAAAATATCGAGATAGCCGCGGCGCACGCAGTAGTCGCGCGTCTCTTGCGATCCGAATTGGATGTAGAACTTGGTCGAGTCGGCGACGCGCTTGCCATGCTTGAGAGCGTCGGCGAGAACGAGCGCATACATATCCATGTCTTCGTTCTTGCCTGCGGTGCAGGTGCCGCCATAGGCGATTTCGACGGGCACGGGCGTGTTCAGTTCGCGGACATATTTGCCGTTGCCGGGGTCACCGGGAGTCGCGACCATGGGAGTGATCTCGGCGGCGTCGATTTCGATGACATGGGCGTACTGCGCGCCGGGATCGCTGTAGAGGCCTTCGATCATTTTTTCGGCTTCGCTTCGCTTCGTCCCTCGCCGCCCGACGAGGAAGTCGACGGCTTTTTGGTCGGGAGCGACGATACCGGTGAATCCGCCGATCTCAGCGGCCATGTTGGTCATGGTGGCGCGCTCATCGACGCTGAGATCTTCGATGGCTTCGCCGGCGTATTCCATGACTTTGGCGAGCGCCTTGCCGCTGCGAACATAGTCGAGCGAAAGAATCTTGAGGATGAAATCTTTCGCGGTGACATTGGGATGCTTCCTGCCGCGAATCACGATTTTGACCGACTCAGGGACTTTCACGCGCACATCTTTCGTGATCCAGGAATTGAAAACGTCGGTGGTGCCAATGCCAAAGGCGACGCAGCCGATGGCGCCCACGTGCGGCGTGTGCGAATCGCTGCCGATGTTGAGTTGGCCGGGCAAGGCGTAGCTTTCCAGGACGATCGAGTGGCAGATGCCTTCCGATCCTTTGCGGTCGGTGAGTTCGCCGTGCAGCTTGATTCCCTGCTTCCTGGCGAAATCCTGCTGCTTGAGCTTGAGCTGCGTGGCGAGATCGAGCAGGCCGAGTTTTTTCTTCTCTTCGGAAATGACTTCGTCGAGAAAGGTCAGATGATCGCGGAAAAAAAGAATGGTGGAGGGGTCGTTTACTTTGGCATCTTTGCCGACGTAGTGCTCGAAGAAGATCGCCGCCATGGGCGTAACATATTCGTGGCTGAAGCGCAGATCGGCGCGGGCGAACCCGGTGTCGCCGGGCTTGACGGAGGGGACGCCGACTTCGCCTTTTTCATTGATCATGTGGCGGGCGAGGATTTTTTCGGCGACCGTCATCGGGCGCTTTTCGGTCTTTAGCGCAGGCAGTGAAACTTTTCCTTGCATGCGGGCGACGTTGAAAGGAAACAGGCCGCCGTATTCGATCACCTGGCGGGTGATTTCATCTTCGCCAGCGGTGAATTCGCTGAGGGGAATTTCTTCACCGCTACGGATGCGATCGATCAGAGAAAAATTCCTGGAAGTGAGCAGGCCGAGGTTCTGGCAGTTCTGTTTGTAAATGCGCTCGATGTTTTCGGCGATCACGACGCGAATGCCGGCACACATCTCGGCGTAAGGAGACTGCTCGCGGCTCGAACCTTTGCCGCGGCGCTTGCCGCTGACGGCGCAGACGAATCCGCCGCGCTTCACGTCGCCGCGCCCGATGGGCGTGATGCTGCCGCACTTCAGGCCGAGATACGGAATTTCACCCAGCGTCTCATCGAAGTAAAAACAATAGTGCGCGGGCGTGATTTCGTCAGTAGAAATGTCGTCGCGCAGCTTGGGATTGTTCGCCGGATTCTTGGTATCCCAAGGCAAGTCTTCGCCGGCGAGTTGGCGCTTGATGAGTTCGGGATCTTCGGTGAGAAAAAGAATGCGTCCATGCAGCCGGACTTTGTCGGGACGTTTTTCGATCTTGCGTTCGAGAAGTGAATTGATCACGAGTCGACCTGAAAATGAATTGAAATTTCGACGCCACGGCAGATTGGCGTCCCCACAAAATTATTGTAAACCCGGCATCGCTCTTGCCCGTTTCGAGTTGTTTCCAAAACCGCGGAACCCCAGTAAAATCAACCCCATTTCGGTGAAAAAGGATCCTTGGCAATCGCGCCAGACATGTTGAGCACGGGCAGACGGGCGTTGGTTGGAGTACTGGCCGGCGGAGCGTGGATCGCATGGGGGCTAATTATGGCGCGAGCCCTTACCCCTCCAATCCTGACTGCAGCTATTTTGGCGGCGTGTCTTCTGCTCGTGGGCTGCGGTTGGTGCATTTTTCAGGGCTACAGGTCATCGGCAACAGGGCAAGGCTCGAAGCGCGGCAAAGTGAATGTTGGATTCATGATTGTTGTGATGTTCGAGGCGCTTGCGGTTGGATGCGCAATTTTCCTGGCCCAAAGACTGGAGCGCATTGATCTCGTGCCGGATTGGATCGGCATCGCGGTTGGGCTCCACTTCTTCGGCCTTGCGAAGGTCTTTCATGTGGGGGTTTACGTTCTGACTGGAATGGCGATCACGGCTTGGTGCGTGCTGGCATGGATTCTGTTTCGCGGACACGCGCTGGCGGTCTCGGTTGGTCTTGGAGTGGGTGCAATTCTGTGGATTACTTCGTGCTGGAATCTATTAAGTGTTCTCGGACCGCCGACAGCAAAAATGGATTAGTGGCCGCGCAGGTTCCACGAGTGGGAACGGGCGCCTACAAGTTAGAACCTTCTTTTCCCTGCCGAGCATACGCGCGAGGATCGGGAAGCGGATCAAGACCACGGCCAGAAAAAATCTGTTGGAATTCGGAAAGCAGGGCGTCGTGCACGAGGCCGTTAGAGGCCAGGGTTTCGCGGCTGTCCAGTTGAAACGGAGTTCCATCGAAGCGCGTGACCTTGCCTCCAGCTTCTTCGATGATGAGCACGCCAGCCGCGGTGTCCCAGGGATTGAGATTGAATTCCCAGAAACCGTCGAAGCGTCCGCAAGCCACACAGCATAGATCGAGAGCGGCCGAGCCGGCACGGCGGACGCCGTGGGTGCGCAGCGTGATCTGGTGATAGAAAAAAATATTGGGATTCTTGTGGCGCTTGTGACTGGGAAAACCAGTGGCCACGAGACATTCCTTCAGCTGGGCCGCCTTTGAAACCTGGATCGGCTCGCCATTCAGACGCGCACCTTTTCCTTGCTCAGCGCTGAACAGTTCGTCGCGCGTGGGATCGTAAATTACTCCAGCAATTCTCCGTCCCGGACGACCTGCAGAGCGATCTTCAGGCGTCTGATGTTCAAGCGCCATAGAAACGCAGAACACGGGATATCCGTGAGCGAAATTGGTGGTGCCGTCGAGAGGATCGACATACCAACGATAATCGCTGCCCTGATCGTTTAGTCCCTGCTCTTCCCCGAGCACATCGTGGGTCGGAAATTGTTGGCTGATACGTTCGCGAATCAGCTTCTCTGAGGCGCGATCGGCCGCAGTCACCAGGTCAGCATCGCCCTTGTATTCGATTTTCAGCTTCTGGTGGAAGTAATGCAGGATCAGCGCGCCCGCCTCGCGCGCGATCGCACACATTGCCGGAAGGAAGCTCTCAGAGTTGCCGGAATGAGAGTCGCGTGAAAGAGACATGCGCGGCCGGCCTTACTTTTTTTTCGCCGCATCTTCGGCGATGTACATGATCTCGTGCTTGTAGATGAACAGATTCGGCGCGCCTTCGCGCGTTAGACGAACCATGTTGCGATCGTAGTACTCGATCCAGCCGCGAACCAACTGGCCGTCGTGCAGCTTGATGGTAACCGGCTTCTGTTTTTCTCCGAGTGATTTCAGAAAGGCCGCTTCTTCGAACGTCTCTTGCGGAGGAGGTGTCCGGCCGCGTTTTGCGTTGCCGGAGTTGGCTTGAGGAGCGCGGAACGACATACGGGCATTGTACACAAACGAGAGGCCGAGAATTGAGCGAGAGATTACGGTGGTGTAAGGGCGACAGATGTTGTTGCCCGGTCTTTACGAGTTATCCAAATTGCGCGAATCGCGAACCAGGAAACGATCGCGAACACCACGAACGGAAGTGACGCGGCCAAGCGCAGGGGAAGCGCCAGCAGGATTTGGCTGTGCTCCCAGGCTGGAGAAACTAAACCGCAAAGAGCGACAAGCGTCGGGGTGAGCCATTGCCAGCTCAGAGCCACAACTCCAGTGATCGCGAGAATGCGCCAAGGCAACCGTCCATTCCATAACTGCTTCCGGCGCGAGATCCCCCAGAGGATAGCCGGGAGCAATAGCACTTGGTCGTAGACTTCGTCGGCGGTCGGCAAGAGCAGCACGGTGACGGCAAGAATCAGGATGACAGCCAGCAAGAAGGTATCGGTGGGAGCGGGTTCGGTGCGCGTTCTCCAGGCGACGGCTATAGCGAAAGCAAGCAAGGCGAAAGAAACCGAGGTTCCGAAGGGCCTGCCCAAAACAAGTTGCGGAAGTGGCATCGTCGTGTAAGTCGAATATTCCGTCACCGCATGCCACCATCCGGAAAACCAGCCGGGAAGAATGACCTCGGACGCGGCCACGAGAATAAACATAGAGCCGGTGAAGCTGAAAAAGAAAGCTTTGCGCCGCTGCCACTGGCTCAGCGGCCAGAAGAAAAAGAGATATATGCAAAGCAGCAACATCATTTGTGGCTTTGCAGCTGCGATGGCGAGAGCGACTCCTGCAAGCCAGGGACGATCTTTTGTCAAAGCATAAACGGACAGAGCAATTGCAGCCCCTACAAGCAGACCGGCTTGGCCCGCGTACAAACCCTCGAGCACGGGATAACTGATGAGAGTCAAAATGACGGCAATGGCGAGATTGGTGCGGGAAAAACGGATTCTGGTGGCACCAAGCCAGAGAATAACGCTCACAACCGTGAGCGAAAGCAGAATCAGCGTGAGGACAAGGCGAACCAGTTCGAAGCGGAATGGCAACAGAGGAGCGGCCAGCAGATCGGCATAGATTGGGTAGGAGAAGGCGCGATAGGACGGCGGAAAATCGCCCGGGTGATGAAGATCCATGGGACGCCCGTAGAGACCGATTTGAATGTCGCGGGTCGTTTCCGGCGTGTAAGGATTCGTCCGCTGCTGAAACAGCGCACGCCCCGTCAGCCAGATGGGATAGAAATCCCCTCCGTAGGAATAACGCACGCTCATCTGGCGAGCTTGGCTGTGACGGCGGGACTCGGGCAGAAACAGACCGAAATAATAATCGCAGGTGCCCGCCGCGAGAACGATGGTGAGAGCGAAAAGAAGGGTTGACGATCGGCGCATGCGCAGCGAATCCTCAGTGTGGCTTCCCGGAGCAGAGAACCCGCGTCAATTGTGGCCGATTGCGCACCGGCAAGAACTGAATCGCGAACCGCGCCATTGCAAGATACAACTCCAGAACGGCCGGCTGCCTGCGGAGGATTTCGAGATGCCGCCGTATGGTATCGGAGTCACCGCGGATAATAGGGCCGCTAAACGCTCCCGCAGGTCCACGACTGGCGTAGTTCGCCAGAGTCTGCAAGAGAATCGGCATCATGCGGCGGCGGGCGGTTTGCGGCTGGACTCCTGCGATTTCCGCTACCTGCTCAGCAGCCATCAGCAACGCCACGAAGAAGGGCGAGGCGAAAGTGCCCCATGCATGATAAGCCGGCTTATCGCGCTTACGGAGGGGGAAAGCGAGGCCGGCAAGATCGTTGACGATGCGGCGAGCCATGCGTATTGCGACGGCATCTCCCTCGATCGCGAAGGGCACGCCTGCCAAGGAGGGCTGAGAGCCGCTCACGAATGTCATAAACGGGTGCACGGAGGCGACCGCAGTTCTTCGGCGGCGCAATATTTCTAACACATCACTCGAGAGCGCGCCGCTGGAATGGAAGGCTATCTTGCCTTTCCAATTCAGCTTGGCTGACCAATCCCGAGCGGCGGAGGCGATTTGAGCATCTGGCACGGAGAACCAGACGACTTTGGCAGTCAGATCGTCGGACGCCGCGGAAATGACTCGAGCGTTTACCCGTTTTGCCAGCTCACGCGCCTTCTTTCGCGATTGCGGAAGCGGCTTGGAGAGAATTGCCTCGATTTCATATCCGGAGCGGCGCAAGGCAAGTGCGAGCGCAGTGCCGAGATTTCCCGCTCCAATGATCGCGACGGTAGGCTTGGCCGCCATGCCGGGCAGCATAGCAGAATGTGAATCGGGAAAGCGCCGAACAGGGTTAATGTCTCAAATTCAATAAACCGCGAAGGGCGCAAAGATCACGAAGACATCCCAAGCCCTGCTCGGACGTGCTATGTAGTGATGTGCTTTATAGTGATGAACATGGCAAACGCGAAAGCTCACGCAAAGGGCGTACAGCGGAGATCGGAAGGCCGTGGAAAAGCACGCATCATCTCGTCCCGCACGGTGTACCGGGGACCAGTTTTTTCGGTTACTACCGACCACGTGGCCGAACCAGGCGGAGTGCGGGCGCGGCGGGATGTCGTCCGGCACTCGGGCTCGGTGGTGGTGCTCGCGATGGATGACTCCGCGAGAGAACCGCGCATTCTGCTGGAACGGCAATATCGGCACGCAGCCAGTAGTTTTTTGTGGGAGCTGCCGGCGGGGCGGATCGATCCGGGCGAGAGGGAACTGTCTGCGGCCCAACGGGAATTGCTCGAGGAAACCGGATACGCGGCGCAGAAGTGGCGGCGGATTTTTAAGTTCTACGCGAGTCCGGGCTTTGTCGCCGAAACGATGGCGGTGTATCTGGCGACGGGCCTTCGCCGGGGCAAGGCGCAACCGGAAGAAGATGAATTGATCCAGCTCAAAGTCGTTCCCCTAGGCACGGCGGTTGCCATGGTCATGAGGGGAACGATACGAGATGCCAAGACGATTTCGTCGGTGCTGTGGCTGGATCACATGTGGCGCACAAAGAAAAAGCTGTGAAACGCCTGAATCTCCTGGCTAGAGCGTTTGCCGATGGCGCTGAGTTAGCCTACTAACCTTGGCGCGCGGGCGCAGCCCATCAGCGTGAATTCCCGTTCTGGGAATGGATTTTTTTCTAGAGTCTTTCATTTTGTCGCCTTAAGGTATCCATTGGCTTGACAGTGATAATCTGCAGTTCCACAATGCATGCTAGGTAACTGCGGTGCGCGTCTCCGGACCCCCTCCGAGGCGTGCCAGCAAAAAGGGGGGTACGTGGAACGTCTGAAAGGAACCGTAAAGTGGTTCAACAATGCCAAGGGGTACGGGTTCATCGGACGCGCGGATGGGCCAGATGTATTTGTTCACTACAGCGCAATTTCATCCGAGGGATATAAGAGCCTGCAGGAGGGCGACCAGGTGGAGTTCGAAATCACCGAAGGCCAGAAAGGTCCGCAGGCAGCGAACGTGAACAAAGCGAATTAACTTGATTCTGTTTTAGGTACTGCTAAGGGATGGCGGCAGCGCAAGATGCTGCGTGGCACATGACCGTAAGCTGCGCATGAGCACCGGGACAGACGACCGCCCCTCGATCCTTCCTGAGCACTCCAATCAAATATCAGCAGATGAGAACGTCAGTCTTTCGATTGACGCCCTCAGTGATTGCCAACTGACCACATTTCTCCTGGACCGGGACTGCCAGAAGGGGGAGGCAGATCCGGTGGTGGCATAGGTGGCGGGGGTGAAGCTCCGTTTGTGGGCTGGGGCACGTCGGCTGGGTCTTCACCGGGACGGCGCAAACTGGGCGCGTTCGCCGGACGGTCTTGGTCCGTCTTCTGAGCTTCCGTGTCCTGATCGGGAGGATGGAGGGTAATTTCTTTCTGGGTGCGTACGATCTTCTGTCCGCCAACCTTCATGGTTTCAACGCGAATGACTTCATCGTTCACGATGCGCACGAAGTTCACATCGTCGGGCGGCGTGCCGTAAATCCACTCCTCGTATTCGACCTCGCCATCTTTTTCGCGGACTTTGCGGGGCGGCTTTCCCATGGCGTAGAGCACCATCTCGGTGTTCATGCCGACCAGAACATGGTGCGCGAGGATTGCCTGTTTCACCTTGGGCGGAACGGTATCGAGATAAGCCTGCTGTTTGCTGCGGGCATTGAAATCCAGCACCGGAAGCAGAAGATCACGCAACTGCTGGGCGGTCATCTCCGGAACATACCTATCGAAATAGATATCCAGATAGCTGCCATGGGGATTGGGTGGGGGATCGTTGGGGCCCATCACGGGTGCGCCGCCTGTGCCGGAGACTTCGATGTGCTGATACCACTTTTTGCGGCGATTGGCGCCGCCGTTGAGATCGAAGTGGATGTGGTTATCCTTGATTTGCACCCAGGAAATTTGCGCAGGATCGCCGGGCTTGATCGCTGGTCCGTACAGTGCCAGCTGCTGTTGCAACTCGCTGCCATTGGGCGTGGTTGCGCCATCCTTGAGCAAAAGCCCTTTGTATCCCATGGGGAACGAGGTTCGAGAGTAGACGAGCTGCGTTTCGAAGTCGCGAATGATTTGGTAGCGAGTCTGCTTCGACATGCGGGGCGCATTCGCCGGAATGGGCGCGGCAACGGGTTTGATCTTAGGCAATTGGTTGGCCACGACGGGCATCGCCGCTGGCTGGGCTGGCGTTTTAGGAGCAGCATCTTGCGCGAAGCAGTATGAAAAAAGCGCAGAGCTTGCCGCGAGGAAAATCAGGAAGGACGCGTCGCGAAGACGTTCCATAGAGCACCCCAACTACCGAGTTGACTGATTATAACGCCAGTCGATCGAAGGACGGCGATCCCAAGAACGCTATCCCAGGACGAGCAGCGAATGGAGGAGGCAGATATCCCCGGGGCCCGTCGGCATTCACGCATGCAATGCCGAACTAAAACATGGGATGTAGTTTAAAGAAGCGTGGTTGTGTGTCCGAAAGTCAGAAGTTGGAGGGTATGGTGCAAATTACGCCAGTTACGCCAGGTTCAGGGCCTTCTTGATCGTTCCCCGCTCTTTCTGGATCTTCTCTTGCAACAAGGTGATGGCGTAGATCAGCTGCTCTGGACGAGGCGGGCAGCCGGGGACGTAGACGTCCACGGGAATGACCTGGTTGACGCTCTGCACCAGCGCGTAGTTCTGGAAGACTCCACCGGAAGTCGCGCAGGCCCCCATTGAGATCACCCATTTCGGCTCGGGCATCTGCTCCCAGAGTAGGCGGATCACGGGCGCCATTTTGTTGGAAACGCGGCCGGCAATAATCATGAGATCGCTTTGACGTGGTGAGGGGCGGAAAACTTCCGCGCCGAAGCGAGCGATATCGAAACGCGAGGCTCCCATTGACATCATTTCAATGGCGCAGCAGGCGAGGCCGAACGTCATCGGCCAGATGGAACTCTTGCGCATCCAGTTGACCGCGGAATCGAGTGTGGTCAGTACTACGCCCTCGGGCGTGGGATTGCCGTAGGTCAGATCTTTGACAATCTTCTTGCCGTTTTCGACATCGACGTAAGGACCGAAATTGAGTTCGCGCGCCATATATTAATTTTAGCGCACAGGACAAATTGAGGGGAGTTTTACCTAGACTTCTTTTACCTCCACTTCTTGAATCTACACGTCAGCAAAGGAGACGAATAATGGGCGGATTGCATTCTTTCAGCACAGGAGCGGGGGCGCGAAAACGAAAGAGTCACCGGCCCCCAATTTCCGGACCGAAGCTACAAGTGCAAGGGGCGAGTACCCCGCTTCCCAACTATCCGTTTCAACCGCTGCCGCCGCCAAACGGACCGGCGCCGTATCGCTTCGATTTGTCACAACTTCTCACCACGGCGGATGTTCAATCCATCACGCAAGCGGGAGAGATGGTGTTTCATACCGTGGGCGACACGGGGGACTATCGCGGACAGCAGCAGAACTTTGTCGCAGCGATGATGACTGCGGACGCGAACGGCCTGCCGGCCAATCGGAAGCCAGCTTTTTATTACCACCTCGGAGACGTCATCTATTTTGCCGGCGACATCATTCGTTACCCGGACAATTTCTACGCCACCTACAAGAATTATCCCGGATTTATTGTGGCGATTCCGGGCAATCACGACTGCCAACCCGATGATCCGGCGGATGGTGCTGGCGATCCGAACAAGTATCCGCTGGATGGTTTCGTGCAGAATTTCATGGCAAAGAATCCGACGCAGCAGGGCGCGATGAAGATTTCGTCCGGCCGAACGGAAATGGATTTGCCGAACGTCTATTGGACATTTACGACGCCGTTCGCCACGATTATCGGTCTGTTTTCAAACGTTGGAGAGGATGAGGCTGAGATTCATCAGGATCAGATCGATTGGTTCCAGGGTGAACTGAAGGCGGCCGATAAGAACAAAGCGCTGATCGTGACCATCCATCATCCACCGTTTTCGGGGGATGACGAACACACGGGCAGCACAGTGGCCGACACTGTTCTATCGCAGGCGTTTCAGGCAACGGGGCGTTATCCAGATATGGTTCTGTCGGGCCATGTGCACAATTACCAGCGCTTCACCAGCCTTGTGCAAGCGCCGGACGGCAAAAGGCAGATTCCTTACATCGTTGCGGGAGCAGGCGGTTACATCAACCTGGGCAAAATGCAGAAGATCAACGGAGCGTATCCGGATGCTTCGAAACCGCTCAAAATTAGTAACACGCTGAAGCTTGAGACCTACGATCAGAATAATTTCGGATTTTTACGGCTAGCTGTGAGTAAGACGCAGATAGTAGGGACTTATCAGTCGGCGCCGTATTCGGCTGGGGCAACTCCTAACGCGTCGGTGATTGATAGGTTCACCGTCAATCTGGTTAATCACACGGTCGCGACGGGTAGTGGGTCGGGGGCAAACAAAGCCGAGGGGAGCAGGAAGACTTCCAAGAGCCATCCGAAAAAGAAAACTGGGAAGAAGCGGCGATAGTCAGATGGTCAGCACGACTTTGCCGAACATCTGGCTTTTCTCCAGATACTCGTGGGCGGCGCGAGTTTCCGCGAGCGGAAAAGTGCGGTCAACGACGGGTTTCAACCGTCCGGCGAAGACGTGACTCAGGGCTTCGTTGAGTTCGGCCATCGTCCCCATATAGGAGCCTAGTAGGCGCAATTGGCGCGCAAACAGATGGCGGAGATCAATGCCGACATTAGGCCCCGTGGTCGCGCCACAAGTGACCAGAGTGCCTGCGTTCTTCAATGACTTCAGGCTTTCATCCCAAGTGGCAGCGCCCACGTGCTCGACGACGATGTCGACGCCCTGCTTATTGGTGATCTTGCGAACTTCGTCAGAGATTTTCTGTTGGTAGTGATTGATGCCATGATCGGCGCCCAGCGCGTGGGCTTTCTCCAGTTTCGATTCGTCGCCTGCAGTGGTGATGACGCGGCAGTGAAAAAGCTTGGCGATTTGAATGGCCGCGGTGCCAACTCCGGAACTTGCACCGAGAACGAGAACCGTTTGTCCGGAGCGGATGCCAGCGAGTCCGACCAGCATGTGCCACGCGGTGACGAAGACCAGCGGCACACTCGCGGCTTCGACGAAGTTGAGCGAATCGGGAATCGCAATGACGTTGGCTGCAGGGACGGCAATCAGTTCGCAATTTCCGCCATCGACTGCGTTGCCGAGGACGGTGAACTCGCGACACTGATTCTGTAATCCAGCAAGACACTTCGCGCAATGTCCGCAGAAGTGCATGGGAGCGATGAGAACGCGCTGGCCGGGTTGAAACCCGCTGACGTACTCGCCCACTTCGGCGACTTCGCCGGCGATATCGCTGCCAAGGATGTGCGGCAACTTCACTCCCGGCAATCCTTTGCGAACCCAAAGATCGAGATGGTTGAGCGCGCAGGCTTTCACGCGAATCAGGACTTGATCTTTGCGCGGTTGCGGATCGGGAACATCTTCGTAGGTGAGAACTTCGGGACCACCAAATTGATGAATGCGAACGGCTTTCATGAGATCCTTTCGGCTGCGGCTAACGGTAGCATAGGCTGGACTCTGATCCTAACCTGAGAGTTTTCACGAACGATCTTTTCCGCAAGCTGCCAGGTCCCTCGCTTTGCTCAGGATTTCGGCAGCAGGCTCCCACGCCTGCTGAACGCCTCAAGTTCGACTCGCCGTCCTCCGAACGGCCACTCACAAAAGAGATATTGACGCAATTACATGATTGGGCGAACATAGGATTGGTTTGGCAAGCCGTGTCTAGGATTCGGTAAGCCCCGGAGTGATGACCCGGGGCTTTTGCTTTCCCGCCCGATTGACTCCTCCCTGTTTACCCACTGATAATCAATAGAGAACCGGGCCATCGAATGGATATTTACGAACAAATCGTGCAGCTTCGCCGCGAGGGACGGCGCGGGGCGGTCGCGACGATCGTCAACGTGCGGGGATCGATTCCTTCGTTTCGCACGGCGAAGATGCTGGTTCGCGACGACGGCTCGATTGTGGGGACGATCGGCGGGGGCTGCGTCGAAGCTGATGTCTGGCAGGCGGCGCGGGAAGTGATGGAGTCGGAAAAGCCGCGGACCTTGCATTTCGATCTCAATCAGGATCCGAGATACGATACTGGCCTGGTTTGCGGGGGAACGCTGGAAGTATTTGTCGAGCCGGTTCTGCCTCCAGTATCACTTTATCTATTTGGTGCAGGCCACGTTGCGGTAAATGTTTGCCAGGTTGCCGCGACGGCGGGTTTTGACGTAATTGTGAGCGACGACCGCTCCTCTTACACGACCAAGGAGCGCTTTCCGGCGGCGATGGAAGTGCATGCCATGGATTTCGACGAGGCGATGCGGAAGCTCGATCCCAATGAATCTTCTTACATTGTGATTGTGACGCGGGGCCATCGCGATGACATGCGCGTGCTGCGCTGGGCGGTGCAGACGCGCGCGCGGTATATCGGCATGATCGGCTCCAAGCGGAAGGTGATTGCGATTTTCAAGGCGCTCCAGGAGGAAGGCCTGGCCGCACATTTATTCGAGCGCGTACACGCTCCGATCGGGCTCGATATCGGAGCGATCACGCCGGAAGAGATTGCGGTCGCGATTACGGCGGAGCTGATCGGGATTCGCCGCAAGGCCGCAAGCGCCCTGCCCCATTTGAGTTGGTTTCATCACAGCGTGCCGGATGAGATGGAGTCTGCGGAAAAGGTAGCCCAGTCGACCTCGACGCTGAAACCGGGCCTTAATTCCGACGATTCCGACGCGTAATTCTGCGCACTGACTTTCTTCCCGAATTCTGCTATCTTCCGCAACATGTCGCGAGCCCCAAGCTTCGGCGGAATCATTCTCGCTGCGGGCGAATCGTCCCGCATGGGCCGGGACAAGGCTTTGCTGCCGTGGCCTCCGCAAACTGCCGCCCAGTTGGCGACGGGAGAGACGTTTCTTTCCGCAGGCATTCGCAGTCTGTCATTTTCCGCGGATTTTGTGGTGGTAGTGGCGGGCACAAACGAGGAAGCGCTCGCGCCCATTGTTTACGCCAACGGAGCCATGATCGTCACCAACCCCGATCCCAGCCAGGGCCAGTTCAGTTCCCTGCAGATCGGATTGCGCGAAGTCTTGAGCCGGGGACGGGACGCGGCAGTGATTACGCTCGTCGATCGCCCTCCAGCCAGGGCGGCGACGATTGAAATTTTGCGTAGTGCGTTCTCGGCGGCCCCGCCGGAAATCTGGGCGGTCGTGCCGGAATTTGACGGCCAGCACGGCCATCCATATGTTGCCGGACGTGAGTTGATGGAAGCTTTTTTGCAGGCTCCTGCGAGCGCGACGGCCCGCGAGGTAGAGCACCGCTATCAAGGACGGATTCGCTACGTTGCCGTCAGCGATCCCTTTGTCGCGTTGAACGTCAATACACCGGAAGAGTATGCAGCTTTGAGCGCACAGCGTTCCTGAAACGGATGTGACATTCGTTGCGCAATTCCACCCGCGTCCGCTATCGTCGAAGAGCATGGAAATTTCCAATCCGCAGACCTCTGAGTTGAAGAATTCCGAACTGACGCGCGAGGAATTCCTCGATTCCGTTCTCCGCCTGCCGTTAGAAGTTGCGGCCTTCGATTGCGACGGCACACTGTGGTCCGGCGACGCCGGCGAAACCTTTTTCGACTGGGAAATTAGAACCGGACTCGTTTCGGTCGAAGTGGGCCGCATGATGCGGGCCCGCTATGCGGAGTACAAGGCGGGCAAAGTTGACGAAGAAGAGATGTGCGGCGAGATGGTGACCATGCACAAAGGCATGCCGGAAGGGTCGCTGATGGAAGCGGCCAGCGATTTTATGTCTCGTCTGTTTCCCGGGCACGCGTTCCCTGAAATGCTGGATCTGGTGCGGAAACTGCACGCAAACGGCTGCGAAGTCTGGGCCGTTTCCTCATCGAATGAATGGGTGATTCGAGCGGGTATGGAGCAATTTGGCATCCCGTCTGACCGGATTCTGGCTACGAAGGTAAAAGTTGAGGCTGGAATAGTGACCGACCAATTGATTCGAACTCCTTCCGGCCCGGGAAAACCGCAGGCGTTACGCGAGGTAGTTCGAAAGAGCATTGACGCAGCCTTTGGAAATTCGCGTTGGGATACGGAGATGCTCGCCATGTCCAAGCATCCATTCGCCATCAATCCCAATCCTGATCTTGAAGCGACGGCACGGGCGCGTGGGTGGACGATTTATCTGCCGGAAAGCATGCGCCGTCCGGTTCGGTAAATGCTCCGTCCCGCCCCTTACGCGAAGAGCGGGGGAAGAATTGTGCAAGCACGCGTATAGAATTTCTTCATGTACTCGGCGCAACTGCTCGATCATTTTCAGAATCCCCGCAATGCGGGCGATCTTGCTGAGGCCGATGCGGTTGCAGAACTGGAAAATCCGGCATGCGGGGATATTCTGCGGCTGGCGATCAGGATCGAATCGGGGAAAATCTCAGACATCCGATTCAAGGCCAAAGGATGCGTTCCTTCCATCGCATGCGCCTCGGCGCTGACAGAGTTGGTTTTCGGCAGATCCTTGCAAGAAGCTCGCGCAATTAACCGGGAGCGTCTAATCGCCGCAGTTGACGGCGTCCCGCAAGCTTCGACTCACGCGGTGCAGTTGGCGTTGGATACACTCGCTGCCGCACTAAGCCGTCTGAGAACCGAGAAGTCGCCATGACTTCGCACTTTGCTAATTCTTACGCGCCGCGCCGAATTGCCTGCCTGCAGCCGAGCGCGACCGTGATTTTGAATGCCATCGGTGAACTGCAACGTGTCATCGCTTGTACGAAGTATTGTGCGGACGTTGTTCCGGAAGTGAAGGATGGTTCCCGCGCAATCCTTGCTGACTCGTGGACCGCCGACGCCGAGCAGATTCTGGCGACGCGGCCAGATTTTGTGATCGCTTCTGTACCCTATCAGGAGAAGGCGCTTACGGAGATCCTCAAGGCCGGAGCGCGATTTCTGGGGCTTGCGCCGAAAACGCTGAACGATATCTATGGCGATATCGCAGTGATCGCTGGAGTGGTGGGTCGCAGCGATCGAGGCGAGGCAGTGATCGCCTCGATGAAAGATCGAATCGAAGAAGTGCGCAGCAAGACAGCCGGCTTGCCTCGCGTCCGCGTTTTTTCGGAGGAATGGGGCAAGCCGCTGATTGCCTCGCAGTCGTGGGTCGCCGAACTGGTCGACGCTGCTGGGGGCGAGTTTCTGGGCGCTCCGGGAAAAACAATTCTCCGCGAAAAGGTAATCAGTCTCGACCCGGAAGTAATTGTGGCAGCATGGTGTGGGGCAGGCGATCGGGTTCCGCTCGAAAAAATTGTGGCCGAGCGCGGCTGGAAAAACCTTACGGCTGCGCGCAATGCCCGGGTGTACTGTATCAGCGACGAATTGTTGAACACTCCTGCACCTACGCTGCTCCAAGGACTTGACGCGCTGGCTTGGGCGATGCATCCCGAGCTGTTCGCTCACTTGAAAGGAATCCGCAAGATTACCGCCGTTTCGGGAGAGACAGTCGAGGAGTGCGAAGGGTGAGTTAAGATTTCACTCATGGCTGCCGCTGACAAGGTCGAAGAGGTCCGCGAAGAGGTCACCCGACTTGCTCACACCACCCATGGTGCAAAAGAACTCATGCAGCAGATGGTGAAGCTGCTGCACGACCGCATGCTCAAATACAACTGGGTGGGCTTTTATATGATGGAGCCGGGCGCACAACCGCCGATGCTGATTCTGGGCGAGTTTCAGGGAGCAATGACGCCGCACACACGCATTCCGCTGAATCAGGGCATCTGCGGAGCGGCCGCCTCCAGCGGGCAAACGGTAGTGGTCGATGACGTCAGCAAAGATCCCCGTTACCTCGCGTGTTCACTCGAGACCAAGTCGGAAATTGTGGTGCCCGTGTTCGCACATGGTGAGATCGTGGGCGAACTTGATATCGACAGCCACTTTCCCGCGGCTTTTACGGCTGAACATCAGTCACTGGTCCAGTATTGCGCTCAACTCGTCGGGAAGAAGCTGGAAAACTCGGGTCGATGAAACGGGTCGTTGCAGCTCTGATAGAAAAAGATGGCAAGCTACTCGTGTGCCAGCGGACACGCCATCAAACAATGCCGTTAAAGTGGGAGTTTCCTGGCGGGAAGATCGAAGAGCGGGAACAGCCACGGGATGCGCTGCGGCGCGAACTGGAAGAAGAATTGGGAATTCATGCCAAGGTAGGCAACGAACTCGTGCGCATTCAGCACGAGTATCCCAATGGCGGTATGGTGGAATTGCGGTTCTTCGTTGTGCGCGAATATGAGGGGGAAATCGAGAACCGCATCTTTCGCGATATACAGTGGGCCGAACTGACTGATCTTCCCGGTTACGATTTTCTCGAAGCCGATCTGACTCTGGTCCGCGACCTGGCGAACGGCAAGCTTCTTTAGCCGGAACGGAGAGTCCAGAAGTAAGCGACCGTCAATACGATCATGACGACCGTGGTGATCCAGGCGACGACGTTGAACAGGTGCGAATTCACGTAATTGCCCATCAGGTCTTTCTTGTTGATGAGCAGCAGCATGAAGATGAGCACAAAGGGCAGAACGATGCCGTTTACCACCTGAGATAAAACGGCGATTTTTACCAGCGGGAGATTTGGAATCAGCACTACCGCGCCACCAGCCACGATCAGCAAGGTATAGAGCCAGTAAAATAGCGGCGCTTCTCCAAATTTCATCCCTACACCGGACTCAAATCCCAAGCCCTCGCAAACTGTGTAAGCGGTAGACAGCGGCAGAATCGAAGCTGCGAACAGAGACGCGTTAAATAGTCCCACAGCAAAAAGAATGTACGCATACTGGCCGGCCAGAGGTTTCAGTGCGGCGGCCGCGTCAGCCGCATAGTTAATGTTGCGGAAGCCGTGAATCCACAGGGTCGCGGCGCAGGCCACGATAATGAACCAGGCAACCACGTCTGTAAAAATGCAACCTGTTACGACGTCTAACATCGAGGCCTTGTACTGGCGGCGCGTCACTCCTTTCTCCACAATCGAGGCCTGCAGGTAAAACTGCATCCAGGGCGCGATGGTTGTGCCGACCACACCGATCACCATGTAGAGATAGGCCTGGTCTCGGAATGCATCGAGCTTCGGCGGCACGAACGTGGCAATGGCCGCCACCTTCCACGCAGGATGTGCCAGCACTCCGGCAAAAATATAGGTGATATAGAAGAACGAAGCGGCGAGAAAGACTTTCTCAACGCTCTTATATTGGCCCTTCACAACGATCAGCCAGACAATAACGCCGCAGATGGGCACGGTGTAAAGGCGAGGAAGACCGAACAGTTCCAGGCTGGTAGCGATGCCGATAAATTCGGTAACGACGTTGCCAAAATTGGTGATCAGGATGCCGATCATCATGAAAAAGGTGATGCGGAAACCGAATTCTTCGCGGATGAGATCGCTTAATCCCTTGCCGGTGACGGCGCCCATGCGGGCACACATTTCCTGCACCACGATCAAGGCGAGGGTGATCGGGATCATGGTCCACAGCAGAAGATGTCCGAATTGGGCCCCGGCGGACGAGTAGGTCAGGATGCCGCCGGCATCATTGTCGACGTTCGCGGTAATGAATCCCGGTCCGACTACAGCCAGAAAGAGCAGGATCCGGGTCTTCCAACGCTTCAGAGAACTCATTCATCCGATTCGCAGACATAGGATGGAACAGATTTTCTTTGCGACGACGCCACAGGATAAATGCACACGACAATCCCGCCAAACGAAAAGTTAAAAAATCTTTGTTCCCCTGGTGGAAATGTGCATCGAGATTAATTTCGGACAGTTGCCGGTCGAGAGCTAACGGTTATTAATCCGATGGATTGGAGGCGGACATGGCTCGGGATTGTGAGTTGCCGGCCGTGGCTGGCTCCTGTGTTTGGATACGAGCATAGGCGGCTCTGAGAAGAATTGGCGTCAAGAACGTGGTGAGCACGGCCATGAGGACGAGAATGGTGAAAAGTCCTTGTCCGATGAAGCCGTTCGCGAGAGCGACGTTGGCGATCACTAGTTCCATAACCCCGCGGCCGTTCAATCCCGTACCAAGCGCCCAGCTCTGGTTGCTATTCATGCCGGCGAGCCGGCCTCCGACATAGCCGCCAACAATTTTTCCCGCGAAAGAGGCAACCAGGATCGCACAGACCAATGTCCAGTTGCTCAGGGAAGAGGCTTCAAATTGGAGGCCAACGGCAGCGAAGAAGATTGGGCCGAGAAATCCCATGGTCACGTTCGAGGCGGTCAGTTCGATTTCCTTGAAGTTGGCCTTGCCGATAGCCTGATGGCTGATCAGCATCGATCCGAAGAAGGCACCGACGACGAAATCCAGGCCGAGGAACTCGGAAAAACTGGCAAAGGCGATAACGAACACCAGAACGATGGCGAACTTCGATTCCTTGCCCCGTAACTTGCCAACGAGTTTCTCGAACGCACTGTGGGCGCGGATGAATCGGGCAGGCGAATAGCGCCGGATCAGGCGCGCCGCCAAAGCCACCACGATCATGAAGAGCAGCGCCTTGCCGAGGGCGCGGAAGACAGAGAAGAAAATTCCTTCAAACGTGGCCGCACTTCCCTTGGCATCGAGAATGATGCCGAGGGCGAGGAGGGAAACGACATCATTAGCGATGGCGGCCGTAACGATCTTCTGGCCGATCTCGGTCTGCAGTTTGCCCAGATCCATCAGAATGCGCACGCTGACCGGAAGCGCGGTGATGGCGATGCAAAGTCCGATGAAGATCGTCCGGGTATGAGTTAAACCGAAAGCGTTTCCTACCAGGATTCCGCAAAATAACGGGACGATGAACCCGGCGGCACTGACCCAGGCGCCACGTCCGCGGAAAGAGGCCCAAAGCGCATCCATGTCCATTTCCATCCCAGCGAGAAACACCAGAAGCAGAACGCCGATGTCGGCAATCGCTTTGATTTCCGGGTTGAAATGGACAAACTTGAGGCAGGAGGGGCCGAGGAGAATACCGGCTGAGATTTCTCCTAACATTGCGGGCTGGCCGAAGCGGCTCGCAATCTCCCCTAGGACGCGAGACAGAACCAGCAGCAGCAAAAGTGATTCGATCAGTGACAGAAGCCACTCCCTAATGCTGGCGCGCCTAGGTGTTGTGAGTCAGTTTACATCGGATGACGACGTCGGTTGCTCTGTTGCCACGAATAAGAAAATCGGAGGGACATGGGCGGATAAAACTTTTTCGCCACGGATTTGCGCGAAATAATAGGGATTCAGCGCAAGCCGAAGAGGCCAAGAATGACCGTGACGACAATGATGGCTAGAACGCCACTTGTGACCGCGACGTACTTGTGGTCGTGATCCACCCAGAAGGCATAAATCGAAACGAGAACGCGGGCAATCGGAGTGAGAATTAGCAGGACGGTTCCGGCCAGGAAGAAACTGCTCGGCTGCCGGTGTAGGAGACCATGAACGATCAGACCGGCATGATATTGCTGACGAACCCAACGAGCCGACAGCGGGAAATACTGCGGATGAAGCAACGCCAGGATGATCCCAATCACGAACAAAATGGTCGAGATCAGCATGCCGGTCACCAGCAGGCGGTAAACGTCGGCGTAGACGTTTTGCTCTGCCGACATTGTAGATTGCGGGGTTGGCTTCATGTTGGGCTTATGTTGCGCTCGGGAGATGGATTCCAAATCCGGTGGAGAGCGCTTGGGCCAACATCTCATAGGCGAGATAAGCCATTAAAGCGCTGAAGATCCATTTCAAAACGACGCTGTGCAGGCGATTCATGAGCAGCGTGCCGATCGTGGCACCGATGGTTGTACCCACCGCGACCGGAGCCACGACCATGAAATGAATTAGTCCTGCCAGAAAGAACAAAATCGAACTCACCGCGGCGGTAACGCCGATCATTAGCTTGCTGGTTCCTACCGCAACTTTCATGGGAACGTTCATATAGCGGTTCATGGCTGATACTTTCAGCACGCCGCCACCGATGCCCAGGAGTCCGGAAGCAAGTCCAGCCAAAGAAGCCACGGTGATGCCTGCCGGGGCTCCGCTGACTACGTAGTCCACATTTTTGCCAGCTGCTACGTCGTGATAGCTACCTTCCAACTGAAGATAACGGGAGATCGCATCCGGCTTGGCCTTGCGGAATAACTCTTTCTTGATGCGTTCGTCATCGAGATTGCGAGTAGAAAAAGAGGCGTAAGCCATGTAAGCGAGCATCACGGCAAAAATAAGCGAGATGACCCAATCGTGCAGGTAAATGGCGAGGATCGCGCCGACCAATGCCCCGGTGGTGGTAAACAACTCCAGGAACATGGCCAGTCGAAGATTGGTAATGTGTTGGTCGACGTAAGAGGATCCGCCGGCATTCGAGGTGGCGATGACCGAGACGATGCTGGCCGAAACTGCGATCTTCATCGGCAGGTGAAAAAGAAGCACCATGGCCGGAACGATGAAGATTCCGCCGCCCACGCCCAGCAGAGCGCCGAAGAACCCGGCAACCGAGGCGGCAGCAAGAAGCAGAAGGACGAACCTGATAGAGTACGTCACGACGAACGATATTTGATGCAATTACCCGCAGGGGCGGGCCCGCTGAAAATGCGCTCCCAGTTTATTCGTCTGGATTACTGAGATGAGGTTTTTTGTACTGGAGCGGTCTCGGCAGCTCCGGCGTCGGCTTTGGCGGCCAGTGCCTGGTTCAGTTGATTGGCAAGCAGATTGGCCTGCTCGTTGGAGATCTGTGCCTGGCCTTCCAAAACAACCCACAACACGCCTGCGCCGGCATCGTGGAACTCCGCCGTCTGCACGCTTGCCGAATTATCCAGTGCGGCCGGAAGTGAGCTCTTGAAATTCATGCCGGCACGAGCGGCGGGAAGCAGGGCAGCAGCAATCTCTTTTGGCAAATCGTCGGCTAAATCTCCTGACTTGAGCGCGTCGGCAAGCATGCCTTCGGCAGCCACTTTGTCGATTTGTGCGGCAAGACGCAAATTTCCCTGAGCAATCTCGGGAGTAAGCTTCACTTCCACAGACCCATCGTTCTCCGCCAATTCGTTCTGCGAGGTTTGGCCGTACATCCGCACGCACGCCCAGCGTTCATAATGCAACTGGACGACAACCAAGCTGGCTGGAGTCGCTGGGGTCAGCATCGCCTGGCGCACACTAATCCGCTCGCCGCAGTCGCTGCCATGCTGGAGGGCTATGCGCATCAACATGGTGATGTTCTGCTGCACGTCAGATAGATCTTCCTCGAGGTCGAGTTTGAACGTGCGGCGGCCATCTTGCCCGGCTGCGGTCTGCGAAAGAACTCCCGAAACACCCACATTGACGTTCTGATTGGCTACGTGCACGGCAGTATTCACCCTGGGCAGTATGAACGCCAGATCCTGCCCATTCGCCAGCACGATACCCATTTCGCGACCAAGTGCGCTTTGCTCGTCGGAAAAATCGTTCAGCGCCTTGCTGAGACTCTGCGCACGCAGCATAATATCGGTCTCAGGCGCCTGCAAGCTCTGAGCCAGCCTGGTTGTTTCCTGCACGAGGTCGGAGTCCGCGCGATCCAACCTCCTGGTGATTTCCTTCAGCCCGGATATTTGCGGTTCAGAAAATCCTTGTTGAAAAAACTTATTCCCGTCGCGCACCTGCTGCAAAGCGGAATTCAGGGCTTCGGGAAGCGATTTCTCCGTCGGGTGAATGCCTTTGTCCTGGACATTTTTCCGGTCTTCAAGAAACTCTTGGAGCTTCGTTTTGGCGGTGTCGGTATTCTTCACCATCAACTGGAATTGCGCGATCTGCTTGCTGGTCGCCTGCACGGCCATTGCATGATGGAAATCACCGAGCGCGTCTTTCTCATCGACACCGTCGGGCCGGCTGTAGGCACTGAGGCCACCCAGCGCGCTTGAATGTCCACCACCGTGCTGCGCCCACCCGCGTGCAGGCCACAGGAACATTGCCCCGCCCACAAACAGCGCACCCAACGTAAAGACAAACCTTCCGCGCCGAAGCATGAAAAACTCCCGAAATAGCGGCTCTGATTGGATTAGAAGCCGTGAGTGGCCGAATTTCCGGCAATTCAGGGGAGCCTGCCGCGCCACTCCGCCACTGTTAGCTTGGCCCACGGAGATGACCGAAGTCCAGAACATTTACAGTTTTTTTCCATGAATATCGACGCCCGGTAAGTCCAATTACACCGCAAAAGGGACGAAGGCACACGAAGGAAAAAGCGGATAACTCAATCTTTGGTGCAACTTCCTGTCCTTCGTGGCAGATAAGCTTACGGCAGCAGGGGGCGGTCTGGGTTCATTGACTTCCCTGTCGTGCTATGTGAAAATCCGCGCAAGAGGCCGCTTTTGCGGGACCTGGCGAAGGCGGCGGGCGTTGACCGTCCTTCCCCGCATGCTGTTTCGGAACCATCACAACATGAACCTTTTCGAGCAGTTAAGACTGAGCAGCAGCGCGTATGTAATGCGGTCAGCCCAGGGCAAGGAGATCGTTTGCACCTGCTGACGCTTGCTGGAGCGCTGGCGCTCGCGCTTTTTGCCGGATGGATGGATCTGCGCTACCGCCGCATTCCGAACTGGCTGACGGTGCCCGCGCTGCTGATTGGGCTTGCAAGTGGCATGGCGCTCCAGGGCATGCAAGGACTGAAATTCTCCTTGCTCGGAGCGGCGCTGGGACTGGCATTGCTGCTGCCTTTCGTACTGCTGCGCGCGCTGGGCGCGGGAGACTGGAAGCTCGCCGGAGCTCTAGGCGCATTTGTGGGTCCGGCAGTGTTGGCGGACTTGCTGGTGGGGTCGGTTTTCGTGGCGGGAGTGATGGCTTTAGCTTTGGTGATTTACAAGGGGCGGATTCGCCAGACGGCGAGCAACATTGGCCATATTCTCGTCTCTTTGGTCACCTTCCGACTGCCGGGCCACTCGGTTACGCTGGATAATCCAGACGCGTTAAAAGTTCCCTACGGGGTCGCGCTGGCTGCTACAGTTTTGCTTTACGGCGTTGGCCGCGTCTGGAGATTGGCATGACGAATTCAGACAAAAAGAGGACGCGTCTTCGACTCGCGTTGGAACTGGCGCTGCGGCGCCTGCTCTTCGAGAGTGAAGGTCAGGAGATCGCAGAGGCTGCCGCGGTGCTGCCGCTGATGTTCATGATCCTGCTCGGTATCTTCTGGTTCGGACAGGCGTTTAGCATCTACGGCACGATCGCGCGCGCCGCGCAGGAAGCCGCCATTGCCGGATCCGAGCCTGTCTGCACAACGTGCCCCACGGGTAACTCGGCTGGACAGAATGCTTACAACGCCGCAGTGAATGTGTTGAACGCGGCGAGTATGAGCACCGCAAGCCCTCCGCTCCATCAGCCGACGGCACAGAGCCTGCAATCGTGCACGGTTGGCCAGCCGCCGCCGGGCTGCGATACGAACCCGGCCACGATGTGTGTGCAGGAAGGAGTGCAGCTTTCCAGCACGACCACGGGCGCGGCGGGCGTTTGCGGGATCTCGGTGACGATTCAATACAACTATCAGTTCTGGCTGCCGTTTACCTCGTTGAATCAGCAACTGATCCCCATTCGGGCATCGGCGCAGGTCCCGATGGAAACGAGATAAGGACTCGCTATAAGCAGGAGAGCAACGCTGTTGAGGAGACTCCAATTCGCGCTGCGCGACGAGCGCGCCGCTCAACTGGTCGAGTTTGCCGTGGCGCTGCCCCTTCTAGTTGTCTTTGTCGTCGGGATCTTCGATTTCAGCGGAGCTTTTACTCTCAAACAGAAGATCACGAATGCGGCTCGCGATGCGGCCCGCGCCGCTGCTGCCGACCCGGCGACGGATCTTGGCAATTCGACCACGCCCGTCTCGGTGCTCGATGCTTTTCAGACTGCCGTGAACTATCTGACCACCAACGGGCTCAACAGTTGCGGAGTCACCGTTGCCAGCCTCGCCCAGCAGGGCTCGAGCCTTACCTGGACCGCGACGGGAAGCGGATGCCCGCCGACATCCGGATTGGTGAGCATTGCCATCAATCGCGCACTTCCGAACGCACAATCTGTCGGAGGAACGACTACGTATTTGATCCAGACGCAAGTGACGATCCAGTACGCTTACGCATGGCACTTCAACCGCGTGATCGCGCTGCTTTCGAGCGGGACGACTTATGGAGGCATTGTCACACTCACCGGAACGGCCAATGCCTTGAACGAGAATTGAGTAGGCGGGATGTGAATGTAGCATGCGAAGGAATTTCTGAGTTGATATGAAACGTCCTCTTATTATTCGCCGGCCTGGTCGCAACCGCGAACGCGGATTCACAATGGCGCTGGTTGCAGTCGCGATGATGGCTATTCTCGCCATGGCCGCGCTCTCGATCGATGCGGTCACCCTGTATCTGGCGCGTGAGGAGGCGCAACGCGCCGCCGATGCTGCCGCTCTCGCTGGAGCGCGCATACTGTCGCTGTCTGGGATGACGGGAGACCCTAGCGACGCAACCAGCAGCTGGAGTCCCGCCTGTAACGCAGCCACTACGGTCGCGACCGCCATCGCGCAACAAAATCAAATTGCCGGACAATCTTTGCCCGCGGCGCAAATTGCCGTTACTTTCCCGAATAATCCCGGATGCGCAGGGGGCAGCGCTGTCTTTGGGATCAATCCGGAGGTGAGCGTAAAAGTCACGAGGCAGAATCTACCGACTTTCTTCGCACGCATTTGGGGATCCACGAGCGCGACCGTGGCAGCGAGCGCGACCGCCGA
>DATKQB010000167.1:0-42232 GCA_035523795.1 Verrucomicrobiia bacterium | reverse complement strand
CCGTATGTGGAAGCGCTCGGTGCTGACGGTAAGTGGAAGCGCGTGGTCGATGATATGGGATTTCCTGCAGGTGGCCCGCGGACGATGACGGCCGATCTCAGCGGAAGGCTGCCGCGGGGTACGCGGAAGATTCGTATCACGACGAATCTACAGATTTACTGGGACAGCATACTGATCGACCGGACGGAGCAGACTCCCACCGTGTCCCACGAAGAGCGTGGGACAAGAGTGGGGCAAGCAGTAACAGCCCGTTCCTCGACTCGCGCAACGGACGCGCTCGCTCGGAATGACAATGGAAGCTATAGTCGTGAGATGCGATTGACGACTGTTCCGCTCATCCGTGCCGATCTTGAGCATCATGGATATCCGCTGAAGATCGAAGGTACGCCTCCGGGAAATGTGAATTACATCTATGAGCAGGTGAGCGCGACGGGTCCGTATACACGGCCGATGGGAACATACACGCGGTATGGAGACGTTCTCCCGCTGCTTACCGCGACGGATGACAAGCTTGCTGTTTTCGGATCGGGCGATGAAGTCCAGCTCGATTTCGATCCTGCTGGATTACCCGCGCTTCCTGCGGGATGGGTGCGCGATTATTTCTTCGCCGCATACGGTTATGAAAAAGACATGGATTTCTACGCCGCTGATGGCAATTTTGTCGCGCCGTTGCCATTCTTGAGTATGGGCGAGTATCCCTATGAGCCGAAGAAGACGTTTCCGCTCGATGACACGCACGTGAACTATCTGCTCGAATACAACACCCGGCACATGTCGGGAAACGAGCAGAGAGGATACTGGTTCGATTACGGCGCACGAGATGCGCAAAAGTGAATCGTTTTAATATTGACATTCTCTTGCTCCTCATAATCCAATAGCCGCACGCATGGAAACCGCGACTCCTGCTTCTACTGCGTCCGCGCCAAGGCTACGGCGCACACTCACGCTCTGGGACCTGATCCTTTATGGCGTCATCGTTATTCAGCCAGTGGCGCCGATGTCAGTTTTCGGAGTCCTGAGTGATCGTGGTCGCGGGCACGTGGTCACGACGATTCTGATTGCGATGATCGCCATGCTGTTTACCGCGATCAGTTATGGAAAAATGGCACGCGCTTACCCCAGTGCCGGTTCGGCGTTTACCTATGTTGGGCAAGAGATCAATCCAGCACTCGGCTATGTGACCGGATGGTCCATGGTTATGGATTACATGCTGAATCCCATGATCTGCATCATCTGGTGCAGTCAGCAGGCCCACGTTTTCGCGCCGGGGATTCCTTACTGGGGCTGGGCGATCTTTTTCGCGGTGGTTTTTACCGGGCTGAATATTCAGGGGGTGAAAACTTCTGCGCGCGTAAACTCGGCGCTGGCGGTCGGAATGGGAGTCGTGATCACCATATTCTTCGTCACCGCGGCGCGATACATCTTCGGGCATCCGCATGATGGCTCGGCGTTCTTCACTCGCCCGTTCTATGATCCGCAGATGTTCGATGCCCGCGCGGTTTTGGGCGGTACGTCGATCGCGGTGCTGACTTACATAGGCTTCGATGGAATCTCGACGCTCTCGGAAGAAGCCGAAAACCCACGGCGAAATATTCTGCTGGCCACGGTGTTGACCTGTCTGGTCATCGGAATTCTTTCGGCGTTTCAGGTCTACGCCGCGCAATTGATCTGGCCTGCCTCTGAGCCTTTCCCCAATGTTGATACGGCATTCACGTTCGTCGCAGGACGAGCTTGGGGCCCGATGTTCGCCATCCTTGGGTTCACCCTCTTGGTGGCAAACTTCGGTTCAGGGATGGGCGCTCAACTTGGCGCAGCCCGTCTGCTCTACGGCATGGGACGCAGCAAAGCGCTGCCCCAGTCTTTTTTTGGTGCGGTCGATCCTAAAAAGCACGTGCCGCGCAACAATGTCATTTTTGTTGGAGGAGTCGCGCTAGCCGGGGCTTTTATCATTAGTTATGGCTTGGGCGCTGAGATGCTGAACTTCGGAGCGCTTATCGCATTTATGGGCGTTAATCTTGCCGCCTTCATGCGCTATTTTGTTCGCGACCAGAAGAAGGGAATCACGAATTTTATCTTTCCAATATCGGGATTTCTGATTTGCCTTCTACTCTGGCTCAACTTGAGCCGTCCCGCAAAACTCGTGGGCGCGATCTGGATGGCGGTCGGTATCCTTTTTGGCGCAGTCAAAACCAGAGGTTTTCGCGGCAATTTGATTGATTTCGAATTGCCGCCCGAAGAGTAGAACTTCAATTATCAGATTACGCAATTACACGATCACCAAGTTGCTTCACTCCACGTTCCAGCCGCTGACCTCGACCACCGGCTTCGCTGTGCCTAATTCGCTCGTGCGATACGTCGCCGAAAGCTCACGTTTCTCTCCGGGAAGCAGAGAGATGTAATTGTCCTCCCAAATCACGGGAAGAATTTCTGCACCTCTTGGCCCTTTATCGACTTTCAGGCGCACGAAGAAGGCCAGGCTTTTACTCGGATTTTCCAGCGTCACGTGCGTGACGGATTCTTCGCCCCTGCGCTCAGTCCGATCCGAGACGTTCAACTTTACTTTCGGCAATTGCGAAAGAGCGGTGTAATCCGCGAACGAAGCGGTTGGCGTCATATACCATGTACCCTTGCCCCAGTCGAGCGCCTCCTGCTTGGTGGAGAGCCAATAGAAGTTCGAGCCAACGAGTTTTCCAGACGCATCTTGCAGCTTCAACACCAAGAAATATGTCGGAGTCAGATCCGCGACGTCGGGCAGGGTGAAAATCTTCGCTGTGCTGTCGGCTGGCGCATTCACGGAATCCTCGTGGGAAAACTTCTCCGTCATATCGAGATTGTAGATTTTCGTCGTGAGTTTCAATCCACTCGCGTCTTCGTACTGGCTGCTGACGACCCAGATGGAATGATCGTCGTAGCCGTAGAGCGGATGCAGCGCCTCCATGGCACGCTTGGCGCCGAAATATCCTCCGGCGGGACGCAGGTAGTAGTCATACAGATGCCAGATCATCGAAGGCCAGGCGTTGTTCAGCATCCACTGAATCACGCCAGTGGATTCGTACTTGTTCCTGCTGTAGGCTTCGTACATCGCGCGCACGCCTTCGTACGTCTGCAGTTGCGACTTTTTGGCGTAGTCTTCAACACTGTCCGATTTTCCGTAACGATTGGCCAAGGCATCGGTGAAAACATTCAGTGTTTTAAACTCGCCGCCGCCTGCGTGGTAGTCCCAGACCTCATCGATGGGCCAAAGGTGATCTTTGCCGACCATTCTCTCAATGCTCTCGACTGGTGGAACCGCAGGTCCCATGCTGGTTTCGGTGTTGAATCCGTACGCTCCGCCACACCCTCCTTGATTGCACTTTCTGGCGCCGGCGTGACCTGCGGGCGTGTCGACTTCCCAGTAACTAGGCGCGATGTACTCATAGGGTCCGGTCATCTTGACGCCGCTTTTGCCTGTGACCGAGGTTGGTCTTCCTGTCGCTGACGAAACCACCGGATTTGGCCAAAGCAAGTCTTTCTCGACGTCGAGATACATCTGCTCGACGTCCGGCGGTGGAGGATTGTCGCTGCCGTTGAGCCACATCACCATGCTGGGATGGCTGCGCAGCCGGTAGATCTGATCGCGCAAAGATGCTTTGGCGATATCGAAGTCGGCTGGTTTCCAGCGGGGCCAGCGCTCCCAGAAATCGCAGCAGCACCATCCGGCCATGATCAGAATGCCTTCACGATCGGCCAGATCGAAAAATTCGTTTGTCTCGAGCTTTCCTTCCAGGCGAATCGTATTCAGTCCCATGTCGCGCACGTAGCGGAACTCGTCATGCAGGCGCTGGGAATTCTCCCGCATCATCATGTCGGGGGACCAGCCGCCGCCGCGGATGAGGATGTTCTTGCCGTTCACCTGAAACGTCCGGCCGCCGATGGAATTGAAATCCGACGTGATCTGGCGAATGCCGAACTCCGACCGGGCCCGATCGCTCACCGCATCGTTGATCTCGAATTCCATCGTCAGCGGATACAGGTTCGGCTTGCCCATCTGCGCTGGCCACCATAGGCGCGGATTAGAGAAGACCAGTTGCTGGAACTTGTCCGGGGTGAAGGTTACGTCCTTCGATTCGTTTGGCCCAAGTTCGACATCCTGCTCGAAGCGGACGTTTTCGATCTCGCCCTTTAGTGTTCCCTTTACCGGGTGATCCGTTCCGTTCTTCACTTGCGCCGTTACGGTAAGCTGCGCCTGATCGTCGGCCGGCGAATTCACCTTGGACACGACGGTTGGAAATCGCACCGCAACCGGGCCGCTGGCGGTCAGATAAACTTCGCGCCAAAGGCCCATATTTTTGTCAGGCGGCGCGGGATTCCAATCCACGAACGTGATCGCCAAATCATTTTCAGTCGGCGAGAAGACTTGCACGGCCAGCACATTTTTCGCCCCTGCTCTTACCGCCTGGCTGACGTTTAATTCGTAGGTTCGCCAGGCTCCGGCAATGTCCGCAGAGTTGGCGATCTGCTTTCCATTGAGCCAAACGTTGGCGCGGTAATTGATGCCATCAAACTTCAGCCAGACCGTCTTTCCCTTGAAAGACTCTGGCGCCTGGAAGGTCTTGCGATACCACCAGGAAACGGCGAATGGGCTGTCCGGTGCCATGGGGATATTTGAAAAATTCCCGCCGATTGGGTAGTTCATGCCGGGGAAGTCCCTCAGGTTCATGGCGAAGAAAGGCTCGGGGAAGGTCTTGTCTTTCACGAGTGCAGCCACCACGGTGGTGGGCACGGTGGCTTCGTGCCATCCTTTGGGCGAAAACGCGGGTGTTGAAATTGCGCTTCCTTTGGAGTCGACCTTGGTCGACGTTTGCAGATTCCAGCCTTCCCGCAAGCTTAGCTTATCTTGTGCGGCTGGTTTGCCGCTCTGAGCCAGTAAGGGAAGAACCGCAAGAAACTGCGCCAGGACAAAATGCTTGAAGAACCGCCGTATGCCTGAGTTCATGGTGCTCCTGAGAGTACGGTCGCAGAAAGCATTGATTGCGTCGCGAAAAGCTCCGCAAAATGGATAACACTTCTATTAATTCGTTTCAATAGCGGAAAGTTATGGGGTCGTTAAGAAGGGCTGCACGAACCAGGCGATCAGCTCCTAGATTCGTCCGCATCTCCGCTCTGCGAGTTCGGTAGTGTCTGAATCAGACACTACCGCGAGCCCACTTCGCCAGCCGTCGTTTATAATGGATGATTCCGACTGTACTTCCTTTAAAGTGATAGAAATTGGAGCGACAGAGAGATGATTCGTTTTTTGCAACAGTCTGGGCAGACGACCAAGTGGATTCTTGGCGGGATCCTTCTGCTGATGTGCGTGTCGATGGTGATCACGCTAGTCCCGGGCGGCTTGGGCAGTGAAATTTTTGGCGGCGCGCCGGGAAAAGGCGTCGTGGCTAAGGTGGGAAGCGATGAGATCACCACCGATGCCGTCCGCGATGCTGCGCGCCAGATGCTGCAGCAGCAGATGCCGAATGGCGGCCCGAACGCGGCCATGTTGATGCCCTTTTTCGCCCAACGGGCCGCAGAGCAGCTTATCACCAAGGATGCCTTGCTTGCCGAAGCGCAACGCATGGGATTCCGCGCCACTCCCGAAGAAGTGCGAGATGAAATCGAGCATGGCCGGTATGCGGGAACGTTCTTTCCCAATGGCAACTTCATCGGCCAGCAGGAATACGAAGACTTGTTGCAGCGGGCGAACCTCACTCCGGAGAAGTTCGAAGACGACGTTCGGCAAGACGTGCTGATTACCAAGTTGCAGGCATTCATCAATGGCAGCGCGACCGTCAGCGAAGCCGCTTTGCACGACGAGTTCATCAAGCAGAACACGAAAGTGAAGTTCGATTATGCGGTGCTCAAGCAGGACGATCTCAAGAAAGGCCTGCACCCAACCGACGAAGAGCTGAAGGCCTTTTATGACAGCCACAAGGCGCAGTACGCGAATTCGATTCCGGAAAAGCGCAAGGTAAAGTACGCGCTCATCGATACCAACAAGCTCGAGCAGGACGTCCAGGTCACTCCCGACGATCTGCGCTCTTACTACGACGACCATCGCGATCAATACCGCACGCCGGAGCAGGTGAAGGTCAGCCACATTCTGATCAAGACTCCTCTGCCCGGACCGGACGGTAAGGTGGATGAAAAAGGTGTTGCTGAGGCACAGCGTCGCGCCGAAGATCTGCTGAAGCAGTTGAAGAACGGCGCGAATTTCGAAGATCTGGCCAAGAAGTATTCGGAAGATCCGGGCAGCGCGAAACAGGGCGGGTCGCTGGGATGGATTGGCCGTGGGCAGACGGTTCCTGAGTTCGAAAAAGTTGCATTTTCCCTTCCCAAGGGCCAGCTGAGCGATGTGGTGAAGAGCAGTTATGGCTTCCACATCATCCGCGTGGACGACAAGCAGGATGCGCACATGAAATCGCTCGATGAGGTAAAGAGCGAGATCGAGCCGATTGTCAAGCATCAGAAAGCGCAGCAACTCGCGCAGAAAAAGGCCGATCAACTTCTGGCTCAAGCGCGCAAAGACGGCTTGGATGCAGCTGCCTCGGCGCAAGGGATTCCGGTCATTACGTCGGATTTCTTCTCACGCAAGGACATGCTTCCCGGTCTTGGTCAGGCGCCACAATTTATGGACGCAGTTTTCACCGAGACTGAAAAGTCTCCTCCGGATGAGGCATCGGCCTCGCAGGGAATTGCTATCTTCCAGCTGCTGGCGGTTCAACCACCCTCTACGCCGACCTTCGAAGAGATTCGCAGCAGGGTAGAAGATCAATTTAAGAACGAGCGCTCCAGCGCGTTGCTCCAGCAAAAACTGCAGGAACTCTCCGACCGTGCCAAGGCGGATCACGATCTGAAAAAAGCGGCGAAAGAACTGGGTGCGGCAATGAAAACTAGCGATCTGGTGCTGCCGGATGGACAGGTCCCCGACATTGGCTCGATGACCGGACAGGCGTCGGTTGCTTTTACGTTGAAGCCCGGCGAGATCAGCGGTCCTATCATGAGCGGCCAGGATGGCGCCGTTTTGCAAGTGCTGGAAGATCAGAAGCCGGATGAGAGCGAATTTGCGGCGAAGCGCGATCAGATTCGCGAACAACTTCTGCAAAGCAAGCAGCAGGAAATTTTCGCTCTCTTCGTCAGCAATCTTCGCGAGCAGATGGAGAAGTCCGGCAAAATCAAGGTCAACCAAGATGAATTGAAGCTCCTGACTCGCTCCGGCAGCGACCAGGGAATGTAATCGGCGGTGACATGTCTTTTCCGCGTGCCGCTGGCATTCTGCTCCATCCAACTTCGCTGCCATCGCGCGGCGGTATCGGCGATTTCGGCCCCGCCGCTTACCGCTTTGTAGATTTTCTCGCTTCCGCACGGCAGGGTTTGTGGCAAGTTCTGCCGCTTGGTCCTCTGGGTTACGGGAGCTCGCCTTACTCCTGCACCTCGGCCTTTGCCGGAAATCCTTTGCTCATCAGCCTGGAGCGTATCGCGGAGCGCGGCTGGATTGATGTCGCCGGACTCGAAGCGCTCGACCGCGACCGGTCCGATCCCGGGAAGGTCGACTATGAGCGGGTCTTTGCGCAAAAGATGCCCTTTCTGTTCGAGGCGGGAAGGAATTTCCTTCGCTCCGCCTCGGGTGACTCGCTCCGACAGTTCGAAACATTTTGCGCAGAGAACTCTTGGTGGCTCGACGATTTCGTCGTCTTCGATGCTCTCCGCGCCCGCTACAAGCTGGAGAGCTGGAATTGTTGGCCGCGCGGCCTCGCCTATCACGAGGCATCCGAACTGGACAAGGCCCGTCGCGAAATGGAAACGGACCTCCAGATTCGTCGTGTGCTGCAGTTTGCGTTCTATGAGCAATGGAGCGCCCTGCGCCGCTATTGCGCCGACCGCGACATTCGTATCGTGGGCGACGTCGCGATCTTCATGAATTACGACAGCGCCGATGTCTGGACCCGCCGCGAGTTATTCCGCCTCAAAGACGATCTCGAACCGGAAGTCGTCTCCGGCGTCCCACCGGATTTCTTTTCTAAGACAGGCCAACGGTGGGGAAATCCTCTGTACCGCTGGGATGTAATGAAGGAGCGCGGCTATCAATGGTGGATTCATCGCCTCGCCTGGGCGACGAAGCACTGCGACTACATCCGCCTTGATCACTTCCGCGGATTCGATCAGTTTTGGGAAATCCCTGCGGGCGATTCCACCGCAGTAAACGGCCGCTGGGTCGATGGTCCGCGCGACGACCTCTTCCACAAGCTTCGCGATGCTCTCGGTGGATTGCCGTTCTTTGCCGAGGATCTCGGCTACATTACGCCAGAGGTTCACGCTCTGCGCGACCGACTGCAAATTCCGGGCATGTCGGTATTGCAATTCGGTTTTGGCGACGACGGAGCCCACATTTACCTGCCGCATCGTGCAACCGGGAAAGTCATTTACACCGGCACGCACGATAACGACACTACAGTAGGCTGGTGGAACTCCGGCGCAGCCGAGCACGAACGCCGCAACGCCGAGTCCTATGTCGGATCCTGCGAGGATGGCATTCATTGGGCTTTCATTCGCGCCGCGCAGTGCTCTCCGGCGAGCTTCAGCATCGTTCCCCTGCAGGACGTTCTGGGCCTGGGCAGCGAGGCCCGCATGAACACGCCCAGCCTTGATAACGGCAATTGGTGCTGGCGTTTCCTCGATGACCAAATCCATGGAGAAATAGCGCAGAAGCTGGCTCATCTTGCCGCAGTGAGCGACCGCTTACCGCAACGGCAGAGCTAATCTCCTGAATAGCCTCTCACCGTCGCGTAAACTTCCGAGTTCCAACGTTCTTTGCTTTGCGGTTCCGCACACATCGTGTATAGAAAGAACGGGGGATTTGGCGTGAGCGACGCGATTATCGAAGCGGTGGGAGTTGAAAAATCGTATCCGCAGCCCGATGGCACACGGATTCAGGTCGTCAGTCCGACCGATCTCGTCATCGAATCGGGCAAGATCATCGCGCTGCTGGGGCCGTCGGGATGCGGCAAATCCACGCTATTGCGGATGTTGAGTGGCCTGTCGCAGCCTACTTCCGGAGTCATCACCTGGCACGGTAAGGAGTTGAATGGGCAAACTCCGAATGTGGCGATCGTCTTCCAGAGTTTTGCTCTGTTTCCCTGGCTCACCGTCCTCGAAAATGTTGAGGCACCTCTCGAGGCCCGCGGAGTGCCCGATGTCGAGCGCCACAAGCGGGCTTTGCGAACCCTCGATACCGTCGGTCTTGATGGCTTTGAGACGGCCTATCCGAAGGAACTTTCCGGCGGCATGAAGCAGCGTGTTGGGTTCGCCCGCGCCCTGGTGGTCGAACCGGAGGTACTTTTCATGGACGAACCTTTCTCGGCTCTCGACGTCCTGACGGCTGAGAATCTCCGCGGCGAACTGCTGGAACTTTGGCTGAACAAGAAAATGCCGACCAGCGCAATCTTCATCGTCACTCACAATATCGAAGAAGCCGTGATGCTCGCGGATCGGGTCATGGTCCTGGGAAGAAATCCCGCGCGCATCCGCTCCGACTTTAATGTTCGACTGAAACATCCGCGCGATCGAAAGTCTACGAAATTCGTTGAACTGGTGGATTACATCTACAAAGTCATGACTGAGCCTGATGCCGAGCATGCTCTTCCTGATGCCGAAACCACGGCGGAAATTATTGTGCCCGCCGGCGGGATTACGAAAGAGGCGATCAAGAAGCAGCAGGCTCCTGTTCGCACTGCGAAATACCAGATGCTGCCGCATGCTCGCGTCGGCGGGATCGCCGGGCTTCTTGAACTGCTTCAGGATCGCGGCGGACGCGAAGATCTTTTCCGCCTGGCCGAAGATCTGGTGATGGACGTTGAAGACCTGCTGCCCATACTCGAAGCCTGCGTGCTTCTCGGATTTGCCTGGCTCAAGGAGGGCGACGTGCAGATTTCGCCGCAGGGCACCGCTTTTGCGAACGCCGACATTCAACAGCGCAAGGTTCTGTTTCGTCAGGCGGTGTTGGAGCATGTCATGATCCTCAAGCAGATCGAAAGCATCCTCAAGAGAAAGTCGGATCACTCCATTGCCGACGAGTTTTTCCATGACATTCTCGACGAGCACTTCGCGGAGGATGAAGTCCAGCGACAGTTTGAAACCGCCATGAATTGGGGCCGTTACGCCGAAATTTTTGATTACGACCGCGAGAACGGCCGTCTCATCCAGGCTGAACCTCCGGCCCCGTCTGAGGCCGCCGGCGCTAGTTCGGAACCAGTTTCGGCGCCGAAGTCCTGAGCACCTGACCTCGAGAACAGCCATGAAGAAATCAACCAGCCTGCGCGGATTCTCCACCTACCGCATCTGGGCGCAACTTCCAGCGGTCGAAGTGTCGTACCTGCCCGACCTGTTGATGTTCGCCGGAGCGATTGCAGTTTTCTACGGTGTACTCGTCGTTGGCCGTACATGGCTGGGCCCGTTTACTCCGGAGGTGGAGATCTCCCGCAGTCCATGGGCGCTACCCGCTTATGCCGGGTATTCACTGCTGCGCATCACGATCGCATACGTGCTCAGTCTTGCCTTCACGCTGGTCTACGGCTATATCGCTGCGTACAACCCGCGCGCCGAGCGCTTCATGATTCCTTTGCTCGACGTCCTGCAATCGATCCCGGTGCTCAGCTTTCTCCCCGGCGTTATGCTCGCCATGGTCGCGCTCTTTCCTGGCAGACAACTCGGAGTCGAGGCCGGCGCCATTCTGCTGATCTTTACTGGACAAGTCTGGAACATGGCGTTCAGCTTTTACGCTTCGCTGAAGAGTATTCCCAACGAGATGCGCGAAGCCGCAAAGATCTATCGCTTCAGCTGGTGGCAGCGTTTTATCCAAATGGAGCTACCTTATTCAGTGATCGGTCTGGTCTGGAATTCCATGATGTCGGTCGCCGGCGGATGGTTTTTCCTGATGGCGTGCGAAATGTTCGTCCTCGGCGCTCGCGACTTCCGCCTGCCCGGGCTCGGCTCTTATCTGCAAACCGCGGCTAGCGCCGGGGACACTCCATCCATTCTTTGGGGCATTGCCACCATGATCGCCGTGATCGTGTTGATCGATCAGTTCGTATGGAGGCCCGTGATTGCGTGGGCGGAGAAGTTCAAATTCGAGCAAGTCGAAAGCACCGATAGTCCGCGCTCGTGGGTGCTCGACTGGATCGGTCGCTCCCGTGGTCTGGCGCAACTTCGCGCCAAGACGATTCATCCTCTCAGTGAACGGTTGATGCTGCATTTTTCGTGCCAACGTCCATCCGGCGAGAACGAAGAACAAAAGCCGTGGAAGATCTGGCTGGTTCGGCTGATCGCAATTGCTGCCCTGGCTGCGGTCAGTTACGGAGTGATTCGTGTCATCCTTCTTCTTTCTGGACTGCAGAAGTCCGAACTACGCGAAGCTGGAATCGGCCTGGGTGTGACGTTCTTGCGCGTGAATCTCACGCTGCTGCTTGGCGCGTTGTGGACTATTCCCGCCGGCGTGGCCGTCGGGTTCAATCCCCGCCTGGCCCGCATCGCGCAGCCGCTGGCGCAAATTGCCGCTTCGGTTCCCGCGACCGCCTTATTTCCAGTTGTCCTGCTGTTGTTGATCCGGGTGGGTGGCGGGCTTGGTCTGGGGTCGATCGTCCTTCTGCTGCTGGGCACGCAATGGTACATCCTGTTCAATGTCATTGCCGGTGCCATGGCAATTCCCACGGACTTGAAAGAAGCGTGCTCGGTATTTCGATTGACTGGGATCGAACGCTGGAAAAAACTAATTCTGCCGGGAATTTTCCCTTATCTCGTTACGGGCCTGGTCACCGCTTCCGGCGGTGCGTGGAATGCCAGCATCGTCGCGGAGTATTTTCATTTCAAGGGCCATATCTATACGACTACAGGTCTGGGAGCAACCATCTCGCAGGCCACTGATCAAGGCAATTTTGATCTTCTCATCGCTGCCACCATCATGATGGCGGCTACAGTTGTCACCATCAATCGCCTGGTGTGGCGTCGTCTGTACGCCTTGGCCGAGACAAGGTTCCGTTTCGAAACGTGATCGCTATCACGGCGATAGGGTTACCCGCTGGTTACTATAGTGGTTTCTCCAGGCCACATTTCATCAGTTTTTAACGTTCCCTTCATCACGTTGCAAACTGGCTGAAATATCAGTGTGACATGGCGGAAAAACACATGCACACGGATCCAGAGCCGTCGCAGGTTTTGTCGCGTGTTTCCGAGATTCCCGGCCTTGCAGCGAAGTTTGCTCGTGTGGAAAAAGTTCGCGATCTTTACCGCCGCGTGCAGCAGACTCCGAGCGGATTCCAACTCGAAAGCTTGCTCGAGGAAATGCGCATCCGCCTGCGCATCGATCCTGCCGATCAGCAGCGCATTCCTGCGACTGGTCCTGTCGTCGTTGTTGCCAACCATCCTTACGGCGTGCTGGACGGCGCCCTTCTGACTGTGTTGCTCACGCGCGTGCGTCCCGACGTCAAGGTGCTGACGAATTTCCTGTTGAGCGATGTTCCCGAGTTACAGCAGCACTGCATTTTCGTCGATCCGTTTCAGACTGACACGTCGGCTGACTCCAATCGCACGGCCCTGCGCAAGGCTCTATCGTGGTTGCAGCAAGGCGGCATGCTGGCAGTGTTTCCAGCCGGAGAGGTTTCCCAGTTCCAGATGCCCGCTGCGCAGATTGCCGATCCGGAGTGGAATGACACCGCATCCCGTCTAATCCGCAAAACCGGCGCTGCCGCATTGCCCGTTTACTTTTGCGGTCATAACAGTTTCGGTTTCCAGTTGCTGGGTATGATTCACCCCACTCTGCGCGCGGCATTCTTGCTACAGGAGTTCTTGAAGCAGGAAGGGAAGACGGTCGAGGTTCGCGTGGGCAGCGTGATCGATCATGAAGCCATTGTTTCCGTCGCGCAAGATCGTGAAGCGACCGAATATCTTCGCTGGCGCACGTATCTGATGGCTCGCCGCAGCAGGAGCGAATGCTCCTGGCCGGCGGCTTTGCGTTCGAAAATCGCACTAAAGATGCAGGGGCCGATTGCGCCCGCCGCGATTCCGGAGATCCTCGAGGAAGAAATCAAGCAGCTTCCTGAGGATCGCTGTCTCGCCCAGAATGGCGATCTGGCAGTGTATTTGGGTGGCGCGCAGGAGCTGCCGCACCTGCTGCATGAAGTCGGGCGCTTGCGCGAGATCACTTTTCGCCAGGTGGGTGAAGGCACCAACAAGCGTCTCGACCTCGACCGCTTCGACGATTACTACTGGCACCTGTTGCTCTGGAACCGCAAGAAACGCGAATTAGTCGGAGCCTACCGAGCAGGAAATACTCCTGACATTCTTCTCAAGTATGGCGTGGGCGGGCTTTATACCAGCACGTTATTCCGCTACGACGAACGAATCTTTCAGAAACTTGGACCGGCGCTCGAACTCGGCCGTTCCTTCGTTCGTCCCGAGTATCAGCGGCAGTATGCGCCGCTGTTGCTGCTGTGGAAGGGAATTGCCGGATTGGTTGCACTTCACCCGGAAGTTCCGGTTCTCTTTGGAGCGGTCAGCATCAGCAACGATTACAGCAAAGCGTCGCGCGAAATGATCTACCGTTTCTTCGAATCGCAAATCGGACAAGATGAGCTGTCTGGACTGGTTGAGCCGCGTAGCCCGTTTCGGCCGGCGCTGCTTCGCCGCTGGGATTGCCGGGGAATGCGCCGCGCCTTGCGCGCTCTCGATGATCTTGCCGAGCCGATCAACGATCTGGAAAGCGACGGCAAAGGGCTACCTATCCTTCTTCGTCAGTACGCCAAGATCGGTGGCAAGCTCCTCGGCTTCAATGTTGACCGAAAATTTTCGAATGCCCTGGATGGATTGATCGTGGTCGATCTCCGCCAGACTGATTCCGCCGTGCTGGAGCGTTACATGGGCCGCGAAAACGCAGCCAAATTCCGCCAGTTGCATGGATTAGCCGCCGCACACTAACCAGCCGCGTTTGGCTTTCTAATTGGAGCTCTCTTCCTTCGCCTTTGGCCGTATGGCACAAACCTGCGTCGCATGGGCTAGCGCCAGATTCAGCTTCTCACCTAGAATCTTCAACTCACTAGCGTTCATCAACTGTTGCAGATTTTCAAACAGCACGCGTTCCTCTTTCCGGATGTGTGCTGACAGCTTTTCGCTGAACGCCCGTAGATCTTTCGCCGACAGATTGCGTACTTGCGCCTGCGCGAACATTTCGCGCAAGCTGGCATGCTCCACTTTCAGTTCCTCGACAAGGATTGCGAGTTCACGAAAGCGCGAAGCTGCGGGAAAAATCAGTTCCTCCTCGGCTGAGAAGTGGATGCCGATCTCCATTTGAAAGATCTGCACCAACTCCGTTCGCCAAGCTTCGAGATCACGATCTTCGATGGGCTGTGCCCGATTCATGCGAACGCATAAGGCCAGAGCGTGCTGATGCTGGTGAGAAAGTGGAATCAGGTTTTTATCGCGCAGCATGTAGGTTAGTTCTTTGCGGCATGGTTCGCGGTTACCGCAGCCGCTGCGTTCTCTGAAGCCTCGTCGGCTGAGGCACGCAGCGTAAGCCAATCGGTTCGCACCCGCTCCCACTCCTGGATGAGTATTCCATTAGTTTCAAAAAAGCTGCGAATGCGGTACCGTTCCCATCCAGCCACTTCTTCAAGAATCGGTGCCAACACCGCCAAGGCGCTCGTGCTCAACACGGTTCGCTTGGCAACCTGCGACACATCGCGCGATTCGGAGACTGCAATCGTCAAGCCATCACGTGCGTTGATATGCAACATGACGTGAATGTCCGAGCTGCCGTCGCCTGTGTAGATAACATGATCCGGCCCGACTACTTGCTGCTCGAGCAGGCTGTCGAGTACCGCAACTTTCCCGTAGCCGGCCGTAGCACGAACAATAGAATCGATCTCGCCGCCAGGGTTGTACCGAAACTGCGTTCCAAAAATATGATCCGGGGGAACGACATCTTCAAGCGCGGACTGAATCACTTCCACAGGTGCAGCCGAGAGCACGTAAAAATCAAATTCGTATCCGTCGATGCCGTTCTGGAGGATCTGGTAAAGCAGCTTGATGTCGCCCTTCAATCGAATCCGCTTGCCGACCTCGCGCAGATGTTCCTTGCGCACTTTGGCCTTGAATTCCGGGTCATGGAGTAACAGATAAGCAAGCTCCGCTCCCTGCTGTACGAGGTTGAGCTTTGCCATACCCTTTGCCTTGCGCTCGAATTCCTCGGTCGGGATGCCGACCAATTCGGAGAGCACATAACCAGAATCGTTGAAGGTTAAAGTTTGATCGAAGTCGCTCGCAAAGATATAGCGTTTCAAAGTTTTCTCCGCCATGGTCATTCGATTCGGAAACCGCTCGAACGCCCCATAAAAAGAATCGATCAGGATTATAGGCGCGACCGATGAGCACAATATGGAAGATTTATGCAGGGAAAGAGAAAAACCTATATCTTGGGGTTTCGGGAGAAGGGATGAAATCCAATACAGACAGATTCTTCGTCATTACCGGCGGTCCGGGCGGAGGAAAAACTTCCTTGATTGCTGCCCTGCATCAGCAGGGTTATGGCTGCACCGTTGAGGCTGGACGAGCCATCATCCAGGAACAAGCGGCAACTGGCGGCAAGGCTCTGCCTTGGGACGACCGCGCATTGTTCGCGGAATTGATGCTGTCGTGGGAAATCCGTTCGTATCACCTCGCCGAAGAGTCAGCCGGGATCGTTTTCTTCGATCGCGGTGTGCCCGACGTTCTCGGATACCTCCGACTGGTTGGGCTACCGATTCCTGGCCACATGCAAAAAGCAGCTCAGCTTTTCGGCTATTACCGCCGCGTTTTCATCCTTCCGCCGTGGCGTGAAATTTTCTCCCCCGATCAGGAACGCAAGCAGGATTTCGATGAAGCCATTCGTACCTATGCGGCGATGAAGGCGATCTATAGCGAATTCGGTTATGAATTGATCGAGATCCCACCCGCACCCATCGAAGACCGCGTCCAATTCGTTCTCCATCATGCTTTGTCATCCTGAGCAAGCCTCTTTTGCGCGGGGAAGGATCTCGTTTCCTTCGTTCGCCTTCGTGGCCCTGGAGGTTAATTAGGGCACCAGATAACCCGCGACTGCTTTACTAAATCGATGGTCGCGTCCAAAATAGGAAGTTCGGCCTGAACGCCTGCAACCACAAGCCGCAGCGCCGAAAATCATCACACATCGCATACAGGAGCACTCATGGTCGCCACCGGTGAATTAATTCGCGCAATGAATTACGTCGACGATATTGCCGCCACTCTGCGTCGCATTGGCACTCTCATCTCCGGCATGAACGCCGAAGAACGCCAGCGTCTGGCGGAGCACCTGCGTTCAGCGTCGGGAGCGCTGAACTCAGTGATTGCCGAAGTGGAAAAGGGCGGTAGTAAATGACCGCGGTGGACACCGTTGTGGTCATCGGCGCAGGCATTATGGGCCGCGGTATTGCTCATGCCTCGGCGCTTGGTGGATATCGCACCATCCTCGAAGATCTTTTGCCCGCCGCTCTGCGCAAGGCAGAGACGGAAATTCGTGCCAACCTCGACAAAGCGATTGAACTCGGCAAAGTTACCGCGGGCGATGCCGACTCCGCGTTCCGCCGCATCGAATTTGCTGGTTCCGTTGAGGAAGCCGCGCGCGAGGCCGATCTCGTCATCGAAGCCGTGCCCGAAGAGATGGAATCGAAAATCGAGATTTTTACGCTGCTCGATAAGCTTTGTAAGCCATCCACCATTCTCGCGTCGAACACGTCGTCGCTCAGCGTCACCGAGATCTCCAGCGTCACCTATCGTGCCAAGAAGTGCGTGGGCATGCACTTCTTCAATCCAGTGCATAAGATGAAGCTGCTGGAAATCGTGCGTGCCCTCGAAACGGACGACGACACGCTCTCAACCGCAGTGGAAGTGGGCAAGCGCATGGGGAAAGAAGTTGTGGTGATCAAGGAGTCGCCCGGCTTCATCACGAGCCGCATCAATGCCATGATCGGCAACGAGGCCTTCTACATGCTGCAGGAGGGAATTGCGACGGCAGCCGATATCGACAAGGCGCTAAAACTCGGCCTGAACCACCCCATGGGCCCATTTGAGTTGGTCGATCTCGTTGGCCTCGACACCCGCCTGCACATTCTCGAATATCTGCACAAGTCGCTGGGAGAGAAATATCGCCCCGCTCCGCTGCTGGTGCAGTACGTGAAAGCCGGACGCCTCGGAAAGAAGTCCGGCCGTGGTGTGTACGAGTACTCCGAACTCACGCCTAAGTAGTCAGTTCAGTTCTCGCTCCCATTTCTGTGCTGTTGCCAATCCTTGGCGATGGCCTGGCATGCGGCTTTAACAGATTCCCCAGCGTAAAGGGATCGCCTGTGACGATCACATCTCCGTTCTTATCGGAGAGCGCCCAGCGATTGCCTTTCCCGCCGCCATGCTGCAACAAGAGAAAGTAATCCGCTTTGGCCTTGATCATGTTTTCAGAAAAGCCCTCGCAATCATTCTGATGCTGCAGATCCTGATATATCTTGGCAACCTGCGGCTCCTTTCCGTTGTGCGAAGAATCAACAACAACTTGCGAGTCGGCTTGTGATCCTGGGCTCGACAGTGCACTCGGCATGACATAAATGATTGGGCGATGCGCATCGGTTGTGGTACTGCTGTCTGACTCAGTTTGCGCCTGCGCCAAGAACAAGAAAGAGAGACTGCTGACAAGAACAACGCGGATGACAGAGCGGATCATGCCTTCCTCCTCGTCCTGCTTTTTCATATTTCCTACCAAAATCGGAAGCGCGCCGAGCGCGTGAGGTTGGCCATTTGCTCTGTATAGTTTTGTGAATACAGTTGGCGGGCCGAAACCTCTACTTGGCCGTCCTGCCAAAGCCCAGTCCTGCCAGCGACGCAGCAAGATCGGGTTGCACTCCCCTGCTCGCAACCAGTGCATGAAAGCTCTCGCCCATCCCGGCCGGCGTGACCAGATGCTTCAACTGCAGCGCCACCTTTGTTCGCTCCTGGGGAAATCGGCAATCTTCAAAGGCATCAGCGAACTGATTGGCTTCGCCGATTCCCATCAGAAACTGCGACTGCGTAACCAATTTTTCAGTGTGCCAGCCATGTCTCTCCGCCGCAGCGGCTAACGCGGTAAAATTCACATCCGCGGTGATGTCCTGCTCGCCCGGCGCTTCATAGGGATTCGCGCTCATCGAGTGTTGCCGAATTGCCTTCAGCGTTCCTCGATGCCGCCCCGCCAACTGCTCCTCACGCGTGTAACCATAATCGACGGAAACAAAAAAGCCGCGCTCAATGCGCCAGAATAAGTCTTCGCCGTACCGCCGTGCCGCCAACCCAATTTCGATTCGCTCGCGGTTCTCAGGATGCACGGCGTAACGATCCAGAAATTCGAGTTCCTCTGGACAACTAGGCACCCAACTCTCGACAAAACGGCCATCCTTCGTCGCGATGCGCAGTGATCCTTGGGTGCTCACAATCTCAACTGGAAATGCATCGAAGAATTCATTGGCAAACACAATTATGGGCGAATGACAAGTTGAAAGGGCCCAGGTTTGAAAGGGCGCGACTTCAGTCGCGCCGATTGAGCCGATAGAGGACCAGGCGTCGGTCCCTGAGGCGCCTTCCTCAATTAGAGCTAGTTCCGCTTTTCCTGATTCAATCCGTTGGTTCAGTGTTTGCGCGATTTTCTCGCGCAAAGCTGGGGACCGCTCAACCAGTACATAGCTCACCGCTCGAAAAAAGTCCGGAAATTTCTTCTCCGCCCAATCCAGAACATCGCGCGCGAAAAACCCGCGTCCCGGCCCAAGTTCGGCTAGCGTTAGTCTTTCCGGACGCCCGAGAATGCGCCACATCTCCTCGAATTGCCTTGCCATTAGCCTCCCAAACACCGCATGAAGATCGCTGGATGTGTAGAAATCGCCGGCCTTCCCAAACTGTTCGGCGTTGCGCGCGTAGTATCCGAATTCCGGATCGTAAAGGCAGATTTCCATGTAGCGCGAGAAGCGAATTGGTCCGCGTTGGCCGATCTCCTGTTCGATCTTTCTCCGCAGATCTTTCACAGGCCCTTTTGGTGCCGTTCTTCGTTTGGTCGATCTTCGTTTTGTCGAGCTTCCTGCTTCCGTTCTTCTCTTTGCCGAAGTTCGCGGTCCTGGGGCGTGCGAATGAACATCTCAACAAAATAATCATGGAGCGCGTCGTAGAGTTGGCGCTGAAAGGCCCATTCGAATTGCGGATCGTCGAGATCGCGCGGATGCAACTGGAACTCATATGTATGAACCGGAACGTTCGAATGTTTTAGGTCGATGAGGACTTCAACGCCTTCTCCCTTTGCCCGGGCGGAAAAGTTTAGCAAAGGATGCTCGTAGAGTCGTAACTGGGCGAGGACCCGATCGAGGCGTGAAGTTGATGCTTCTAGCATTTCGCGATTCTAATGGAAGGCAAGGGATGTGCACCACAGACGACGCGGAGAAAACAGACAAAGTGATGCTTATTCGTAACGCAGCGCTTCAATCGGGTCCAGTCGCGCGGCCTTGATCGCCGGCAGCATCCCACTGACGATTCCCACGAAACTCAGAATCCCCGTCGACCATAGCAGCGTCGCAGTATTGATGTAGAGGTGAATGTCGCCTTCGCTCGCATTGTCTTCGAATGCGCTCCATAGAGTCAGCGATCCGACCGACCAGGAAACCAGATAGGCCAGCGCTATACCCAGCAAGCCGCCCAGTGCGGTGATGACCAACGCTTCCGCCAGGAACTGAAACAGAATGTGCCAGCGATGCGCGCCCAGCGCTTTCTCCACTCCAATTTCCCGCGTCCGCTGTGTCACCGAGACCAGCATGATGTTCATCAGTCCGACCCCACCAATGCCCAACGTGAGCAGACCGATAAATCCCAGCATGATTTTGATTCCGGTGGTGATCACCTGCAGATCCAGAAGGTCGGCGAAGACATCGAAGACGAAAATCGCCCTCTGATCTTTCGGATTGAAATCGTGATGGAACGCCATCGATTGGCGCACCGCATCGACCACTTTGGCGTGATCTCCCTCGTATTCCATGACGATCGAGTTCAGGTAATACGTGTTCACCAGGTCGCTCATCGCGCTGAACGGCACGTACACGTGTTCGTTGATATTGTCGTCGCCATTCTGCACCTGGTGCTTGAGCACGCCAATAATGTGATAGGAAATGCCATCCAGCCGTATTTCCTGCCCGATCGCATTCTGTCCGGAGAACAGTTTCTTCTTTGCGTCCCCGCCAATTACGGCGACGCGCGTGTGGGTGAAGTCGTCGGCTTCGCTGAAGAAACTGCCCTCGGCCACATCCATTTTGCGCATGCGGCCATAGGTGGCGTAGACGCCGCTGACGCCATAAGTCGCGCTGCGCGTGCCATAAGCTACCAAGCAGTTCTTGAACGCCTCGGGCGATACGTGCTTGAGCAGCGGAACTTCCGCTTGGATGTAGTCGACGTCGTTGATCGTCAGGCGAACCTGCGTGCCGGCTTTGGTGCCTCCCGCCTGCATTTCGGTGCGGCCGGGAAAGATGAATACCAGATTGGTGCCGAAGGAACGGAATGCTGACCATAATCCGCGCTCAAATCCGGATCCGTACGCGAGCAGGAGCACTACTGTTGCAATGCCCCACGCCATGCCGAGCATGGTCAGCATGCTGCGGCGGCGGTCGTGCCGCAGTGCCGTGTATGCCTGAGTTGCCAGATCGCGAACCATGGCTTACTCCTGCCTCAACGCTTCCACTGGCGGCAGCAAAGCCGCTTTTCGTGCCGGATACAGTCCCGCCGCAATGCCAGCGATTGCCAGCGATCCAATCGCGGCCAGGGCCGAAGAAGGAATAATTCTTGGTGTGTCGAATCCCTCCGGCGCGGGCAACAGCGAGAGAATCGTCACAAACCCGGTGACCAGCGCCAGTCCGATCGCCCCGCTGAGCGCAGTCAGGAACGCGCCTTCGATAAAGAACTGCGTCAAAATCGCGCGATAGGTTGCACCCAGCGCTTTGCGCAAGCCAATTTCCTTGGTGCGCTCGGTCACCGAGACCAGCATGATGTTGATAATGCCAATCGCGCCCAATCCCAGCGTCACGATGCCCACAACACCGAGGAACCAATCCATTGCGTCGAAAATCTTGCCCACGCGTTTCATGTTCTCAATCGTGTCCCAGTCTTCGAATGCGTCCTGCAGCTGGGGATCGAAGCCGTGACGCCGCGCAATAATGCGATGTATCTCATCCTTGGCTTCGGCGTGAAGTTCTTTTGTGATGGGCCGGTAGTTCAGGAACGAGATTGCTCCCTCAGAATTTGCCTGCGTCAGCGGAAACAGATCACGCATCGTATCGATGGGAATAAATATCCGCGAATTGGTGCCATTGTTGCCGTCGCGTCCGACTTTTGCTACTACGCCGATCACATCGAAATTCATCCCATTCAGCAGAATGCTGGAGCCGACCGCTGGCCGGCCGGGAAACATGTTCTTGAGCAGTTCCCATCCGACGATCGCAACCCGACGCCTTTGCGCATTGTCCTCCGCGTTAAACCAACGTCCCGGCTCCACCGGAACGGTCCGAATCTGGTTGTAGTCAGGAGCGACACCGAAGACTTGACCATTCGTCGATCCGTAATCGCTGACCGCGCGAATGTCTTCGCGGTTCAACACAGGAGAGAGGAAGCCGACGAATTTCGCCTCGTTGCGGATGGCCAGATAGTCTTTGTAGGTGAAGTAATAAACTTGGCCGGATTGCGTGCTTCCATCGATCGCCGGAATCCGCCCCGGAAACATGAACATTATGTTTTGGCCAAGGTTGGCGAGTTGTTTTTCCTGACCGCTACGAAATCCTTCTCCCAGGCCAACCAGCAGCAGCAGGGAGCCAACCCCCCAGGCGATTCCGAACATGGTGAGGAAAGAGCGCAGTTTATGCGCCCACAGGGTCGCCAGCGACTGGCGGATGATGTCCCAAAGCATGCGCATGCGTAGTCTCTGCGAAACCATGCCCCCACGCCTCCGGGGAGGAGCGTGGGGGCACCCGGGTAACGTTCAGGCGAGGGGTCTCAATCCCGCCTAACATCTGATCAGAGATACGCAGCCGGGACCAAAAAGTTCCGTGCTGGCATGTATTTACTTAGACCCAGGGTGGCGGAAAAAGGTTAGCCGAAGGGGTCAACTTTCCCGCGTTACTGCCGATAGTCCAACTATCAGAGTTCTTGGAGAGCTGAATTATGCAAGAGGGTTTTGCGCCGCAATTGGAGCGGCCAACATCTTTCGAAACGGACCCACCAGTGCATTATCAAATCGACTGCGAGAAAAAAAGAGTCTCTGCCAAATTCGGGATAAAGGTGACGATCAACGATATCGTGGGATACACGCATCTGCTGCGCTCTGATCCACGCTTTCAGGCTGATTTCTCAGAGCTGGTAGATCTCAGAGAGGTTGAAATTCTCGACCTACAAGCCGAGGATTTCATGACTCTAGCGGATGACGCTGACCCGTTCTCGCCCGGCGCGCGCCGCGCTTTTGTGGTGAAGAATTCAGTCCAGGAGCACGCCATCCGCATGCATCGCGTCCTGCGAACGCAGGCAAACATTAGGACCTTCCAATCGTTGAAAGAAGCCGAAGCCTGGATTTCCGGAAAGTAGATTTCAAGGCGAGACACTCAAACGCCCGTGCCACCTGTCTACTGAGTTTTTTCCTTTGGCCGCTCGTAGGCCTTCTGCAAGTATTTCCGCGCTTCTTCAAGAGCGTTGAAGGTATTGTCGTTGGTTTGCAACGCCTGCTTGTATTGGCCAATTGCCCGCTCGCGCTGTCCCGTGATATCAAAAATCTTTCCCAGCTGAATGCGGCTCCAGACTTCCGTCCACCTCGGATCGCCGTCGCCGTCAATAGAGGCTCGGTAAGAGTTCGCCGACGACTGATAGTTCCGCTGAAGAAAAAAGACTTCCGCAATCCGGTAATGCGCCAGCGAGCTGTTCTTGTTCATGTCGAGAGCTTTGTTGAATTCCGTGAGAGCGCCCGAGAGATCTCCCTGTTGCTGCAAGGCCATGCCGCGCAGGATCGCCGCGCGCAGTTTCACGTCTCCGGAGTTGGTTAGAACGTGGTGATCGGGATCGATCGAGATTTTGCGTGGCCGCCCGAAAGTTTCAATCGAAAACGGAGAGTTTGTGCCCACGACATCGATCTTCTTGTTTTCCGTGCGTCCGTCGGTGTCGATTCTGATGTCGACCGGCATGCGGAACAGATCCAGGTCCTGGGCAACTTCGCCCGTAGTGCGAAAGCCGGGAATCTTTCGATCTTGCGGAGTCTGCTCGGCGGCCGCGCCACCCAGCCGGTAAACGGTGTATTTCAACTTGAATTCAGGAGCTCCCGTCGAATCGAGCCATTGCGAAAAGAACCAGGTCAGCTGATCACCATAATTTCTCTCCGCCACGGTACGGAAGTCATCCGTTGTCGCCGATTTCCCCGCATACTGCGTGGCAAAGTCGCGCATCGTCTTGTTGTATTTATCTTCGCCCAGAACCCAGCGCAACATGTGCAGAATCATCGCTCCCTTGTCTGTGGTGAGCGATTGAAATTCGGTCGAGTAGAAATCGAGCTTGGCCGAACTCGAAAGCGGCACCGTATCGTAGGCCAGCGCTCCCACCGACATGTCCTTTACAGCTTCTTCGAGCCCTGCCTCTCCTGCGGCATTTTCGACGTACATCGCCTCGGAATAGCGCGCAAAACCGTCGGAAAGCCACCAATCGTCCTTGCTCGCCGGACTGACCGAGACTCCCCACCATTGGTGCGCGATCGCGTCCGCCAGCAGCCGATAGTTAGTCTTTTCCGTAATTGACGGGCCGGCCAACGCGGCGATCTCCGGCGCCCACGCGTAAGGAACGGTATCGCCTGGCAATTCCACAATATTTAGGCGCTGATTCAGAGGGCCATAAAGAGTTACGAAATATGTGAACTCCTGAACCGCCGTTGTGGTGTAAGCGGGAGCTACCCCCTGATGGGTCGGCTTGAAAAAAACGTGAAGGTCCATTCCCGCCTCGTCGCTTTTGAATTCCTGAAAAACACCGGCAACGATGGTTCCTGGAAAGCTCGGAGTGTCGTAGATGAACGTATAGGTTTTCGTGGGCAGCACGCTGGAGTTGGACCGATTCGAGGCCGCGTGCTCAACAGATGTAACCTTTCCGCTGCCGATGACCAGCATGTGCGCCGGAACGGTGATGCTGATCGTCGAAGTGAAGCGATTCAGTCCGTATCCGCTTACCGGGAACCAGCGTCCGGCGTAGAGCAGATAGCTGGTGTCATCGCCGATATAAGCCAGCTTCAGGCCGGGAACCGGACTGTTATCGCCCGATTCGAGTTGGCCTTCGTATTCAAACGTCAGTGTGGTGGAGGCGTCTTTGGGCAAGCCATTGGGAAGTGGAACGCGTACGGTGGAATCCTGCGTGACCCGCTCGGCCGAAAGTACCTGGTTCTTCTCGTCGAGCACGCGGGTAACGCGCAAGTCATTGTGGAGTTCAAAGACAGCGACACTCAAATCCTGCAGCGCGGTGAACTTTACCTTGGCCCGCGCTTTGATCATGTGCAGATGCGGGGTGAGTTCGGCCTCGATCTGGTAATCGTCGACGCGCAGGTGGGCCTTCTCCGCAGCCAAGGCAGGAAGCGCAAGCAGAATCGCCAGACTCAGCGTCAGGGGGGCTCTCAGGACGGCGCGAACGCGCCGCAAGTTATTGGGCATTCAGGAGAATCTCCGGTACGAAGCCATTTCTTATGATGTAGATTCTGACGCAAAAGATGTAGGGAACACAAGGCGGCAGTTGCGACCGAGCACGCCTAAATTCAATGCGGCAATCTGGAGGGGTCAATTACCTTCAGTTTGTAGACTGGTGCCGGACCTTGGGAGTGAGTCTCTTCAAAAAGAATTCCTGAATGACGGCCGTGATCGCGCTGCCGCCCAAACCCTGTGCCGTATTGCGGAAGGTGAGAGCCAAGCCGTTGCGATTGGAATTGGGGTAATACGCGTTCGACAGTCCGCCAGCCGCCAGGCTGCCCAGAATGTTCGAATAATTCGGCTGCCAGCGGCCGTTATCGCCTTTGCAGATGACCGCGTTGGCGACCGCATAAAAGAACCTTGACCGGATGCTGCCGGTCCCTTTGACGAAGTATCGGGGATCCTGCTTGAGCAAGGCGGGGAAAACCACGTTGCCGAAAAAAGTGCTGGAGGCGAAGTCGCCGTAGGCCGCTCCCAAACGCTTGCCGTAGCCCGCAGCGCCTTGTCCATATCCGCGGTAATCATTGTCGGCCTGCTCGAAGCCTGCAACGGCGGCGGCTAGGCCAAAGCCAACCGGATCGATGATCGTTTTCCATCCCAATTGAAATTTCTGTTTGCGGTCCAGAGGCGCGGCGTCAGGAACGTAGGTCACATAAAAATTCGGAAATACTCCGAGGATGCGCTGCTGCTCTTCCTGGTGGACTTCTTCTTCCGCAATTTCCTGCTGCGTCTCCGTCACGTTCACCTGTACATTGGCGGCAACCACCATCTGCACTGGCAGGACGATATATTGCTGCCCGGCTTGCAGTTCACCGGATTGCTTCTGAGTGGCGAATCCCGAGGCCGAAATGGTCACCTCAAATGATCCGGGCGGAAGATTGGCAAAGTCGAAAGTTCCGTCCGCTGCAGTAGAGGACTGGGACGTTGCCGTTCCTTCCGCCAGAACGACCGTGGCGTTGGCGATGACTGCGCCGTCCTGATCAACAACAGAACCGTGAATGCTCCCCGTTGCCTGCGGAACAGGAGCGCTCGGTAACGCTTGGGGAGAAGACTGCCGCGAGGCTTGCTGGGCAGGCACATCCGGGCCAGTTGCAGCCTGCTGTGCCCATAGCGGTGGGGCTACTGCACACGCAAGGGCAAGGCAGTAAGCGGAAATGGATGACATGCTGGCGCTTGAAAACTCGATTTTTCTACGATACTTCAACTTGGATGCAGGTTGCTCACACCGATGGGCCATCGTCCCGGCGGTTGGAGGTATTCATTGTATTGTTCCGGGCGACCTGCGATTTTTGAAGATTTGTAAAGTCAAGTGGATTCGCGGATCGGCTTAATTTTGAGATCGTTCTTTGTGCCGAAGTGCTGGTGAGGTAGTCGTTTTGACCGCCTCCAGGTTCAACTGGAGCGCGCACAAGGCGCCGGTCGAAGCGTGTGCGCTGAGATTACGCCAACAAAAGCGACTTGCGGATAATTACGTATTCCCCAAGACGTGGGCTGCGGAAGGGCATGGCTTTTAGAGGGTTAAGAGGAGTCGGAAATGCACTGTCACAAAGGTCAGAATGGAGTTAAAATTTACTATCTGCAAAATGGAGTTTTTGGCCCGAATATTGTGGGAGGGCCGAAGGTAGCTATCCACAAAATTGGGCGAGAACGGAGCAACTTCAACCGCGCGCCGCTCATCTGTGTGAGGGCAAGGTATTTGCAGGGCAGTTGGCCAGATTTTCCCACACAGAATCTTGAGGAGTTTGCATCGGTATTATGGGATCAGCGCCAATCAACCCGAACCCCGCGAATCAGGAACCGGAACTGCACCTACTAATTGACCGGGAGCGGTTCGAGGAGCCTCTCTGGAAGTCCCTACCACGCCAACTGGACGAGTTTTTCTTTCCCAAGAAGTTGCCGCCTCTCAAACTGGAGTCTAAGCCTGAGCCGGTCAAAGACATTTGGGGCTTTTACTCTTACTGGAAGCAAGGCGCTTTGGGCGCGGTTGGCTACTATGCGTTGCTGGCTGGCGTTATCGTCCTTACGGTAGTGATTGGACGCCGGGTGGTGACAGCGGCTCCGAAGCAAGAAGTTAAGGTCCAGGTAATCGATCCTTCGGACCTGCCTCCGCTAACGCCGTCAAAAACGGAAGCGGGCGGTGGCGGCGGCGGCGGCGACCGCGATGTCCTGCAGGCGAGCCACGGAAAGCTGCCGAAGTTCTCGATGCAGCAGATTACGCCACCGGCAGCCGTGATCCGCAATCTGAATCCGAAACTTGCGGTTGAGCCGACAATCGTAATTCCGCCAACAGTGCATCTGGCAATGGCAAATGATGCGCCGAACCTGGGCGATCCGATGTCGCATGCGGTGATGCCTTCGAATGGGACCGGCAGCGGCAGCGGAATTGGCTCGGGCTCGGGTGGCGGAGTAGGTAGCGGCAAGGGCCCGGGATTTGGCCCGGGCGAAGGTGGTGGCGTGGGTGGCGGCGTATTTCGGGTTGGTGGGGGAGTGACTGCACCAATACCGATTTATGAGCCGGAGCCGGAGTTCTCTGAGGAAGCGCGCAAGGCCAAATATCAGGGCGTCTGCACCTTGGGGCTGATTGTCGGAGTCGACGGCCGCCCAACCAACATTCACGTGCTCAACGCGCTGGGCATGGGTCTGGATGAGAAGGCGATTGAAGCGGTGAAGACCTGGAAATTCGAGCCCGGAAAGAAAGATGGGCATCCGGTGGCGACGGTGATTGCGGTGGAAGTCGAGTTCCACCTGTACTGAGGAAGGTTCTTACGTTGTGGGAGAAAGGCGCTGAGTGCTCAGCGCCTTTTTTGCCTCTGGCTGCGGCCTACTCCTTCAAATCCACGTGCTGAACTACGTTAATGGGGAGACCGAGGAAGCGTTCACCCAGGCGCTGAAATTTCTCAACCGAATCGGTGGCGAAGAAGCGGAGGCGCGAAGCAGTTCGGCGTTCCTCCGCCAATGCAGGCGCCGGAGGGAGCATTTGCTGGAGATGTGGACCGACGGCCTGCGCAGTCGATTCGGCAGAGTCAACAATCTGGACGTGAGTGGGCGCGACCCGACGCAGAAGCGGCTTGAGCAGGGGATAATGCGTGCATCCGAGTACAAGCACGTCGGAATCGCGAAAGCTGTCGGCGAAGGCTTCCTGTAGATAGATTCGCGCGACTTGTTCTGTGACGGGATGCTCGATCCAACCTTCCTCGACAAGAGGAACGAGCAGAGGGCAGGCTTTCTCGCGGGCACGCAAGCCGCGTGCTTCCAGAGCTCTGTAATAAGCGTGGCTGCTGACGGTGGCTTCCGTCCCGATCACAACGACTTTCTTGTTTTTTGTCGCGGTTGCGGCGGCCTGGGCCCCGGGCTCGACAACTCCGACAACGGGCACGCGTGCTGCGGCCTTGATTCGATCGAGCGCCAGCGCGGTCGCCGTATTGCAGGCGATGACCAGCATGTGGGCCCCGTTGGACTCGAGAAACTGCGCCGCTTCCACTGCATAACGGCCTACCGTCTCGACGGATTTCGATCCGTAAGGCAGCCGGGCCGTGTCACCGAAGTAGGCGTAATCGGCGGCGGGAATGCTTTTGAGCATAGCCTTGAGAACGGTAAGGCCGCCAAAGCCGGAATCGAAGACGCCGATGATGGGGCGACGAAGAGTCAAGCTGCATTGTAACGCCGGCTTGTGGTGTGGGGCAGTTACTTGGAGCGCACTGATGCTCGCTCTAAATCGGAGGTTGCTGCAACGTTTCCGCAGCAAGGGCCGGGCGGAATAGGTGCGCCGTGCGGGCAGGTGCGGGGATGGCCCAGAAACGCGCAGATCTTGTCAGTAGCTTCAGGCGAGAGGATGTGCTCGAACTTGCAGGCTTGCTGCTCGATTTCGGTTTCGCTATCCATAGCGAGGCTGTCGGTGAAGAGCCGCTCGGCCAGGCGATGGCGGCGAATGATGCTGCCGGCGCGCTGGCGGCCGCGCGGCGTCAGTTCTACGATCATGGTGCCGTCGCCGGTGGAGGCCGACATTGGCTTGAGCGCGTCATGACAGGGATTCACGAATGGCCGGTGATCGTGCGCTTCAGGCGGATGCGGAGCCGAGACGACCAGACCTAAGTTAATCATCTTTTCGATCGCCATGCTGACCGGCAGCGCGCCATGCACCTCCATGCGCTCGACTTCGGCGGTTTCGGCGTGCTCCTCGAGCACCCACAGTTCTTCGAGAACTTCGTCGAGTTGTTCTTCGTCGGCCATGGAGAAGACTTCCTGTGCGGCGATCTTTCCATGATGCAGTTCAATGCGCCGGTCGGCTAGGCGGGCGACGACGGGATCGTGCGTCACCATCACGATGGTGCGGCCTTGCTGGTGAAATTCGCGAAGCAGGCGCAACACGATTTCTTCGTTCTGCGCATCGAGATTGCCGGTGGGTTCGTCGGCGAGAATGATGCGCGGATCGTTGATCAGGGCGCGAGCGATGCAGACGCGCTGCTGCTCACCGCCAGAAAGCTGCGAGGGAAGATGATGGGCACGATCGGCCAAGCCGACACGGGCGAGTGCCTCGATGGCTTCTTTCTCATCGGTCATGCTGTGAAAATATTGCGCCAGCATCACGTTTTCAACCGCAGTGAGGAATGGGATGAGATGAAACTGCTGGAAGATGAAGCCGATCTTTTCGGCGCGGACGCGATTCAGTTCGGCAGCGGAAATTCCTGCGACGTTCTGACCATCGAGCCAGATTTCTCCGGAAGTGGGCTGGTCGAGGCATCCGATCAGATTGACGAGCGTCGATTTACCGGATCCCGACGGCCCCATGATCGATACCCATTCGCCTTTGGTTACGTGGAGGGAGATGTGGTCGAGAGCGTGGATGGACCCATTGTCCTTGCCGGAGCCGTTGGCGGATTCTTTTGCGGGATAAAGCTTGGTTACGTTTTTAATGTGAATCATCTCACTCTCCCCTCAGGATCACGGCGGGCTGCACGCGACGTAGCAGCGAAATGGGCAGGATAGCTGATAAGAGCGTGACCAGCATGCTGCCCGCGAGAACCAGTGGCAAAACACTGAACCGGGGCATGACGGCCGCATTGAAGTTGACGCGACCGATCCAGGCGGCGATGCCGATGCCGATAACGAAACCGATGACCGCGCCGATGGCACCTAGAGTCACTGCTTCGGCGGCGAAAAATCCGTTGAGCAGACGATCGGAGGCGCCCAATGCTTTCATGATCGCAAAATCGCGACGCCGATCGAAGACCCATCCCGTTAATGTGGAGAGAACACAGAGTGCGGCCGTCAGGATGATAAGAGCTGCGGCCGCGAGCAGCGTGGCTCGGGTCTTGCCGAGCACGCGAGCTTCTCCTTCCATAATCTGCCGCACCGGGCGAACCTCTGCGGCAGGGATGGCCTGCGCAAGCTGCTTCATGGTGCTGTTGATCTCCTCAAGGGATCCGTTTGCACCAACTTCAATTGTGGAGGGTTGCACTCCGGTCCAGCTGACGAAATCCGACAGAGAAAGAAAAATGCGGCTGTCCTCGGCCGCTCCGGTGCGCACAGTCCCGGCTGCCGAAAGATGGATGACTTTGCTCTGGAAGCTCAAGTCGAAGGGCTGATTTTTGGGAGAAACGACGGATTGCGCGCGCACGCCAACTAAGGCCTGCTGCGCTGCCGACGGCCAGCCGCTCACCTGCCACCAATGGTCGAGCTGTCGGATGCGTTCGAAATCGACTCCGGCTACGACGATAGGTTGGCCGTCGCTGGTGCGGGCAACAATCATCGCAAACGGTGCAGCAATGCCGCGACCGGACAAAACAGAATCGACATGCGCCAGGGATTCGGCCGGAAGGGAAGAGCCATCTTTGCTGACGAGAACGATGTTTGCTCCATAGTTGCGAAATTCGCGACGAAGCTTGGCTTGCACATCGACATAGAGGTTCAACATGGCGGTAGCGACCGCTGCTGCGACGACCATGGCGAAAAGCGCAGAGGCAGCACGACCGCGGCGCAATACGGCCGCGCGCACCAGCATGCGAATCAGCATGGAACGATGGGGAGCCTGCGCCCGAGCGCTTGCGAGTTCATGGGCTGCGTCAGAAACGGGTCGGCTCACAGTTCACCTCGCAGGGCGAAGACGGGATCAAGTTCAACGGCGCGGCGAATGGCGGCCGCACTGCCGCCAAAAGTGACAATCACGGCGATGGCGAGAATCACCGGCAGAAGCACAGGCTGGATCGAAATCTGTGAGTTGAAGATGGAATGGCCGATCTGATGGGCAAGCAGGGCACCGAGACCGAATCCCACGCTACCGCCGAAGAGCGCGAGAAGAAAGGCTTCGGCGAAGAAGATGGAAGCGACCGCGAGTTTACCAGCACCGAGGGCCTTCATTAATCCGACTTCCGCGCGGCGTTCAAAGATAGCGGTCGCCATCGCGGCCGAGACTGCCAAGGCGGAAGCGAGCAGCGCGGCGAGTGTAATGAGAAAGATGAGGCCTTCGATGCGCGTCAGCACTGCACCCTCATTCTGTGCGACTTGGCGGATTTGTTCGGCATGCGAGTGCGGAATGACTTCGGTCAGTTGTAGCGCGATGGCTGCGGGATAGGGCGTACAGTACCAACGATCATAGATCGCGCCGGACATGCTCTTGGGATCGCGGCGGCCGAAGGCGTCTTCCGGCTTGGTAAGGGCGCTGACGTAGATTCGGCGAACGGCTCCTGGCATGCCCAGAATCTCTTGCGCGAGCGCGAGAGGAGCGACGATCTGGTCGTCTTCATCCCCGCCAGTGGAGAGAATACCGCTGACGTGCAGATGGCGCGCGCCGACCGCCAACTCGTCGCCGGTTTTCTCTCCCCATCGAGAGGCGAGTCGTTCGCCGACGAGGACGTCTTGGGAATTGTCATCCGGCCAGGCGCCGGAAGTTTTCCACCAGGGATGGGTTGAGCGCACGCCGGTGACGAAGTCTTCGCCGCCGCCCAGCGGAATTTTCTTAGCGAAGTAGGTTCCGACGAGCGTGACGTCTTGCTTGTTGCCATCGCGGGCGATCGAAACCCTGACGGGCAGCATGGGCGCGAAGCCGGTGATGTTGTTGCGCCAGAAGATGTCTTTAATTTTGGGCAGGTCGGCCTCGTTCAGATAAGCGCCATCGCTCGGAGGCTTCAGATTTACGCCACCGATTTCGACATCGAGGGAATCTTCCTGTGGTGTAACGACCAGATTGGCCCCTATGGTGCGGAGTTCGCGATTGATCTTGTCGCCGATATCGGTAGCGACGGCGATCATCGCGGTGGCGACGGTAACGCCGAGGGTGATGGCAGCTCCAGCCAGGACCTTACGGCGTTTCTGGCGGCGGAAGGATTCGTAGACGAGGCGGACGAACATGGCTATTTTTGGGCGAACACGCTGGCCCCGGCAGCGACGTCGGCCTCTTGAATGATGATCGAATCTGCCGTCTGGGTGGCCTTCAACGGGATGGGATTGCAACCTCCGGCCATGCCCACGGATTGGGGGTTGATGGGTGCAGCACAATTCTTGCAAACCACGCCATTGCCGCTCTTGTAGAAGCCGACGGCGCCGCAAATCTGGCAGGCATCGAACACCGTCGCTACCTTGCCGTCCGGCTTCTTGTAGAGCCAGAAGCGAACTTCGGTGCCTTTTTCTTTTGCTTCGAAGCGATGCAGGTCACCATCCGATACCTGCGAGAGTGGAATCTTGAACTGGCCGTTTGTGAATGTGATTTCCGTTGCCGGCGAAAGCGCGCTCTGGCTCTTGGCGTAGACGAATTCGGCGGTGACCATGGCGATGAAGATGAAGGAGAAAGTGTAAACCGAGACCATCCACATGCGTTCGCGGCGGGCGCTCCAAAGGGCTTTGCGGCGCGCTGCCGGAGACGCCGACTCGGGAACCGGCTGACGGCGCTTGGCTTCGAAAAGAATCATCAGCGCGGCGAGAGCGAAAATCGTCACGAAAAAGAACCAGTCATTGCTAACGATGGGACCAATGATTGCCATCTCGCGCTTGGAGGAGGCGATCACTCCGCTTTCAGAAAGCTCATGCAGCCCGGAGACGAGTAACTGGGCCGCGACTAGGAACAGGATGGCGGTGGTCACTTTGAAGAACTTTTGCAGGTTGATGCGGACGCTGCCTTTGACGAACATCACGCCGAAAGCGATCGCCGCCATCACCCCGAGCAGCGTTCCGAGGAAGCTCATCAGTTCGGTGGAGTTGAGGGTGACAGCGGAAAGGATGAGGACGGTTTCGGCGCCTTCGCGCAGGACCATCAGGAAAATGAAGACGAAAAGCCCGAACCAGGCGTCATTGCCGGCCAGCAGGCCGACTTTGCCCTCGATTTCGCCTTTGAGCTTGCGGCCGGTCTTCATCATGAAGACGACCATGCTGACGACGAAGACGGCCGCGACCAGCATGATCCAGCCTTCGAAAACGTCCTCGTTCAGGTGGGTGCGGGAGATGACGATGGCCATCCCGATACTGCCGAGGAACGCTGCGACCAGCGCCGCATAGACGGTCTTGCGGAGCTCCGGGCGGCCGATCTTGTTCAGATAAGCGAGAGTGATGCCAACGATAAGGGCTGCTTCTACTCCTTCGCGCAGCGTGATGATGAAAGCATCTAACATTGCAATCCTTTAAATTCTCGAGCGGTGGTGAAGGGTGACGATTTTGAAAATGAATTTCAATTTCAAATTTAAGGATATTCTGCCCGGTGGGAAGCGTCAATCCGCAGGCTCACAAATCGATGTGATTAGGGTCACATGGGGAAAATGGGAGGGTGAACGGTGTGGGCTGGCAGAGAGGGGATGAGGCTGCCCGCCGGTGGATGGAGGATGAGCCTAATTGGGATTTGTACCAGCTGAGAACGATTGTTCGGCAAAGCACTTGACTGTATAGCTCGGAATCCGATATATCTATTTCCGAGTATGGCCGAACAAATGGATTCGTATTTGCCGTTGTCCTCGGCAGCTTTGCATATCCTTCTCGCACTAGCAGGGGAAGATCTTCACGGCTACGGCATCCTGCAGGAGATCGCAAGGCAATCGGAGGGGATCTACAAACCGGGGCCCGGCACCTTCTACGACAATTTGCAGAAGCTGATTGAGCGCGGATGGGTTCAGGAATTGGGGCAGCGTCGGGGAGATGATGATCCTCGCAGACGCTATTACCGACTCACTGATGCCGGACGGGATGTCCTCAGAGCCGAGACGGCACGCCTGACGGAGGTTATCCGCGAGGCTCGCTCGCGACTGCGGATACTGAATCCCGGGAGACTCTGATGCTTAGGCGCCTATATCGATGCGCTGTGCGTCTTCATCCCTCCAGCTTTCGCCGACGTTTCGGCGACGAGATGCTCTACATCTTCGATCAGCAAAAGAGAACACTAGCCAGGCTCGGTGTGATGTTGGATTGTGTGGTTTCGCTATTGAGACAATGGACCTTGAGACCCCACACCGGGCTTGAGTTATCCATTGCACCTGTGCCAAATCCAACGACGGACCATGTTCCTTCATTTGGGACGCTCGACGCGTTCCGGCCTCGCCCATCCGCAATCATCCACGGCGCGGTCCTCTCGTTGATTCTGTTTTGCATGACTGCTACCGCAATCCGCTACAGCTGGATTCACGTTCTGAATCTGCATATTCGAGAGATTGGCACCGATTGGGAACAGCCGTTCCCGGCGCAGGCACGCCCTGATCATTCAGCTTGGCTTCAACTCGACCCATACGTCGGGGATTACGTCTCCAACTCACCACCAGCGAAGATTTCGGTTCGGATCGAAGGCGATCATCTCACTTTGGCCTTCGCGGGACACCCAAGCCTGGCCCTGTCTCCAGTGTCTCCGGAAAGGTTCATTATCGACGGAGTTTCGAGTAACTACGCCGACTTCACCTCTGACGCCCGGGACAGAATGTGCTGCATGACTTTGGTGATTAGCGGCAAGGTTATCACCGCACAACGTAAGTAGCCAAGATGCAAACTCCGGGCAACAAGCTGTGTTACAGCCGAAATCTCGAACTGGGGCGCATTATGTTCGTGTTCTGCCAAGCTGTAGTGTGCTTGCTTTTGGCCTTGCCTGCCGTTGCTCGCTCGCAAGCATTTGCTTCCATCACCATAAAGCCTGCTCTCTCAGCCGACCCGCGAAAGGAGCGGGTACAAGTGCTGCCTAACGGCGACTTGATTGCAACCGCGGTCCCTGTGATTACGCTTTTGAGTTACGCCTACGACGTGCCGGTCAACCCTTCGCCCCGTCTTTTTTCTCTTCCCGACTGGACCTTCCGCGAGAAGTACGATATCGAAGCGAAAGCGCCCGTCTATGCGATCTCTCCCCATCTTCAGTACCGTGAGGTGCGCAGACGAATTCGGCAGATGATCCGTGGACTGCTCGCTGATCGATTTAAACTTGTGATGCGGCTTGAGAATAAGACGATGTCAGTCTATGCTCTGACCCTTGCCGACGGAGGGCCGAAGCTCCAGAGGTCTATGCTTTCCAACAAGGACTGCATCTTCGATACTGAACCTGAAGGCTGCCATAGTTTTGTTGGCGGCTTCGGCCATCCGCTAAATGCAAATGCCGTGAACATGGACGACCTTGCCTATTACATTGGAAACTGGACCGATCTGCCGGTCGTGAATGGAACGGCGCTCAACGGCATGTTCACTGTAAGCACGGAAGGCTGGGTCCCGATGCGGCTGCCCCCTCCGCCACCGAATACCACTCCGGATGTGAGCCACTTCGTCGGCCTCCCCTCAATCTTCGCGGTGCTAAGAAAGCTCGGCCTCGAACTGAAGCGTCGAGAGGACGTGTTGCCCGTATACACGGTGGAGCGAATCCAGCGTCCCGGCGCCAACTGACGGGTCGAGCTTCGGTGCCCACGGCTCAGCGTTTTCCAAATTCGAAGGCCTACTGATGCAAAAAAATGGCCGAAAAATTGAGATTGGAGAGAAGTGCCCGTGCCCGAATTGCTCCTGGGTCAAGCAAGAGCCCGAAGTCAACTGAGGCTATCAAGTCGATTCATTCACATTCTCTTCACAAACGCTTCTGCCTCCGCCGCCTGCGGGAACAGCTTTTCCTCGGCCTGGAATTCGGCGGAATGGACGCAGCGGCGGCTGCCCCGCAGCTTCACCGGATGCTTCAGGTGCAGCATCTCGTGGTAGACGATGTATTCGAGCACATAACGCGGCATCGCGGGATGATCGAAGATGCGGCTGATGATGATGGCGTTGTGCGCGGGATCGTAATGGCCGAGAATGCGGCGGGTTTTGCTGCGGCTCCAGCTCATGCGCGGGCGCGCCATCAGTCCGTGAAAGAAGCGGGTGTTCAGGTCTTCGAAGAGCTCGTCGAGATCGAAATAACGTCCGCGCGCGTCACGCAGGAATTTGCGTCCGCGCATCTGACGGACGAGGTGCGCCTTGCGGACAAGGTCCTGGCCTCCGACATATTTGCGATACCGAGCAGCATGACCGCGATCGATGGGCCTGCGGTACATTTTGGCGAGCAGGATGTGAGCGATGGCGCGCAAGATGGCATCGGGCGCGCCTTCGAGGAGATCGGAGAGGCGAACCAGCAGGCGTCCGTTACGAAGGCGGATAGTGTTGTTGACGTTGGCGAAGGCGAAGAACTCCACCTTCAGTTCCGGGGGGTAAGATCCGGGACGCAATTCCTGATAAGTTTCCTCGAAGATTTCCAGCAGGCCTGCACGCACGGTGAACGTAGATTAGCACGGGAACGGAAATGTGCGGCGCCGTTGTCTTGCGGAAGTTGATTCCACTATTCCGGCCGACCGCTCACTTGTTGATCTCCTGAGTGAAGCTTCTTGTGCTTGGCGGCGTCTTCCTGGTCTTCCAGCAACTTTCGATGATCGTCGGCTGCGCTATCGACTGTTTCGATAGCCGTGGTTAGAACGAATTCGTACTGGCGATATTCGTCCGGCTTCACATCGGCGGCGTCTTTCAGGGCGCGCAGCTTCGCCTGGAACTCGGTATCGGCGGCGATGATCAATTTCAGCGGCTTCCGGATATCGTCCTTGCGATCGACATAGGTGTCGATGTTGTCGTTCAGTTCGTCGTACAGCAATTGGAAGTCGTCCAGCAGATCGTGAGTCTGTTGCGGACGGTCGGTGACTTTAGGATCGGCGCGCAATTGTTCCATCTTGTCGAGGCGCGCGCGGCTGAATTGAACATAGAGGGCGAGGCGTTGTCTGGGTTCCCAACTGGTGTCGCGGATCTGGTCGATTTCCGGCTGGGTGAGAGGGTCGCGACGCCTCTGTGCGGATGCACTGCAGAGCAACAACAGGATGGCGCCGAAGAGGATGGGCGAATACCGCAGGCTTGAAATCATTTGTTGCCTTTCGAAAACATCGCAGATAGCAGGTCGTCGCGTACGCGTTGCAATCGCGAGAGAGCTTTCTGCAAAGGCACCTGCTCGGCCTGGGGCAGGGTATGCATGATATCGCTAATTTTGCGAGTCATACCACGAACGGCGATTTCCGCCTGTTTCTGGTATTTGTGCGATTGAATCGCATAGTCGCGGGCGAGTTCGGAGTAAGTCACCACATCATCGAGGGCGACTACACCCTTCTGATCGTCAGATGCGGTGTAAAGTCTGTCGGTTTCCTGCAATTGCCGCTCGGCAATTTGCACGCATAGCTTGGGCCGGTCGCGCAGTTCCGTGGAGGATACACGCGCTTTCAATTCGGCAATGGTGGGCTCAACGGAGCGGGCGTGCAGGGTCCCGAGCGAAATCAACAACGCCATTAGGACAGCGGTTGCAGAGGCGTAAAACGTATTGCGAAGCCCGCGCATTCGATCGATCCTGATACGTCATTTTTTCGGCTCAATGGTGATGAGCCGATGTTTTGCCTGCCATTCCTGGTCAGGGAACTTCCCATTCGCAACGCCGAGAAAGAGATGATAATTGGCGGCTGCCTGTTTGTAATCTTTCAGATGGTCAAAATCGGACGCGCGCAGAAAATAAGTAGTAGGAACTTCGGGCAAGAATTTGGCGCGGGCGGCTAGGGCCTTGAGACTCAATACGTAATCCTTGTTCTCGCTGGCAGCGAAAGCGAGGTCGCCGTATGCTTCACCGAGATTCGGGTTGAGATTGACGGCGGCCAGGAACTCCTGTTGAGCTGCGGGCGCGTTCTTTTCACGCAGCAGGCTCTGGCCGAGGCTGCGATGTAACTCCGCATTTTTCGGATCGGCCGCCAGCAGGGAGCGGTATACGGCTTCGGCCTGATCGTTCTTGCCCAGCGTTGTGTAGAGATCTGCGAGATCGCGCTGCGCCGAGAGATCGGTTGGAGCGAGCTTGGCACCCGCCTTCAACTCTGTTAATGCGGCGTCGTTCTTGTTCTCCGCCATCAGCACGCGGCCGAGCTCGATGTGAGCTCCGGCGTTGCCGGGCTGAGCGGCGACCAATTTATGGAGATATTCTTCGGCCTCGGGGAATTGACGTCCGCGCATGTAGACATTGGCCAGACCAATGAGCGCATCAGAATTGGGATCGAGCGCGAGCGCGTCCTTATATTCCTCGACGGCATCCGAGTATTTGTTTTCTTTTTCGCGCAATGCGCCTGAGGAGAGACGAGGTTCCGGATCTTTGGGTTGCAAGAGAGCCGCCTGATGGTAAGCGGCAATCGCCTCTTCGGGTTTTGCACTCTCGAGCACGTGGCCCAGTGACAACCATGCCCGCTCCAGACCCTCCGCAGGCTGGCCCGTCGGCTTGAGTTTGGTCGCGGTCCGAAGAAATTGCTCGGCGTCGGGTTGGCTGGTCTTTGCCAACTGCAATCCAAGATTAAGATTGGACTCAAAAACGTCTGGCTTGATAGCCACGGATTTTCGGTAAGCGGCAATCGATTCCGGAACATTGCCAAGACCGTTCTCCACGAATCCCAGATCGAACCACGCTTCGTACGACCACGCTTCGTCGTTGGAAGGATTGGCCTGGACGACCTTGCGCAGCAGTGGTTCGGCTCCGGCATAGTCGCGCTTCTGAATCAGCGTTTCCGCTTGGGTAAGTTCTGGCGGCGCGGAGGGTTCTTCGCGCACGCGAATGTGGCGGATGGTTTCGTTCGTGTAGGAATCAGTCTTGCGATGAGTGGTTTTGCTCGATGACGATGAAGAACCTTCGGGCTGGGGTTGATCGTTAGACTGGGCTGCGGACTGAGAGGATGCGTCACTGCTCTGCGCGGCCGCGAATCCGCATGCGGCGGCTGCGATGATGCACGCCGCGATGATGCTACGGGCGGCCGTTGCGACGAGATGCCCCATTGCCATTCAGGATACGCGCCAGATATTGTCCAGTATAGGAGCCGGCAAGCTTGGCGATGGCCTCCGGCGGACCAGTGCCGATGATCTTTCCTCCCCGGTTGCCACCTTCCGGGCCAAGATCGATAACCCAATCGGCAGTCTTGATGACCTCGAGATTGTGCTCGATAACGACGATTGATCCCCCTGCCTCAATCAGACGGCGGAAGGCGGCGAGGAGTTTGCTGATGTCATCGAAATGAAGGCCCGTCGTGGGTTCATCGAAGATATACAGCAATCGGCGCCTCGTACGGGCGCTAGCGCCGCGGGGCGAACGGACAGAATAACGGCTAGAGTCATGCGTGGCAGGTTGCAGGTGCGCGGCCAGCTTCATGCGCTGCGCTTCTCCGCCGGAAAGCGTTGTAGCGGACTGCCCGAGGCGAAGATATCCTAAGCCGACTTCCTCGAGAGTGCGTAACTTTTCACTCACCTTCGACGCCTCGGCGAAGAATTTCAACGCCTCTTTCACGGTGAGGTTCAGCACTTCATGGATGTTCTTACCGCGATAGCGAACCTCAAGAACCTGGGGTTTGTAGCGCGAGCCTTTGCATTCCTCGCAGATGAGTTCTACATCGGCCAGGAACTGCATTTCGACGGTAACGGTTCCGTCGCCCTGGCAGGTTTCGCAGCGGCCACCGGGGACGTTGAAGGAAAAATGTCCGGCCGTGAGCCCCCGCTTCTTCGATTCTGGTAAAGAAGCGAAGACTTCGCGAATGGCATCAAACGCCTTGATGTAGGTGACGGGATTCGATCGAGGCGTGCGCCCAATGGGCGACTGATCCACCAATACGACCTCGTCGATAAATTGATCGCCAGTGAGGCTCTCCCATGTGGCGAAGGGCCCGGTCGTTCCGTTGCTCGCTTGATGCTTGGCCTGGGCTAGAGCGCGATAGAGAACGTGATGCAGAAGCGTTGATTTGCCGGAGCCAGATACGCCGGTGATGGCGACGATCATGCCAAGCGGGATAGTGACCTCGATGTTTTTCAGATTATTGGCGCGAATGCCGCGAATCGTGATCTGCTGCGGGCCGGGCGTGCGCCGAACGGCAGGAAGCTGAATGCGCAGATCGTCCGAAAGATAGCGTCCAGTCAAAGAAGAGGGGTCGTGCAGGATTTCGTCGTACGTGCCGGCCGCCACCATCTTGCCGCCATTCTCACCGGCGCCGGGACCGAGATCGAGGATGCGATCGGCAGCTTGCATGATGTCGGGATCATGCTCGACGACGAGGATGGTATTTCCGAGGTTTCGCAGATCCTGCAAGATAGTGATGAGCCGGTGCGTGTCACGGGGATGCAGCCCAATCGAAGGCTCGTCGAGAACATAAAGCGTGCCTACCAGGCGTGATCCAAGCGACGTCGCCAGTTGAATGCGCTGGGCCTCGCCTCCGGAGAGCGTGGAAGAGAGACGATCGAGGGTCAGGTACTCAAGTCCGACGTCGTTGAGAAATTTTAGGCGCTCGCGAATTTCCTCGAGCAACTTTTCGGCGACCTGCGCTTGTTCGGCGGTGAGCGTTAGCGCGGAAAAAAACTTTAGCACGTCCTCGACGGTGAGCGAGCAGACGTCACAGATATTGCGGCCATTGATTTTGACCTGCCGCGCTTCCAGCCGCAGCCGCGATCCGTTGCAGGCAGAGCACTGGGAGTATCCGCGATATCGGCTGAGAAAGACGCGCACATGCAACTTGTATTTCTTGCGCTCGAGATGAGCAAAGAAACCGCGCACGCCCAGGAATTTGCCATCGCCGTTGAGAACCTGGTTTCTGTGCTCTTCTTGCAAGTCATCCCAGGCAATGTCGAGAGGAACGCCGGCCTGCCTGGCGTACCGCTTCAGATCGGTGAAAAGCGGACGATATTTCGGTTTCGTCCAGGGCTCGATTGCGCCTTCGGCCAGAGTTTTCGATTTGTCGGGAATAACGAGGTCGAGATCGAAGTCAATCGTGTTTCCAAATCCCTGGCATTTTGGACATGCGCCATAAGGATTGTTGAACGAGAAAAGCCGCGGTTCGGGCTCTTCGTAGCGAAGATTGCATTGCTTGCACTCGAAGCGCTGCGCGAAACGCAACTGCTTGGCAGCGATGCGTTCTTCTTCATTGCCAGGAACTTCGAATAAAACCTCGCCTGACTCGCGATAGGCCGTTTCGATTGCGTCGATAATCCGCGAGCGGGATTCGGCGGATACGGTGAGGCGATCGACCAGGACAAAAACGGGCTGATCAAATTGAACGTCCAGCAGCGATTCGGGACTGGAGAACTCGAATATCTGTCCCCCCTGATAGAGCCGGTTGAACCCGGCCTTGCGAAGATCGAAAAGCCTGGTCTTTAGCCCATCGTTCAATGAAGATGTCGGAGATGATTTTTTCTTCGACACGCGCGGAGGCTTGGCGGGTTCCTTGTTTGCGGGCTCCCCCCGCTGCAACGGGAACATCACCTGCAGTCGAGTGTCAGGATCGAGAGTGAGAATGACGTCGGCGACTTCATCGACGGTGTCTTTCTTTACCTCGCGCCCGCAATTGGCGCAATAAGTTCGGCCCACGCGGGCAAAGAGCAGGCGGAGATAGTCGAAGATTTCTGTGGCCGTGGCGACGGTGGAGCGCGGATTGCGAGTGGTGTTCTTCTGCCGGATCGCCACCGCAGGAGCAATGCCGTCGATCAAGTCGGCCTCCGGTCTCTCGATGCGCTCCAGAAATTGCCGTGCATAGGCCGAAAGCGACTCGACATAGCGACGCTGGCCTTCGGCGTAAATGGTGTCAAAAGCGAGCGAAGACTTGCCCGAACCGGAAACTCCGGTCACAACCGTCAACGTGTTGTGCGGAATTTCAAAATCGATGTTCTTGAGGTTGTGGACGCGGGCGCCGCGCACCACGATGCCGTCACTGGAGGCAAGAGTGCCATCAGTAGGCTCAGGAATAAGAATGTTCGGCTCAGACGACATCACGTAAAAGGAATGGCTCGCCGTCAGTGGTTTCCAGCGCGGCAGGTGCACAGGACGGTCACGGGGAGCTTCCGAATCTTTCCATTATAAGGGATTTCGTAGAGGACGAGGGCTTCGTTCGGCATACGAACGCAGCGATTGCTCAAAATCGGATGTGATGTTGTTGCCATGCAGGCTGAAGAAAGGCAACCTCTACCCAGATTGTTTCACCTACACTCCC
>DATKQB010000166.1:0-22628 GCA_035523795.1 Verrucomicrobiia bacterium | reverse complement strand
GAGCCCGGAGCCCGAGCGATGATCGCGCGAAGCAGCCCCGCAAGGGAAGTTTCGAGAGCAGGTCAGCAAGGGTCAAACGCGAGCTACTGGCCGAGACGAATGGACCCTACACCACCTCGGAACTCTCTTACTTTTTGGCCCTGCGTCGCGATTTCCTTGGGCTAGTCCTGCAATACTCCGGCGCGCTTCATCGAGGCTTGGCAGGAAATTCGCTGATTACCTTTCCCTGCTGATCCAGGAGTTGCATCGATGGCGTACCGTCCGCGGCGACCTTGAGCAGTATCCGGTCGTGGCCTTGTTCATCCTTCAACTCCAGGCTAGTGGAGTCGTCTGGGTTGCGGCCCAGGTGAATCCTTTGGCGAGATTTTGGCTGTCCTTTTAAGGCTTCCCGCATTTTCGCCCGGCGCTGGTCCGGCGGAAGCTTCGCGGCCTCTTGCAGCGCATCCGTAATGACGCTCATTGGAACATCCGCGTCGTCGATGAAATCAATTCCCGAGTAGGTTTGACCTTCCTCTTGGCCCGACTCAAGTGCCATGAGCTGATCGCCCATATACTTGTCAAAGCTGAGATGGCCGTAGCTCTCGACCTGCCCGTCTTTGTTTTTCATGCCTCCAAGAATCAGGCCGCCGTCCTCGGTGCCCTCATCGTCGAAGAAGATCATGCCCGCGGTGTGCCGATCGTAGGGGTACTCCTTGCCCTTAACGAGGAGGCCGGGGAACAGCGCCTTATCGGAGATGACGAGGCGCACCGTCCCATCGGGCTCGACAACGTTCATGCGCTTCACGTTGATCTCGTCAAAGTTGGCTTTCTCGTGCGAGGCAGCCCCCGTCAGAAGCACGACGCACAGAACGATGGTCAGAACGCCAGAGTAAGCGAGTAGCAGGCGATGAGTAAGCGTGTTGCGGTCCATGGATCACCTCGTGAGAATAACCTCGCGATTTTCCTGGCACGGGTGCGCACCGGGCTTCGCGCTCACAGAGTCAGAAACACATTTCTACAACGGTATATTCCCGTGCTTTTTCGGCGGGTTCTTATCGCGTTTGGTCTCCAGCATGGCAAGAGCCTGGATCAGTTTCTTGCGCGTGTCGCGCGGCTGGATCACTGCATCGACAAATCCGCGGTCGGCAGCAACATACGGGTTCGCAAACCGCTCGCGGAATTCTTCAATCTTCTCCCGCCGCAATTGCTCGCGATTCGCCGCTGCGTCAAGCTCGCGTTTATAAACGATGTCGACCGCGCCCTCTGGCCCCATAACCGCAATCTCTGCCGTCGGCCACGCATAGTTCACGTCCGTCCGGATGTGCTTCGACGCCATCACGCAATATGCCCCGCCGTAGGCTTTGCGCGTGATGACCGTAACTTTCGGCACGGTCGCTTCGGCAAATGCGTAGAGCAACTTCGCTCCGTGTTTAATGATCCCGCCGTATTCCTGCGCCGTGCCCGGAAGAAATCCCGGCACATCTTCAAAAGTCACCAGCGGAATGTTGAAGCAATCGCAGAAGCGGACGAATCTCGCTCCCTTAACTGAAGCGTTAATATCGAGCGTGCCAGCAAGCACTGCCGGCTGATTGGCGACAATTCCCACGCTGCGCCCATCCAACCGCGCAAATCCCACAACAATATTCTTCGCGTAGTGGTCCTGCACTTCGAAGAAATACGAATCATCCACCACGCCGTGAATTACGTCTTTGATGTCGTAAGGCTGATTCGATTGGTCCGGGACGATCTTGTCGAGCGCGGCATCGGCGCGATCGACAGGATCTGTGCACGCTTTGCGCGGAGGGTCTTCCAGATTATTGGATGGCACAAAACTCAGCAGTTCGCGCACCATCGAAAGACACTCGGCGTCATCGTGTGCCAGGAAGTGCGCCACACCGGACGTTTCGTTGTGTGTCATGGCTCCGCCAAGTTGATCCTTGGTGACTTCTTCGAGCGTCACCGTCTTAATCACGTCCGGCCCGGTGATGAACATATAGGAAGTCTTATCCACCATCAGCACGAAGTCGGTAATAGCCGGAGAGTACACAGCTCCTCCGGCGCACGGCCCCATGATCGCTGAAATCTGCGGCACAACGCCGCTATACAATGTGTTGCGCAGAAAAATGTCGGCATATCCGGCCAGCGACATCACCCCTTCCTGAATGCGCGCCCCGCCAGAATCGTTCAGCCCAATCATCGGCGCACCCATCTTCGCCGCGAGATCCATGATCTTCACGATCTTTCCCGCATTGGCCTCCGATAGGGACCCTCCAAATACCGTAAAATCCTGCGCAAACACGTAAACCAGCCGGCCCTCGATACGCCCGTAACCTGTGACAAATCCGTCGCCGTAAATCTTCTGGTCGCCCATGCCAAAATCGTTGCAGCGATGGGTGACAAGCTTGTCGGTCTCTTCGAAGGTGCCTTCATCGAGCAGAAATTCGATCCGCTCGCGTGCCGACATCTTGCCTTCCTTATGCTGGCGCTCGCGGCGTCTCGCGCCCCCGCCATCCTCGGCGAGCCGGTTGCGCTTACTGAGTTCGGCTACCTTTTGCTCAAGATCCATGGGCAAGAATTATAGCTGGAGTGGAAAGCACTTGGTTGTGGAGCAATCGCCTGCACGCCAGGGTCATGACTTCGGTCATCTGCTGTCGTCGAAATCACAGCGATAGCATACGGAAGCCGATATGCCCCGCCTGCGGGCTATCCCACGAAGGTCCCATGAAACTGAAACTCGATCGTATCCTCAGCATCGCCACTCTGCTCGCCTCTCTGGTCGCACTGGTCCTGGTTTTGAAAAAGCCGGCTCCCGTCGCAGCTCCGCCGAATCCTACAGCGATCGCCGAGCACGCGCAGTCATTCGATCAAAAGATGGCAGAGTTCGAGCGTGCCACGGAGCAGCCACCTGCAGACGCCTCCGCGCCAGCCGGTTCGGCAGATTCCAAGCCTGCTGTTCGCATCGACTCGGACGAGGCCTCCGCGGTACTGGCGCAATCGCTCGGCAACGGCGGCGAAGTAAAGCCGGATTCCACCCTCGGCGCAGCGCCCACGATTAAAGATCAGCAAGTTCACTTCGAAGGCGATCTGGTCCGCGGGCAATTCCTGACGGAAATCGCCGGCAAAGATGTCTGGATCACGATCTCCGGACACTTGGGCGAAAAAGATGGATATGCCACGTTTGAGCCTACCGAATTCAAGGTGGGCGACTTGAATGTTCCCGTATCGCTGGTAAATCCCGCTCTGCAGAAGAAGCTCTCCGAACAGCGCGACCGCCTCAAGCTTCCGGACAACGTCGGCTCGCTGAAAGTTGAGAATGGCGAACTCGTCTTGCAGGGAAAGTAACGCGCGCTGGCGCAACACCATCGGGCTTCTGGTCAATCTCCCAGCCGTTACCGCCCCCATGACTTTGGTCACCTGAACCTCCGCCCATAAGCCGCTACGATCATCCTATGCGGGATTGTTGCCGCACTCCTCGAGGGTTGCCATGAAGTTCAAACTTGATCGGATCATCAGCATCGCCACACTAGTCGCATCGCTGACCGCGATTATTCTCGTGCTCAAGAAGCCGGCGCCAGTACAACCACCCCCGGCCGGCACTCAGCAGTCCCCAACCTCGTCAGCACAGACGTCGCCTGCCCAATCCGCGCCATCATCGCAGCCAGCACAATCGAGCGCGCCCTCTAGCCAGTCTTCTTCTCCTGAAGCTCCGGCGCCAGCATACGCCTACGAAGGCCCGAAGCCTTCGGCTGGCCAGGGCACAGCTCAGCCAACAACTTCCATCGCACAAAATGCCGCACCGGCCTCGGGGAACTCTAAGGCCGATCTCCCCAGCTCCGATCAGCTCAGCGCGATCATCGCCAAGACGCTTGGCGGAAGTTCTGGACCTCTCACTCCCGACTCGAATGTGGGTAGCGGTGAGCCCAACATCAAAGATCAACAGGTCACGATGGATGGCGACATCGTCCACGGCAAGTTCCTGACCGAGATCAACGGCAAGGACACATGGGTCACAATCTCCGGCCATATGGGCGAGAAGGACGGCTATGCGACCTTTGATCCCACCGAATTCAAGGTTGGCGATACCGAAGTGCCCGTTTCGGTCGTAAATCCTCTCCTCCAGCAAAAGCTGGCAGAGGAACGCGACCGGCTGAAGGTTCCCAACAACTAGCCGCTATTCAGCCGACCGGGACAGTCGGTCTTACGGGCAAACTTACACGGCGGAGCAGAAAAGATTCCCCCGTTCCCGATCTGCGGAGGCATGTCTGTTCCAATCCGGCACAAGTACCATTCAAGGAACATCCGTTGAAAATAAAGGCTTTTCCACAGCGCTCATTTTGAGACGAGGGAGTACAATTTGCTTTGGTCACGGACGTGCGGCTCGTGACCCCTAATCCCAACAAGGAAAGGATCCTCTGAATCCATGTGGAAGCCCACTAATCAGCCCCAGACTCCCGGTCGGCCCGCTGAACCAGAACGCCCGACTGCCATGCCCAGCGCGCCCGCGATGACGCCGGTCGCTGCCGAACCTGCTCCGCGGCCGGTCACTACCACCACCGCAGATCAGGCAACCATCGGTAAGTCCTTGGTGATCAAGGGCGAAGTCACTGGCTCGGAGTCGCTTTACATCGATGGCCGGGTCGAGGGTTCGATCAATCTTTCCGGAAACCGGGTCACCGTCGGACGCAATGGCGTTGTCGCCGCCAATATCAATGCCCGCGAGATCGTCGTGCTGGGTAAGGTTCGCGGCAATCTTACCGCCAGCGATCGTGTCGATATTCGCAGCGACGGCTCGCTCACTGGCGATGTCGTTGCCGCGCGCATCTCCATCGAGGATGGCGCATTCTTCAAGGGCGGCATCGATATCCGCAAGGGTGGCCAGCAGCAGTCCAAGCCCAACGGCGAGGATAAGAGCATGGCCACGAGCGAATCAGCTGCCGTCGGCGCCCGCGCCTAGATTTCTCTCGTCGAGGTGCGCCGCTGGCGCCGGTCGCCGCTGGCGCCGGGATGTGAGGCGCGGAGCCAGCGTGATGGTGTTCCTTTTACAGGTGTCTAAGCGGTCGGGCGATTCCCGGCCGCTTTCCTTTCTGCCATACCTTCCTGATTTTGCCTCGGAGCGCGCTGTAGACCTTATCCTGGCTGCGTTCTCCCGCATCCGAAATCCGTGCAATCGCCGATGGAGAACCTGCCTCGGCTTTGCGCACCAGACTCCCCGGCACCTCTGGAAGTCATGCCAGGTTCGGACAGCCATTTCAGAACGCAATCTGTCCCCCATTGCAGAACGGCCCTGCCATCATGAGCAGGGCCGACTTTATTTTCGCGAACCGGTTATTGCGTCGCCGAGGCGGTCGCCGGCGCCGCGTTCTTTACATATTTCTCCATCCAGTTATTCATCTCCCAGAACATGTGCAGCACCGATTCGCGCCCTGCGTAGCCATGCGACTCCAGCGGTAACAGGACGAAACGCACCGTTCCGCCTTGGCCTTTGATCGCGCTGAATAACCGTTCGCTCTGTATGGGAAACGTGCCCGTGTTGTTATCTTCTTCTCCATGAATCAGCAGCAACGGCGTCTTGATCTTGTCGGCATACGAGAACGGCGACATTTTGTAATAGACTTCCGGCGCCTGCCAGTACGTCCGGTCTTCGTTTTGAAAGCCAAAGGGAGTCAGCGTGCGGTTGTACGCTCCGCTCCGCGCAATTCCCGCCTTGAACAGATCGCTGTGCGCCAGAAGATTCGCTGTCATGAACGCACCATAGGAATGTCCCATCACCGCGACGCGATTCCGATCTACCACGCCCAAACTCGCGCCTTCGTCGATTGCAGCTTGCGCGCTGGCTACTAACTGCTCCACGTACGTATCGTTCGGCTCCGCCTTTCCTTCCCCAATAATTGGAATCGTCGCGTTCTCGAGCACCGCATAACCCTGCGTGACAAACGGAATCGGCGACCCCCAATATAAGAGCGGGAACTCGTACGGTGATCCCGCAATCTGTCCCGCCGCCGACTTCGTTTTATATTCCGTCGGATAAGCTTCCATCAGCGTCGGCAACGGCCCATCGGTCGGTTTGTATCCAGGCGGCAAATAAAGATTCGCGCTCAAGTTCACGCCATCCGCGCGCTTGTATTGGAGCACTTGCTTTTTCGGCAAGACCGCTCTGCCGTACGGATTCGGAAAGAACGTGACCTGCTTCCAGTCGTCTTTTCCGATTTCCGCGAGATAATAGTTGGGTGGCAACTCCGGCGATTCCTTGCGGATCAATACCTGCGCATGGGACCCTCCCAGCACTGCGCTGGCCGCCTCATAGAACTTGTCTTCGCACTGCCACACTCGTTGACTCTCACCGGTACTGGCGTTCATCACCGCCAGAAACGGACGGTCTCCTTCCGGCGACGCACCCCGCGCGTGCAGATAAATCCCGCTCTCATCCTCGGTAGTCTTCAGCACCAGCTTTCCTCTCGCATTCATTACTTCGAGCGGACGTCCCGGGTCGTTGTATCGATCTTCAAATGACCCTTCAAACAGTTTCACAGCGTTCCTCGGATGGTCTGGTGAAACTGCCAGCATGATGCGCTTGCGGTCTTTCCAACGCCTCTCTTCCACCAACGCCAACTTGCCCGTGCCCCAGGTCATGCTGCGAAAGCGCACCGGAAGCTCCGCCAGTTGGTGAGGCATTCCATCAAACGGCGCATCCAGCATGTAGAGCGCGTCGCGCAGCGGCGCATCTCTTCGGGGATCGCCTCCGTCTTGCGCCTCCGCCCAGAAAACCGTTGCCGGCGCATCGCTGCGCCAGTCAAACTCGCGCGGGCCCGACTCGACCGCGTCGTGAATGTTCGGGATGGTATCTTCCAGCGGCTTGTCGATTAATTGTTTTGTTGCCCCATTCGACAGATTCACAATCTCGACTCGCTCCGGAAAGAACTCGAACGGTAGCAAGTACGAGTAAGGATGGTGCCGCTCCTCGATCAACACGTAATGCCCATCCGGCGATGGCGATGCGCTTTCGATGACTCCTGCCTTCCCAATCGGTTTGATCTTCCCATCAAGACGAACCTCTTCCACTTGCGTCGTTGCGTAGTAATCGAAAATGCGTTCATCTTCCGGACTCTTCAGCAGATCTTCGTAGGTCGGCCCCGGCGTTACCCGCCCGAGATTTTCTTGCACAACCGGTCCGGTCGGCACTTCGCTTCGCTGTGGAGCCGGACCACGCGTTTTCACTATCGCTTTGCAAATCAGGGCCTCGCTGTCGCCCATCCATTCACAGGGCGGCTGCCCGAACGTAGCGTTGAGTGCTACTCCTGGAATCTGCTTCGCTTTCGCCGTCTCCACATCCGCGATCCACAGGCCCAATCCCGCATTTGGTCCATCATTCGTGACATGGACAAACGCAACATGCCGGGCATCAGGCGACCAGCTCGCAAATCGGATCTTCGGATTTGCAGGAACTCCCGAGATCGTTTTTTCATCGCCATCGGGCAGCGCTTTTACTCGCAACGCCGTGATGTAGCGCCCGCGACTTGGCCCGTTCGTTCTCGGATTGAAACGCAGACCCGCCATGCGCAACTCCGGCTCCGCCAGTTCGCTGATCGGAGGCAGTCCCGATATCTCTTCCATCAGCAGCCATTGCGTGCCATCTCGATCCTTAGGCGAGACATCCACCATCGGCGTTGGCCGCGTGTCCACCAGTTCCACAATCGCCTTCGGAGGCTCCTGATAATTCAAGCTGGTTTGAGACCGCAGTCCACTTGAAAACGACAACATCCCGAACGCCAATAACGAGCAGCGGAGAAAGATGCAGCGCATCGCGCCTCCTCAGTTTGATTGCATCAAGTGCCTGACTAGTGTCCGGTCGCCTATTCTGCAGCCGCGGATCACTTCCGAGCAAGTCGGTACGCCAGGGTCACTGGCTTGGGAAGGGAGCTCACAGGGCTCGGGCGTTATTCCACGAACATGCAGTCACCGTAGGAGTAGAACCGGTATCGCCCCTCAACTGCATGCTCGTACGCTCGGAGAACATTTTCTTTCCCGCCTAGCGCGCATACCAGCATAAGCAACGTCGATTGCGGCAGATGGAAATTCGTTAGCAGCGCATTCACCACGAGAAACTTGTATCCCGGATAAATAAACAGATTCGCCTCGCCCCGGCCTGCCCTCACTTCTCCTTCATTCTGCGAAGTAACATACTCCAGCGTCCGCACCGTGGTCGTTCCGACGGCGACCACCCGCCGCCCCTCGCTTCGCGCCCGTCGAATCTTCGCCGCCGCGTCTTCTGAAACCGTGTAAGCCTCCGAGTGCAGCGCATGATCCTCCACCTTTTCTTCCCGGACCGGCTGAAATGTTCCCAAACCGACGTGCAGTGTGACCTCCGCCATTTCGACGCCCTGCTTGCGCATACGATCGAGAATCTCGGCCGTGAAATGCAATCCAGCCGTCGGCGCCGCCACCGATCCTCTCTCCCGCGCATACACCGTCTGATATCGCTCGCGGTCGCGGGCAGAATCTTCTCGCCCGATATATGGCGGTAAGGGCACATGCCCGATCTTTTCTACGCGCGCAAAAAAATCCTCGCACGCACGAAACCGGATCCTTCTCTCCCCAAATTCTCCTCGGCCAATCACCTCCGCTTGCAATTCATCCTGTTCGCCAAAATACAAGTTCTCCCCGATCCCGATCTTCCTGCCCGGTCGCACCAGGCACTCCCACTCATTCGGATCCTGCTGCAGTTGTTTTGTCAGCAGCACTTCAATTTGCCCTTGCAGAAACTCGCGCGATGCCGGATTACGCCGGCTCACCGCCTGCGCTCTCATCCCGCTCCGTCGTCCATACAAGCGGGCGGGGAAAACTCGTGTGTTGTTAAACACGACCAGATCGCCCGGTCGCAGCAAATCGGGGAAATCACGGAATTGCCGGTCTTCGAATTGTCCCGATTCAGCGCGCAGATGCAACAGGCGGGAAGCAGCGCGATCTGCCAGAGGTTCCTGGGCGATCAATTCCTCGGGTAGGCGGTAGACGAAGTCGGAAACCAGCACATCTAATTATAAGAATGCGCATTATAAGAATGCGCAGATCTCTGCACGCCGATAAGACCTTCCGCTTGAATTATTTGAAAATTGCGTTGTTTCCGGCCAATCGGTGCTGCTACTATGCGGTTGCCAGCTTTTTCGTCCTGCTGATTGTCGTCTCCCCCGAAGGCTCATCATGCCGAGCGAACGTAAATATCGGGATGAAATCGTCCGCTACGGGCGAATGCTCCACGAACGCGGCTTTGTGGCCGCCATGGACGGCAACCTTTCCGTACGTCTCCGTGACAACCGCATTCTGGTGACCCCCACTTGCGTTAGCAAAGGTGCCATGAAATCCGGTGACATGGTCATCGTCGATACCGATGGCAACCGCGTCTCCGGCCGCCGCAACGTCACCAGTGAAATCGGGATGCACCTGCTGGTCTACCGCCTGCGTCCTGACGTTGGGGCTATCGTCCACGCCCATCCGCCCACCGCGACTGGTTTTGCCGCTGCCGGCATTCCGCTCACCGAGCCGCTGGTCTGCGAAGTGGTCATGGGCCTCGGCTGCATTCCTCTGGCCCGTTACGGCACTCCGGGAACCTCCGAGCTCGCGCAGACTCTTGAGCCGTATGTTCCCGACTACGACGCCATCCTTATGTCCAATCACGGCGTCGTCGCCTACGGCGACACGCTTGAGCACGCCTACATGAAGATGGAAACTGTTGAGCATTTCGCCCAGATCGCGCTGGTCACCCATCTTCTCGGACGCCAGCAGCCGCTACAGGAACCTGACATCGAAAAACTCCTTCTCGCTCGCACCAAGTACTTCGGAGCTAAGATCGCCGCCTCACTGCCGCTTCCTCGAACTCCGCAAAAGGTCAGCTGAAGCCGCAGCGGTGCCCACTTCTGGCCGATTTTGCCAGGAGTGGGTGAGAAACCCGCCCCCTATTCTCCTCCGATCCGAAACTGCATGCCCGCGCGAAAATTCACCGGCAACGCTGGATAGCCCACCACCTCGTTGTATCGACGATCGAGCGCGTTCTCCACATTCACATAAGCCCTCACTCGCGAGTTCACTGCGTACCATCCTCCCAAGTCGGCACGAACGTACCCCGCCGCGTGATAAATGCCAAATCCGTCGAAATCATCATCCGACCGCCGGCCGACGAAGCTCCCAGCCAGATTTCCGCCCCACCGGCTTCCCAGATACGACAACAGCTCCGTCGCGGAATGTTTTGGCCGCCGCAACAATGGCTGCCCAGGATCGTAGACGATATCGTACGGCGCCGGATTCGTCAGATACTCCGACGACGTGTAGGTGTAGGCCGTGTTCAACAACAACCGCGACTGCAGTTTCGCGCGCAACTCAAATTCCGCACCCTGCGCAAACGCCTGGTTCACATTCACGTACTCCCCGACAAATGTTGTGGGATCGATCGTCACGTAATTGATCTGATCATGAAATAGATTATTGAAGTAGGTGGCATTCAGGTTCACTCGCCCGCGCACAAAATCCTGCTGAAAAGCGGCCTCAAACGATCGTGAACGCTCCGGCTTCAATCCGAGATTCGGCTGCGAATACGGCGGTCCTGCGAACGTCTCTTCCAATCGCGGCTCTTTGAATCCGGTTGCATAGGAAAAACGCAATCGCGTTCCGGAAACAATCTCGCCTCCGCGCAGCGCCTGATACGTCAGCGCCACCCTCGGCACGCCCGTGTTTCCGAATGCGCTGTCATTTACAAACCGCGCGCCCACAATTGCCGTCAACCGCCCCAGCGTGAGTTGTTGTTCCACATAAACGTCGTTATTCAGCCGCTGGCCGGGCGTTTGCGAGGAGCCCGGAAGCACCTGCCCCACAAATCCATTTTCGTTCTCTACCCGATATCCGAACGTCGTGTGTGCCCACACTCTTTCCGCGTAATCGCCCTGATATTCAAACCCTCCGCGGTTGATGTGATCGACTTCATCCGAGGGGTAGTCAAACTGCCCGTAAGCTTCGCTCATGCGCAGCGGATCACCCGGGTCCTGCTCGTTGTAGCGATATAAATAATCGAATCCCGTAAAGCGGTGTGTCCATCCCAGCGGTGCCGCTACAGAAAGCTCCACGCTGCCGAGAATGTTATTCAGATGGGAAAAGTCATACGGATTTGGCGGCAGTGGATAGGACGGTCCGGCACTCGGCGTCACGATCGGGTCGGTCCCATTGAAATTCCACTCTCCCGGCAATCCGGTAACGCTATTTGAATGCCGCACACGCACCCGCAGCGAAGTCTTCTCATTCAGCTCCGCGCCCACATTTGCTCCCTGCAATGCATCGGAGTACGCGTCGTTTACGCCCAATCCGGTGGTCTGGAACTGATTCCCGAATAGGTTGTAGTCGAATCGCCGCCAGGCGCCCGCCAAGGATGCGTGCCCATTCTCCGTTCCGAAATTCCCTGCATCCGCGCCAAAACGCAACTCCGGCACTCGCGTGCTGCCCGTCCTCGTCCAAACCTGTACCACGCTCGTGATCGCGTCCGATCCATACAGATCGCTCTGCGCCCCACGCAAGAATTCCAGCCGGTCGCCTTGTGCCAGCGACAACGTTCCAAAATCAAATGTTCCGCCTGGCTCGTTGGTGGTTACTCCATCGACAATAACTTTGTTGTAATTTGACTCGCCGCCTCGCACGAACAATGACCCCAACCCTCCGCGCTGTCCCGCCGTGTTGACCACGGCTCCCGGCAGGAACCGCACCGCGTCGTTAGCTGCAACTGGCGACATGATCGTCAATTGTTCGCCATTCAACGTATCTACGTCCGCGCCTGCAGCGTCGGCAGGAACCGGAGTCCGCGTGGCGCTCACAACCACCGTTTCGGACTCGGTCGCAACATGTAGATGAATCGTGATCTCCTCTTTTGCCTGAGAAGCCGAAACCGTTTCCGCTGCGAATCCCGGCGCGAGCACTTTGATCTGGTACGAACCGGTCTCAGGAATGCTTAAGGTTGCAACGCCTTCTGCCGATGTCGGCTGCATGGCGATAATGCGGCCGCTACTTCCGACCACCGAAACCTGCGCCCCGGCCATCGCCGCCGATTGCGGATCAAGCACCTTGACCTTGAGTTGCGCGGCCGCGAGAGAAGAAATTCCGAACAAAACTAGTGTGGAAGCGAGAAGCAGAAACGAACGAAAAGCCAGACGCATACCATCCTCCTTTGCACGCGAAAGAGGTTGAAGGTGACGGATTGCGCCGGTCTCCTGGCTTTGCGAGTAAGAATCGTCGATTACGCCGATTCATGGGCACCCGCGGCCTTCCCGGAGTCATCCAGTGGCCGTGAGCTATTTCCTCGCTTACAGTTGCGCGGCAGCGCGGGATTTACACCCGCTTCCCTGTCTTCGCCGAGCGGCAAAGACGCGCACTCCGTATCAAATGGGAAAGAGCAAAACTACCCGCTCGAAATGTAATGGCTCAGGGTTACTCCAGTCAACCTGGCTGCAATTTCGGTGGTAGCGTCTTGCAACGATGTTGACGCGCAGCGGGGCTAAAGGGGTCTTCTCGAGTATTCTTCGTAGCAGAATTTCACGCCGAGCCGACGAACTACTGCTGCTCGCGCCCTACCGTCTCCAGCGGCTCAACACGTACAACACTACGGTCAGCAACACGCTCAATAACACCGAAGTCGCCAGCGGAAAATAGACCGTCGTGTGCTTTCCACGATAAACAATGTCCCCCGGCAAGCGCCCGATGGGAAGATGCGCCTTCCCTAGAACAACAATGACGATTCCCGCCACCACCAGCAACGCCCCGGTAACAATCAGCAATTTGCCCAATTCCGACATGCTTTTCGCCGCTCTTCCCCTTGTACTTCTGACCCTGTACTAACTGGCCTTGCCGTTGCCGTGAAAATGCGAAAAACTCATTTCAGCTTTTCCGCATCCTATTCCGCCGCGCTCGTCTCCCTCTACAGGGTCAAACTCTTTCCTCGGGCCAAGGAGAATCTTCGATGCGCTTCCCCCACCTGCACGCTAAAAGTCTATCAGCGCTCGTCATCACCCTTCTCACTTTCAACATTGCAGCCCATGCCCAGGATGTCCTCACCTATCGCAACAACAATGCCCGCACCAGTCTCGACAATCAGGAAAAAATCCTCACTACCAGCAACGTCAACGTCAGCACTTTCGGAAAGCTTTTCGTCCTCAACGTTGATGGCGTCGTCGACGCGCAGCCGCTTTATCTCTCCAATCTCACCATCTCCGGCGCGACCCACAACGTGCTTATCGTTGTCACTGAGAATGACAGCGTCTACTCCTTCGACGCTGACACCGGCGCGCAATACTGGCACATCTCCACTCTCGCCTCAGGCGAAACAGCTTCTGACGATCGCGGCTGCGATCAAGTTGATCCCACCATCGGCATCACCTCAACTCCTGTTATTCAGCGTCCCAAAACCGGCGATCCCATCATTTACACCGTCGCCATGTCGAAAGATTCTTCCGGCAACTACTACCAGCGCCTCCACGCTCTGGACGCCACCACCGGCGCAGAAGTGCACAACGGCCCCAAGGAGATTACCGCCAAGTATCCTGGCACCGGCGACAACAGTTCCGGCGGCTACGTCATCTTCGATCCATCGCAATACAAGGAGCGCTCCGGCCTGCTGCTCGCCGGAGGTCAGATTTATCTCGCATGGGCTTCGCACTGTGACATTCGTCCTTACACCGGGTGGATCATGGCCTACAACGCCAACACCCTCGCCCAGACCAGCGTTCTTAACGTCACGCCCAACGCTAATGAAGGTGCGATCTGGGGCTCCAGCGCCGGTCTCACCTCCGACAATGACGGTAGCATCTTCTTTCTCGATGCCAATGGCGTCTTCGATACAACGCTCAACACTTCCGGATTTCCCTCCAGCGGCGATTACGGCAATGCCTTTATGCGTCTCACCACCAAGGGCAAACTCGCTGTTGCCGACTACTTTGAGATGTATAACGAGCAAAACGAAAACTGCTGCGACACTGATCTCGGCTCGGGCGGCACACTGCTCGTCCCCAACCAGAACGATTCTTCCGGCAACACCTGGCAACTTGCCGCCGGCGCCGGCAAAGATGGCAACCTATATCTCGTCAATCGCGCCAACATGGGCAAATTCAACTCGAGCAGCAACAACGTCTATCAGGAACTTTCCGGCGTGCTTCCGGGGGGAATGTGGAACAGCCCCGCATTCTGGGCGGGACGTCTCTATTACGGTCCGGTCGGCTCGCCTATCCTCGAATTTCAATTCAAGAACGCGAAGCTGAGTACCGCCCCCATTGCGCAATCGGCAAACAGCTTCGGATTTCCCGGAGCTACACTCACCATCTCGTCCAACACCTCAGCCAATGCGATTGTCTGGGCTGTCGAGAACGTCAACCCCGCCGTCCTTCACGCTTACTCAGCCACGAAGTTGACCGAGATCTACAACACCACGCAAGCTTCCAACGGACGTGACAATTTCGGTAACGGCAATAAATACGCTCCGCCCACCGTTGCCAACGGCAAAGTCTACGTGCCCACCACTTCCGGAGTCGGCGTCTTCGGCCTGCTTTCGGACAAAAAGAAATAACGCCGACGTTACGGCATCGCGGAGCGTCATCCTGCGCTCCGCGGTTCACCCGACCAGCCAGACTTGAGCGCAGGACAAGTCAAAATAGGAGGCCGTTGTTTCATGCGTTATCCCGAAGCTCCGCGTCTTTACCGGAGGAGTGCGGGATCTCCCTGCAACCGCATGGAGGATCGACTAATCTTTACGATGCAAAGTACTTGACCATAACTCGTCCCCACGTTACTCTATCTCCATGCTCGATCCCCGTCCGCACCGCATCCGCCGCTTCCATCGCGCCCATGCCGTGCCCGATCGCGCCGCCGCCGAGCATCCGCTCAACCCCGAAGACGACCTTCGCTTCATTCGCGACACCATGGAGCGCTCTGCCGCCTTCACCGCGGTCTCCGGGTGGGGACAAGTCCTCCTGGGCTTCACGGCTCTCGCCGCGGCCGCTCTCGCCGCCCATCAGCTTTCCTCGTTCGCCTGGCTCCGCATCTGGCTGGCCGAAGGCGTTCTCGCCGTCGCCATCGCTCTGCTCTCCTGTAGCTGGAAAGCCAATCGCCGCGGACTGCCGCTCTTCTCCGGTCCGGCTCGGAAAGTCGCCCTCGGTCTCGCCCCTCCGTTGGTCGCCGGCGCGTTTCTCACCTTCGCGCTTTTTCACGCCGGACTCGCCTCCGCCCTGCCGGCCGCCTGGCTTCTGCTTTACGGCGCGGGCATTATGACAGGTGGCTCATTCTCGGTCGCCATCGTGCCGGTCATGGGATTCTGTTTCATGCTTCTCGGCGGCCTCGCCGCTCTCGGCCCCGCATCGTGGGGAAACTGGTTTCTTGCTGCCGGCTTCGGCGGCCTCCATATTATTTTCGGATTGATCATCGCCCGGAGGCATGGTGGCTAGCGCTTTTTCATCCCGCAGTAAGCGCGCCCGGCCCTCGGAAGCGCGCCGCGAGAAGCATTCGGCTCGGACGGAAGAACAGCGCGATCACTCAGCTCGCGCTCCCGAACTTCCCGAGCTCGATCGCCTGATTCACGAGCGCATTCGTCTCGGCATCGTCAGCGCACTCGCCACCAACGATTCCCTCAGCTTCAACGATCTCAAGCGTGTACTCAAAACGACTGACGGCAATCTCAGCGTTCACGCTCGCAAGCTCGAAGAAGCGCAATACATCTCCTGCGTGAAATTTTTTGAAGGCCGCGTTCCGCGCACCGAATATCGCCTCACTCCCTCCGGCCGTCGCGCCCTCTCGGAGTATCTCGATCAAATGGAAGCCTGGATTCGCCTCACCCGCGAACAACACTGACGTTTGATTGTCGTGAAGACAAAATGAAAAGGCGGCCGCAACTCCGGCCGCCTCTCTGCCCAACTCAGCCTGACTATTGCACGGTAAGTGTGAGCGTTGTGTTATGTGCCGACGTGTTCCCGCCATTCGTTCCCGCGGTCCCCGTCGCCGTAACGGTGATGGTGTAAGTGCCGGTCGGCGTTCCCGGATTCGATTTGATCGGGTTGATGTTTCCGCCGCCGTTCCCGCCGCCGCAGCCCACCGTGATCAGCATCGTTCCTAGTGCCATTGCGCCCAACACCATCGCCAGCCGCCGGTTTTTCTTCTGCCTGAATGCCACCATCAGTCCCAGCAGTGCGAAGGTGCTGAAACTCGCCATCAGCATCGTGTTCCCCGGCCAATTCCCCTGCATCGGCGGTATCGCGCCGCTCGACGTGCTTGGCGCCGTTGTCGCGATGGTCAGCACGGTCGTCATCGCCGGATTTCCATTCGGCGTCAACGTCGTATTGCTGAACGAACACGTCGCCTCCGACGGCAGACCGGCGCAACTAAAGGTCACCGTGCCGTTATAGAAATTGCGCGGCGTCAGCGTGAACGTAAACGGCGCCGACTGTCCTGCGCTCACCGTCGCCGTGTTCGCATTCACCGTGACGTTATAGTTCGGCAATTCCTGCGTTCCGCTGTTATTGAGCAGCACACCGGCTTCGGAAAGATCGTTGCCTGCGGTGACTACATCCATCGCGCCGTCCTGATTAATGTCAGTGAGCGTAAGTCCGGTGGCCGCTCCGTCCGTCGGATATTCCGTGGGCGTTGCGAAGGTCCCGTCTCCATTGCCAAACATCACTCCAACCGTTCCATACTGTTGATTGGTGTAAATCAGATCCAGATTGCCGTCTCCATTCAGGTCCGTCATCTGGACGTATTCCGGATGCGGAGAGTAGGCGAATGTATTCTGCGTCGTCACCGGATACGGAGTGCTGTTCGGAGCACTAAACAGAGACGCCTGTCCGGTTCCGAGCGCAACCACAATTCCCATACCCAGGTTGTAATCTTGATCGGTCGCCACCACGTCCGGATTGCCATCGTTATTCACATCGCCGACCGCGATCTGGATCGGATTGTTCCCCAATGGATAATCCTGCTCGGCCGCAAACCCACCCAGACCATCTCCCAGAAATACGGCCAGATTTCCCGGTTGCGGCTCCGGCAAAAGCAGGTCGATCTTTCCGTCGCCGTTCACGTCCGCTGCCACGAGATCCGTCGCTCCGCTGAAGGTCGCGACCGGCACGCCTGTTGCCGGGAAATTTCCTGTTGTGTCGTTCAGGAACACCACAAAGTTTGATCCGCCATTGCTCGCCACTGCCAGATCGGGCCAGCCGTCGCCATTGAAATCCGCCACCACAATCTTGTCGGCAGAGGTATCTCCCGTCGAAAGCAATGCTCCCGCCGTGAACGTACCATCCCCAACTCCGTTGAAGATCTGCACGGCGCCCGTCAGGAAATCCACCGCGGCAATGTCAAGCTTCCCATCCTGATTGAAGTCGCCTACGGCAACATTCTTGTAATAACCGCCGGAGCCATAATTCACTCCCGCCGCCAGCGTTCCGTCTCCATTGGACAGAAACACCGTTATTCCCACGGTTGAGTCACAGCAGGCACTCCCGATCACCACATCCGGAAAGCCGTCGCCATTGAAGTCCCCACTCGCAATGTCCCAGGAATAAGCTTGTCCGCCGTCTGTCGTCGGCGCGTAATAGTCGCGTCCCGCCTGGAATGTCCCGTCGCCATAGCCTTTCATGTAGGCATAGCTGTAAATCTGGTCGGTCACGAGAATGTCGGGCAGACCATCGCCATTCAGGTCCGCAACGATAGCCGCCGTGTATGGGAACCCACCCGTCGCGAAGCCAAACGTTGGCACCTGCACTGTGCCACTGCTGCTACCCAGCATGACGGTCACGTCTCCTGACAGGTAGTTCACTGAAACGATGTCGCCAAAACCGTCGCCGTTCACGTCCGCGACCGTGACTGCATTCGGATAAATTACTGGCGTTTCGCCGCTTGATGGCGTGACGGCGGCATTGTAATAAGCGCCCATCCCGAATCCGCCCGAACCGTTGTTCAAGTAGACCGTGACCGTGTTCGTGTTACAGTTCGCGCTCACGATATCCGGGTGGCCATCTCCGTTGATGTCGCCCACCGCATTCGCACAACTTCCATAGACTCCGTCGGGCGTCGTGTACGCCGCTGCAGCTGCGAACGTCTGCCCCTGTGACCCCGGAGTTTGCGCCCCCAGATATACCGTTAGTTCCCCGCTGTTGTAATCGCTGTCGGCAAAATCCAGCAGACCATCGCCATTGAAATCGCCGAACACCAAACCCGATCCCGCTTCACCGCTCAGAGGGATCTGCGTTGCCGGCTGGAAGGTTCCGTCCCCGTTGCCCAGCAAAACCCAGACGTTGCCATTCCCACCGCCTTGGCCGGCGCTGTCCACTGCCACCGCATCCAGCTTGCCGTCGCCATTGAAGTCATATAAAAGCCCGCCCGCCAGATCGTTTGTGGTAACCACGTAATTATTCTTGAACGTGAATGTCCCGTCCCCATTGCTGAGGAATACATCGAAGCTGGAAGGCGACGACGGCGAAATGTTTCCCGCCTCATGCACAATGACCACATCGTCTTTGCCATCCCCGTTCACATCTCCGACTACAAACTGATCGCTCTCATTGGCCGGAATCGCTGTAATCTGCGGCGTCTGGAACGTGCCATCGCCATTGCCCAGCGAAGCCGCAATCGAAGTCGCTCCTGCCGAAGTCGTCACCACCGTCAACAAATCCGGCTTGCCATCTCCGTTGAAGTCGCCGGTCAATGCCGGGTTCGTCGAAACATAGCCGCCAGTCGGAATCTGCGTCGCGCTCACGAATCCCACCGTGCTGGTTACCCCGCTCTGGTAGCGGCGCGGCTTCACCTGATTGCCAGCCCTCTGCGGTTTTACTACGGCTGCTCCGGGCGGCAGAAGCCCCATCTTCCCCAGCCCTGCGTCTCGCGCTGCCGTTTCTTCGGTCAGCTTTGCTTGAATGCGGTCAAACTGCGCCGACCGGCCTTTCTTCGGCTGAATATGGAACTGGCGCGTCGTGCTGAAACTGCGCGCGTGCGAAGCCCCAATTCCAGGCAAAGCCGTCAGTAACACCACCGCCAAGGCAACAAAGAGCGACGCGATCTGCTTCTTCATACGGATTCCCAACCTTCGCTAGTTTTTGTGAGGATCTGGACGCGCGGGGTAACTCACACATAATTCATCGCAAGAGATCGTAAGAACACCGGGGTCCAACAGCGAATGTAGTGGATCAGATCGTGAGAGTGGAGGTAACAGCAGTAACAGGTGACTTACGAAAGTCTATGTCCTCATGATTTCTTGAACGGTGGGCAATCTCCAGCGCTGGGAGCGCTAATAGCCCACACCAAAATGGGTGCCCCACTTCCGGCCGATTTAGCCAGAAGTGGGGATCTACCGACCGCAGTTTGTCAGCTCAAAATCTCAGGTTATGCCGCTTTTCGTTGCTGCGCTGCCTGCGGATTAATTGCGTGCTCGCCAATCTGCGTCAGCTTGGCATCCGCCGCTTTCTCTTCCTCAAGCGTCTGCTGCAGCAACTGCGCCACCTCGTGTTTCCCCATCTGCCGGGCGAACGAAACCAGCGATCCATAGGCCGCCATCTCGTAGTGCTCGACCTCGTTTCCCGCCACGATCAGCGCGGCATCCCTCAGCGGTGAATTATCTTCCGTCGCTTTGACCATCTTCTCGGCCATGTCGGTCAATTCGTCGATGATGTCGTTGTCTTCGGTCTTTGGTTCCGTTCCCATCAGCGTGAACACCCGCTCCAGCCGTGTGACGTGATTGCGGGTCTCCTGCAGGTGTTGTTCCAGCGCTTTTCCTAGCTCTGGCGAACTCGAGGCTTCAATCATGCTGGGAATGCCTTTCTTCACCAGCTTCTGCTCGCAATCAAAAACGTAACGCAGTCCGATTTCAAACAATTCCGGGAAACTCTTGATCTTCATGGTGACCTCCTTGATAGTGCTCGCGCGATGCGCTGTGGAATGATTTCAGGCCAGAGACGCCCGGCCCAAACAAGTGCAAGACGGACGCAGCCGTGACGAAGCCGCGTGACATAGTTCTGATGACGCCGACGCGGGTGACTGTTGTCGCCCTTTTCTCCGCGGTCCCTTGGCACTAACGTAATCGTCCCAAAGTCAGTTTCCCGCCAGCCCGCTCAGGGTTACACTGCATGCTGTGGCATTGGGGTTCGGCCGGGAGGTCGGGCCATGACGACGGAACACCGCAGGCATCCGCGATTCACCGTGAAAGTTCCGGTGGAGCTTCACACCATCGCGCGCGAGGAAGTGGAAGGCAAAACTCGCGAGCAGATCAGCGATACTCCCATCCGCTGCAACACCTCTGACCTCAGCCTTGGTGGATGCTACATCGAGAGCATGTATCCGTTTCCCGTCGGCACACGCCTCGAACTCAAACTGCAGGTTCCTGAAACGCTGTTGATTCTCGGCCGCGTCGTCACCAGTCATCCCCAGTTCGGCAACGGCATCGAGTTCTTCAAGATCCTTCCCGAAGACTACGATGCGCTCAGCGACTACCTCGACTCCGTCGCTAAAGAGCAGTCTCCCGAAGCCTCGCAGTAAGTTGGTTCGTCATCCTGAGCGAGCTTTCTTGCGCGAATGATCTGGGCGCGCTGCGCGATCGCTACCACCTATTTAACCTGAACTAGCGATTCCCAATCTTTGAAGCCCCTCGAAATGCCTGGCATCCAATTTTCTATTGGAGGTCAGTATGTTTGTGATTCTTGGAGCAAGCGGCCACACCGGAAAAGTTGTGGCCAAGACCCTTCTCGCACGCGGCCAGAAAGTGCGCGTGGTGGGGAGAAGCGCTGAACACCTACAACCCCTCGCCGCCCTCGGCGCAGAAGTTTCCGCCGCTGACGTAACCAACTCCACCGCTCTCACCAACGCATTCAGAGGGGCGGAAGCTGCCTATGTTCTCATCCCGCCCAACGTCAGCGATAACGATCCTCTCGGTTATGAGAATCGCGTCAGCGATAGCATCTCGGCAGCTGTCCGGAGTGCGGGCATCAAGTACGTTGTTGCGCTGAGCAGCGTCGGCGCCGACAAATCCTCCGGCACCGGCCCGGTCGTCGGATTGCATCATCTCGAACAGAAGCTGAGTGCGATTGACGGTGCGAACGTGCTCTTTCTCCGTGCCGGATATTTCATGGAGAACACCCTGCCGCAAGTCCAAGCCATTCGCGCCACGGGCAACATGGTCGGAGCGATTCAGCCCACTGTCAAGCTGCCGATGATTGCGACTCGCGACATCGGGAACGCGGTCACGGAGACGCTTCTGCGCCGCGATTTCCAGGGCAAGCAAACCCGCGAGCTTCTTGGCCAGCGCGACCTGAGTTACGGCGAAATGGGCTCAATCGTCGGCAAGGCGATCGGCATGCCATCGCTCAAATACGTACAAGCGCCGGACGACCAGGTTCGCGCCGCGATGCAGCAGATGGGACTGTCTCCCAACTTCGCGAGCATGCTGGTGGAAATGTCACACGCGATAAACGAAGGACACATGAAACCGCTCGAAGCGCGCACGCCCGCAAACACCACACCAACTTCATATGAAACGTTTGTGAACGAGGAATTCGTGCCGGCATTTCGCGAACAGAAAGCCGCGTAAGAAAATTTTCTTTTGGGGTCCCCATTTCGGGCTGCTTTCGCCAGAAGTGGGGATTCTTTAATTTTGGACTCTAAGACAGGCTCGCGGATAACCGGACACTTTGCGTTCCGGAATTCGCATCAATCACCGCCGCTGACGTCTTCTTGCTCCAGCCGCCCAGCATCCAGGTGCTAATCGAGCATCCCAGGATCTCGAGCGCAAGCAGCAGCGCGACGCTTACATCAAACCCGAGCCTCCAACTTCCCGACGTGACCATAAAAACATTGTTACCCGAGGCGTGCAGGAAGTGCTCATAAAGATCGGAGCTCATCGCTGCCAAGAAGAAGATCAGCGCGATCAGTCCACTTGGCCGGTCGCCGAGTTTCCACAGCAAGAGGGATACGAGCAGGTGTCCCGCGGTGATCAGAACGATGGGCGGACGGAGATTTATGTGCCGCTGTCGTCGCCGCCCACGAGAGGTCGCGGCGAGGCGGCTCACAAACCTCAGCAAGAGGAAAGAGCCAGATTGATTTCTCAACCTGGCTCTTATTTATGCCGGCAACGACCTACTCTCCCACACACTTTCGCGTGCAGTACAATCGGCCCAGCGGGGCTTAACTACCGTGTTCGGGATGGGAACGGGTGGACCCCCGCGGTATGATCACCGACGTCTTCAGCAGCTTTCCGCTGTCAGCTCTCGGCTGTCAGCTTGCCGTGCTGGTGTGCTCATGGCACACATCCCTCCAGCATTACGGCGCTGCAAACTTGTGAAAGAGCGTGAGGATAGATACCTCACAACTGAATAGATTGGATTTGTGAATTACAAGACCTTCGGCGCCCAGCGTCAGCATCTTTTTCTCTAACTTATTCCAAGTTCGAAAGGAGTTAGAAACTGCTTTCAACCACAGCTCAGGTTCTAGCTGAGAGCTGAAGGCTGATAGCTGACGGCTGGTCTGCACCGAGTAAATTTTATGGTCAAGCCGAACGGGCGATTAGTACGGGTAAGCTGCATGTGTTACCACACTTCCACTTCCCGCCTATCAACCAGGTAGTCTTCCTGGGCCCTTCTTATCCCTTACGGGTTGGGAGATCT
>DATKQB010000165.1:0-43086 GCA_035523795.1 Verrucomicrobiia bacterium | reverse complement strand
ATTGAAAGAGTACGCGCCTTTGAGGCCGGTCTTGTCGACCACGGTGCGGCCGAGACGCACGGAAAGTTGCTGTGCCAGAAACTCGACAGGAGCTCCGTTCGCGGCTAATGAACCAGGTCCCAAGCGAAACATGTGATTTTCAGCGGAAGATGCGGATTGGATCTTCGCCCCATTCTCGTCGACGACCAGGTCGTAAGCAGGCTGACTTTGAACCTCAGTATGTGTCGCCAGCTTGAATTGGTTTGCTAGAAGAGATTTCAGCAGGGCTTGATCGTCGAAGCTTTTGCCATCCGACTTCTGTTGTTGCATGGCGGCAACGACCGAGGGATCGAGCTTCGCCTGAATATCGTAGTTCGTTTTATTCAGCAGGTCGTGAGGCCCCGAGATTTGCGACTCCTGAACGTGGTAAGCCGTTTCAATGAGACGCTGCAGGGTGACTCCATCGGCCACAAAGCTGCCGTCCCTCAGCGAGAACATCATTCTGGTTTGAATGTTTCCGTTCTCGACAGCAGAAGCCTTGATTGAAACAGTCGAGAACGTGGTCGCGTTGGCGGCCGCGTCGGATTGTGCCTGGCTGGGTGCCGGGTTCATCAATCCGAATGTGACCGGTATAGCAATGGCTAACGTCGCAGCCACGCTGAGCAATATTTTTCTGGCGAAGTCGAGTTTGTACAGCATGCGATTGGACATAATTCGAACCATCCTTTTCTTGAGATCGGCGCCCGTGACCCCGGAAACGCAGGGCAAAGGCGACCCCAGACAGAACTCACAAACTTTGAGAATGCTCTCGGCATAGACCTGCCGTTCACTTCCCGCGCCCAGCACTGCTTCGTCGCAGGCGCGCTCGCGCTCCTCGATCAGGCGCGTTCCGATCCACCAGACCAGCGGATAGAACCAGAACACGGCTTCAATAATCATGTGCAAAGCCGCAAAAAGATTGTCGCGGCGTCGCACATGCCAGACTTCATGCGCCAGAATGGCCTCCAGGTGCGAATCATCCAGATGCTCGGACATTCCCTCTGGCCAGATCAAAGTGGGCCGCGCGATGCCGAAAATACCGGGCTCCAGCGAAGATTGGGAAAGCAGCAATGCGATCGGCTTCGATGATCGGTCGTCGTCGCGTTCGATGCGGCGCAAAGCAGTGACTTCGCGTCCTTCGAGCAGCGGCACGGATTCCCGCATCGCCGCCGAAATCTTCCGCCAGCGAATCAGCCACACGAGAATTATTGCGATGAATCCGCACAGCCAAACCGCGGCCAGCACCGGTACGAGATGCGGCAAGCTCGGTGAAACTGCTGTGGATGCAGACGAGCTTGTTACATGCGTCGCGACTGTCGTGAAGGGCTGGCTGACCTGCTCTACCGCAACGTAGATTGCCGGCGTCGCCGCGCCTGAGGAATGACGCGCTGGTGCCAGAAAACTGCCCAAACTTACCAACAAGGAAAAGGGAACCAGGAACTTCAGCGACGCGGCCATCCATAGCGCATGGCGTGTGCGGGCATGATTCTGGCGCAGTGCCAGCGTAAGCAGCCCGATCACCAGCGCGACGACCGTCGATTGCCAAAGATGATTGCCCAGCCCCGACGCGAGATTCCACAAGATTGGAAGAGATGATTGGCTCATTGCGCTTTCTCCTGTCGTTCCAGCTTGCGGAGAAGTTTTTCGGCTTCCTTGACGTCGGCCAGCGTCAGCCGCCCGGACTCAATCAAGTGCGCCATGACCGGCTGCGTTCGCCCGCCGAATAGCGAGAGCAATTCGTCGATCAGTTTGCTCTGCGCGGCGTCGCGCGAGACGGCGGCTTCGAAGATGTGAAAGTTGCCAACTTTCTTCACGCGGCGGACCGCTTTCTTGCTCTCCAGCCGGTAAACCGTGGTTTGGACCGTGGTGTAAGCCGGCCGGTCTTTCTCGGGGAAATCTTCCTGAATTTCGCGGATGGACGCGCTGCCTCGATTCCACAGCGTCTCCATGATCTGAAGTTCGAGCTTGCTGAGCCTGGGTCCAGGCATCCAATCTCCTATCGACGTGTGCGATATTACTACAACTGTAGTAGATGTCAAAGGAAAAAATGCAGAGTGCAAACTGGGGGGAAGTTTCCGGCTGGAATTATAACGTCGATATCGCAGGGACCTTGACCGGAACCGGTTCCAAATGTGCCGTGAAATGTCGCAGGAACGGCGCTTCATAGGTCAAGCGCATGCCCGGGATGTGCTCGCGGTTCTTCCACACTTCCAGAATCACTTCGACGACATAGTCGATGTGGCTCTGCGTATAGACACGGCGCGGAATCGCCAGGCGAACCAAATCCATCTTCGCCGCATTAGCGAACATCAACGGTCCGATCTCTACGCTGCGGATTCCACCTTCCAGATACAATTCGGCCGCGAGCGCGACGCCGGGAAATTGATCTGGCGGAATGTGCGGCAAGAAAGCGCGCGCATCCAGATAGATCGCATGCCCTCCCGGCGGCTGCACGATGGGCACGCCGCAACTGGCGATGTGATTTCCTAAATACGCCGTCGAGGCGATGCGATACCGCAGATAGTCTTCTTCGAGTGCCTCCTGCACGCCCACGGCAATGGCTTCGAGATCGCGTCCCGCAAGGCCGCCATACGTTGGATAGCCCTCGGTCAAAATCAGCAGATCTTTTTCCTGCTGCGCCAGCACATCGTTATTCGTGCACAGAAATCCGCCGATATTCGCCATGCCATCTTTTTTCGCCGACATGGTGCAGCCATCGCCATAGCTAAACATCTCCTGCGCGATTTCCTTCGGCGTTTTGTTCCCGTATCCCTCTTCGCGCAGCTTGATAAACCAGCTATTCTCGGCAAAGCGGCACGCATCGAAATAAAGCGGAATACCGTGCCGCCTGCACACGGCGCTCACCGCACGGACGTTTTCCATCGAGACCGGCTGGCCGCCGCCCGAATTATTCGTCACCGTCAGCATGACGAGCGGAATGCGCTTGCGTCCCCCGCGTTCGATCAGCGCTTCCAGTACCGCGACATCCATGTTGCCTTTGAACGGATGCATCGACTCGGGATGCTTTCCTTCTTCAATCACCAGATCGACGGCTTCGGCTCCCACAAATTCCACGTTGGCGCGCGTCGTGTCGAAGTGCGTATTGTTGGGAACGACATCGCCTTTCTTGCAGGCCACGCTGAACAGAATGCGCTCGGCAGCGCGTCCTTGATGCGCGGGAATCACGTGCCGATAGCCGAAGATCTCTTGAATCGAGCTTTTGAAGTGATCGAAGCTGCGGCTGCCCGCATAGCTTTCGTCACCTTCCATTACCGCGGCCCATTGCCGCGTCGACATCGCTCCCGTGCCGGAGTCGGTGAGTAGATCAATCAACACGTCATCAGCCGGAAGCAGAAACAAGTTGTAGTGCGCGGCTTCGAGTAGTTGTTCGCGCTCTCGGCGCGTGGTCCAGCGGATCGGTTCGACGGACTTAATGCGAAAGGGCTCGATGATGGTTTTAGTGGGCATAGGGATTGTCTTCCAATCGTGAAAAAAATCATACGGCACATTCCTGCAGCGCAAATCCACGGCAGGATGGGACCACTTTAGAAGTTAACTTTGGGTTCCGCCCCAAGGCTGTGATTGGGATTACAGAATTGTGCAAAATTACTTCTGGCGGGACTATCTGAGCAGGTTTAAGGCTGGGTCGGACGACCTCGATTCGCCCGGGCCCTCTCACGGAATGGTACGCTATAGGTTTTGAACGAGGCCATCATGAGCATTCAGAAAATCGGAATCATCGGCGCGGGCACCATGGGCAACGGCATTGCCCACGTCTTCGCCCGTTCCGGATACAGCGTGATTCTTTGCGATATCGAGCAGAGTTTTCTTGAGCGCGCACTCAACACCATCACCAAGAATCTCGATCGCGAGTTGGCGAAAAACAGGATTATCGAGGCGGATAAGACCGCTGCACTTGCCCGCATTCAGCCGGTAACTCGCCGCGAGCATTTGGCCGAATGCGATTTCGTCATCGAAGCGGCCACCGAGAAACTTGAAATCAAGACCGAAATTTTCCGCGATCTCGACCGCCTCACCCGCCCGGAAATCATTCTTGCCTCGAACACGTCTTCCATTTCGATCACCAAGCTCGCCGCCCTGACCAAGCGTCCGGACAAAGTCATTGGCATGCACTTCTTCAATCCGGTCCCGGTGATGAAGCTGGTCGAAATCATTCGCGGCCTGGCCACCTCGCAGGAAGCTTTCACAACCGTCCGGGATCTCTCCATCAAACTTGAGAAGACTCCAGTGGAAGTCAACGACGCGCCCGGATTCGTCTCCAATCGCGTGCTCATGCCGCTGCTCAACGAGGCCATGTATGCGGTGATGGAAGGCGTGGCCACGCCGGAGGCCGTCGACGACGTTTTCAAGCTGGGGATGGCGCATCCCATGGGCCCGCTCACGCTCGCCGACTTCATCGGCCTCGATGTCTGCCTCGACATTATGCGCGTGCTGCACAGCGGTTTGGGAGATCCCAAGTACCGCCCGTGTCCGCTGCTGATCAAGATGGTCGATGCAGGTTGGCTGGGAAAGAAAAGCGGCCGAGGGTTTTACAAATACTAATCCACCACGGAGACACCGGGACACGAAGAGTACTTCCTTGATTTTCTCTGCGTCTCCGCGCGTCTGTGAGGAATGATTCGATGGCACCGGTGAACACGGCGACAAAAAGTGACACTTGGTGTTACCTACTTGCGGCCGTTTTCGGCATTTTCACTGGTTGGGCCGACGTGATCGTCGACGACCTCCTGCTTACGGCTCTGATGGTGCTGTCCTTCTGCATGTTGCTGGGAATCTTGCGGCGAACCAAGCCTTGGCGCTGGGTTGTCACTGTGGGCGCACTGGTGCCACTGACCGAACTACTCGCTTACCTGGCCCGCACGGTCAAGCCGACGCGCGCGCAAATCTACGGATCGTTTCTCTCGTTTCTTCCCGGCATTGCCGGAGCGTACGGCGGCTCGATCATTCGCCGCGTCTTTGATGACCTGCAGCAGGGAAAATAGACCGTGCTATCTCTGGCGTCAGGAGGACAGGCACGAATGCTCTCCCCGCGTCCAGCGCGCGGAGATGGAACCCGAGGGGCCATCTCCGCATGCCGGACGCGGCGATTAGTTAAGGATTGAGTTGATACGCGGTGCCTTGTCCGGAGCGACCGCCCGATGCCGCCACCCCATAAAGAGCCCCATTCGGCCCCCAGATCAGGCCGCTATTGGGGAAATATCCTCCCAAGCCCTGTTCGCTGAAGTCGTTCAGCAGAGTTTCTCTCCACGGGTCACTCGCCGTGGGCGAAAGCTTGAACGCGGTTCCGTGTCCGCTGTTTCCGCCGGCAATCGTGGCGCCGTAAAGATTTCCTGCATCGTCGAACGCCAGACTGTTGGTCGGACCGTTACCGTCGCCGGCATGATCATTGAAGTTATGCAGTATTTTTTCCCTCCACGATCCATTTGCCGCCGGCGACAACTCAAAGACGATTCCGAAATTCGTTGAACCTCCGCCGGAACTTGTCGTGCCATACAGATTTCCAGCCGCGTCGAAAGTCAGCGTGCAGGCGGGGGTACGGCCGTCACTTGGATTGGTGGTGAAGTTATGCAGCACGGTTTCATTCCACGTTCCGCCCGTGCCCGGACTCAGCTCGAAAACGACTCCACAGCCGTAGCGGCACGACGCCGATTTTCCTCCCCCGGCTGAAGCGGTGCCGTACAGATTTCCCGTTCCATCGAGCGTGAGGCCGTCGAAAGGAACTCCACCATCGTTTCCGCCTGTGAATTGGTACAGCACGTTGAAGGTCCATCCACCGGCGCTTGGAGACATCTCAAAGATTGTACCGTTCTTGTATGTGCCGCCGTTCGTCGCCATTCCGTAAAGGTTTCCCGCGCCATCCATCGCCAGCCCGGGATGAATCTGCCAGCCATCGGTTCCGGCAAAATCGTGCAGGATCGTCTCTTTCCAGGTCCCCTTGCCGGTTGGCGAGAGCTCGTAGACCGTCCCGCAGCCGAAGCCGTTGGTGCAATCCCCCGTGCCGCCAAACTCGGTTGTGCCGTAGATATTCCCGGCTTTATCGAAGACGATCGCGCTGGTTGGGCCAAAGCCATCGATGCCATTCGGATTGAAGCTGTAAAGAACGCTGATATGCCAGCCGCTGGCGCTGGGCGAAAGTTTGTAGACCGTGCCATTGCCGTAAACGCCGCCATAGAAAGTCACGCCATAAAGGTTTCCGGCGGCGTCCCCAGTCAAGCCGCCGATCGGCAGCGCGTCACCATATTGGCTGTAAAAGCTGAAGATGGGAGTTTCCTGCCCGGCAGCCAATGCGGCGGCAAGCAGAAGCACGGCAGTAAGAGTGAGAACAGATCGAAATCGGACGGAAAACGGCTGCGTGCGCATACCACATTCTCCTTCTCGACTGATTTGGGATTTTTTCGTGCGGCGCCGAAGAGCGGCTCCAGAAGCTCAGCGGAGTCGCAGAACTATAGCACGAAACTCCGCCCCCAGCGCGGGAAGTGGCGGCGATTTTCAATCCAAGCTCGGGAGGAATGCGTCATCCCGACCGGAGCCGTTTTTCAGGCGAGGGTTGGACCTGGCTCAGAGCGTCTGCAGATCAGCGCGAGCTCGGCGCCTTTTGGATTAACCAAGAAGTAACTCCCACATCCACAGCCTCGACGCGTATGCTGCGGAACAAGGGAATGAGTGTATCCGTCTCCATGCTCGCTTCGGGCAGCCGGGGTAACTGCGCGGTCGTGTCGAGCGCAAGCACGAAAATTCTGGTCGATGCCGGCATCTCCGGGCGCGAAACTTTCAGGCGCATGAAAGCCATTGGAGACGATCCGCACACGCTTTCGGCCATCCTCATCACCCACGAGCACTCCGACCACGTTTACGGATTAGCGACTCTCGCCAAGAAGCTGCGCATTCCGATCTTCATGACCGGGGCCACGCATCAAGCCTGGGCACGCGCCATGCGCAACCAAAACGGCGTCAAGCCGCAACTGGAAAAGCTGGAGCGCTTCGAATCCGGCCATCGCTTCCACGTCGGCGATATCGAGGTCAAGCCGTTTACGATTCCGCACGATGCCGTCGATCCCGTCGGCTTCACCTTCCGCGCGCAAGGCATCAAGATCGGTTTTGCCACCGATCTCGGCTACATTCCGGTGAGCGTCCGCGATCATCTACGCGGCTGCGATGTGCTGGTTATGGAATCAAACCACGATGTGGAGATGCTGCGCGTGGGGCCTTACCCCTGGTCGGTGAAGCAGCGCGTCATGAGCCGTGTCGGGCACCTGTCGAACCTGGCCCTCGCGGATTTCTTCAGTAACGACTATGATAATAGTGCGACGTTTGTAGTGCTGGCGCATCTCTCAGAGCAGAACAATCATCCGGAAATAGCCCGGAGAGAAGCTGAAAGAGCGCTCGCCTGCCGGGGGAACTTGTTCTGCAACCGGCTGTTGTTGGCAGCGCAGGCTGAGGCTTTGGAACCGATCCGGCTGTAGAGAGATTTGGCTGTATGCGGTCCTAATTCATGAGTCAGCAGTGCATCGATCCGATCGTCGGCAAGATCCTGGCAGGCTGGCGGTACGATATCTCCGGCCTTGCTCCTGAAATGCGAGGCGACTACGAAAAGCACCTTGCAGCTTGCGAGTATTGCCGGAGCCGGCAGCAGATGCACCGCATCATTGACGTCGGTCTGATCGTTCTTGCCTCGCTTTCCGCCGCCGTTTTCCTACTCGCCTTTGGAGTGATCTGGCATTTCGGCCCGCACCATGCATTCTGGCTCGAAATCGCCGCGCTGACCGGATTTGCCCTTTCTGCGCTGATCTGGCTCGTCGTCGCTATGGTTACGCCTGCGCCAGTCACAATGCTCGACGCCGCCAAAGAGGGCGCTCGCCGCGTTCACGACCGTTTACCAGAAGAGATTCGGCAGCGCTTGCCGGAAGAGCTGCGCATGAAGATTACCGGGACCTAACGAATGCAGCGGTCATCACGAATCACGATCGTACGCACGGCGCTGGCATTGCTTCTGACGCTGGGCGTCACGATGCTTCCGCCGAGCGAGGTTTTCGGCGCCGCCATGGTGCCTCATGGTGCTGCTTGCCCGCTGCACGCCGGCATGCAAAAGCAGCTTCCTGCGAATCCCGCTCAGGCACCGGTTAGCCATCAATGCTGTGCCACACGGCAAAATGTTGCGATCCCCAGCGCAATTTCCAATCTCCGGCCGGCCTCGGTTGCTAAATCGAAAGTCAGCGAGCGGCACTCCGAACGATTCTCTTTTCCAATCTCACTGTCTACGGCTAAGATGAATTCGGCCAGTCCTCCTCGTTCCTCTCCCCTAAGAATCTAGTTCCCTCGAAGGCGATCCTGCGTCCGGGATTGAATTCCTCCTCCCACTAACAGTTGATGTCAGCACACGCGCTGCGAACGCTCGGCTTGCCGACGTTATTCGCAACGCTCCTCACGAAGCTTTAAGGGAGAGTTTTGGCTTGAAATCCTTGCAGTCTTTATTCGCGATCGTTGCCGCGGCATGCATTTTTTCCGCGCATCTTTTCGCGCAGCAGTCCCAGGAAATGAACATGCCCGGCATGGACATGTCGGCTATGGCGGCAACACAAAGCCAGTCGCAAGCTGGCGGCAGCGACATACCCGGCATGAAAATGTACGAGCATACTCCTGCGTGGATGCCGTCGCCGCATGAAGCCTCTGGAACTTCGTGGCAGCCAGCTTCGGTGACAGGCCACGAATGGATGTGGATGACCGGCGGCTGGGACTGGATGGCCCATGGGCAGATCTTCGTCGACTACAACCAGCAAGGCGGTCCCCGCGGCGAGGGCAAAGCCGAGTCGGTGAATTGGGGCATGCTGATGCAGCAGCACAAGCTGGGCAGCGGAACCATCCTGCTCCGTGAGATGTTTTCCGGGGAATCGCTGACTTCGCCGCATCCCGGATTTCCCGAGCTGTTTCAAACCGGCGAGACCTACCATGGCGAGCCACTTGTTGATCACCAGCATCCGCACAACGTTTTTGCCGAACTGGCAGCGCAGTACACGCTGCCTCTCTCGGATAAAGTCTCGTGGGAGCTCTATGGCGGACCCTCAGCTGAGCCGGCGCTCGGTCCGGTCATGTTTCTGCATCGCGCTTCCGCCGCCGAGCTTCCCATGGCCCCGCTCAGCCATCATTTGCAGGATTCCACGCACACCAGCTTTGGCGTGGTCACTACCGGATTCATCATCGATCGGGTAAAGTTGGAAGCCTGCGCCTTCAACGCGCACGAGCCCAACGAGGAGCGGTGGAGCATTCAACTGGCGCCGCTCGATTCCTGGTCGGGGCGCGCGTTTGTCGCACCCACGCGCAACTGGACAGCACATTACAGTGTGGGATACCTGGTGAAACCGGAAGCGCTCGAGCCCGGCAATCAGTGGCGCGAGACCGCCTCTGTGGAATACAACCGGCCGCTTGCGTCAGGAAACTGGGCCACGTCCTTCATCTGGGGACGCGTGCACAAGCTCGCCACCGACGCCCATCTCAACAGCTATCTGCTGGAATCGACGTGGAACTTCCGGCGGCGCAACTACGCGTTCACGCGGATGGAGTTGGTCGATAAAGATGAACTTTTTCCGCAAGCGCCTGTACACCCCTGGTATCGCATTGGAGCCTATACGTTCGGCGGAGTCCGCGATCTGATTCAGAATCGCGCCTGGCAATTCGGCGTGGGCGCGGACATGACAATCTATTCGAAGCCAGCCGTGCTCGATGCTTCCTACGGCAATTTTCCGGTGTCGTTCCAGATCTTCTTGCGCATGCGCCCAGGGCGAGCGGATTGGCATTCGCATTGAATGCCCCTGCGGAGGGCTCTTGTGTCATTCCGAGCGCAGCGAAGAATCCCGACCCAAGCACCCATTGCCGCTTAGGGCAGTCCTTCGACTATGCGCAGTGGCGTTACGCTTTGATGTGACAGCTGGCCAGCCCGCGCTTCTCCAGATACTGCTGGTGATATTCCTCCGCGGGATAGAACGTCACCGCCGGAACAATCTGGGTCACGATCGGCTTCGAAAATCGGTGAGCCCGCTCCAATGCTTCCTTGGAAGCCTCGGCCTCGGCCTTCTGTTCGGGCGAATAATAGAAAATTGCCGAGCGATACTGCGATCCCCAATCCGGACCCTGCCGGTTCAATTGCGTAGGATCGTGATTCTCCCAGAAAACCTTCAGCAAGTCGGCGTAACGCACTTTAGCCGGATCATAATCCACTTCCACCGCTTCCGCGTGTCCGGTGCGGTCGGTGCAAACCTCTTTGTAGTTTGGATTTTCCGTCTTTCCGCCGGTGTAGCCGACGCGGGTCGAGACTACGCCCGGAATCTGCCGGAAGGTCGCTTCGACCCCCCAAAAACATCCCGCCGCAAAGGTTGCCTTTTCCATGTTTTTTTCTTCTCTCCCGAGCTTTAGATGGATGAACTGTGTGGAAAGTCACAGACTTATCCCAAACTAGCCTGTGACTGACGATATGACCCTCTTGGGCGATTGACGCTCGTTGATAAATCGGGGTACATTCTTGCAGGTTTGTTCCGCAGGAGTAGTGTGTGGCTTCGCTGACCAGCCGCGTTCCAGCCGCGTTTTTGAATCTGCCGCTTTCCCGAAGAACGCGGAGTGTGCAAAAACTTGCAATCTTTCTTCTGCTCGGCTTGATCGCGACCTCCGCCGCCCTCGGCGCTTCCAACTTTACACCTCAGCTCCGGGTTGGCTATCCCACTGGCGACCAGTGGGAACCGACGATGGCCGCCGATACACATGGCCACATTTACGTCCTCTACCCACAATATGGTTCGATTGGGGATTGTCCCTCCTGCACCGTGCCTACGATGGCCTTGACGGTCAGCAACGATAATGGCCTCACCTGGCAGCCGTCGCGCGTGATGTTGCCGCTGGCCACGGGCGAGTACGATCCGCAGATTGTAGTCGATCCCGGCGACCATCAAACGGTTTACGCGTCGTGGCTGCAGAATCATAAACGGGACGTGGTTGTTGCCCGCTCGCTCGATTTCGGCAAGACCTGGTCTTTTTCCATTGCCGAGCGTGGCGGCGAAGAGGCGGATAAGCCCGTCCTGGCAGTCCGCGGAGCTGACGTCTTCGTGGGCTTCAATCGCGAAGAGAGGTTCCTGGTTGCCGCTTCGCATGATGCCGGACAGACCTTTATCGTCACTCAAGTGAACGCCAATGCCGATCCAGGATGGTCGCTCGCTGGGGGTGCAACGATTGATCCTGCCGGCAACGTCTTCTTCGGCTGGACCGCCTACGCCCGCCACGACATGGCGCGGCGCCCGGTTAGCGTGAATGTCAGCCGCTCCAGTGACCTTGGGAAGACCTGGAACACCGTTTTGCTCGACCTTTCCAGCGCTCCTCCGGAGTGTGAAGAGCAGGAATGTGAAACCGGTTATCTCGGCCCACAAATTGCCCTCACTTCCGATGCCGACGGGGCGCTCTATGCTCTATGGAATGCCGGTTCGACCAACGGCGGATCGGAGCGCATTTACTTCTCGTCCTCGACCACGGCGGGTGCAAGCTGGTCGGCCCGCCTGGGCATTTCGAGCGCCGCCATGGGCGTCGAGCACTGTTTCCCTCAAGTGGTTGCAGCAACTGCAGGGGACGTACGCATCGCCTGGATGGACGCGCGTACGACCGAGGCCGGACATCCGAACCACGCCTTGTGGAATGTGTTTTACCGCAGTTCGACCAACGGCGGAGCGACTTGGAGCGCCGAAAGCGTTCTTTCCAGCCCGGCTTCAGGCTATGACTACATTCTGCCCAACGGATTCCGCTTTCCTTTCGGCGACTACTTCGGCCTCGCTATCGATAGCGAAGGCACAACCCACGCCGTGTGGGGCGAAGGCCGCGACTATCGAGCTCCCGGCTCCATCTGGTATACCCGCGGGCGTTAACTTCGCTAGAGCTCTTCCTTGCGAAAATCAAGCATAGTCCAAACTCCGCTTCCCGCGCGGCATTTGGCGCGAAGGCATGTATAATCGACGGGCTTTGCGCAGGATCTTTACGGCGACCTCAAGTTGTGTCCCAAAATCCCGCGCCCGCAGGCAAGGTCGTCGTCTCCCGAGCAATAGACAGTAAGAAACTGTGTCAACCAGAGAACAAACAGGAGATCCCCGTGCAGCTTTCGTCTACGAAATTTTCGCTTCTTTCGCGTCTTGCTCTATGTTTGCGCCCAGCCGCTCTACTTCTTTCGATCCTGGGAATCGCGCTCGCATCCCCAATGGCCTCGGCCCAGACGGGCTATACCGGCATCTTCGGCGGAGGGCCTTTCTATAAGAACTCGGCTGCAAACATCACCGAAATCGAAAATTCCGGATTCAGCGAAGCGATCGTGTGGAGTGTCGAGGTCAGCAGCGCGGGGGACCTCAATTTCAATGGCGAATTTCCTCTGACTTCCGGCGGCGTCTATGTCGGCAATGAGACCTGGCCCGATTTTCCTGCACAGATGGCGCAATTGAAGCAGGGAACGGTGAAGCGCGTCACCTTCAGCGTGGGCTCCTCGAACTATGGAGACTGGGAAAATATCACTGCTTTAGTCGAGGCGCAGGGCACCGGACCAAGCAGCATTCTGTATAAGGATTTTCAGGCTCTCAAAGCCGCCATCCCTGCGCTCGATGCCATCGACTTCGACGATGAAAACAGCTTCAACTCCCCGACCACGATTCAGTTTGGGGTGATGCTCGGCAAGTTGGGATATCACGTCATGCCCGACGCATTCGATGACGCCAGTTACTGGACCAGCGTTGTCTCGCAAATCAACACGCGTCTTGCCGGGACGGTTGATGGAGTTCACCTGCAGGCCTATGCCGGCGGAAGTGGAAATAATCCCTGTCAAGGCTGGAATTTCGGCAACGTACCTGTGTTTCCCGGTCTTTGGGATCAGGACGATACGCCCAGCCAGGTGGAGACGATCATGAGCGGCTGGCACAGCCAGTGCGGCATCATCGGCGGATTTATGTGGTTGTACGACGATTTTGTCGGTACAGGTTTAGCTGCGCAATACGCGAGTGCGATCAATACTGCGGTCGGCCAGCCCGGATTTACGATGTCCGGACCGACGAGCCTGTTCTTGAATCAGGATTCCACCGCCAGTGGCATGGTCACCATCACCGATAACAACGGCTTCAACGGAACCGTGAAGCTTACTTTGTCGGCTTTGCCGAAAGGCGTAACAGCATCGTTGCTGGGAACAGGCAATAAGCGGCGATTATTGTTCAAAGCCACTTCGATCGCGGTCACCGGATTTAACAACGTCACCGTCACCGGAACGTCCGGCACGATCACGCAATCGCTGACCTTTCCTCTGGCCGTGAGCGCGGCCGTGGGCACGACGGGCACCGGAACCCAGGTTGACCTGTCTTCGGAATTCAACCTCTACGGCATCTACACTGATGGCTCGACCTATTCGAACACTGGCCTCGACGGTGATGGCTACACCTATTCGGCGAATCTGCTGACGGGATCGCGCGTGTATAACGGGATCCTGCTCGATTTCGGCCCGGCCAACGAATTGGATGCAGTTTCGGGCACAGGCCAATCGATCGCACTGCCCTCTGGCCAGTTCGCCGGACTGGTGCTGCTTGCGACTGGCGTGCAGGGCGACCAGGCCTCGCAGACTTTCACTGTCACCTACACCGACGGTACCAGTGCGAAGTTCGTGCAGAGCCTGAGCGATTGGTATACGCCGCAGAACTACACGCACGAAAGCGAAGGCGTCGCCATGGCGTATCGCAACTTCGACAACGGAACCAAAGACAAGCGGACATTCAATCTCTATGAATACCGCTTTGTCTTGAATTCGAAGAAAACTGCGCAAGGCCTCACCTTGCCGAACAACGATCACGTGATCGTGATGGCGGCGACGCTGGTGCCTGCTGCGAACTAGGATGGCTGAGCAAGAAGTGCGTCCCACTCTTCGGAAATTCCGAAGGGTGGGATTTTTTGCTGAATTGAGATTTATTCCGTGACCATGCCGCCAGTCAGATCAGCGAGGCGGGCGATTTCGTGCTCGCGGCACCAGGCTTCCAGTTCATCGACAATTTTTTCCGTCGCGCACGGATCCCAATAACTGGCGGTGCCGATCTGAATGGCCGTGGCTCCCGCGAGCATGAATTCGATGACGTCGGCCGCGTTGGAAATTCCTCCCATGCCGATCACGGGAATTCTTACCGCATGCGCCGCGTCATAGACCATACGCACCGCGATCGGCTTGATCGCCGGTCCCGAAAGCCCTGCCGTCACGTTGGAGATGCGCGGCTTGCGTGTCTCCGGATCAATCGCCATGGCAACGAACGTGTTCACCAGCGAGAGCGCATCCGCGCCGGCTTCCTGCGCCACATACGCCATCTGCGCGATGCTGGTGACATTCGGCGAGAGCTTTACGATCAGCGGCCGCCGCGCGACACGCTTTGCGGTCGTGACCAGTTCATCCAGCGTGCGCGGGTCGCTGCCGAACTGCAGGCCTCCGTGCGTGGTATTCGGACAAGAAACATTCAGCTCGTAAGCTGCGATGCCCTCGCCTTCATTCAGGATTTCAATTGTGCGCTCGTAATCTTCGCGCGTGTAACCGAAGACGTTGGCGATCACCACGATGTCGTTGATCTGGCGCAGGCGCGTCATTTTTTCTTCAAGAAACGCCTGCGCGCCGATATTCTGCAACCCGATCGCGTTCAACATTCCGGCAGCGGTTTCCCATAAGCGCGGCGGAGGGTTCCCGATCATCGGATCGCGTGATAAGCCTTTCACCACGAATCCGCCCAGCTTGCCGAGATGCACGACGTCTTCAAATTCAACGCCGTAGCCAAACGTGCCGCTAGCCGCGATTACCGGATTCTTGAGCGTGATTCCGGCAAAGCTGACGCTGAGATCGGTCGCCGGGCTCATGGCTTGCCTTTCTCAATCTGGCCATCGGCGGCAGCTTCGTGATGCGCCGCCAGCGCTTCGGTCAGCACGCGTCCAATGGAATGTGTGGGAGCATTGATTCCCAGCAGCGACGCCATGGTCGCGGCCATGTCGACCGGCTCCACGCTGGTACGGTAAACGCCATGCTGAAACGGAATGCCAAAAAACGCGAGTGGCACGTGCGTGTCGTAGTTGTAGGGCGAGGCATGATCGGTGCCGCCGGAGCCGCCAACCGTATAAATGTCAGGCACGCCCATCACGTACCAGCTTCCTTCCGGTGAATAGCTGTTTAGATATTTTCGGCCAAGCGGCGTGTTGGGGGCATCGCCAACGGCGAGCTGCGATTTTGTGTAATAGCCACGCAGGCCGATCTGCTTCAGCATCTCGCCGACGGCGTTCTCCGCATCGCGCTCGCGCACATGCGCGGCATTGAACGCATTTTCGTCCAGCCACGCCATGGGATAGTCAAGCCTCACGTAAGTTGCGGGATGACCTGCGGAAAACTTCGCGGTGAGTTCGTTATTCATCTGCGCTTCGAATTTTCCCATGCCGAGATTCGCCGCCGGAATGTGCAGCCGCTTTACTTGCTCCGGCAGGGAAGAGACCCCGTGATCGGCTGAGAGCGCAATCCACACATCGGCCAGTCCGATCTGATGGCCGAGAAAATTGATGAAGTCGGCAAGTTCGCTGTCGAGATCGAGCGCCATCTGGTGCATTTCGGGCGAATCCGGTCCAACCTGATGGCCAAGAATGTCGTTGGGCGAAAGGCTGATCGAAAGCAGATCGGTTGCCGGGCCGCGGCCGATATTCTCATAAACCACCAGCTCTTTTGCGAAAGCGAATTCATATTCGTTGCCGAACGTGGTCGGGCCGATCACTTCATAAAATCCGAGATCTTTGCCACTTTTATCTTTGCGATGCGATGTGGTGCGCAGCACCAGCCCCTGCGCGTCTTTCCATTCACGATTCCAATATTTCTGCGGACGCGTGGAGTTGAAATCCTGTACCCAGCGCGGCAATTGATCGCGATAGTAAGTGGAAGTGATCCATGCGCCGCTTTGTGGATCGATCCAATAGGCTCCGTTAGCAGCGAACCCTCCGGGAAGAATCGCGGCGCGGTCTTTGAGTGAAAGGGCAAAAACGCGCGACTTACCCTGCGTCGCCAGCTTCATCTCATCGCCCAGCGTGTCGGCCATCAGATTATGTGGGGACGCCCCAGGCTTGTCAGAGTTGATTCCCACGAGCTTCGTGCTGTCGTCTTCGACCGAGGTGACGATCTTTTGCTTGAGGGGATCCCACCATTCATTGGCGACGATGCCGTGCCCATTCGTATAGGCGCCTGTGAAAAGCGTGGCGTGTCCGGGAGCCGTGCGCGTGTTGGAGTAGTTGTAATTGCAGTTGGGAAAGTACGCGCCGTGATCGGTGAGGAAGCGGAATCCGGAGTCGCCGAACTCGTCGTGATAGCGCTCGAGGTAATCGCCGCGGAATTGATCGATGACGATCACAACGATCACCCGGGGATGGCCGTTATAAGCCGACGCCCAGCTTGGTATGGAGAGGTTAAGCAGGACAGCAAGGCACGCCGAAAAAAAGAGGACAGAAATAGCAGTGGGTCGGGGGAACGATCGCATCGCGAAGGTAGTTTACACAGGCGGAAGAAATCCGCCAAAGAGAAGCTTCCACTCCCGACCACCCACGATCAGGGCAGTGGTAATATGTTTCGGTTTCGCTCTTCAGGAGGACTGACTTCGTGCAAAGAATTCTGGTTGCGGCCATTTCATTTCTGCTGTTGGTTCCGTTCGTTCATTCGCAAAAGCAGAGCCACAGCGCTTCTTCAGCTCTGGTTGAGCGCGGAAAGTACCTTGTTGTGGATGTCGGAATGTGCGGCGACTGCCACACTCCGCACGATCAAAAAGGAGAGCCGATCCAAGATCGCTGGCTGCGCGGTGCTGCCATCGAGTTCAAGCCGACCGTGCCCATACCCGTGTGGGCGGATCAGGCTCCGGACCTTGCCGGGCTCCCAGGCTGGACGAAAGATGCGGCGATCAAGTTCTTCCGCACCGGAATCGGATATAACGGGCTGCCGCGACGTCCTCCTATGCCGCAATTCCGATTCAATCAGCAGGACGCAGAAGCGGTCGTGGCTTATTTGAAATCGCTGCAGCCGAAGTAGGTGTGCGAGTCTTGGCTGGCGAGATCCGGGAATGCTTCGGGCAGCTCTGCATAACTGGCAAAATTGTACGTACAGAGTTGTACGTAAAGAACGTCTGAGCAGCGAGTCAGTTCATCCGCGGGGCGAATTTCCCGCCGGATCTTCTCCTGGAATGCCCATTGCGGGGCCGGAAGCGGCCCTTCCTGCGCGAGAAAGTCGTGAGACCTTAGCGGAGGTCGTCCGCATGCCAATCGCGCCTCTGGCGGCCTTCTAGGGGCCTTCTACGACAAATCAACGACTTCAGGATTATCCCTTTGACGCAAGGGGGTGTCTGTGTTTAGATACCGCCCTAGGGTCAAACCTTATACAGACTTGCAATTTGGCCCTCACAGGAGTTCCTGCATGACTGTGTGTGTGGCTGCCATCGCTGCCAAGTCGAAGGCAATCGTAATGATTGCGGACAAGGCGATTACTTACGGAACAGAGCGTCCAATGCTGGCCGATGTTGGAATCAAAAAAATACTCCCGATTGGTGAGACGGGATGGCACGCATTGATCGCCGGAGACCCCAGTTTTGCAAAAGAAGTGATTGACAGGTGTGTTGAGGACATTTCCGACAAAGGCAAGCCGCAAAATGCGGCCTTTCCGGCGACCGCAAGAAGCATGATGCATTGTTTAAGGGATGCATATAAGGCCGTTCGCGGTCAGGTTGTTTCTGATAAGGTCTTGTCCCCGCTTCTCTTGACAGAGGACAAACTGAGCACCCTGCCGGAGTCCTTGCAAATACAGATGTACGAAAATATGTCTGAAGTAAAGATAACGTGCTCCTTGCTGGTGTGCGGCTTTGATTTGAAGGGGGTGCCTCACATTTTTTCCATTAACTCTCCCGGCATTGCGGCTAACCACGATATACCTGGATTCCATGCAGTCGGTATTGGGAGGGATGTAGCGATTGGTGAGTTTTATCGATTTGAAACGGAAGTAGACGAGTCATTGGAAGCCGCTCTGTATGAGGCTTTCGACGCGAAAGCCACCGCTGAGTTGATTCTGGGGGTTGGATATGAGTGGGACTGTAGCGTGTTAGTTGCCGACAAGGAACCAAAGGAAATAACGACTGCGGCGCGCAAGGCGATGGAAGGAATTTTAGAGGAAGCCTCAGCCTCTCCCTACCACCCCAAGTGGGGAGAACACTTCGATAAAGTGCCGCAATGGAAGGAAACACTGAAAGTGTTTGCTGACGGCATTATTAAGCCTTCCGTTAAGCGGCGGAAGCCTTCTCCGAAGTCAAAGTCTCAAAGGTCAAAACCGAAGCCGTAACCATATGGCGCAACGTATCCTGAAACAAATACGGACTCTTCCGACGGTTGAAGCGGAATGTCATCTCATCCAAGTACGCGGGCAGATGCTTGACGGAGACGCGATGCCACGTTCCCATGATGCCGCGCTTGAGCAGGGAGAATGCAGACTCTACCGTGTTCGTGTAAACGTCGCCGCGAACGTACTCGCCCTTTTTGTGATTCACCGTTTGGTGCTTGTCCTTGAACGTGCTCCCCATCGCGTGCTTGTACGTTCTGTATTCGTCCGTGACGAGCACTTCGACTTCTTCGCTAACGTTATCGTGGATCATCTGGTAAAGAGTTTCCGCTTTCAGATTGTTGGCGCGAATGAATCGCAGATCGCCGCCGCGTTGCCGGATGCCGATGACGATTTCTTTGTTGCCGGAGTTAGCAGGGCCGGGGCCGCATCCGCGCCGTCTCCCGCCGACATACGTTTCGTCAATTTCGACCGTGCCAGTCAGCATCGGCTTCTCGACTTCTTTCATCGCAGCACGAATTCTGTGACACAGATACCACGAGGTCTTGTAGCTCCCGCCGATCATGCGCTTGATCTGATTCGCGCTCATTCCCTTGCGCGATTCGCAGATCAAATACGTAACGAGAAACCACTTCGTCAAGGGCAGGTGGGAGTCATTGAAGATCGTTCCAGCTTTAACCGAGAACTGGTAACGGCAGTCATTGCAATCGTACTGGCTGCGCTTCACTATCTGAGACACCGACTTGCTCTTGCAGCGCGGACAGGTGACACCTTCGGGCCAGCGCAGAGTTTCCAAATACTCGCGGCACTTGTCCTCACTTCCGAACTTGTCCATTACTCCAAGCAAGGTGGCATCAATCATGGCATCTCCTAAGAAAAAGACGAAACCAAAGCCAAAAGCAGTGAAGAATCCGAAGCGGCAGACCGATAGCGAAGTCTTGCGGAAGTTGTTCCCGTCGCAAGTGGTTGATTACGTAGAGACTCAACTGAAAGAGGCTGACGATTCAGATGAGAAGTGACGATCACAAAGGCAGGTTAGCAGAATCGTTACCCTGTGTCAAGGGAATAATCATGAACAACTTACACAAATTGGAGCCGCTGAAGCACCCGCTATACGTCTCGGCGTGCATTGTTCGCGGCTTTTCCGATACATTATTTGAGTTCCCATGCTCGACCTGAATTTTGTCCGCGACAATTTGCCGCTCGTCGAGGAGAAGCTGCGCCAGCGCGGCATGGATCCTGCTGCCGTGCTCAAAGACTTCCGCGACGTCGATACCCAGCGCCGCCACGCCATCAATGAGGCGGAGTCCGCCAAGGCGCGGCGCAATAAGGCTTCAGAAGAAATAGCCAAGTTGAAGAAGGCTGGCCAGGACGCGTCCGAGGCGATGGCGCAGACGAAAGAACTGCGCGAGAAGATTTCGGAACTCGAAAAGGCGGCCAACGAACTCGACGTCCGCCTGCGCGATATTCTGGCCGGCATTCCTAACGTTCCGCATGCCAGCGTTCCGGTTGGCCACAGCGCTGATGACAACGTGGAAGTGCGCCGCTGGGGCACGCCGCCCAAGTTTGATTTCACGCCCAAGCCGCATTGGGACCTTGGCCCGCAGTTGGGAATTCTTGATCTGGAGCGGGCAGTGAAACTCACTGGCGCGCGCTTCGCCGTCTACTGGGATCTCGGAGCTAAGCTTGAGCGTGCCCTGGCCAACTTCATGCTCGATCTGCACACGCGCGAGCATGGATACACCGAAGTCCTCCCGCCTTACCTGGTCAATTCCGATTCAATGTATGGGACCGGACAGCTGCCAAAGTTCGCCGCCGACTTGTTTCGCGTGCCGCATGGAGAAAAGGACCTTTGGCTCATCCCCACCGCCGAGGTTCCAGTGACAAACCTCTACCGGGATGAGGTTTTGGAGGAGAATCGCCTTCCAATTTCCCTTACAGCCTATACCCCTTGCTTCCGCAGCGAGGCCGGATCTTACGGTAAAGATGTACGCGGAATCATCCGGCAGCATCAATTTCAAAAGGTGGAATTGGTGAAGTTCGCCCATCCCGAGCACTCTTATGCGGAGCACGAGAAGTTGACGCGGAATGCCGAAGAGGTTCTGCAGAAACTTGGCCTTCACTACCGTACGGTTGCGCTATGTACGGGCGATATGGGCGCGTCTCCAGCCAAGACGTACGATGTGGAAGTCTGGCTTCCGGGACAGCAGTTGTATCGCGAGATCTCGTCGTGCTCGAATTTTGAGGCTTATCAGGCGCGGCGGGCGAATATCCGCTTCCGGCCGGAAGGGAAGAATAAGACCGAATTTGTCCATACCCTTAACGGCAGCGGATTAGCCGTTGGGCGCACCTGGGTCGCGATTATTGAGAATTATCAGCAGTCCGATGGAAGTGTCGTGATTCCTGAGGCGCTGCGGCCCTATATTGGTGCGGATCGAATTACGCCGCGGAAGCTGTAGGTTTCCTGGCGGCGGGCGGTGGGGGGATCAGTCCGCTGGAAGCTGATAGCTGAGCGCGGATGCGCGAGGAACGAGCCACTTTTGCAGAGAGCCGAAGCCAACCCGGTGCCATCGACGCCTGCCGTTCCATCGGCGCCGTCGTTGCCGGTCAATTCCGTATGGAAGACAATCCAGAGCTACATTCTCTGGCAACATGAGCGCGGCACGCTGCACTACGACATCATGGTCACGCTCATTCTGCTCTTCATTTTCTTCTCGCCGCGGCTGATCGAGTTTAACGACAAACCCATCCCACGCTACTCGCATCCGACCGATGTAGTGGTGACTACCGATGGCAACGGCCACCTGATTTATCAGGTTTCGGCCAGCGCTATCGCGTCCGGTGATGATCATGCAGTGCGGGAGCAGTTGCTGCACGTCATCGAGCCGATTTCGGGGGCAGTATCGATCGCCAGTTATGAGCCGGTTTACGACCATAAAGGAAACTTGCAGGGTTATAAGGTAGTGGTCACGCGGGAGTAGCACCGCCAAAGTTTCTAAGATCGCAATGAAAGGTTACTCGTTCTTCCTCCCGATCGCGCTGCTGATGGGGCTTATGCGGATGACCTCTGCCCCCCAGCAGAAGCCCACGCTCGACGACTTACTCCACAAAATGGACGAGGTGGCAGCGACTTTTCGCAGCGCCGAGGCGCAGATTGAATCCAAGAATTATGAAGCGGTGATCCAGGATTTCGACGAGCCGGAAACGGGCGAGATCTACTATCGCAGGAACGATAAAGGTCTCGAGATGATGCTCGATATCACTAAGCCCGATAAGAAACAGGTTTTGCTAGATGAAGGCACGATTCGCCTGTATCAACCAAAGATTGACCGCGTCACGTTATGGAATCTGGGGAAGAATAAGGCCGAGTTCGAAAGCTACCTCGTGCTGGGTTTCGGCGGAAGCGGGCAGGATCTGGAAAAAGAATTTGACGTCACAAACGCCGGGACGGAAAAGATTGACGGCATCGCCACGGTCAAGCTCCAGTTGGCTCCCAAATCGCAGAAGGTCAAAAACACATTCAACCAGATTGTGTTATGGATGGACCCGAACCGAGGAGTCGCGGTACAACAGCAGTTTTTTCAGCCGGGCGGCAATTATCGGCTTGCCAAATACACGAACATTCAGGTGAATGGGAAGAAAATTCCCGACGATGTCTTTAAGCTGAAGACAAACGGCAAGACGCAAGTCGTCTCACCGGGTGGCTAAGTGATTGATTTGTAAGGTCAACAAGGTATAGGAAATTATTCTGGAGACGATATACTGGTTCAACGATCAGTCGGGTTCAATTCATGGCCAAGGTTTTTACCATTCCAGTTCGGCCCCGTTTGGGAAATAAGCGCCGCGAACGCACCTCAGATCCTCGCTATGTCGACGGGCAGCGACTGCTCGTCGAAGCGATGAAATATTTGGCGCATGAAGACCCCGTGAAGAACCGCTCGGCGATCGAATTGATCTCCGAACATGTGCGCACCCGCTTCCGCATGAGCGACTCGCCGCTGGCATAGTTGCGAATTCAACCCACGAATTTCATCGCATTACTGAGAAAGCCGCTACCCGGCAAGCAATGAGTTGCAAGCTCCAGCCTCAGTAATAAATCTTGAGCGCGAACTGCAGCACGCGCGGCCCGCGATCGGCCGAGACTTGGCCAAACAATGAGTCGAAGCCGATGGCGCCGTCCTGATACGTCGGGCTATAGAACTGCGCGTGATTAAAGGCATTGAAAAACTCGCTGCGAAACTCGATCGACTTGTCCTCCATGAACTTGAAATCTTTCTGAATGGAGAAATCCCAGTTGTTGATGCCGGGACCGCGCATGGCATTGCGGCGGATGTTGCCGTGCGTAAACAGTGGAACTCCGCCGGTAGTGAGACTCGCATCCGTCACGCCAACCGGTGGCCCAACCGAGCAGACAATGTTAGTCGGATCTATCAAGAAATTGCCGGTAACCGTGTTCGGCAGGCAGCTGCCATTGACCCCATTGGCGTTGGGCGAGAAGGTGTGTTGGGATCGCGGATCAAATTTTGCAACGGGCCCGATTACGTCCGGACGGTCGAGATAATTATCGAGCTCGCCGGAGTTATTCTCGGAAAACAACGTGAATGGATTGCCGGATTGGAAGCTGGCGATGGTGGCGACGGTCCATCCCTCGGTGATCTTTCGCATGACCAGATTGTTCTTGAAGGGACGATCCCATGGAACTTGCCAAATCGGGCTGATCACCAATCGTTGCGGAGCATCGAAGTCGGCGAGGCCGCGATCGAACCCCGGATTGGTAGGATCGGTGAAGGTGGAAGAGCGCGCGCGGAATCCTGAAACGTCATCGATCGTCTTTGCGTTCGTGTACGCCAGGCGGAATTGCACTCCGTGGCTTAGCCGCCGATCCACCTCGAGTTGAAACTGATTGCTGGAGGAAGTAGCGTCGCTGATGTTGGTGAAAATCTGTTGAGCGCCGGTCGGGACGCCCGCAGGATCGAGCGGGCTGTCGCAAGCGGCCAGCGGACGCGCACACTCCGGGTTCAACCCCGAATAGCCATTTGCAAGGTATTGTTGCTGGAGGGTTGAAAGCAGCGGATAGTTCGTTTCGATACTGCCGATGGCCTTGCGGCCCAGGCTGCCGACATAAACCGCCTCGATCATCGTCGCGTTATCGAGTTGATATTGGAAACCGAAGTTGAAGTTCTCGGCGTATGGAGTCCGGAAATGCGGCCAGGTCACGTAGGCAAACGGCATCGCGGGTGTAAAGAACGTGCCGCGTTTTCCCGCGAATGGGAAGGGATCAGAGTAGAGATTCTGAAAAGGATCGGCGACGAAAGAGCCGTTAGACGTTGCAGCCAGGCAACCATCTCCGTTAGTCGGATCGGTGCCGAAGCACGGATAGTTGTTAGCAACGTAGCCGAAGGGGGGCTGTCCGCCGAACTGCAGATTCAAAGCTCCATCTTCGATGTCATAGAAAATTCCGGCGCCTCCGCGCATCACCAGCTTGGCGTTGCCGAGCATGTCCCAGGCGAAACCAAAGCGTGGCGCGAAGTTATTCCGGTCGGGGTACACCATTCCACGGTTGGGCGTGCCGGGATCGCCAGGATAGAGGAAGTTCGGCGGAGCTTGCGGGAACACAGTCGATTGTTGCCCCGGGAACCAGCCCATGATCTCGTTGTGTGGATCTTCCTGCGGCGAGTTGTATTCATAGCGCAGTCCGTAGTTGATGGTCAGGCGATTGGTGGCCTTCCAAGCATCCTCCCCAAAGAAGTACAGCGAATGTGTGCGGATGCCGTATACCGCATTGGAAAACTGATAGTAATTGTCGAAAAATCCGCCGACGAAATCGGCCAGCGTGTTGCCGGTGAAGGAGCCGCCCTGCCCGAAAAAGAAACTGCCATTATTGTAGAAGTCGAAGTTGAAGTTATTTTCCACCCAGCGCAGATCCGCACCGAATTTCATGTCGTGGCGGCCGTGTGTCCAAGAGAGGGTGTCCTGGTATTGGAAAGTCGTGTCATGAATCTTCGTTGGGCCTTGGGGCGAAGGACCAAGATTGAAGTCTCCGGTGACGTTCATCAGTGGCGGCGCTGTTCCTTTGGGATCATCGGGGTGAACCGTGGAGAAGCCAAGTTCAGCTGGCGATGTGGTGGTAGTGGGCACAGCGTCATAAGTGGCAACGCGGTTGGTGGCGAAGCGCAATTCGTTGAGAAGCGTGGGCGTGATGGTACGAGTCCAGGTCAGATTGCCGCTCTGATAGCGGTTGGCATCGGAAAATCCTGAACCCACGGGAACATCGCCGCCGGTGGAGGCGCCATTGATGATCTCAAAGGGATATTGATCCGGTGTGTCGTCGAAGATATAGACACCGGAGAGTGTATCTTTGGAGGAAATGTTGTAATCGAAGCGGAAGATAAACTGGTTTTCGCTGATCTTGGCCACTGGATCAGAGATAAAAACGTTGTTTGGTCGGTTGGGCAGCGGCAGGTAGTCGCTGATGTAGTTGCCGATTACCGGATCGACGGGAATGACGTTGCAAGTTGCTCCTCCCGAGCACGTGTACGCATTTCCAGTCGTCGGGTTGAAAAGCTGACCGTAGTCGTAACCGGTTTGGGGATTAATTTGTCCCGTATAAAGCTCGGTGAAGTCGCCGCCGCGCTCTGCCTGGTCCAACACCGGGAGGAAGCCCGAGTTCTGTCCTTCACTGCGCCGCGTGCCCTGATACGAAGCGAAAAAGAAAAGCTTGTCTTTCTTGATGGGAAAGCCGACGGTTCCGCCGAAAATATTTCTCCGCAAAACCGGTACTTGCTGCAAGAAATAGTCGCTGGCATCGAGCGTGGTATTGCGGAAAAATTCGAAGGCGCTGCCGTGAATTGAGTTCGTTCCTGACTTGATGACCTGGTTCACGATGCCGCCCGAAGTACGCCCGTATTCGGCGGTGTAGTTGTTGGTGAGAATCTTGAATTCCGCAACTGCGTCGGGATTCGGATTGACGACGATATTGTTTCCGAGGAAGTCATTGTTGTCGGCGCCGTCGAGCAGGAATGTCATGGATTCGGAGCGCTGGCCACTGACGGAGAAGGGATTACCCGAGCCGTCATCCTGATCGGGAGCGAAAACGCCGGCCTGCAGCAGTCCGAGCTGCAGCGTGTCGCGCTCGACCAGCGGCAGGTCGAGAATGCGCTGCGTGGTTTCCACTTTGCCGAGGGTCGCGCTGACCGTGTCGACTTGGGTCACGTCGCCGGTGACTTCGACGACCTGGCTGGTGGTGCCGATTCGCAAGGGAACGTCGAGATGCGCGTTCTGGTTAATTTCAAGAGTGATGCCTCTGCGCACATATTTATCGAAGCCCTGTTGCACAACCGTGAGTTCATAAGTGCCGATCGGAATGAAGGTAAACAGATAATTCCCGTCTTTATCCGATTTCAGGGTGCGGGCGATGTTGGTCTGTGAGTTGCGCAGAGTGATGGTGGCCCCGACGACAACCGCTCCGCTGGTGTCGCGCACCGTGCCGGTAAGCTGCGCGGTTGCCTGCTGGGCGTGGACGGATGGAGTGGCACCCAGGGAGAACAGGATGGCGACGAAATATCCGCCGGTCAAACAACGGCGTAGGTGCGGCAGCCTGGGGATGAGGCGAAGAAGGAATCTGCCGGCGTTCTTACGGTCACCATCTACGGAACGGTCGGGGCGAGAGGTGCGCATGCGGTTCTCCTTGATACCAAGCGCTCGTGACGAAAGGCTTTCTTTCAGGACGCAATAGCGGAGTGTCCCATGTCCCACAAAGTGCCGCATATTGTGGCGCGGGTGCGTGATGAAGTTCAAGAAGATTTGCGGCAGAGATGACTGAGGGTCAGAAGATGAAGGAGGGTAACGGGCTGCGAAAAGCATGCGGGGGAGTCGGCCGGACGAGTTAGGAAAGGCTTCAATCCCCTGAGAAAGCCTGTTTTCACTTCAGCTTAACGGTTCGGCAGGAAGAGCCGGAGCGGGGGCTGCTGAGTTTGTAGAAGAGAAATTGATGGGACGCCGCCAAAAAAAGCGGACAGACTGGCTGAGCATCCCAAGAAATCCATAACGGTAAAGGATTCAAACTGAGCCATTATCCGAAGCCCCTTTGCGTTGACACAACTTGCGGCTAAGGTTAGACTTAACAGTTTTTATAGCCCTCTTTTTCGCTTAATTATCAGCACACATGGATCAAACGCTGGTACAACTAGGCCGATTACTGCTCGAATCAGTGCCAACGGTTATCTTGTTGATGCTGCTGTACGGCCTTTATACGGTCATCGTTCACAACCCTTTACAGCGGGTACTGGCCGAACGCCGGAACAAGACGGAAGGTGCGATTGAGCGGTCACGCGCCGATGTTGCGGCCGCAGATGCGCGCACGGCCGAATATGAGCAGAAACTCCGCGAGGCACGTGCAGCGATATTTCGTGCGCAGGAAGCGCGCCGGCAAGCGGCAGTGCAGTCTCGCACCAATGCTATGAATGAAGCGCGCACAAAGGCACAAGAGCAGGTGGAAACGGCGAAGACCGATATTGAGAAGGACAGGTCTACAGCCGAAACCGGCCTTGAAGCGCAGGCGCAGTCTTTAGCGCAAGAGATTATCCGGCGCGTGCTTGCGCCAGCGGAGGCGGCCCGCTGATGCTCTCGAAGCGAACGAAATCCGTTGCTCCGGCAGCCCTCGCAGTTCTCCTGGCATCTCTGGTTGGGTTGTTTTTCAACTTGCCGATTCAGGCGCAGCAGCAGCCCCCGGCGCCCGACCAGATTCAGAGCGCTGAGGAACCCGCACGAATGGGGCCCGGCCGGCAGTTGGTACATGAAAGCCGTGAAGCTGCCGGGCAAGAAAAAGATGAGATGGATGAGTTCAAAACGTCAGCATCAGTGCGGCTGATCTCGCGGATCAGTGGCCTCGATCTGAAAGGGGCCTACTGGCTGAGCCTGCTAACGAATTTTGGCGTGATTGTGATCGTGTTTGTGTGGGCCGGGCGCAAGTATCTTCCCGGCATGTTCCGCGACCGAACGGCAGCGATTCAAAAAGCGATGCAGGAAGCGCAGAAGGCCAGCGAAGAAGCGCGGCAGAAGCTGGCGGAGATTGAGGCGCGCCTCCAGAAGCTGGACGTGGAAATCGGGGCCATTCGTGACGCTGCCGAAAAAGAGGCAGCGGCGGAAGTGGCGCGGATCGAGGCGGCTGCCCGGGAAGACGCGCACAAGATCATCGTTGCGGCCGAACAGGAGATTGGCGCGGCGGCCAAAGCGGCGCGCCGTCAACTGACCGCGCACGCGGCCGACCTGGCAGTCGGGCTGGCGAAAAAGCAGATTCGCGTGGATGCCGGAACGGATCAGAATCTGGTGCGGAATTTTGCCTCCCAGTTGACCGCGTCGGCCGATGGAATTTCCTCCAACGGTTCGGGAAAGGACGGAAACTGAGGCGTGGCTTCGGTGGCCAACACGTATGCCCGGGCATTTGCGGACGTGGTGTTCCATGAACATCTCGACGCCGGCCGTGCGACAAGCGGATTGCGGCAGATCGCGCAGTTGTTTGGCGAGAGCGTTGAGTTGCGGCGGGTCTGGGAGAATCCAGCAGTTCCGGCGGATCAGAAGCGCAAACTGCTTGATGCGATTGTGCAGCGGGATGGGATTGAACGCGCGGTGCGGAATCTGATTGCCGTGCTGATTGATCACCGGCGGTTGCATTTTCTTCCGCGAGTCGTGGAGCAGCTCGAGAAGGAACTGGATGAGCGGATGGGATTCGCGGAAGCGCAGATTTCGAGCGCACGCGAGCTCAGCGAATCGGAGAAGAAGACGATTGAAGCGCAGATCGCAAGAACCACGGGCAAGAAGGTTCGAGCGCAGTATGGGCTGGATGCATCGCTTTTGGGCGGTGCTGTGGTTCGGGTCGGCAGCACGATTTACGACGGTTCGGTAAAGGGTCAGCTGGAGAAGATGAAAGAAGCAATCACGGCATAGCTACTGAGCCGAACCTTTTCAGCAAAAAAGAATTCCCTGCCGTCGCACGTGAAAGGCAGGAGTGAAAAAATCCTTCGACGCGCGTTGGCCGTTACGGTGTAACGATCAAAGCTTGCTCAGGATGACAATACTCAAGTTTTAGTAACGGCTGAGAGCTGATTCTATGGCGCAAATCAAAGCAGACGAAATTACAAAACTGATTCGCGAGCAGATCGAGAATTATGAGTCATCGATCTCCGTGGACGAAACCGGCACCGTCATCACGCTGGGCGACGGCATCGCCCGCGTGTACGGGCTCGACAAGGTCATGGCCGGCGAACTGTTGCAGTTCCCGCACGGCGTAGCCGGAATCGCCATGAACCTGGAAGAAGACCAGGTCGGCGTGGTGCTGCTCGGCGAGTACACCGAAATCAAAGAGGGCGATGAGGTCAAGCGTACTGGACGCATCATGAGCGTTCCCGTTGGCGATGCGCTGATTGGACGCGTGGTGAATTCGCTGGGCCAGCCGATCGACGATAAGGGGCCAATCAGCAGTGACAAGTTCATTGCGCTCGAGCGCCTCGCCCCGGGCGTCATCGATCGGCAACCGGTGCGCGAGCCGATGGCGACTGGATTGAAGGCGATCGACAGCATGATTCCGATCGGCCGCGGCCAGCGCGAGCTGATCATCGGCGACCGGCAGACAGGAAAGACCGCCGTCGCGCTCGACACCATCATCAACTCCAAGGGCAATGATCTTATTTGTATTTACAACGCGATCGGGCAGAAACGGTCGTCGATTGCCCAGGTGGTCAAGATTCTGGAAGACGCTGGAGCGATGGAGTACACGATCGTCGTGGCCGCTTCGGCTTCGGAGCCCGCGCCGATGCAGTACATTTCGCCATACGCGGCTTGCGCGATGGGCGAATATTTCCGTGACACCAAGCGGCATGCGCTGGTGATCTACGACGATCTTTCGAAGCACGCGGCATCGTATCGTGAAATCTCGTTGCTCCTGCGGCGTCCACCGGGGCGCGAGGCCTATCCCGGAGACGTCTTCTACCTCCACTCGCGGTTGCTGGAACGCGCGGCGAAGCTGAGTGACAAGAACGGCGGCGGATCGCTCACGGCGCTGCCGGTCATTGAGACGCAGGCAGGCGACGTTTCCGCCTACATTCCGACCAACGTTATTTCGATTACCGATGGCCAGATTTACCTGGAAACCGATTTGTTCAACCAAGGAGTGCGTCCGGCGGTGAACGTGGGTTTGTCGGTCAGCCGCGTCGGCGGCAGCGCGCAGATCAAGGCCATGCGGCAGGTGGCAGGAACCTTGAAGCTGGAACTGGCACAGTACCGCGAACTGGCGGCGTTCGCGCAGTTTGGCAGCGATCTGGACAAGGCGACGCAGGCGCAGTTGAATCGCGGGCAGAGGCTCGTTGAATTGCTCAAGCAGAATCAGTTTTCGCCACTGCCGTTCTCGAAGCAGATTCTGATCATCATGGCGGGAACCGGCGGCTTCCTCGATGATCTGCCGGTCAATCAGGTGCGAGACTTCGAGAAAGAGCTGTATAAGTACGTTGACACGACGAACGCCGGGCTGTTGCGCACCATCATGGAGAAGAAGGTTCTCGATGATCAGCTCAAAGCGCAGATGCAGAATGTGATTAAAGAAGCGAAGCAGCAGTTTGTGGCGCAGAAAGAAGCGGTAGCAAAGTAGCTCCGGGCTTTGGTCTTCGGCTTCAGTTAAGAGCTGATAGCCAGTAGCCAAAAGCAAATTCCATTCATGCCTAACATTCTCGACATACGGCGGCGGATTCGCAGCGTGATCAACACGCGGCAGATCACCAAGGCCATGAAAGTGGTCTCGGCAGCGAAGTTGCGGCGAGCGCAGGAGCGGGCACTCGCGGCTCGTCCCTATGCGCACATGCTGACCAATGTGTTGAAGTCGCTGGTGTCGCGCGCGGAGATTTACGATCCCGAGACGGGAGAGCCGAAGCATCCCTTGCTGGCGCAACGGCCGGAGCAGACGATTTTGCTGATCGTGGTGACGGGTGACAAAGGCCTGGCCGGTGCGTTTAACACCAACATCACCAAGGCAGCGGTACGCTTCCTGGATTCGAAGCCGGGCAAGAAAATTGACATTGAGGCTGTCGGGCGCAAAGGGCGCGACTTTCTGCGACGCCGATATCCGGCAGCGAAGGTGCAGACGCGAAGTCTGGCGGAGCTCGAAGAATCGACGGAGAAGGAGCAAGAGGCAGCGGAGCGCGCCGGGACGATCCAGATCACGGGCGAACATGTCGGCATTCTGGGTAAAGTCGAGTTTGCGCAGGCCAAGGCATTGGCTGAAAGCGTGATTGAGCGTTACTGCCGCGAAGAGATCGATTCCGTGTACGTGGTCTTCAACGAGTTCAAGTCAGTGATCGCGCAGCGGCTGATTGTGGAGCAGATTCTTCCCATCGAGGAGATTGGTGAACAGGCCGTGCGGCTTGCCGAAGAGCCCACGGAAGAAGAGAAGAAAAAAGCCAAAGAAGCGGCAGTGAGCGCCGGTGTGGGGATGCGAGGAACGGAAGGCGCGCCGGAGGAGGCATCGGAATTTGGAAACGCGCAAGTGGACTACATCTACGAGCAACCGCCGGGCGAGCTGTTCCGGGCGCTGTTGCCGAAATATGTGAGCATTCAAGTTTTTCGCGCGCTGCTGGAATCGGTCGCCGCCGAACATGCGGCCCGCATGACGGCCATGGATTCAGCGACCAACAATGCCACCGACATGATCGATTCGCTGACGCTGGCAATGAACCGGGCGCGGCAGGCGAAGATCACGAAGGAAATTATCGAGATCGTCAGCGGCGCTGCGGCAATGTGACCGCGCTTCGCGGGCGGGAGCGCAGCGTGTGCCCGCGGCGGTCATCCTGAGCGAAGCGAAGGATCTCGGGTACGCGGAGATGCGGGCAACAGGATTCGACGAGGTGTTATGCCAGAAAACATTGGACACGTGATTCAAGTAGCTGGACCGGCGGTGGACGTGCAGTTCGCCGAAGGGCATCTGCCTCCGATTTATGAGGCTGTGAAAGTCGTCGACGAAGGCTTCAAGGTGCCCACGCCCATCAACGTCATTCTTGAAGTGCAACAGCATTTGGGCGAGGGCCGCGTGCGATGCATCGCCATGGAGCCGACCGATGGCATGGTGCGCGGGATGAAGGCCGTCGATCAGGGCGGGCCGATCTCCGTGCCCGTCGGCCGCGGCACACTTGGCCGCGTGATGAATGTGATCGGAGAGCCGGTCGATCAACTTGGGCCGATTGACTACAAGGAAAGACTGCCGATTCACCGCCTCGCGCCGGCCTTCGACGAGCAAGCCACGACGGCGGAGATGTTCGAAACTGGGGTGAAAGTCGTCGATCTGATCCAGCCGTTCTTGAAAGGCGGCAAGATCGGATTGTTCGGCGGCGCGGGGGTAGGCAAGACCGTCGTCATCATGGAATTGATCAATAACGTCGCCAAGCAACACGGCGGCTACTCGGTTTTTGCCGGAGTTGGTGAGCGTACCCGCGAAGGAAACGACTTGTGGTTGGAGATGACCGAGTCGGGCGTCATCAAGCCAGGCAAGCCCGCGGAGTCGAAAGCCGCGCTGATTTATGGCCAGATGACCGAGCCTCCTGGTGCACGTCTGCGCGTGGCGCTGACCGGTTTGACGGTCGCCGAATATTTTCGCGATGCCGAAGGCGCCGACACGCTGCTGTTCATCGACAACATCTTCCGCTTTACGCAGGCAGGATCAGAAGTTTCGGCATTGCTGGGCCGCATGCCCAGCGCCGTCGGTTACCAGCCAAATCTGGCGACGGAAATGGGTGAATTACAGGAGCGGATCACGTCGACCAAGAAGGGTTCTGTCACTTCGGTGCAGGCGATCTACGTGCCCGCTGACGACTTGACCGACCCGGCTCCGGCGACGACTTTCGCCCACCTCGACGCCACCACGGTGCTTTCGCGTGCGTTGACGGAAATTGGAATTTATCCGGCCGTTGATCCGCTGGCCTCGACCTCGCGCATTCTCGATCCGCGCATTGTTGGCCAGGAGCATTACGACGTGGCCCAGTCGGTCAAGAAGACGCTGCAGACCTACAAAGATTTGCAGGACATCATCGCGATTCTGGGCATCGACGAGTTGAGCGAAGATCAGAAACTCACGGTCGCCCGCGCGCGCAAGATTCAGCGATTCCTCTCGCAGCCATTCCACGTTGCCGAGCAGTTTACCGGCGCGCAGGGGCGCTATGTGAAGATCGCCGACACGGTAAAAGGTTTCAAGGCAATCGTGGAAGGCAAATACGACGACATCCCCGAGCAGGCTTTTTATATGAAAGGCCCCATCGAGGAAGTGCTGCAAGCCGCGGAGAAGATGAAGGCGGCAGCGTAGAAAACCAGCCGTCGGCTATCAGCCGTCAGCTCTCAGCCACACCGGGGAGCAGTCGACGTTGATTGAGCTGATGGCTGACAACTGAGAACTGATGGCAGAGACATTCCAACTCGAGATCGTGACGCCGGAAAAGAAGGTGGTTGAAACGGCGGCCGAGGAAGTGCAAATTCCCGGGAAGAACGGCTATCTGGGGATTTTGCCTGGGCATGCGCCGCTGATTACCGAGCTCGCGGTGGGCGAGGTCACCTATCGCGAGAACGCGACTGAGCAGCATCTAGCGGTGGCGTGGGGATTCGCCGAGGTTTTGCCGAACAAAGTCACGATTCTCGCGGAAACGGCCGAGCGGCCTGCCGAAATCGACGTCGAACGCGCGCGCAAGGCGAAAGAACGTGCGGAGCAGAGATTGACGAGCGGCGATCCGAATGTGGACGTCGAGCGCTCATTGAATGCATTGCACCGGGCCGAAGCCCGCCTGGACGTTGCGCATAAGAAGTAGTGCTGAAGTTTTCCTTGCAGTATTTCCCAGAATGGAATTCCGCGTTGCCTTACGTTTTTCCCTTCCGTCAAAAAATCTCATCGCAAAAATGGAATTCGTGAAACACAATTTTGACTTAAATCATCTCCCATTCACAGCGTCCGACAGACTATAGTAGGAATAACAATTCACGAACTTAAAAAGGGAGCACGGATCGTTTCTCGGTATACGTGTATGTTGCTCATTCCTCGACGTACCCAATTCATTTCTTAGCAGCTAGCAATAGCATAGGAGTAGCTTTATGGCTAAATCAAAATTCCCCAAATTCAGCGACAACAACGAAGTGATCGCCAAGACCGCACAGCCGGATGCGCCGGAGTCCTTGAATGGAGAGGCTTCGGCGAGTTTCGCAAAGTCCGCATCCACGACCAAGGCGGAGTCAACGAAAGCAAAGCCAACTCGGAACCGAGGCAAGAGTGGAGCAGAGAGTTCCGGAGTCAGCTCCGGGGCCAAGCTGGAAGCTGTGCAACCGGAACACCGCGGGAACGGAGAAACGCGCATGGAAGGCAACGGCCAGGGCAAGATCGAAGCTCGCGGGAACGTCGTGCCCATCAATTTGGAGGATGAGATTCGCCGGCTGGCTTATCTCCTTTCGGAACGCCGTGGTTTTGAGCCGGGTCATGAGCGGGAAGATTGGCTGGCGGCAGAGCGCGAAGTCTTGCAGCGGTACCGTCAGCAAAGCGCATAAAGACTGGCGATACCTACACTTTTGATGGCTTGGCGGCCGGTTTGCGGCCGCCGGATGACGCGCTGGAGTGTGGAAAAATCTCTGGGGTTTTAAGACACCTTATCCGGTCGGCCTCGGTTCCCCGGTTGCCTCTGGGGTTGGTTTCTGAAAAAATACTTCGGGGTTCCCCCTCATGGCACAGATCGGTAGTTATGCGCTGCTCCTCGCCTTTGCGTTGAGCCTGTATTGCTTTTTGGCCGGACTCTTCGCTCTGATTTCCTCCGGTGAACGCGCGGAGCGCGTGGGTGAAACCGCGCGGCGCGCAGGTGTCGCCATTTTTGGCGCGGTGCTGCTCGCCGCAGTCGCGCTGGTAGTAGCTGCTTTCAGCAACGACTTCTCCATCGCCTACATTTTCCATCACAGCAACCGGGACCTTCCGGCGCCCTATAAATTTGCGACGTTGTGGTCGGGACAAGAGGGCTCGCTGCTGTTCTGGTCGCTGTTGCTGGCGGGATATGGATTTGTCTTGCGATTGCGCTACAAGACCGATGCTCGCCTGTTTGCCTATGCCTCGGTCGTGATCGCCGGAGTGCAGATCTTTTTCCTGGCGCTGGTGAACTTTGCCGCGAATCCGTTTGGGTTAATTCAGGGTCCGGCACGGGCCGATGGCAGTGGACTGAATGCTCTTCTGCAGTATCCAGAGATGGTCATTCATCCCCCGATGCTCTATCTGGGCTACGTGGGATTCACCGTGCCGTTCGCGTTTGCGCTGGGCGCGCTGATCATGAAGTATCCCGGCGAGAAGTGGATTCGCATCACGCGACGCTGGACGATGGTGACCTGGGGATTTCTGACCTGCGGGATTTTTCTGGGATCGCACTGGGCCTACTCGGTGCTGGGTTGGGGCGGCTACTGGGGATGGGATCCGGTAGAAAACGCGTCGCTGATGCCCTGGCTGGTCGGCACCGCCTTCCTGCATTCGGTCATGATGCAGGAAAAGCGCGGCATGCTGAAGGTCTGGAACATGTGGCTGGTCTTTGCCACGTTCTGGCTGGCAATTCTGGGGACATTCCTGACGCGCAGCGGAATTATCAGTTCGGTGCATGCGTTTGCGCAGTCCTCGATCGGAACGTGGTTTGCATATTTTCTGGCGATTACACTCGCCGTTTTCGTGTTTTTCTTCTTCAAGAACAAGGGTCATCTGAAGAGCGAACACCGGCTGGAGTCGCTGATTTCGCGCGAGTCCAGCTTCCTCTTTAACAACCTGCTATTTCTGCTGCTGACGCTCGACGTACTTTGGGGAACGTGGTTTCCGAAGATTTCAGAACTCGTCCAAGGCAATAAAGTCACTGTCGGTGCGCCGTTCTATAACCGCGTCGCGATTCCGGTGGCGATCATCCTTTTACTGCTGACCGCGGTGGGACCGTTGCTCGCCTGGCGCAAGACTTCGTTTGATAGTTTGAAGCGAAATTTCCTGTGGCCGACGATCGGCGCGCTGGCGATTGCCTTGTTCGTGATGTTTACGCCGTCGTCGTGGGGATCGATTTTTGGTCTGAAGCCGTGGCACGACATCAGCTACTTCTATTCGCTGATGACGATCTTCCTTTCATCTCTGGTTGCGTTTACGGTCGCGTCGGAGTTTTACCGCGGTGGGCGCGTGATCTCCGATAAAACCGGGCAGGGCATGTTCGCCTCGATGGTGCAACTGACGCACCGCAACACACGGCGATATGGCGGTTACATCGTTCATATCGGCATCATTCTGGCGATGATCGGATTTTCCGGTTCGGCGTTCAACCAGGAAAAAGAAATGGAGATGGGGTTCGGCGACAAGATGGATATCGGCGGATATCAACTCGTCTGCCGCTCGTACACGCAGGATGACAATGCCAACCAGTTCAGCGAGTGGGCGATTCTTGATGTGTATCAGAACGGCAAGCAAATCGGCAGCATGACGCCGCAGCGCATCGTTTATCACGCCAGCAATCAACCGTCGACGAAGCCGGATATCCGCTCCAATTTCAAAGAGGATCTGTACGTCGTTTACGAGGGGCAGAATGAGAAAGGGCAGCCCGTGATCAAGGCGCACATCAATCCGATGGTGATTTGGATCTGGATCGGCGCATGGGTCATGGTGCTCGGCACGGGACTGGCGTTGGTGGAACCGGCTCCGGTTACGGTGACTGCACGAGTGCCGAAATTGATTGAGCGCGCTGTACCGGTTGCCCCGGTGACAGGAGACTGATGTTGGGAACTTTTCAGTTGGGTAAGTCTGGCGCGTCGCGCCGGATTGCGGTCGTCGCATTGCTATGCGTGGCTGTCTGGGGCTTGTCAGGTGCCGGCGATCCCGCCTCGCGCTTTACGCAGATAGGCCACCAGTTGATGTGCATCTGCGGTTGTGGGCAGATCCTGCTGGAATGCAATCACGTGGGATGTCCGAGTTCAGACGGCATGCGCAATGAGTTGATGGCCGCCGTCAGCCGAGGTGACAGCGACAGCCTGGTCGAGCAGACGTTCGTGCAGAAGTACGGTCCGACCGTCTTGGCGGCGCCGACGACGGCCGGATTCGATCGCGCGGCGTGGATTCTGCCCATTGTTGCTTTCTTCTTAGGTTTGGCGCTGGTGGTGATGGTGGTGCGGGCCTGGAAGAATCGTCCGCAGCCTGCGCTGGCGGACGGAATCCCCGCAGTGCGCGGAGCAGAGCTCGACCAATTTCGCGAGCAGGCGCGCAAGGAAACCGAATTATGAGCTTTGAAATCGTCATCTGCGCGTTGTTCACGCTGGCAGTAGCTATTTATGTCTTCCACTTGCCCGGGAGGTTATATCTGGGCCCGAGGAAGACGCGCGCGTCCTACCTGCGCGAGCGCAAGGAAGCTGTATACGAAAATCTGCGCGATTTGAATTTCGAATACAAAGCGGGGAAGGTTGCCGAGGCCGATTACCAGCCGCTGAAGAGTTCACTGCAGGATGAGGCGGCCGCATTGCTGGCGGAAATTTCACGGCTGGAGGGGAATGCAGGAACAGAGGATTCCTCGCGGAGGTTGAGAGTTTGAAGCGGAATATCTCAGGGGTTGTTCTGGTCACGGCACTTTTTGGTGCGTCCGTCGTTGCGTCCGCTCAGACCCTTACCGGTACGGTCAAGAATGGGACGACCGGCAAACCGGATGCAGGCGATGACGTGGTGCTGTTGAGCCTTGGCCAAGGGATGGAAGAAGCGGGTCGCACCAAGTCGGACGCCAAGGGAAATTTCACTCTCAAGCTCGACAACAACGATTCCCCACACTTGGTGCGCGTGATCCATGACGGAGTGACGTATCACCGCATGGCGCCTCCGGGAACCACGTCAGTCGAAGTTGAGGTCTACGACGCGGGGAAGAAGATCGACGGGATCGCAGTTGTGGCCGACATCATGCGAGTGCAGGTGGAGCAGGGTCAGTTGGAGATTATGCGCGCTTTTGCCGTGCAGAACACGTCCAAGCCGTCGCGCACTGAGATGAACGAACATAGCCTCGAATTCAACGTCCCAGCCGGGGCAGAAATCATTCAGGGTGAGGCCATGACCGAGAATGGCCAACCACTGAATTCCATGCCCGTACCGGAAGATGAGAAGAAAGTGAAATACGCGTTCCTCTTCCCTCTGCGGCCCGGGACAACGCAGTTCCAGGTGGCGTATCAGCTTCCTTACACCGGAAGCGCGAACATCGATCCCAAGAGCGTGTATCCGTTGCAGCACTTTGTGGCAATTCTGCCGAAGACGATCGCATTTTCCGCGGCTCCGGGCACGAATTTCAAATCGATGAATGATCCGCAGCAGCCTGATGCAAATGTGCAAGTGGCATCCGGCGCAGCGCTGGGACAATCACTCGCGTTCAAGATTTCCGGCGAAGGCACTCTGCAGGCGCGTCAGGAGAATGCCGGCCAGCCCGGCGAAGGAGAAGCCGCACAGAATGACAATCGGCCGGGCGGCGGATTGGGGCCGCCGATTGATGCTCCGCCGCCGCTGCAACGATATCAATGGTGGCTTCTGGGCGGATTTGCGATTGCGCTCGTGGGTGGAGGAGTGTTTGTGGCGTCTCGGCAGCAAGCCGCGAATCGTGCCGCCGCGCGCGCCAATGCGAACGATGCTTGGGATGATGGCATCGGCACCGAGTACGAAGAAGCCGAAGTGCTGGCATCAGGTGCGGCGGGAACGGAGTTGCGGTCGGGCGGTTTTGAGAAAATTCCCGCGTCCCGCGCCACTCGGCCCGATGCGCGATCGTCTTCCTCCATGCTGCTGCAAGGATTGAAGGACGAATTGTTCGAACTGGAAGTCGAGCACAAGCAAGGCCGCATCTCGCAGCAGGAGTATGAATCGGCAAAGGCCGCCTTGGATCAGACCTTGCAACGCGCCTTGAAACGAGCGGCACAGAAGGTGTAGGTCTCAACTTTTTGAGGCAGCAGCGAAAAAACTGATTACCAGCCGCGATTACGGCAGATTACTGCTGTGTAGTTACCATCTAGCGTTGGCGGTCCATTAGAATTCCCCTCCTTTGCGCAACGAATTTCATGTTGCGCACTCGCCTCAAAGAATCTCCCCACTTCATGCGCGGAGCGCGTGGGCAAGGGCTTGCTTCATTCCCTGGTAGCGTGCAACTTCGCTGTGGTCATCCGCTACCAGCAGCCGTCGGTTCAGAACGCCTGACGGTCTTTGACCCGGGTTACTACCGGGTTGCTGGTAACCACGTTCGAAGCAATGCGCCAGAGATTGCAAACAAACGACCGGGCCGTCGATCGATCGCAGGCTAGGTTCCGGCGGAAGGGAAAAGGGAAATGAGGTCACTTCGTCTAGCAGGATTAGTAGTTTTTGTCTTGGCCATAGCGATGATGTGTGCGGGTCGGGCGTTTGCCGACTCGACCGTCAACATGAAGCTGGTGAGCGTAGGCAACAATAATTCCGGAGGGGTCTACACTTATCCGTATTACTTTTCGATCAATGGCGCGAAACCGGTCGCCCTTATCTGCGACAGTTTCGATAACCGCGTCACGGTTGGTGAAAGCTGGCAGGCGCACGTGGTGGGACTGCTCAGCGGGCAGGGACTTTTTGGCAATCAACTGCTCGATTACAAGGCTGCCGGATTGATCTTCAAGAGCATTCTGAATGGCACGCTGAACGTGAACGTGGGCAACTGGGCGATCTGGGGATTATTTTCGAGCAATGCACAGGGCCAGTCGTATTTCCAGACAAGCGGCGCATTGCAGATCGAACAGGAGTATCTCACGATCGCTTCCACCGCTCCGAACAGCGCCTTCAATGGCTTGGTGCTCTACACTCCAATTTCCGGCACGCAATCCGCCAATGGCATGCCGCAGGAATACATTGGCTATAGCCCCGTTCCCGAACCAGCAACTCTGACTTTGTTTGGCACTGGCTTACTCTCGCTGGCGGGGATGGTGCGCAAGAAGTTGGCGAAGTAAGAGACTGTAGATCTTCAACTTTCAAGGTTTCAGGGTGACTGGGCCGATGCCTCTCGGCCCCAGGCGCCTTAAAACCTTTTCCTTTTGAACGAGGAAGAATGCCGCGAAATTGATTCCATCCTTATTGCTCAGTGCATAATCTAAGCCGAAAGCATTTTCACGTGAGGATCACTATGCGCTGGGGTACAGCAAGAGTTGCCTTCGCCGGTTTTATAGTGTTTGTTTTCAGCCTGGCTCTGATAGCCGCCGACAAAAACTTCCACGACGCGCCGGATTCAGCAAAAACGGCGAAAAATCCGTACGAAGGGCAACAATCGGCCGTGGATGAGGGCAAGACGCTTTATGCGCGAAATTGTTTGTCATGCCATGGCAAGACGGGCGAGGGAAATGGAAACGTGCCTTCCCTGGTAGCGGGCCAGCTCAAGAGTGTGACCCAGGGAGAACTGTTCTGGTTTATCACCAAGGGCGACAAGGATAACGGCATGCCTTCCTGGGCGTTCCTGCCGGAGCAACAGCGGTGGCAGATTGTGAGCTTCGTGGGAGCGCTGGCCTCCGGCAAAGCTTCGGCTAGCACAGGTCCGGCTGCGGGCACGACTCCGGCGCATCCTCCCGCCGAAAATGGACAGAGCTTGAACGCTCCACCCCCTACCCCGCCGTTTACCGATTTTCGCTATGAAGCTCCCGCACAAACGCACAAAATCACGGTTGCCGATCTTCCGCAGCCTTACGCGACCAAGTCGGCGGGAAATGGCCCCAGTCTGGTGCCGCGCCCGGAGAATGTCTGGCCGGTAGCGCCGGAAGGATTCAAGGTGAACCTCTATGCCAACGGGTTAAAGAATCCGCGCTGGATGATGACCGCTCCGAATGGCGACATCTTCCTCGCTGAAAGCAAAGCCGGACAGATCCGCGTGTTTCATGGGATAACGCGCGACGGCAAGCCGGAAAAGTCGGCCATTTTTGCCGAGGGGTTGAACAGTCCTTACGGGATTGCATTCTATCCGCCGGGGTCTGACCCGCAATGGGTTTACATCGGAAATACGAACGAGGTGATCCGTTTCCCTTATCACAATGGCGACATGAAGGCGACAGGACCCTCAGAGCATATCGCCGATTTACCCAGCGGCGGCGGGCACTGGACGCGCTCGATTGCATTCTCACAAGACGGCAAGAAGATGTTCGTGGCCGTGGGCTCAGGTTCGAACGATGATGATCCCGACACGCACCCTGCCGAACATGACCGGGCCGACATTCTGGTATGCGATCCGGCTGCGTGCGTTTTGAAGGTGTATGCGTATGGAATTCGCAATGCCGGCGGGGGAATCGCGATCGATCCCGAAACCGGCGAATTGTGGTGTTCCGTGAATGAACGAGATGCGTTGGGGGACAACCTCGTGCCTGATTACATCACGCATCTGCAGGAAGGCGGCTTTTATGGCTGGCCCTGGTGGTACATCGGCCCGCACCAGGATCCGCGGCAACAAGGAAAGCATCCGGAATTGAAGGATAAGGCGATCGTTCCCGATGTGCTGTTGCAGCCGCATAACGCGTCGCTAGAGCTAACCTTCTATGAGGGGAGCCAATTTCCCGCGGAGTACAAAGGAGACATCTTTGCTGCCGAGCATGGGTCGTGGAACAAAGCCGTGCGAGCCGGATACGAGGTGATTCGCGTGCCGCTGCATCATTCCGGTCAAGCGACGGGAGAATATGAAGATTTCTTGACGGGATTTGTGCTGCCTAACGGCGACGTTTGGGGAAGGCCGGTAGGTGTGACCGTTCCTCCGGATGGATCGTTGTTGGTGAGCGACGACGGTTCGAACTCGATCTGGAGGATCAGCTATACGGGAAAGTAAGTAGAGGCGAATCTCCGCGGCTGATTCCGGCGGCGGCGAAGCCATTGGCGTCCAACAGCATTGCGGACATGCACATCCGAGGTGCGTGCCGGAACCCTGCGAACCACTCGAACCGCCGAAAACATCTTCTGCCATCGGAGCAGCCGGCAGAGCAGGTGGACCTCTTCCACGATGTACTTGAGACCCTTAAGCGCGCCCGAGCCCCGTTTGCGGTTTCGGGGGCGTTTGCTCTTCGCCAGCATACCGGCATTTGCCGGTACACGAAAGACCTCGACTTATTCCTGCCTGCCAAGCAATGCGACCGAGCGCTGGAATGCTTGCGTCACGCCGGAATGGACTGCGAAGTGCCCGATCCGGTGTGGTTGGCGAAGGCATATCGCGATGGACGTCGCCATTTTCATCATTGCAAGGGCAGAATCCTTCGAGAGTCTATCGCGTATTCGATCTGTAACACGTCCAGCCAAGGTTTCCCGAGCGTCTCAATGAAAATCATGGGAAGCCGTTTCGGCTTTTGTAACGAAGAGCGGCAGCACGCGTTCCGCGCGCACGGAGATGACGTTGTCTTGATTTTGCAGGACGCCTTCGATAGCGAGAAAACGTTCGCTGGTCAACAGCAGGCGGTTCTGATGAAACAGATCGGGCCGAATGATGGCATTGGCAACGCCGGTTTCATCTTCCAGACTTAAAAACACAAATCCTTTGGCGGTGCCGGGACGCTGGCGAGTGATGACGCATCCGCCGATGCGGAGGCGCTTGCCCGTGGGCAGATCACGCAGTTCGATGGCGCGGCGAATGCCCATGGCATTGAGCCAGGCTCGGCGATAGGCCACAGGATGCGGGCCGACTGTGAGTCCGGTGCCGTGGAAATCAGCGACCAGGCGCTCTTCGTGATTCATGGGCGCGAGCGGAGAGCGTTCATCGAGTTCGGCGTGTTGCTCGAGCAGTGGTCCGGAAGCACGCACAGCGCGTTCGACTTGCCAGAGCGCATCGCGGCGATGAAGCTTCGAGTTCCGAGTCTCGAGCTTCGAGTCCGGCACGGAGAAAACATTCTGATTGTGAATTGAATCCGTGGAGATCCGTGAAAATCCGTGGCCAACGGTTTTACTGGGTGCTGAGTACTGGCAACTGGCAACTGAATTCAGCGCGCCGATTTCGGCCAGCGTGTTGAGTTCATCTTTGCGCAGTTCGGGAACGCGGCGGGCAAGATCGTGAATGGAAATGAACGGCGTGCGCATGCGTTCGAGAAGAAGAGAACGGGCGGCGTCCTCGCGCAGTCCGCGAACGTAACGCAAACCCATGCGAAGAGCGATGATTGGTCCATCCGCAGGATCCTTTCGCCCCTCCGGGGCTTGTTGATCAATTACGGTCGCATCCCGACGGCTTACGCCGTAGGCTGCATTCTTTTGCCGCTCCGCGGCTGAGATCTGACTGGGTACTGGGTATTGGCAACTGGCAACTGATTCCAGCGTGCAATTCCACTCGGATTTCGTAACGTCGACGGGCAGGAGCGTAAGGCCGTGACGCTGCGCGTCTTTCACGATAGTCGCCGGCGAATAAAATCCCATGGGCTGATTGTTGAGCAGCGCGGCCGTGAACGCGGCGAGGTAATGGCATTTCAGATAAGCGCTGGCGTAGGCAATGAGCGCGAAACTGGCGGCGTGGGATTCGGGAAATCCATAAAGCGCGAAAGAAGTGATCGAGAGAATGATTTCTTCCTGCGCCTTCGGGGAAATTCCGTTGGCGGTCATGCCGGCGCGGAGCTTGGTTTCGATTTCGCGCATGCGCGCTTGGGAACGCTTGAATCCCATCGCGCGACGGAGATCTTCGGCTTCG
>DATKQB010000164.1:0-4294 GCA_035523795.1 Verrucomicrobiia bacterium | reverse complement strand
GACGCCGGCATTCGATGGGTTGATGTGCAACTCGCACGGCTGATCGAATGGTTGCGGAATGCGAATCGCTGGGATGAATGTGTTTTTGCGGTGACCGCCGATCATGGAGAGGAATTCCTTGAGCACGGCGGCCGCTATCATCCTCCCACCAAGCTGATGGAAGAGTTGATCCACGTGCCGCTGCTGGTGCGCGTTCCCAATGCTCCCAAAAAGCTGAATGACGCGCCTTTCAGTCTGCTCGATTTGGCGCCGACACTGCTTGAGAGTGCCGGGATGCAGGTTCCTTCCGCTTTCCGAGGCACAAGCCGCTGGACGGAGATTCAACAAGGCACTTCCGAGGGCTCTGCGGCGATTACTGAATGCATCGCCGGTTGCACTAATCCGTTTCGTCGGGACGGACGGCGGGGACCTCGAGTGCTGTCGGTCCGAGAAAAGCGATTCAAGCTCGTACTGCATTTCGATCCAGCACAGGAGTTCCTCTACGATCTTCAAGCCGATCCGGGCGAACATGCTCCTCTGCATCAGGAAGTGCAGAAGGCGGTACGCCGGCGCTTGCTGGAACAGGCCCGCAAGCACTTGCAAACTTCCAGCAGTGATCGTGATATTCAACAGCGCCTTCGTTCGCAGCTGCGCGATCTTCGTCTAGAATGGGAGCGTTCTTACCCTCAGCGCGTGGCTCTGTAATCCATCGCACTCGAAGATTCCTCTTTGCGGCTTTGGCGGGTAGTGTGTCCAGCTTGGATCAGCCATCAAGATAGATGAATCGCATTCGCATACTGGTCGATAGCCTTGCCGACGCAGACCTCATCAATTCACAGATGGGCAACGCGCGAGAAATCATGAGCCGCCTCGACCCCGCTCGCTTTCACGTGAGCACTTTTGTTGTCGGTCAACCCGATCCGCGTCTGGCTGGTCGCCCGGAAACGCGATTGATTCCATTGCCGCGACGTCTTCAGACTCTGACGGTTTTCCGCGAATACATGATCGGGAGGCACCGGATCGTTTTTTATCTCAAAGGATCTCCCGCATCGAAGGCGTATCTGCGCCTGCGGCGGACGCTCCTTGATCGCCGCATCGTAATCGGAATGGTTGAGTCACAATGCGATTACTACAATGAGCCCACGATCACGCCGGAAGGCATCCGCTTTTGGGAGGAGACGATTCTTCGCAGCGACGTTTTATTCAGCAATTCCCTGGCAGTGCAAGCCAGCCTGAAAAAAGAATACGGCCGCGCTAGTGACGTCGTACCGACGGGAGTTGACACCAAGTTCTTCACTCCGGCATGGGATCGGCCAACGAATCAAAGGCTGCGCGTATTGTTTGTGGGAGCGTTGCGACCATTTAAGGGCCCGCAGTTGCTGGTGCACGCTGCGGCACGTTTTCCTGACGTCGATTTCGCTATTATCGGCGAGGGTGTGATGGCCAACGATCTCAAGGCGCAGATTCAGACCGAGCATCTCAGCAACGTGAGCTTGCTCGGGACCTTCAAGCCCGCCGGTTTGCGCGAGCAGTATCGGCAATCCGACATTTTTTTATTCCCCTCTTGTTGGGAGGGCTCGCCAAAAGTCATTCTGGAGGCGAGCGCTTGTGGTCTTCCAATTCTCGCTCGCAAAGATTACCGGCCGGAGACTGTGCTTGACGGAGAAACAGGATATCTTGCCGGCAGCGATGAGGAATTGCTCGAACGGCTGGGGCAGTTGATCGCCGATCGAGAGTTGCGATATGCCATGGGCCGGGCCGCGCGCGCATATATTGAGCGTTTCGACTGGGACTTCATCACCCATCGCTGGGAAGAAATCTTCGTGAAGCTGGCCGCCGAACGCGGGAGAGTCCGAGCGGAATGAACGCTCTTCACGGCCGATCGATGCACGTGCTGACGCTCACCCCGTTCTATCCGAGCGACAACGACGATGCAGGCGGGTGCTTTGTGGCTGAGCCGATCCAGGCACTGGCGAATTTGGGTATCACGCACACGGTTTTAGCGGTTCAGCCCTTCTATCGTGGAAAGCGTCGGGTTCGGCCGTCGCCGGTTTCGACTCAGTGGCTGCGTTATTTCTCTTTGCCGTCCGCGCTCGGGCTTCCCACGGCCGGTGCGTTTCTGTTCGCCCGAATCGTGGGACGCATCCGCGGTTCGCAGTCCTCGCAGCCGACGGATCTGATTCACGCGCACGGACCTCTGCCTTGCGGACACGCCGCGATGCTGCTGAGCCAGGAATTGGGCATCCCGTATGTTGTCTCGGTGCATGGGTTGGATGTCTTCTCCACTGAGCAGACTGGCGGACGTACCGCGCAATGGTGCCGTCGCATTTCACAGCGCGTCTATCGATCATCGCAGCGAGTCATCTGCATCAGCGAGCGAGTGCGCGAGCAGGTTCTCGAAGGAACCCGCCAGGCCTGCAGGACCTCAGTCGTTTATAACGGGGTAAATCCAGAATTGTTTTCGCCGGGTGGCGAGATACCTCCCAGTCAGATGAAGATCCTCAGCGTCGGAAACCTGATTCCGATCAAGGGCCACGATCTGCTTCTACGGTCGGTGGCAGCGCTGGTTGGCGAATTCCCAACACTCTCGCTCGACATCATAGGGGAGGGCCCGGAACGTGCACGATTGGAGAGTCTCACGGGCGAGCTTCAAATTCGGGACCGCGTGCATTTTCTCGGACATTGTTCGCGCCGTGAAGTTGCGACCGCCATGCAACAGTGCACACTCTTTGCACTGCCCAGCCGCTACGAGGGCTTGGGCTGCGTCTATCTGGAGGCGATGTCCACAGGAAAAGCCGCGATCGGTTGTCGCGGGCAGGGTATCGCCGAGGTCATCCGGCAGGGCAGTAACGGTTTTCTCGTTGGGCCCGACAATGAGAGGGAATTGACGCTCGCGCTGGGGATGTTGCTGCGCGATGAGACACGGCGAAAGAATATCGGCCGAGCCGCGCGGGATACGATTCTCGAGCGATTCACGCTGGCGGAGCAGGCAGAACATTTCGCGCGAATTTATCGGGAGTGCGTGCAATGAGACGGCGCGTGGCGCTCGTGACCGAGATCATCTCTCCCTACCGCATCCCCCTGTTCAACGCGTTGGCAGGCCAGCCGGATATAGATCTGCACGTGATATTTCTGGCGGAAACCGATCCTAGCCTGCGGCAGTGGCAGATCTACAAAGAGGAAATCACGTTTTCGTATCGTGTGCTTTCGTCCTGGCGCCGGCGAATCGGGAAATACAATCTTCTGCTCAACCGCGGCGTCACGGATGCGCTGCGCGAAACTGCGCCTCACGTCATTATTTGCGGCGGCTACAGCTACATCGCTTCGTGGCAATGTCTCTACTGGTCGCGTTCGCATCGGGTTCCGTTCCTTCTGTGGTCTGAGAGCAACCAGCAGGACTTACGGCGAGGTACACGCATTGTCGAATCTTTAAAAAAGGAATTTCTCAGCCGTTGTACCGGATTTATTGTGCCCGGCCAGTCGGCTCGCGAGTATCTTCGAAGCCAGGTCCTTAGAGATGAAACGATTTTCACCGCGCCGAACGCGGTCGACAATGATCTGTTTTCTGCCACGGCCGACCAAGCACGTAACGACGCGGTGCAACTCAGAGAAAAACTTGCTCTGCCCGACCGCTATTTTCTCTTCGTGGGAAGACTGGTGGCTGAAAAAGGAGTGTTTGATTTGCTCGCGGCTTATGCCAAACTGGAGGATCGCTTGCGCAAACAGATCGGTCTGGTTTTCGTTGGCGGAGGAGCGTGTCGGGAGGCTCTCGAAGAACAGGCCGGCACGATTTTGCCCGGCGTGGTTCGGTTTGCTGGTTTTGTCCAGCGCAACGAGTTAGCGAACTATTACGGGCTGGCTCAAGCTCTTGTTTTGCCGACACTGAGCGATACCTGGGGACTGGTTGTGAACGAAGCCATGGCTTGCGGATTGCCGATTATTGTGAGCGAAGTTGCCGGCTGTGCTCTTGACCTGGTCAAGCCGAACTGGAATGGACTTCTGGTTTCGCCAGGGCACACTGCCTCTTTGAGTGCTGCGATGGCGAGCTTTGCCGTAGACCCCAATGTCTGCCAAAAGATGGGATTCAAAAGCCAGTACCACATTTCGCATTTCACTCCCGAAGTTTGGGCGAAATCCATCGCTTGCGCGATTGAAGTGGTCGGGAGTGTCCAATGACAGAGCGCCTGCCCAAACTGGCTTTGATGGCGGGAGCGCTGTTCTCGCTGCCAATTCTGGTATACCTCGCCTATTCGCGTCCTGGTTATTTCACCAGCCCGGTATTCCTGGGAGGTTTCCTCGCGGCCGAGGCACTCTT
>DATKQB010000163.1:0-38518 GCA_035523795.1 Verrucomicrobiia bacterium | reverse complement strand
AGAGATCATCACGGCTGGGATGACGACGCGTGCGAGGCAGCCGCAACGGACTGTGGGGAGCGCGTCTGGTTTAGGACATCGCGAACCGCGGCGATGACAATGTCCGGGCGATCATTTTGAATGTAGTGCGCGCTGCCCTTGGCCACCTGACGCGATCCGCGGGTGGAAAGATGCGCCAGTTCTTCCTGCATTTTTTCCCAAGCTTCATTGGTGGATTTCGCAACCTCCGCAGGTAGTTCGGCGGAGGGTTTGTCGGGATCGTGGGAAAGAACGATGAGTGGCATGTCACCGAACGGGCCGGTGGCAGCGGCTTCGGCGGCACTTTGCGGAAAAGCTTTCAACTCGGCGAGGCCTTCGCGGGCGGAGTGAAAATTACAATCGGCGGCGCGCTCTATCGGCTGGCTTTCACAAAAACTGAGCAGGCGTGGAATTCCGAAAGGAGTGGCGTAGGCGAGAAATTCCGCCTCTCTCATCCAGCTTCCTTCCATGGAACGCAGCTCCGGTGTAAAGCGATGCTCCTGATCCGGATGAGATGCATCGACGAGCACCATACCTACGACCTCATCGCGATACAAGCTGGCGAACAGGCGAACGTCGTATCCACCCATGGAATGGCCAACCATGATGTAAGGCGGAGCGACGCCGGCCGCTTGCAGGAGCGCATGCAATTGTTCGGCGATCACTTTGCTGGTGCGGGGCTGAGGAGTGGAATCGCTGTAGCCCAGCCCGGCTCGATCGTAGGAACAAACACGCGTGAATTTCGCAATTTCGGGCTGGACCTTTCTCCAGGAGACGTAACTATCGCCAAGCCCAGAATCGAGAACAACCGTGGGCGCGCCTTGGCCGCTGCAATCGATATGCATATGGAGCCCGTTAACGTCGACGAGTTGGCCAGGCATGGGATTAAAACGCCGATCGCGAGCTTCGGAAATATTTTCGTAGAGAAATCCGGCCACGATGATGGTCAGACACAAGAAAACGAGAGCAGCGAGGATCCTGCGCAGCCAGTGCGGTGAAGTGGACGAAGCAACAACCTCAGGCATTAGCGATACCAGAATGCGCGTACTGGCAGCGATCGCACATTGCGGGCATTCTACATGACAGGAGGCACAGTAATGCCCAAAACTGCGAGGCAACGAATCAATTCCCGGCGGACCACCCCGACGCTAGCCAGGAGAAATCGTTTACGAGTTTCGTCCGGTTCGCTCAGGATGGGATAGCGGTGATAGAACGTGTTGAATAATTGCGCCAACTGGAAAACATGCTTGGCGAGATATGCGGGCTCAGTTGTGGCAATGCATTGATCGATGATGTAAGAAGTCTTGGAAGATGTGAGCCACAATTCCCAGATTTCGTTGGCTCCCTCGGCGTTGAGAGCAGTCGCCAGATCGTTAGATTCGAGCCCGGCCGCGCGCGTGAAGCTTTCTGGCTCAATCCCGGCTTTCCGGAAAATGCTGGTCGCGCGCACCACGGCGTACTGCGCATACGGCCCGGTTTCCCCTTCAAAGCTAAGCGCATCTTTGAAATCGAATGCGATGACTGAGGGTTTGGTGTACTTCAGCATGAAATAGCGCAAGGCGCCGATAGCGATCTGCGTGGCAATGTGGAACCGCTCTTCGTCGAGCAGTGCGGGATGCCGGGAATCGACTTCATTTTTGGCCGAGGCGATCAATCGATCAAGCAGGTCGTCGGCTTTGACGCCAAAACCCTTTCGCCCGCTGACTTCGATATAGGAACGAGTCTTTTCTTCCTCGCTGAGCATGTAACCAAGTTCGACAGCGCAGCGTGGCGTGAGCGCGACCATCTCGTAGGAAAAATGCGTGTAGTGATCAGCGGCTTCGTTGTGACCGAGTCCCCGTAGCGCTTCGATGACCGTGCTTTGCGCTTCCGACTGACGGGCATCAATCACGTTGTAGATTTCCGCGACATCGCCGAAGTGGGGATGATTTTTTTCTCCATCCGTCGTCGAGATCCAGCAATCGTGCTGATTGGGATAGCGATAAAACCTGCGATATCCGAAGTCGCGGCCCAGCAGGCCGAACTTCCACATATGGTAGGCAATGTCTTTGCCGACGTAACCGACGGTGCCGTTGGAACGAACGATGACTTTCTGGTCTTCTTCGGCAACTTTACTGCTGTCGGCGTCTTCTCTCGCCGGAGAGGCCGGTTCAGTTTCAGTCTTCAGAGTTCCCGCACGGCGCATCACCCAGCAGCCTGTGTTCTTGCCTTCCGTCTCGAAGGTCAGAACGCTCGCATCCTTCAGCTTGGTAAAAGCGGCGTCCCAGAAATGCAGGTGAAGGATTTCGCTCTCGCGCGGAAGGAAGTCGTATTCGATGTCGAGGCGATCCATGGTCTCGAGATGGCGGCGGAGGACTGCAGTCGAGATCAGATCGGCAATCGCAGCGGTTTCGTTGCTGCCTTCTTCCAGTTCGCGCAGTGTCTGTAATCGCGCATTCTGATTCTGCTTATCTTCGGCATACCATTGTGAGACGCGGGCGTAGAGATCCCAGCAGTAGTAATCGAAGCGCGGCTGACGCGCGAGGACTTCGATTTCGGTGCGAGACTTCTTCTCGAGATGGATGAAGCCGACCACCACATCGGCGACCTGCACGCCGGTGTTGTCAATATAATTCTGAATGTCCACTTCCCTGCGCGCGTAACGCAACAAGCGCACGAATGTATCGCCGAGAATGGCGTTGCGCAGATGTCCGATGTGCGCCGCTTTGTTGGGATTGATGCTGGAGTGTTCGACCAGAATTTTTCCTGGGGGGATCTCGACTGGCGGCTTTGTGTCCACGGCGAGTTGGGCGGCCAACCAAGCGCGATCGATGCGGACGTTCAAGTATCCCGGGGGAGCGACGTGCAGTTCAGCGATGCCCTCGATAGGGCCAATCCCGTTACGGATTCCCTCGGCGATTTTCAATGGCGCAGAACGCAGCGGCTTGGCGAGGGGAAAGATCGGAATCGCAAAATCGCCAAGCTCGACTTTCGGCGGCTGCTCAATGACGACCGCGGGCAGTCTAACGCCGGGATACCGGCGTTCGAGACACTGCAGCACCGATTGAGCCAGACGGTGTTCAAGATAGCGATACAAAGCGGCGTCCCTCGATCCGCTCGAAATCAGCGTGATAGGAGAATCAGCGATTTTAGCAGAGCGGATGAACCGGGCTGCGCCTCGAGCGAGTAGAGTTTGACGGGGTTCGGAGTGTTCCCTATCATGAAAGTTCCGTCGTTGGTCGTTAGGCGTTGGTCGTTGGCCGGAATCTCTGAGTCGATGGGCACAGGTTTGCCATCTGACCGTCTGCGGCCGACAACGAACGACTAAAGGCAAACGGCGTTTTTTCGTCTATGCGGATTGCTTATCTCGAGTGCTTCTCCGGCATCAGCGGCGACATGTTTCTGGGTGCGCTGGTGGACGCAGGTGTGCCCGCAAGCTTGCTGGAAGGAACAGTTGCGGCATTGAAGATAGGCGCGCGGTTGGAAATTTCACGCGTAGTGCGTGGCGGGATCTCGGCTACCAAGGTGGATGTCTGGGTAGACGGCGAAAAAGACATGCCGCGCCAGGAGTATTGGGCCAAGCGCGTTGCGGATGAATCCTCGCGCGAACATATTCATCATCATGATCATTCTCACGATCATGACCATTCGTATTTCGGAGAAGCAGGCAGTTCGCGCAACAGGGCGCCCGCGACACACATCCACGGGCGAGGTCTCTCGGAGATTCGGGAGATTATCGGTCGAGCGGCGATCAGCGAGAGCGCGAAGCGAACTGCGACCAGCATATTTGAGGCGCTGGGGGCGGCTGAGGCCAAGATACACAATATGCCGATCGAGAAGGTGCATTTTCACGAAGTCGGCGCGGTTGATGCGATGGTAGACATCATTTGCGCGGCAGTAGGAGCCGAGGCGCTCGGAGTAGATGAGATTGTATGCTCGCCCATGAATGTCGGTGACGGGACCGTGCAGTGCGCTCACGGGACATTTCCAGTGCCTGCGCCTGCCACGCTTGACTTGCTGAAAGATGCTGCCGTTTATTCGACAGGTATCGAAGCCGAACTTGTCACGCCGACGGGTGCGGCCATTGTAAAGGTGTTGACAAAGCGATTTGCGGATTTTCCTGAGATGAAGATCGAGAAGTGTGGATATGGAGCGGGATCGCGGGATTTCCCCGATCATCCGAACGTGCTGCGCTTGACAATTGGTGAATCGGCCGCGGATTTTTCCGCAAAAACCGCGTGCGATACGATCAGCGTCCTGGAAGCCAACCTGGACGATATGAATCCGCAGGTTTTCGGTTACGTGATGGATCGGTTGATGAATGAGGGCGCGCTCGACGCCTATGGGACGCCGGTGCAGATGAAGAAGAATCGTCCAGGAATTCTGCTGAGCGTACTGTGCAAGCCCGAACATGCGGCGAAGCTGACGGAATTGATTTTTGCGGAGACCACTACGCTGGGCGTACGCCAGCGCGACGAAGTTCGACAAACGCTGGCGCGACGGTGGGAGAACGTGCGCACTCCCTGGGGTGAGGTGCGGATCAAGATCGCGAGCATGAATGGAACTGTTACGAACTATGCTCCCGAATATGAGGATTGCCGCAAGCTGGCTTCGGAGCATCACGTTCCACTGAAAACCGTGATGCAGGAAGCGACGCGGATTTATTTGAAAGACGAGAAACACTAACCACGGAGTACACAGAGGTGCACAGCGTTAGTGTTTCATGATCCTGTGACTGAAGAACTCACGATGCCGAAAAAGTTCTACATTACAACCCCGATTTATTACGTCAACGCGAGGCCTCACATCGGCCACGCGTATACCACCATTGCGTGCGATACGATCGCGCGGCGGCACCGCATGCTGGGCGAGGACACCTTCTTTCTAACTGGCACGGACGAGCACGGGCAGAAGATCGAGCGAGCGGCGCAGGCCGCGGGAAAGACGCCGCAGCAATATGCCGATAAGATTTCGGCCGAATTCCGCAACCTGTGGAAGCGGATGGGCATTTCGAACGACGATTTTATCCGGACGACCGAAGAAAGGCACAAGAAACGCGTTCAGGTGCTGTTCCAGCAGATTCGCGACAACGGCTACATCTACAAGGGGACGTATACCGGCCAATACTGCGTTTCCGATGAACTCTACGTGGATGGGGCGCAGCCCGGCGATCCTTGCCCCACGTGTGGGCGCATCACCGAGACGGTTGAGGAAGAAAATTACTTCTTCAAGCTCTCGGCGTTTGAGAAGAAACTGCTGGAACTCTATGCCAACCCGAATTTCATTCGCCCGGAGACGCGGCGGAATGAAGTGATTTCATTTGTCCGATCTGGCCTGCGCGATTTGTCGATCAGCCGGTCGACGTTTTCATGGGGCATTCCGGTGCCCGACGATCCCAAGCATGTGATTTATGTCTGGCTCGATGCATTGGCAAATTACATTTCGGCGATCGGATACGGATCGTCACACGCGGGCGCGCAAGAGGCGTTCAAGAAATACTGGCCCGCTGATGTGCACATGATCGGCAAGGAAATTGTCCGGTTTCACTGCGTGTATTGGCCCGCGTTCTTGATCGCCGCCGGACTCCACTTGCCGAAGGCAATTGTGGCACATGGATGGTTGCTTTTCGAAGAAAGCAAGATGTCGAAGTCGCGGGGAAACATCGTGCGCACCGAGACCATTCTCGATGTGCTGGGCGCTGATGCGCTGCGTTATTTTCTGTTACGCGAAGTGGTCTTCGGGCAGGACGGCTCGTTTTCGTTTGATGCGCTGGTGCAGCGGTATAACTCGGATCTGGCAAATGGAATTGGCAATCTCGCCAGCCGCACGTTAACGATGATTAACCGATATTTCAATGGCGAAGTGCCGTATCCGTCGCATGCGGCGGCTCACACTGATGCGGACGATGCGATTGCCGAGACGGCGCGGAAAACGATCGAAGAATTTGGAACATTTTTCGATCAATTTCAGTTTTCGCGGGCGCTCGAATCGGCGTGGTCGCTGGTGGCGGCAGTGGACAAATACATCGTGGAAAATGAGCCTTGGTCTTTGGGCGAGAAGCAAGATGAGGACAGCCGCTCGCGACTGGCGACCGTGTTGTATACCTCGGCGGAAGCTCTGCGGATTGCGACCGCGCTGGCGCATCCGGTCATTCCAGACGCGACGGCGAAAATTTGGGCTCAGATGGGATTGGGAGATATCAAGAAACTGCACTTGCCGGATCTCGCGTGGGGGCAGTTGCATCTGGGCACCAAGCTCGGCGATGTCTCGCCCGTTTTTCCGCGTGCCGACAAGAGCGCGATTGAAAGGATGCAGAAGATGGAAGAACAGCAGAGAGGGCCAGTGGTAGAAGAGACCAAAGAAAGCGCGCCCGTGCCCAAGGTAGCATCACCTGGGACGATTCCAGGACTAGCGCTTGGTACCTCGGCTCCCGTCGATGGCTCGAAGATTACGATCGATGATTTCGCCAAAGTGGATTTGCGGGTGGGATTAGTCAAAGTAGCCGAACGCGTGCCTAAGTCGGACAAGCTCCTGCGCTTGGAAATCGATATCGGCTCAGAAGTTCGGCAAGTTCTCGCCGGAATCGCGGAAGCCTATGCTCCGGAAACGCTGGTTGGACGCAAAGTGGTGATTGTCGCGAACCTGGCTCCGCGGAAGCTGCGAGGGCTCGAATCGAATGGAATGATCGTTGCCGCCTCGATTGAAGGTGGGCGCCCGGTACTGGCCGCGTTTCTGGAAGATGTGCCGGTGGGGGCACGTCTCAAATAAGGCATCCGGCTTCCACTGTTCGTCTTCCGTCGCAAAGCGCAAAATCGGCAGTCGCTCGAAGCCGACGCCGAAACCGAAATTTCCATGCTCGTTGACTCTCACGCACATCTTGATGGCAAGCAGTTCGCGGCGGATCGCGAGCAAGTCATTGCTCGCGCGCGGGAGGCTGGCGTAAGAACGATCGTTGCCATCGGTAACGGCGATGGGCCTCCGGTGCTGGATGCCGGCATTCAGTTGGCGGAAAAGTATCCTTTCATGTATGCGACGATCGGAATTCATCCGCATGAAGCACACCTTGCCGATGAGGCTGCCTATCAAGCAATGGAAAAGCTCGCGCCACATCCCAAGGTGATTGCGTGGGGCGAAATTGGGCTTGATTATTATTACGATCATTCGCCGCGAGAGATTCAGAAAACGGTATTCGCGCGCCAGATGGTGCTGGCCGCGGCGGCGAAGCTGCCGATCGTGATTCACTGCCGCCCGTCGGACAACAGCGAGAACGCATGGGACGACTGCCTGGGAATGATTGAGCAGCAGTGGGCGGCCAATGGCTTGGGCGGGATCCTGCACTGCTTCACGGGAAATTGGGGCCAGGCGAAACGAGCGCTGGATATGGGTTTTATGATTTCCTTCTCCGGCAATATCACATTCCCTAAGGCGCAACAGATTCGCGATACAGCACTCGAAGTGCCGCTCGATCGGATGCTGATCGAGACGGATTGCCCCTACCTCGCGCCGGTTCCGCATCGCGGTAAACGCAATGAACCTGCCTATGTGGTAGAAACCGCCCGCAAGCTGGGTGAATTGCGCGGACTTTCGGTGGAAGAGATCGGGGAACAGACTGCGCGCAACTTCTACAGCTTTTTCAAATTGGCTGAAATCTCTGAAAACAAAGTTCCACTCGGCTAAGCTGGCCCTTTCTGTTAATCTCAGGTTAAGATTCCATTGTTTCAGAAAGATTAGAAATCCATGCCCGACAACAGCTTTGACGTCGTGAGCAAAATCGATCTGCAGGAGGTCTCCAACGCCATCCAACAGGCGCTCAAGGAGATCCATACGCGCTTCGATCTGAAGGATTCCAAGTCGAATATTGAACTCGATAAAGACGGCATTGTTTTGCATTCTGCGGATGAATACAAGCTGAAAGCTGTGAACGATGTTCTGCAACAGAAACTGGTGAAGCGGAGCGTTCCGCTTAAGGGGATGAACTACGGGGCCATCGAACCGGCCGCGGGCGGAACGGTGCGACGGCGAATCACCATGCAGCAGGGGATTCCGATCGAGAAAGCACGCGAGATCGTGAAATTGGTGAAAGATTCGAAGAAGAAGGCGCAAGCCTCGATTCAGGGCGATCTAGTACGGGTGAGTAGCAAGGACCGCGATACGCTGCAGGAGATTATCGCGATGCTGCGGCAAAAGGATTTCGGCATCGACATGCAGTTTACGAACTACCGAACGAATTAGAAATTCACCCCGGAGTCACTGAGGCACCGAGAAAATGACTTTTTCAATTGTCTCTGCGACTCAGTGCCTTTGTGGTGAAGAAAGTAAGCCTTGAGCGCGCCGACTGTCATCAACGGAAAAGAGATCTTCGATCTGCTGCGGGATGATCTCGTCTTGCTGGAGGACGAGTTCGGCCGCGACACGATTTCGAACGTTCGGGCCATCACAGAGATCGGCGAATACCTGCGGGCGGGCGGAGGAAAACGGATTCGCCCGGCGCTACTCCTACTGGCTGCGAAACTCCTCGATTACCAGGGCCGTGGAGCGGTGCGCTTGGGAGCCGTGGTCGAGATCATCCACACGGCGACTTTGGTTCATGATGACATCATCGACGAAGCTAAAACACGGCGTGGCCGCCCAGCGGCGAACACGCAGTGGGGAAATTCCAAATGCGTGCTCGCCGGCGACTGGCTGTACATGCAGGCGTTCAAGATTGCATTGCAGGAACGAAATTTACGCATCCTCGATGTGCTGATTGAACTGACCCAGCAGATGGTTGAAGGTGAACTGCTACAGATCGAGAAGCTCGGAACCTTCATCAGCCTGGATGAATATTTCGATCTCATCTACCGGAAAACGGCTTGCCTGTTCTCAGTTTGCATGCGATTGGGAGCCATCCTCGGCGGCGCAAACCCCACACAGGAAGCCGCGTTAGGACGATACGGCCACGATCTTGGGATGGCATTTCAGATAGTTGACGACGTACTGGATCTGACTGCCTCCGAGGAAGTGCTGGGTAAGCCCGTCGCCAGCGATCTACGTGAGGGGAAAGTGACCATGGCCGTGATCCATGCCCTCGAGCGGTGCACGAGCGAAGAGCGAGCCAAAGTAGAGGTGGTGCTGAAGCATGGAGCGTTCAACGGCGTGACCCACGCCGAGATCCTGGAAATCCTGAGACGCTATGGCTCGCTCGATGCCGCAACCACGCGAGCGGCCATGTACGCGGAATCCGCGCAAAAAGCGATTTGCACCTTCCCTGACTCTGAAATCAAGCGGGCTCTGCTGTGGGCGCCAGATTTCGTTGTCTGCCGCGAGAAATAACTGCTCTCGCCTTGCCGCAAATTCCACCCGCTCAACTGTCCCCACATAGTGACCCTACTCACTGACCACTGCGCGGCCGCAACATAGTTTTCATCACTCCGATCAGTGACCGGGGCTACAGACAGTCTGCAGAGTCTTTCTGACAATGCGCGCAGTTGATGGAGTCATTACTCCAGACGGAAGAGTAAGGAGACGCGAACTGGGATGCGTTGAGGCGCATGAATTGCGACCTCAATCTCCCCTTGGCACCTGAGGAAAGGCAGGGCGCCAGGGGTTCTATCCGGCGGAAGAGTGATTTCACCAATCACGGCAGCGGCCTTAGTCGAAGCTTTAGACGAAAGGCGCCTAGGTTTTTCGACGCGCCGGCCCGGCCAGGGTCGGAGGAGCCTTCGAGTACAGGCCGCCGCCCGTCTCACCTTGGACGGGGAAAGTCCTCCTGAGAGACGTGCTCCCCGTACAACGAAACCGGGCGTGAATCTCTCGGATTCACGTCCGGCTTGTTTATACTTAACCCTGCTCTGGGTTCGGCTTATCCAAACAATTTCTTATGAATGAACTGCTTCCGATCATGGTGCGGCACGGCTATGGGCTGATCTTTGCGGTTTTGATGGCGGAGGCCCTGGGGTTTCCTCTTCCCGCGTCGATCGCAATGGTTGCGGCAGGAGCAGCCATCGCCTCCCATACTCTTTGGGCGCCGGGTGTCATCTGTGCCGCTTTGCTTGGCCTCTTGCTCGGCGACAGCATCCTGTTTTGGCTGGGACGCTATTCCGGTTGGGCACTGCTAGCTTTGCTATGCCGACTCTCAATGAATCCGGAAACCTGCATCCTGCGATCGGCGGAGTCCTTTTACAAACGGGGCAAAGGCACTCTGCTGATCGGCAAATTCATTCCCGGCCTCAATGCGATGGCCGCCCCACTGGCTGGCAGCATGAATATGCGATATGTGCAGTTCCTGGAGTTTGATGTTATCGGTGCGTCCCTGTATTCGATGTCGTACCTGTTGGTGGGATATCTGGCGCGCGATCTGCTGGCCGCGATTCTTCGAGGCATCACCGCCGCAGGGCGTGCGATGGAAGTAGCAATCGGGGTCGCCCTAATCATTTACGCCGGATATCGAGTCATCCAGTTTGCCAATTACCGCCGGTATGATCTGGTGCCGCGGGTGCAAGTGAAAGACCTGATTGCACGGATTGCGTCAGACTCCCAGCATCTGCAGATTGTGGATGTGCGTAGTCATGGGTATTACGACAAAGGCGCAGAACGCATTGCCGGTTCGATCCGCATCGAACCAAACAATCTGGAGGAAGAAATCAAGAATCTTCCGAAAGAGAAGGAACTCTACCTCTACTGCACTTGAATGCGCGAAGCCACCAGCGCCCGTGTGGCGTATCTATTGCGGGAAAAAGGATTCAGTGCGTTTGTGATCGTCGGGGGGCTCTCGACCTGGCGCAAAGCCGGCGGCCATCTCGAATCGGTTCCCAAGGATGATCTGGTGAAACTGCCGAGCTTTGCCTGAGATTAGGCGCAATCATCCGGTATTCTTGCGTTCCAATGCATAGGTTCGGAATCGCTGGAGGAACTCATGCGTCGGCTGGCGACTGCACCTGCACTTTTGTTGCTCACCTGTTGTTGGCTCCTGATGTCTTCTACGCGCCATACCCCGGATGCAGCAATCCCCGTCACTGTCTACGACTCCGATCCCGCACACCTATGGAATAGGCTCTACTCCGCGTTGCTCGTGCGCGAGGACCAGCATGGGCTTCGTTTCGGCGAGGATTCTCTGGACCCGCTGCTGTGGATGGAAAGCGAGCATCTGCTCTCGCAGCCTTCACACCAGCAAGTGATAAGCATACTCGATGAATTTCTCCGGCAGCACGGCGAGACACAGATTCATGACCCAGTCAAGCGCGCCATGCTGCAGCGCGATCTTTGGTCGGTATTTGATTGGTCGGTGCAACAAGAATCGCGCGGGGGTCGTCCGCGGTACGAGAACGAAAAGCGCGAACTACAATCTCGACTCGCAGCAGTCTTACGTCGCCTGGCACTGAGTCCGGAGGAAATCAAGAATCTGCCGGATAATTATGCGCAAGCGGTGGCTTCTGGCACGTTCGCAAAGGAGTTCGATCCTGCGCATCCCCTTCAAACTTTTCTTCCACCCGATCTGTTCGATCCGCACGGGCCATGGGTAGGGATTACCCCCAGTCCGGAATCCGACTCCGGCGTGGCCAAGATGCACATCTTTAGTTTTTCTGGGCGTTCCGGCTTCCTGGTGTTTGTAAGGCTCCCGGGCGGGCACAAGGCAACGCTCGATTATTTCCAGACTTTGTGGAACTTTCCTCAGCCTTACGTTGGGGGCCCAAATTTCGCGTCAGACCAGTCCCGAGTGAATCCTGATCTTCCGTCTTTTCCTGCAGGAACGCAGGTCGCGCTAATTCGCCGCATGAACCTGTTCGACAATCGGGGTGAACTCACGGCCTCGAACATCACGGAAAGCGTGCAGATTCGCGTCTATCACACGATTACGAATGCCGAAGAGCGCTTCTTCAACGGCGGCCCCACCTCGATCGTCAAGCAATCCGGGCAGTATTTTTACCAGATCGATCTCAGCCGTCCGCTCTTGTTCTCGGGCAAGAACGGCGGCCTGCGGGCAGTAGGACGCGAAGAGAAAGAACTCTCCACTTTTCAGACCAAGGGGAACGATCCGATCGAACAGCCGTCGGATCATCCTGAATTTGAGAGCAATGCGATTCCCAGATTGCAGACGTGCGCCTGGTGCCATCTGGGCGGAGGCGTTCGCTCTTTAAACAGCCGCGAGAGCCTCCTGCGGCCCAATCGCATGCAGCTAGAAGAGCACAACTCGGATTATGGATCGATTTATTGGGGAGACAGTTCGGCAGTCGAATGGAAACGGGGTCGATATGACTGGGGATTGCTGAACGGGTATTGGGAATCGGCATCAGTCGCCCATTCGACGTACTAAACTTGTCTTATGGCGAAAGAAATCGAAATCAAATTTCGCGTGGCGAATCTGCGCGAGATCAACCGCAAGCTAAAAGCTGCCGGATTCAAGCTCGAAACCAGGCGCACTCACGAGATGAATACGCTCTACGATCTGCCGGGAGAACAACTACGCAAGCGAAACGAACTGCTGCGGATTCGCAAGTACGGGAACGAGTGGAAGCTCACGCATAAGAGCGGGACGATTCGCGGCCAACACAGCAGCCGCGAAGAGTTGGAGACAAAGGTCGAAAATGGCCAGCGGGTGGATGCGATTCTGCGGGCGCTGGGATATGAACCGACGTTTCGTTACGAAAAATTCCGGGCCGAGTGGTCCGATGGTAAGGGCGAGATCGTGATTGATGAGACTCCGATCGGAAATTTTGCTGAGCTTGAGGGGCCGCCACGCTGGATTGACGCCATTGCCAAGAAGCTCGGCATAAAGCGGCAAGATTACATCACGAAGAATTATGCGACGTTGTTTCAAGAGTGGAAGAAAGAGACGAAGGGCTCAGCGAACGAAATGACTTTTAAAGCCAATCGCGAAAAGACAGCCCCTAACTGAACGGGGATGCCCCAGGTCTCGCCGGTTTTGCAAGACATGGGAAAATGGGACTCCTAAATCGTTTCCCACATCTCGCAGGGGCGGCAAGATGTGAGGGCATCCACCACAAGACATCTTGTGAAGATCGTGCGCTCTGCTTTACGCGCCGTGGCACTTCTTGTATTTTTTACCTGAGCCGCAGGGGCATGGATCATTGCGGCCGACTTTCTCCTGCGAGCGTACGACTTGCTGCACGGGAGCGGCATCGCCTCCTCCCGCCATGCGCGCCTGCTCGAGTTCGCGGCGCTTGCGGCGAAGGAAAGCTTCTTCGAGTTCATCAGCGGAAGTTGAAACCATTTTCCCAGGACGCCGGCCATTACCATCGCCATCCCTGGGCGCAACAGCCGGTGCTGGCGCGGGCTCCGGAGGACGTTCGAGAATCTGCATTAGGTAGAGATAGCGGACCGTGTCTTCCTGGAAGCGTTGCATCATTCCTTCGAACATGTCGAAGGATTCCTTCTTGTACTCAACCAGCGGATCGTGCTGGCCATAACCGCGCAGACCGATACCTTCCTTCAGGTGATCCATGCTGAGCAAGTGATCTTTCCATTGCTGGTCGATCACGCTGAGCATGATCATGCGCTCGTGATGACGCATGGCGTCCGGTCCAATCAATTTTTCTTTGGCGTCATAGCGCTCTTTGAGTTTCTCGAAAATCGCGTCGCCCAGCTCCTGGCGGCTTAGCGACTCCGGCTTTACGCCTTCGGCCAGGAAATCAACCCCAAAGCGAGTGAATACGGCATCCTTGAGGCCCTTGATATTCCAATCGTCCGGATGAGCCTTGGGCGGGCAGTGTTGCTCCAGCAAATCCCCGAGGATAGCCGAGACGTAATCCTCGAGGATCAGATCCTTCTGATCCATGCCCTCGAGCAGGCGGCGGCGCAAGCCATAGACGGCCTCGCGCTGCTTGTTCATGACGTCGTCATACTCGATCAGGTGTTTACGGGATTCAAAGTGTTGCCCTTCGACCGCTTTCTGCGCCTTTTCGATGCGGCCGGTAATCATCCGCGACTCGATGGGAACGCCTTCTTCCATTCCGAGTTTCTGCAGAAGGGTCGAGATCCATTCTTTCGCGAAGATGCGCATCAGGTCATCTTCGAGCGCGAGATAGAAGCGCGAGGAGCCCGGATCGCCCTGGCGACCGGCGCGACCACGGAGCTGGTTGTCGATGCGCCGCGATTCGTGGCGCTCTGTACCGAGAATGTGCAAGCCGCCGACAGAGATGACTTCGTCGTGCTCCTTGTCCGTGTGCAGTTTGTGGCGGTTGAAGGCCTCAGTCCACTTATCGGTGGGAACGGTGAATTCGTTACCGTTGTAGTAGAAGACGGAAGTCGCGCCATCTTCCTGCGGGCCTTCGATCTTGCCTTGTGCGACGCGCAGTTGCTGGGCAATTCCCTTCTTGACCATTTCCTGCTTGGCCATGAATTCGGGATTGCCGCCGAGCAGAATGTCGGTGCCACGGCCTGCCATGTTGGTGGCGATTGTGACCGCGCCCTTGCGTCCGGCTTGCGCGACAATTTCGGCCTCGCGCTCGTGGAACTTGGCGTTGAGCACAACGTGCTTCGTGCCCTTTTTCTTGAGCAGATCGGAGAGGCGCTCTGATTTTTCGACCGATGTGGTGCCAACCAACACGGGCTGGCCTTTTTCCGCCAGTTGCTGGATTTCATCCGCAACCGCAAAATACTTCTCTTTCTCGGTGCGATAGACGACGTCGGGATTCTCGATGCGCAGCAGCGGCTTATTCGTCGGAATCACGACGACTTCAAGAGCGTAGATCTTTTCGAACTCCTCCGCCTCGGTCTCGGCGGTACCGGTCATACCCGCAAGTTTTTTAAACATGCGGAAGTAATTCTGGAAGGTAATGGTGGCGAGGGTCTGATTCTCGCGCTCGATCTTGACGCCTTCCTTGGCCTCGATGGCCTGATGTAGACCGTCGGACCAGCGCCGCCCAGGCATCATGCGTCCGGTAAACTCGTCGACGATGATGACCTCGCCTTCCTTCACGACATATTCGACGTCCTTACGATAGAGGGCATGCGCTTTGATGGCAGTTTCGACGTGATGTTTCAGCGGCCAATTCTCCGGATCCGCGATGTTTCCGATGCCGAGCAAACCTTCGACTTTTTCCCAGCCTTCGTCAGTGACGGTGATACTGCGATGCTTTTCGTCGATGGCATAATCGCCGGTGAGAATGGTCCTCGCAGGATCGTCGCCGACTTCATTCAGTTCGCGGATCAGGAGTTCTCGCCGCCCCGGGGGAAGCTTGTCGCCTTCCAATAACTGGCGCACCTCTTGCGGCGATAGCTCTTCCCCTTTGTCGAGTTTGGGAATGATGCGGTTCACCCGGTAGTACTTGTCGGTTGACTCTTCGCTGGCACCGGAAATGATCAGCGGTGTACGGGCTTCATCAATCAGAATGGAATCCACTTCATCGACGATGGCGTAGTGGTGGCCACGCTGCACGCAATCCTTGATATCAAATTTCATGTTGTCGCGCAGGTAGTCAAAGCCGAATTCGTTGTTGGTGCCATAGGTAACGTCGGCCGCATAGGCGTTGCGACGCTCGTCGTCGTCGAGATCGTGCACAATGACGCCGACCGTGAGTCCCAGAAAGCGATAGAGCTTGCCCATCCATTCAGAGTCGCGTTTGGCAAGATAATCGTTGACGGTAACCACATGGACGCCGCGGCCGCTGAGCGCGTTGAGATAGACGGGAAGAGTAGCAACCAGCGTTTTGCCTTCGCCGGTCTTCATTTCAGAAATCTTGCCCGAATGCAGCACCATGCCGCCAATCAATTGAACATCGAAGTGGCGCATGTTGAGGACGCGTCGGCCGGCCTCCCGGACAACAGCAAAAGCCTCTGGGAGAACTTCGTTCAGAATTTCTTGCAGGGCGTCGTGCTGCTCTTTTTCGACGCGCTTGATGCGGTCCAGATCGTTCTCGTCGTCTGAATCGGCCGTGGCGTCGGTCCCGTCGGGCGGATTACCGTTACCGCCACCAAAGCGGCTCATGTGCTCCTGAATGCGCTGACGGAATTCGTCGGTTTTGGCGCGCAGTTCGGCATCCGAGAGCTTTTGCATCTCCGGCTCAAGCGCGTTGACGGCCTGAACATTCGGCATCAACGACTTGACGACACGCTCATTCTTCGTCCCGAAAACCTTACCTAGCAGATCATTGATCAAACTGAAATCCCCTAAGAGGGCGACACGCCCGGCTATTAAAAGCCTAGCATATTCGATGCAGGCCAAGGGTGTGAGGAATTAAGCGGGACACTAAAGGTATCGCAGCGGTCGCGGGGCCGACGTGCCCGTTTCGGATCGAGTCCGCACTGAGAGGAGCGCCCTCGGCGGTGCCGGCGTTTTTCCTGTAATATTCCCCTCGACCCATGCCCACGTTTTATGACCGGTTTGTCGGATGCGCCGCGCGCTGGCCCGACAATACCGCTCTTGCCCTGCAGCGCCAAGACCGTCTGGAGGGCTGCACCTACGCCGAACTGCACCACATGGCCGAATCTATCGGCCGATGGATTGGTGAAAACAAGTTTCCCTATGGCGCGCGGATTGCCATTCTGGCCGACAACCATCCGCGTTGGGTTGCGGCGTACCTGGGAATCATCGCGTCTGGATGTGTGGCCGTCCCTCTGGATACGGCTCTGCATTCTGAACAGTTGGTGAAATTACTGAAAGATAGTGGTGCCTCAACGCTGTTTGTTGATGCCAAGCACGTTCCGGTCGCGCACTCAGTGGCGGCGGAATTGAAACTCGGCCTTATTCTGATCGACCCCGACCGAGCCACTGGCACGCTCAACGAAAAATTCCTAACAGATTTACCCACAATCTTTGCGCAGGGGCCCGGCGGCTTTAAACCTGCGGCCTGCAAGAACGACGATCTCGCTTCCTTGCTCTATACCTCCGGCACGACCGCCGATCCAAAAGGCGTCATGCTTACGCACGCCAACTTTCTGGGCGAGGTCGATGCCGTTTTCAACTGGGTGGATATTGGACCGGATGACGCGCTGCTGGGCGTGCTTCCCCTTTTTCATGTGCTGGCGCTCATGGCAAATATGCTGTTGCCGCTGGTGAAAGGATCACGCGTAATTTACCTCGAGACGCTCAATACAACGGAATTAATGCGCGCCCTGGCAGAGCGCAACATCACCGCTTTTGCCGTAGTTCCGCAGTTTTTCTATCTCATTCATCAGCGGATTTTCGAGGAAGTCGAAAAACACGGCTCACTCACGAAGAACGTCTTTGGCGCCATGGTGGCGCTCAACCGCGGGTTGAGAAAGATCGGGATCAATGCCGGTCCGATTCTCTTTCGCAAAGTGCACGACACCCTGGGGCCAAAAATGCGTTATCTGGTGACCGGCGGCTCGCGATTCGACCCGGACATCGCGCGCGATTTCCACGATCTCGGAATCGACGTCATGCAGGCACTCGGCCTGACCGAGACAGCGGCCGCGATTTTTGTGAACCAGCCAGACGACATCGTGTTCGGCTCAGTCGGCAAGGCGATGAAGGGCGTGGAGGCAAGAATCGTCGATCCGCAACCACGGGACGACGGGCCGCCGGCCGGGGAATTGATCGTGCGCGGGCCCATGGTGATGAAGGGATATTGGAATCGTCCCGATGCCACCGCAGCAGCCTTGCGCGAGGGATGGCTCTACACCGGTGATCTGGGATACTTCGACTCCTCCGGCAATCTTTTTCTGACGGGGCGAAAGAAAGAGGTGATCGTTCTCAGCAACGGAAAGAACATCTACCCGGAAGAGATTGAGACGCACTATCTGAAATCGCCATTTATCAAAGAAATTGCGGTGATGGGCCTTGAGGGCAAGGGGGGTGAACCAGATCGGTTGCATGCGGTGATCGTGCCGAACTTTGACGTGCTGCGCCAAAAAAAAGTCGTCAATGCAAAGGAAGTCATCCGGTTTGATATCGAAGGACTCTCTCCGCAGATCGCGTCTACGAAGCGAATCAACAGCTACGAAATCTGGAACGAAGACCTTCCCCGCACGACGACGCGCAAAATCAAGAGGTTTGAAGTTGAGAAACGCGTGAAAGCCAATCTTGTGAGGAAGCCTACAAGCGATTCCGAGGTGCCATCAGAAAAGCCGCTCAGCGCAGAAGAATCCGCCTGGCTGGAACGTCCCGAAGTTCAGCGCGGCCTGAAAGTATTGAGCGAAGGCGCGCACAACGCCCCTGCCAGACTCCGGCCGACTCACAACCTTGAACTGGATCTCGGATTGGATTCGATGCAGCGTGTCGAAGCGCTGAGTCGCCTTGAAGATGAACTTGGCGGCAACGTAGAGGAATCGCGGCTCGCGGAAATCTACACCGTGCGCGATTTGGTCGATGCAGTTCTCGAGAGCGCGGCCGCTGGGACTTCGCGCGCACCGTTTGCGGGCTGGAAAACCATCCTGGAGGAAGAGCCGATCGATTCAGAAGTACTGGCGCTGAAGAACCCGCATCCTGCATTCGACATTTTCTGGTATCCGGTGTCGCGCATGATCCAGATGATTTCCCGCGACCTTTTTCATCTGCACGTGAGCGGCATCGAGCACCTGCCCATTAAAGGGCCGTACATCATTTCTTCCAATCATCAGAGTTACATCGATCCAGTCGTGCTCGCAGGGGTTCTTCCAAGGGAAGCGCTAGAAAACTCGTTTGCGGTGGGAACGAGTGAAATTTTCGGAAAGGGATTCATGCGGCAACTCGCACGCTGGCTGCGCGTCATCGTGCTCGATCCAGATGCCAACCTGATTCCTGCCATGCGCGCGGGAGCATACGGACTGCGCCAGGGCCGAGTGCTCGTGCTCTATCCTGAGGGCGAGCGCTCGATCGACGGGACGCCAAGAATCTTCAAGAAGGGCGCGGCGATTCTCTCGATTCACCTGCAGGTGCCGATCGTTCCGGTCGGGATTGAAGGTTTCTACGACACTTGGCCGCGAGGGAAAAGCTTCTTTCAGAAAATCCTCCCGTTGAAAATGAGATTCGGCGAGCCGATCCTTCCGCCGCCGGAATCGGAGGCCTCAGAGACCGCGTACGAAAAGCTCACCAGCGATGTCAAAGCTCGAATAGTTGAAATGTGGAAAGGATTGCGCGAGTAGCTTCTAGGCTCCTGCTCCCGCGGCCTGCCCTCCGAAGGCTTTTGAAAAAGCATCGAGAATCATGCAATCGTAGCGGCCAGTGGATCTCCGGACCAGTTCCTGTCCGGCTTGCGAAGGCGACATTCTGCTCGCCGCCTCATTCTGTCCGCCCATCAGGCTCTCATATTCTTCGGCAAGTGCGAGAATCTGTACTTCGAAGCTAGCCTCGTCGGGTTTGCCACCACTTTGACGCAATGCGCGTTCGCTCATGAAAATGGGGATCGCGCGAGTAAGGGCACTGCCCATCGCATTCGCGGCAGGAAGCCGCACGCTTTTTCTGCGGCTGAGATCCTCTTCCGAGAACCGCGCCGCTTTGCACAACACTTCATGCGTGATCCCCAGTTCCTTCATGTTGAACAGCAAGGCCGCCATCCGAATATCTTCGACGCTGCGGGAATCGAGGCCAACCGCTTCGGCAATTCGCGTGGCGCACATGGCGATGCGATAAGCGTGCGCGTCGCTGTACTTCTGATTGTCGAGAAAGTTCTGCAGGATGACGAGCATCCCGTCATAGCCTTCTTCCATATCGCGCAGCGTCTTCTGGTTCCGCTGGTAAAGCGTGCCGGTCGAATACCCCGCCAGCACCAGCACGCCGCCCCATACTGTGATATCGAACCAGCGGGCAAATGGCAGTTCCAATCGGCGGGAGAACATCGTTGGGTTCAAGTACGTGAGCATTACAACCAGGATCACGCTGGCGAATGCGGTAAGTGTTGCGTGGCGGCGGCCGAAGTAATATGCCGAAAAAAGAGTTGGCAGGAAGTAGAAGACCAGCGCTATTCCCTGCGAAGCCACGAGAAAATTCAGCATCGCAGCGATAACGACCAGAAGCAGCAGAAGCCAAAGTTCCGGATTTATCTTGCGCAACATTTCACCTCATCGGGGGATGCAGAGGTGTTTCGTCTGAAGCCAAATAAGGCCACTTCAGGCATAAGCGTTCCCGTTCTTTAATTTTCGGCACCGGGCGGGAAGCCCGAAAATTACCGAGGTAATGGGATGGGCAAAACTTGCCTACTTGGCCCTCGGATGCGTCTGGTCATAGACCTGCAGCACGTGCTTCATGGAAAGCTGGGTGTAGCGCTGCGTCGTAGCCAGACGCTCATGCCCGAGTAATTCCTGAATGGCGCGCAAGTCAGCCCCTTCTTCCAGCATGTGCGTGCCGAAGGCGTGGCGCAACGTGTGAGGATGCACATCAGGTGACAGACCTTTCGCGACGGCAATTCGTTTCACAATGCGGCCTACACTGCGTGTGGTGAGACGGCCGCCGCGCCGATTGATCAACAACGCTGGCGTATGTTTGCCCGCTTCGGTCAGGATCGCCTGGCGAGTGCGAAGATAGGCGGGCAGCGCGTTCTTAACCGATTCGCCGAACGGAACGTAGCGTTCCTTCTTCCCTTTGCCGCGGATCAAAATCGCCTCGGCGCTGAGGCGGATATCGTCGAGATCGATCCCTGTCAGCTCAGAATTGCGAATGCCGCATCCGTAAAGCAGTTCTAGCATGAGCCGGTCGCGTTCAGGAAACGCGGCGATCTCGGGCATCTCGCCGTCGAGGACGGAATTCATCTCTTCGATGGTCGGAACGCGCGGAAGTTTCTTGGGCAGTTTCGGTGTAGCAACGAGCTTAGCTGGATTCTGATCGACCACTCCCTCCTGCGCGAGCCAACGATAGAGCGAGCGGACGGCCGCTAGCGCGCGCGCCACCGATGGCTTGCTCAGACCTTTTTCGTAAAGTTCGGAAAGAAATCCGCGGATGGCAATGTGATCGATTCGTTTCCAGTCGCGCGAGCCACAATACTCGGCGAAGGACTCGAGATCGCCCGAATAAGCTTTGATCGTGTGCGGGGAGGAATTCTTCTCTCGCAGATGACGAAGAAAGTCGGAGACAGCTCGACCAACGATCGTGGACAATTTACTCAACCCGTTCTCCTCGCGCGCGGATGATGCTTCTGATAGACGCTGCGCAAACGATCGAGCGCCATGTGCGTATAGACCTGCGTGGTGGAAATATCGGAGTGGCCGAGAATGGTCTGTACGGTGCGCAGGTCCGCTCCGTTCTCGACCATATGTGTAGCGCAGGAGTGGCGCAGCATATGCGGCGATGCTTTTCTTCCCGAAGCCGCCGACGCTGCGCGCACCATTTGCCACACCCGCTGCCGAGTCAGCTTGCGTCCGCCACTTGCAATGAAAAGGAGCGGCGAACCCGTGTGAACTCCCTTACCGCTCGCCAACACAGGTCGCGCCTCGGCAAGGTAGCTTGTGAGGGCGTCCTGTGCAGAACGGCCCAATGGAACGACTCGCTCCTTGTCTCCCTTTCCGCGCACCAGCATGTATCCCGCCTCCAGTTTCAGATCTTCGAGCTTGGCGGTGATGATTTCCGAGACTCGCAATGCACCGGCATAAAAGACTTCCAGCATCGCCCGATCGCGCAGAGCCAACGCGCCGGACTGCTTTGTCTCCCGATGCGAGATCTGAGCGGGCGCAGCCAGTGTAGCCTCCATCTCATCTCGCGCAAGCGCCTTGGGGAGAACCTTCCATTGCCGGGGAGATTCAATGTTGAGCGTTGGGTCGTGTTCGATCCGCTTGTCGAGTAAGAGATAGCGATAGAGATGGCGCAAAGCCGAGAGCTTCCGGCCGACGCTGCGCCCGTCCACTTGATTGGAAAAAAGTTGCTGCAGAAACTCGCGCACATCTTCGCGGCGGGCCGTCAACAATAGACGCTTACGTTTCTCCAGGAATTCGGCGAATTGCCCGATATCGGTTGCGTAGGCGCTAATCGATAGCGCAGCCAGTCCTTTCTCAATGCGTAAATAATCGAGAAATGCGGACAGCACGCGCGCATTCGCCTGGGATGGCATAAAGAAAGAAAAGTAGTATGCGCGTTATCGGACGCACAGGAAAGTAGCAATTTCGGTGCTGCGAACGCACGCCACGGGGGAAAGAACTAGCTCTTCTCCACGCTGCTCACCTGCCGCAACAACTCCGCCGCGTAGAGCGCCCCATGCGGAGTTTCCTCGTGCTTGAAATAGGCATAGACATTTCGTCCGGCGGCAACATGTTGCTCAATCCGATCAACCATCGCGTGTCGCTCCTCGCCTGTATAAGTGGGCTTGCGGAAACGGTAGTAAGCGAACTCGGAGGTAGTGACATCGGGCGTGGTGCGCGTCTCCGTTTCGGCGACGCAAACGGCGGCATTGCCGGTTCGCAAAATTTCCCAAGTGGAGTCGGCGAGCCAGGACTCGTGCCTGAATTCGAAAGCCGATGGAACGGTTCGCGGCAGTATGGCGAGAAAATCCTTCAGCAGTTCCGGGTCCGCTTTGAGGTTTGGAGGCAACTGGAACAGCACGGCGGACAACTTGTCAGCCGCCGCAAGGGGTTCGATCGTGGTCAGGAACCGCTTCACAAAATCCTCGGTTCCCTTCAACCGCTTGATGTGCGTGATGACCTGATGCGCTTTGACCGCGAATCGAAACTGCGACGGTGTCTCCCGCAGCCAGTTCTGCATGGTGGATTCCTTCACCAGTTGACGAAAAGTGAAGTTAACCTCAACAGTGTTGAGCTGGGTAGCGTAGTAGTTCAGAAAATTTTTCTGGGCAAGCTTGGCAGGATAGAAATCCGGTTTCCAGTTCGGATACGCCCACCCCGACGTCCCTGCGTAGATCTGTGACATGCTCTTGATCGATTCCAGAGCTACCTGCTCCTGCGCAGTTTCCGCCGGACGCACATGCCGCTCTGTGGCAGGCTCGCGATTATACGCCGTCCCGTTTCCGTCGGGGCCGACGAGTCTTGGCCCGGGTGGCTTGTGGCCGTTGCTTTCTGACGTGTTTTGTTTTTGGCTGAGAATCGCCCTCGTCCCCTGCCGCTGCAATCTCAATCCCCGATAGCGCTTTCGGCGCGGTTGTTGCTTTCAAATCCGGCAGCCGTTGCTTCAAATGCAGCAGCGGCTCGAACAGGTCTCCCTGTTTTTCGAAGCGGGCAACGGTTTGAGCCGCTTCAAAAACCAGCAACTTTGCGTCTTTCTTCTTGAACGCCCGCTCGACTTCGTCCCAGTTCACCGGCGTCGAAACAGTTGGATGCTCTCTGGCCCGCAAAGAGTAAACCGCAACTGTAGTTTTATGTTCATCGTTCTGGCTCCAGTCGACGAAAACCCTGCCGGTCCGGGCTTGCTTACTCATTTCCGAAAGCACCAAATCAGAATGCTCCGCCGCCAGCAATTGCGCCAATGCATGCGAAAAAAGCTTGGTTTGGTCGTAAGTCGTCGGAGTGTTCAATGGAACGTAAATTTGCAGGCCCTTCGAACCCGAGGTTTTTGGAAAACTCTGTAGACCGAAATGCTCGAAGATGTCGCGCAGCCACAGACCAACCTGGCAACAGAGAATGATGTCGGCCGGCGGGCCGGGATCGAGATCGAAGACCATCTCCGTCGGAGACGTCACGTCCGAAGCCAGCGCCAATGACGGATGCAGCTCCAAAGCAGCCAGATTGGCGAGCCATACCAGCGTGGCGAGATCGTTCGCAAGCACATAGTGCACGGTTCGACGATTCCCACGGCTCCAAATCGGTGTGGTCTTCACCCAATCCGGCCGATGCATGGGCGCGTTCTTCTCAAAAAACGGTTCGCCGTCTACTCCATCGGGATAACGTTTGCGGGTGAGCGCCCTTCCGCGCAGGTGCGGCAGTAAGGCCGGCGCAATGCGAACGTAGTAGTCGATCACATCTTTCTTGGTGAAACCGGCTGCCGGGTAGAGTACTTTCTCGAGATTCGAGAGCTTCAAATGCCGGCCTTGGATTTCTACGCTGGAATCCATCTGTCTCACGAGCTCCGCTTGCATTGTGCCTGAAAACTTCCGCGCCTCAAAATACTGGGCTTGCTGGGTGGGAAAAGTCGGTTCGACAAGCGGCGGTTCGGCAATGCCCGGAGGGACCTTTAGATCTCAGGCGGCCCGTCGAGGCCTGTTCGCACAAGCGCGGGTTAGGAAATGTCAGTAGAGAAATCGCCTGAAGAGCGCTAATGTATTTCTCTATGAAGCGCCTCGTTAGAACGTGCGCATGGCTCTTGCTGGCGGCCCCGTTCGGCAGGACTCAGGTGACGACGTCGCAATATGACAACTTTCGCACGGGCGTTACGCTTCATGAAACCGTTCTCAATCCGCGAAACGTGAATGCCGAGCATTTCGGGAAATTAGGCGCCTTCAAGGTAGATGGGCCGGTGTATGCCCAGCCGCTTTTCGTTCCGAACGTCGAAGTGCCCAGGAAAGGAAGACACGACGTCATCTTTATCGCCACCGAGCACGACAGTGTTTATGCATTTGATGCGAACCGGCCAAACGATCCGCCCTTATGGCACGTGAGTCTTCTCAACAGCGTTCGCGGCGCCATCGTTCCTTCGGAAGATGACGTCCAATGTCCATTCATCCGGCCCGAGGTGGGCATCACATCCACGCCAGTCATCGATCTCGATAGTGGCACGCTCTACGTTCTCGCGCGCACGAAGATCAGGCACGTTGCTTCCGCTGATGAATACTTTCAGCACCTGCATGCTCTTGCCATCACGACTGGCGTCGAAAAATTTGGAGGCCCCAGGTTGATCGCAGCCTCTGTTCCCGGCACCGGCGCGGGATCTGCGGGCGGCAAAGTCTCATTCGATGCACTCAAGGAAAATCCGCGGGCAGCGCTTGCGCTTGCCAATCACACTGTGTATTTGACCTGGGCCTCATCTTGCGATGTTGATCCATATCACGGCTGGGTCATGGCATATGACACGCAAACGCTCTCGCAAAAAGCCGTATTGAACATTGATCCGAACGGCACTGAGGGCGGAATTTGGTTGAGCGATACGGGACCGGCTATCGATACGGAAGGAAATCTCTATGTGCCGACCGGGAATGGTACATTCGATGCGGGCGTGGGCGGGCACGATTACGGTGATTCCGTCCTGAAATTGGATGGCGCCACGCTCGCCATTCGCGACTACTTCACGCCCCACGATCAAAGCCGCATCAGCGAGGCTGACGCCGACGTGGGATCTTCTGGACCCATCCTGCTTCCTGATCAACCCGGGACTCATCCGCATTTACTGCTTCAGCCAACGAAAGACGCAACCCTCTACGTGATCGATCGCGATCACATGGGCGAATATCATCCGGGTCGCGATGCCTTGCTGGAGCTGGTGAAGATGCACGGCGGCGGCTACGGCGCCATGGCTTATTGGCGGGGCAGCGTGTACTTCGCAGATAGCGATGATTATCTGCGGGCATTTGCGGTGAAAAATGCCTCGCTCGTGCCAGCCGAAACTACCACAACGAAATTTGCCAATCCTGGGGCTACTCCCAGCATCTCTGCAAATGGCACCAAAGATGGCATCGTGTGGGCGGTAGCAACTAAAGTCTGGAACGGTCCCGATAACAAGCCCGCGGTTCTCTACGCCTACGATGCCACCAAGCTGGGCGCTCCTATTTACAGCTCAGAACAGAATTCAGTGCGCGACCGCGCGGCGCTGGCTGCGCGATTCGTAATTCCGGTTGTCGTGAACGGCCGAGTGTACTTCGGCACCAGAAGTGAAGTGGAAGTCTACGGCTTGCTGCATTAGCAATTTCGATTTCTCCCCGCACAAAGAATGCGCCGGAACCACTTTCGCAGTTCCGGCACAACCGCGCCCATGCTCACCCGAGGTTAATAGGTGAACGTTAGCTTGTCGACGTAAACGCCATACGGCGACTGCTTGGAGTTGCCATCCATTTGGTAGTTGACGGTGATGCCGTACCATCCCGGCGCCGAGAATGGGCCAGATGTTTTGTTCAGCGTGTAAGTGGTCCCGTTGAACGTGATCGATTGATACAGCAACTGGTTGCTCGAAGTCCGTTGCACTTGCAGCGTTAAATGGTTCCACTGGTTTTCCAGCGGATAGCAGGGAATGCCCGTGGGCACCCATTTCGCAGCCACGTTATCCCAGGTGTCCCACTCGTTGCCGCCGGCTATGCGGCATTCATGGCCCCATGTGAAACCCAGGTTGTTGAAGAACTGGTTGATGTCGAATTCGAGTGCTTGCGACGCGGCCAGATTCGAACCGTAGAAATAGACATCGTAAGTGAAGGTACTGAGAGTAGGAACAAGCGTGTGATTCGTGTCCGGCATGCTCTGTGAAGAGAAGTCGCCGATGAGGTGGTTGTTCCAGAGAACGTCGGTGTAGTCCATATTGCCGCCGATGTTGAACTGGGTCGACTTTCCAGAAAGCGAAGGATTAGAGACGTTTTGGTACATCGACCACGTCGTCCCCGGACCCGAGGAAACGCAGTTCGTGCAATCGCCATAACTCGGCGGCTGCTGTGCATAACCAGTCCATCCGCCAGAGGCTTGCAAATTGGAGAAGCTTGGGCCCCCGGAACCCACCGTAACCTTGATGGGAGTGGTGGCTGCTCCGCCGCATTTGTCCCACTCCTCTACGACCGTGCCATAAGTGCCGGGGCTAAGATTCAGAGTCGTGTTCAGACTCGCGCCTTGCACCACGTAGGCCAGTTGATTGGGTGCTGTGTAGATTCCCATCGACGCGACGCCCGCCGAGCAGGTGGAAGTCGCGGTGGCAACGAAGTTGACGCCGCCATTTACCATGCTGTTGTTCGCCGGTGAAGTCACGTGCACGCCGCTTTGGTTTGCAACCGTAATCGAAATGGTCGCTGTCGAGGCTCCGCCGCAGCCGTCCCACTCTTCGACAACCAGATCGCTGTAAGTTCCCGGAGCAAGATTCAGGGTGGTATTCATGCTGGAACTATTCACGGTGTAAACGAGGTTGTAGGGCGAGGGATAAATCCCCATCGCCGAGACCCCTTTGGAGCACGACGTGGTTGCCGAAGCCACAAAATTCACCGAAGTTCCGACTGTACTGCCATTGGCAGGGCTGCTCACCGTAACGCCAGCAAATGCCGACGCGGACGCGAAGATGAGAACGCAGAAGGACGTAAACAGGGGGGCATACTTTTTCATGAGCCTATTCTCCCGTTGGAAAATGAGTTAGGGATTTTCTCTTACCTTGCTGAAATACCTGGGCTTACTTGAACTACCGAGGGGATCAAACCCGGCGCAAGGCAGGACACCCTTAGGGTCTTTCTTGACGCTGACATCTCCCGTACGGACTGTAGGAGTACAGCGGAGAACTACTGAGCGGAGTGTTCAGGCTATACAGTTGGAACCCTATTGTCAAAGGGAAACCCGCGAAAACAGGCCGCTGGGCGCACTCAGAGGTTCTAATCTGTTTACGGGGGAAGAGTAAGCGAAACCGCACTCTCTTATTTGTACATCGTCAGCGCCCCGCAGGAAGTTGGCTGAACCGTAGCTGTAGGGGTCGGACAATTTGCGCTATCGGGCAGATAGCCTTGTGCACCGCCGCCGACGAAGATTTTCCCATCCGCGATGGTCGGAACTATGAATTTCACCGCACCGGGGTTTCCCGGCAGCGTGCTGTTGAAGACCGACGTATCCCACAATTCCGTCCCCAATCCGCCCGCGCCCATTTCCGTCGGAATCGCACGATACGCATACAGCACGGCTGCCCCAGCGCGATTCGTAAATGTTCCGAAGGTGCCCCCGTCGATTGCCCATACAATTGCATTTGTCACATTGCTGCCCTGCGCCGAGTTCCACGTCACTGAAGGCGATGCGCCGGGAAACAGAAACTTATGCGGAGATTCTGGTGTAGCTGCATTCGTGTTGAACACTCCCACTCCGCTTTTGTTTTGCAGATTGAAGACTCTCAACGAATCGCTGATCGCAGTGAAGTAAAGGTAGTTATATTGAGTCTTCCCCGACGATGCTGACAAGAACGCTGGCGCGCCCCGGCTGCCTCGGTCCGTGTCGCTCACTCCGCCGGGAAGGCCTGCGAAACACTGGGCAATCGCTCCGGGCGTGGGCACGGCGGCCGTGGTGCATGCATACTCCGTCGGATTTCCTGCTTGGCTGTCAATGTGACCCATATTACCCGAGAACACTACGTAAACCATTCCCTGCTTGCCTGCGGCCACAATCTCCGGATTATTCAGCCGGAATGAGGGAGAAAGCAGCACTACTCCACCCGATCCCAAATCAAGATCGCCCGTCGTCAGCGTGAGTTGGCAGTACTGTCCTGTACTGTCAAATTTGCACGGACTCGGACACTTCAGAGGATTCGGATTCGTACACGCGACTGTGGTATGGCCATTGTTTAGCGCGTTGTAATCGGGAGGAGAATAATAGTCCTGCAAGCCGGTGCCGTTCAGCCGCACCACGCTGTTATCAAACGTAGTCGTTCCCTGTTTGACATCGCCACCGTTGCCCACAGCGAGGTAAACGTTTCCGCTGGCATCGACCGCCGGCGCCGCACCGCCCATCCAGATGCCTCCAATGCAGGTCTTCTGCGCGCAACCCGCCTCAGGATTAAACACATTGTAGGAATTCAGGAAGTCCGCGGCCGTGTAGTTGTACGTAAATGCCATCTCGAATCCGTAATGGAGCGCGCCATCGCAGAATGCTCCCCACGAAACCCAAACTTGGCTGCTGCCATTACCCGTGGGAACCAATGCCAACGCCGCTCTCTGCAGCGTCTTTAGAGGATCGAATCCAGGTGCGCTGTTGGTCGCGAAGGTCGTATCCAGCACCAGTGGGCTGCCGGGCAATTCCTGCAGAGTGTCCACTTGCAACGCATGCAGCTTCTGCCGATAAGTCTTGTTTCCTGATGGATCGATGTCTTCATGTTTGCTTACGAGATACATCACCGGTGGCGTGACAGAGGCATCAATCACCGGCGTCCCCGTAATGCCTACCTCTGGCTGAATAACGGGGCCTCCACAGCTCGGCATATCCGACCACGGTACCGCGATCTCCGTGTATCCCGATCCCAGGTCGCCGGCATTATTGAGATTGACATTGGCCAGCACGGTCCCTTCTGCATTTGCGCTATCGGAATCCCAAGCGTAAACGGAATTGTTTTCCGTTGCGGCGTACACAACATTCTTGGCTGCGCCATTGAGCGCCAGCCCATGAACATACAGCGGCTGCCCGTAGATCTGACCATCAGCCGTCCCCATCCACTGGGGCGTGGGCGTAGCGGTCGTGCCTAAAGTGGAGGCCTGCAAGACGGTCTCGTTGGGATTGACGCCGTCGCGGTTGCCGTCATTGTGGTAGGTGAGCACACACGGAGTTGGCGGAAGGCAGTAAGTCTGCCCCACGGTGACTGGATCATGGTGACCGACGAAGCCCGGCCGATGCGGCGTGAGCACGATCCCGAGTAAGACAGGCACAGCGATTACTGCAAACGTAGGCCGCATAAGCCACCTCGATAGCCTGGATTAAGATAGGGGAAATGACTGTTGTGGGGGGTAGTCAGCAGCGCATGAAGCTCCTTGCGCGCCGCCAAGAAATTATGAGGGCACATTGCCACTCGGTCAATATGAAATTTTAAGCACATTCGTGCCGGCAAAAACAGACTCACGATCTCTCCGTCGCTGTCACGGCTGGAGCAGGAGGGGCTTTATGCCCAATGGCACAGTTCCGTTTTGTATGGGGTAAATTGTCCCCGTCACATCGGAATACTGCGAATAATTCGTTACTGGATAAGGGTTTGTGGTGCAGACCCCGTTGGAGCACGTTTGGGATGCGTCCCAAACGATCAGGTTCGCACCAACCGCGCAGCTCCAGATAGTTCCGGAAACCGAGCAAGGCTGCATCCCCTCGGCAAGCCAATTCTGCACGACACCATAGGACACGCCCGCCGCCGTGGGTTGTCCATTCGACTGCTCGATATTGCCGGACAACGCAACACTGGGCTTCCCCCATTCAAACCAGGACAATACCGCGAGGTTCGTTGTCTGGGCGTAAGACGCCGCGAGAATGACGTAATGCGCGATCCACGCCTGTTGCAGGTCGGGATCAGTGACGCCGTTCACGCCCCAGCTACCTTCGGTTGCCAAGAGCGGCAATCCGTTCGCAACCGCAGCGAAGGCCTGGATCATTTGCTGCAAAGGCGCATTGGTAGAAGACGAACTTTCAGGCATGGCGCACATGCCGGAGGATTTCGTTCCTGTCCTGCAGGTATAAGCGTGGAAAGTGACAGCATCCGCAGGAGCCAGCGTCAGGTACGAGGATTGAAAAGTTGGCCCCGTGGCCGCCTGCCAGGTCACCGAGGGGGTCAGCACGGAAGAATTTGGATCTTGCTTGAGAATCGGATAGGCGGCCGTGCCGAGGGCGGCCAGTTGCGCAACACTGCCCGTCCAAAACGGCGTGGTATTCGCCTCATTCCATATCTCGTAATAGCGAACGTGAGGCGCAGTGACGCCGTTGTAATGATTCACCAGTTCGGTAACGAAATCGATCCAATCCTGGATATTTTCCGGCGGCGCCGTGCATCCGGTTATGCCGCCTGCCATCTTGTGACAGGATGATTGTTTCGCGACGGCCCAACTGGGCGTCAGACCAAGCGTCAGGTTGATCTGAGCCACGCCACTGATCCGTGGCGCCTTTTTCACGAAGATATCAATTTCTTTGAAGTTGTAGACACCGCGCCCGCCGCCTTCCACTGCGGTCCATACCAGCGGACCATGCCCGAGAGAGCCATACGGGACCATTGGCATGTCCGTCGCCGAGCCCGTACTCATCATGAAAAAAGACTCAGGCAATTGGGCAAAGGCAAACGAACAGGTCATTAGCAAGAATACAAAGTATCGCCGCATCACATTTCTTTCTCCGGTGTCTGGGGTCCGAACCCGGGCTTCCGTCTGCGGGAGTAAGTCACGCAGCCCGTTCGAGTTTATTTCGAAATCGAGGTCCCCCAGGGGAAGCTTAGGAGTGGCGGTTGGCGGCGGTCCTTTTTGAAGTCAATTGCCCGCCGCGGACACCGATTATGAGGATGCATGGGAGCGCGGTCAATAGGAAGTCCCGGCTAGTCCGATAGTTTAGCCAAGAAAGACTCGGCAAATGCCGTCGCGACGGCCATCTTCGTTTTCCCGCCTAGGAAAGAACCCTGGATCAAAGAACCGATTCACGTGGTTTCTAGACATTCACCGGATATTTAATGGACGGCGATGGAATTAAGACTCAGCCCGGACGGTAGTGGCTGAATTCAAATTCAGCCACTATCGCCCGGACACTTTCACACTCCCGTAACAATCTTGCAATATAGTTCCCCCCTTGGCGGAGGCATGTGGGCCCTCCTGTTCTGTAGCGCAATTCGCGGCAATTCGTAGGAGTGCTTTATGGCAACGGCGACAACAGCGGTAGCGGCACCGGCAGTTCAGGAAAAACTCAACAGAAAACCGGGCATGATCGGCGTGATCGGCTTCGGAATCGTTTTTTTGATCGGCATCGGCTATGCCGCGTACCACCTGCTCTCTGACCTATCTGTCGTTCACTCGACCACCTTCACCCCTTACATTTTGCTCGGCATTGCATTGCTGGTGGCTCTGGGATTTGAATTCGTCAACGGATTTCACGACACTGCGAATGCTGTCGCGACGGTGATTTATACCCACTCGCTGGAGCCGCACATCGCGGTGGTCTGGTCTGGTTTTTGGAACTTCCTCGGCGTCATGAGTTCGAGCGGGCTCGTCGCATTTGGCATTATTTCTTTGCTGCCGGTGGAGTTGATTCTGCAAGTGGGCAGCAAAGCGGGATTCGCTATGGTTTTTGCCCTGCTGGTGGCGGCGATTATCTGGAATCTGGGAACGTGGTACTTCGGCTTGCCCGCTTCGAGTTCGCACACGATGGTTGGCTCCATCATCGGCGTCGGCATCGCCAATCAACTGATGGCGGCCAGAACGGGCACGAGCGGCGTGGATTGGGGACAAGCCTCAAATGTCGGCAAGTCGCTGCTTCTCTCGCCGATTTTCGGATTCATTCTTGCCTACCTGCTGCTCCGGCTGATGAAGGCCATCATTCGCAATAAAGAACTCTATGTGGCTCCTGAAGGAACCGAACCGCCCCCACTGTGGATTCGCTGCCTGCTCATTCTCACCTGCACCGGCGTCAGTTTCTTTCATGGCTCTAATGACGGTCAAAAAGGAATGGGACTGATCATGCTGATTCTGGTCGGAACTGTTCCAACCGCTTACGCACTGAACCACGCAATCGGCCATCAACAGTCGCAGGATTTTATCGCTGTCTCGCAGCAAGCAGATAACACTCTCTCAAAGTACGTCAGTCCCAATGCCGTCGTCGGCGATGATCGCGACGAAATTACGGAATATGTCCGCACAAAAGAATTCACCCCCAACACCATGCTCGCGCTGCGCCAGTTAGTGAACGATGTTGGCAATGAGACTGCAATGTTCGGGGAACTCGCCAAAGTACCTCAGGAGCGTGTCCGCAACTTCCGCAACGACATGTATCTGGTCAGCGAAGCTCTGCGCCTGATGAAGAAAAACAAGCAGCCCGCGCTAAGCACCGAGGATTGGGCAGTGCTCGACAATTACAAGAAGCACATTGACGCCGCGACACGCTTCATTCCGACATGGGTGAAGGTCGCTGTCGCGCTGGCTCTCGGATTGGGTACTATGGTTGGCTGGAAGCGCATCGTTGTCACCGTCGGAGAGAAGATCGGCAAAGAGCACCTGACCTATGGACAGGGCGCGGCCGCCGAAATAGTGGCGATGGCTACGATCGGCGCCGCCGACGGATTAGGACTTCCTGTTAGCACAACCCACGTGCTGTCGTCCGGTGTGGCGGGAACTATGGCGGCAAATCACTCCGGACTGCAGTGGTCGACGGTTCGCAATTTGGGGATGGCGTGGGTGCTCACCCTCCCTGCTTCGATGATGCTTTCGGGCTTCTTGTTCTGGGCGTTCCGAAAGATGTTCTAGCACTCAGGGCGGATGATTTTTCGGGAGCCCTACGATCCCGTCTCGCCTAAGTATCCCGTTCGGTCGGGATGCTGAATTCGCCTGCATAGCAGCCTTGACGAACATGCTGTTCGCGTTTTATCATAGGCGAATAAAAGGCGAATAAGATGTCTTCCCTTCCCTTACTCCCCTTATCCGAAAAGCCGCGCCTGGTCGGCATTGCCCGGCTTGCCTCTCAAGGCGAATCCATTCGTGAAGGCCACAATATCGAATACTTCACGCTGCAAACCAAATCTCTTCTGAACCATTGTGTTTCGAAGCGGGCATTACCTTTCACCTGGACCATCAACCCGTATCGTGGTTGCGAGTTTGCCTGCAAATATTGCTACGCTCGCTACACACACGAATTCATGGAGATGCGCGACGGTCTCGAGTTCGAACAGAAAATTTACGTCAAACAACACGCAGCCAGTTTGTTGAGGAACGAACTGCGTCGAGTGAAAAAAGGCGAATCCATTGCTCTCGGCACCGCGACCGATCCCTATCAGCCCGCGGAACGCCGCTACGAGGTGACGCGCAGCATTCTCGAGGAGTTCACACGCCATCGTGGGCATGAGCTTGGCATCGTCACCAAGTCGAATATGGTGGTGCGCGACCTCGATCTGCTGAGAGAAGTGGCGAAGAGAAATCAGCTTTCGATCCATCTGACGGTTACTACCCTCAACGTGGAATTGGCCCGCATCCTTGAGCCGCGGGCACCGCGTCCAGATTTGCGAATGGAGGCCGTGCACGCGCTGAGCGAAGCGGGATTGCGAGTTGGCGTCAGTTGCTGTCCAGTCGTGCCGGGAATTACGGATCACCCGAAGGATTTGGAAGCGGTAATTCGTGCAGCCGCGGATGCCGGCGCCGATTACGTCTTTGCCAATCCGCTTTTTCTTAAGCCCTGCTCTGCCGCTGTATTCCTACCGTTTCTCGAACAGAATTTTCCTCATCTCGCCAACGACTACCGTCAGCGTTACCAGAATCGAGCGTTTCTTCCTGCCTCTTATTCCAAGCGGCTTTCTGCCCTGGTTCAGCGTCTGCGCGAAAAATACAAACTCACCGGCCGCAAGCGAACGGCTTATGCGATGAAGTGGCCCGTGCAGCATTTCGAAGAGCAGATGAATCTGTTCTGAAGAGCAATTGGTAACTTTGTAAATCGGGCAATTGAATTGAAAGCATGACGCCCCAATCTTCGCGTCGCCTGATGTCCCGTTTTCAATTACACAATTTCTCAATTCCACAATCACTCGATGTCTGCGCTCCTTACCCTATAATCGAATCTCATGGCCACCTACCCTCCAACCGGACAGCCCGCTGCGCAGCACGTGCCTTTACTCGTGCGGTTGAAGAATTTCTGGCGGCGCGTCACGGAAGGTATGGAGGTCTCGCAACTTTGGTCTCAGTTCGAAACCGAGGCGCGCGCCAGCTATCGCCTCTATGCGAAAGACGTCGAGGCCAAAACCCCGGAAGGCCTCACCCGGCGCGGACGCAATCTGCACATCGTCAAGGAATTTTTCTGGTCGGTCTTTGAAAAGCTCTCGCCCGCCCGCCGTGTGCTACTGCTGGCTGCCTTGATCATGCTGGTCATTCCGCGTACTTCGGTTAATACAGTCGAATTCGATCTGCACTTCTGGGGCGGATTACTTCTCCTACTGCTGTTAATCCTGGAAATTGGCGATCGCGTGGTTATGAAGCGTGATCTGCAGATCGCGAAAGAGATTCAGACTTGGCTGCTGCCCGGAGCACCTCCGCAAATTCCCGGCTTGACGCTGACCTATGCAACACGCCCCGCGAATACGGTCGCCGGAGATTATTACGATGTATTCCCTCGACCGGGCCGCACGAATGAAGGAAATCGCGTGGTTTTTGCTGTGGCCGATGTGGCCGGCAAAAGTATTCCGGCAGCCATGCTGATGGCAACGTTCCAGGCGAGTCTGAAAACGCTCTCCACGGCCCAGGTCGCACTGCCCGAACTCGCTGCCAACATGAACAGGTACGCCTGTTCAAACAGCCAAGGCGGCTTGCGTTTCACCACCGCGTTTCTTGCGGAATATGATGCCGTGAACCGGACTTTCTATTACATCAACGCGGGACACAACAATCCGATTCTGCGCCGTGCCAATGGACAGATTGAGCGTCTTGACGTAGGCGGCTTGCCCTTCGGCATTATGCCGGAGAGCACCTACCAGGCGGCAACCGTCACGCTCGCTCCTGGCGACTGGCTCATCATTTTTACCGATGGTCTGATCGAGGCGGAAAATACATATCAGCAGGAATTTGGCGAGACGCGCGTGCTGGCCGAGTTAGAAGCAGGAAGATCCGGCACGCCTGCGGAAATGCTCCATCGTTTGATGGCTTCGGTCGATTTATTCGTCGGAAATACTCCGCAGCATGATGACGTTACTTGTATGCTGCTGAAGTCCGTGGAGTTCTAGAAGGTCGTCGCAGCAACCGTGGTTGCAATCTTTTCGCTCGCATTTGCGAAAGCGCCGTCATCGCGGACGAAACCCAATCACGGGTAACTGGCGGACCAGCTCGCGACGATCGCCTTCCGAGCCGGTGTATTTCCATCCCAATAACCGGCTCAGAACAGTTCGCACAATACCAGCAGCAAACCAGTTCTTGCGTTCGTAACTCTTAATGGCTTCACTGGCTTCATCCTCGTCGAGAAAACGAAACGCCGCGGCGAAACGCTCCGCCGCAATCGCGACCTCCGGGTTGGGTGCTGCTTCGATGTTGCGCAGCCAATCGGAGTCTCGTCCGAAGCCGCTCATGACAACAGCCTCGGGCACGTCCTTGCGGTACTCGATCACTTCCAGAACTGTCTGCCGCCGAAGACCCGTGCGTCGACCCGTATGCGTGAGAAGCAAAAAGCGATGTCCCAGCAACCAACCGAGATGAAGGCGATAGAGAAAAACCGGCAAGCGAAAAAGCGACCGAAGGGCGCTTCCCTTCTTTAAACTGGCCATGCCAAACCCTTCAGCTTGATTTCATCCACGCAGCGTACATGCGATGGAATGCGTGCACGCCTTTCTCCTGTTTGACGCTATATCGCCCGCGCGAGTAGCTTTGCGAGCGCAGATTCTTCTGGACCGCCTCGCAGATCGCCACATCTTCCATTTGGATTTGATCGCTGAATTCCACCGAAGCCTTTGCGGCTGGGGATGAATGATCTTTTCCCGGAAGATACCATTCAAAAATCGCCAGCGTGCGCTCCGGCTCGATCGGCAGCACGATATTCAGAGAAATGTTGTCCGGATAACAATTCATCATCCAGTTGGGGAAAATCCAGAAATAATCGGTGGTCAGATCTTCGCGCGCTTCCTGATAGCGGCGAGCATTCGCATCCCCCGCCTGCGCCCCGCGGATCGGCGAGAACTGGCGGACATATCCGTAAACTTGCGCAGTGCTAACTGCTCTGTGAGACTCCAAGTGCGGCTCAACGACGTAGGCGTTGTAATCGAGTTCGCGATTCAGCCCGGGATGCACGCTGGGCAGGTGATAACCTTCGAGGTAGTTGTCCACGTAAGTCTTCCAGTTGCACTTCATGTCATAGGTGCGGCGCTCGAATAATTTCATGCCGGAGAAAGGAAATTTTTCCGCCTGCCCCCGAAGCTGCCCCACACATTCGCGCAACGGCAGGGCCTGCGCATCGAGATTCGCAAAAATCAGATGGAACCATTCTTCTGTGCGCACCGGCGCCAGTGCGAAATCGTCGGGACGAAAACCTTCGACACCTTCGATTTCCGTGGCACTGATCAAAGACCCGTCTAATCCGTAGGTCCAACCGTGATAACCGCAACGGAATAGCTTGCGTGATCCGCAGCCTTCGGCCGGAGGACCGGCGCGGTGACGGCAGACGTTATAGAACCCGCGCAGCTGTCCATCGAGGCCACGCACAAAAACCAGCGGTTCGCCCACGAGTTCGGTCGTGAAGTAATCACCCGGAGCCGCGACCTGGCTCGAGTGGCCCACCACTTGCCACGAGCGGGAAAAGATCTTTTCCCGCTCCACGTCAAAGACGCTGCGGTCGTAATAAAGAAGAGAGGAAAGCGTCCAGGCGCGGGCGATCTCGGCATCTATGCGGAGCGATTCTTGCCAGTCATGCATCGGCTTCTCGATGGAGCGCGATCATTGTACGGCAGGCTCGGCAAGGCGTGTCTTGGGGTGGAATGAGAAGTCTCAAGAGGGCAATCGTCTCTTTTGAAGATGCGTCTTAAAGTGGGCGGGATTCCAAATTGGGATTGCCACGAATTGTCAGTCGGACGACGCGTTTTGCCAGCATTCATCGCATTTGCAAGAGAAAAAAACGTTACCCATGCGACCGAAGTGCACCCCTCGATTGAAAACAAAGCCGTTCCTCGAAGGCTCGCTGGAACCAAGGTAACTTGGGCTTTGGAGAGGCAAGTGCAAATATCGAGATCGACTGCGTCATCCGTGACCAGAATAAAAACTTGCACCAAACGAGGGAAAAAGAGATGCGGAAACAGAAGGGTTTCTCACTGATTGAGCTGCTGATCGTGGTGGCCATCATCCTGATCATTGCAGCTATCGCCATTCCAAACTTGCTGCGCGCCCGCATGGCGGCCAACGAGTCGTCTGCGGCAGCGTCAATTCGTACGATCGCGACTGCGTCGGTGGAGTTTTCGACAGCGTATCCGACCATCGGATTTCCGTCGGCTCTGGCCGTCTTAGGGCCAGCGAATGCGGCCTGCACAGCGGGTCCGGCGAGCACCAATGCTTGCATCATCGACTATGCATTGGCCTCGGCTGACTCCACCGGGCTTGACACTCCGAAGAGCGGTTATCTGTTCGAGTACACGCCGTCCAACCAGGTTGGTACCGCCTACACGTGGTACACGTCTGACGGATGGCCGACCACAGTCAGCACGACTGGTTCGAAGGAATTCTGCGGCAACGAAGACAACGTCGTTCGCTTCAAGTCCCTCACCGGTACGGCTGCAGGCGCGGCGAGCTTGAACAGCCACGCTAACTGTGCTGCCGCCAGCCCGATCGGCAACTAATTCAACACTGGCAAGTACCTGGGGGAGGGTACAAGCCAAAAGAGCAGCGAACGCAAGTTCGCTGCTCTTGTTTTTTGTGGCAATGCAAGCCGCATCTCGATTCCAAGCCAAAAGCTGTTGTAGCTGCATGGCGAACAGTTGCGGAGAGATATAGTCCGCGTGAACCGCCGTTTTCTGGATCTCGCACAAATTCCATCGCGGTTGGCGTTCGCGTTGCGCTGACAGAAATTGTCACAGGAACGACGCGGATAGGCAGCGGGTGGCAGTTGACGGCGTCGAGTGGATAACCCGAAAGTTTCGTGCTGCACTGAAAACAAAGCTTTTCACATAACCTGTCGGACACTTTCGTAACCACTATCGTCTGGTCTGGCAAGTGCATACATTCCCCAGTGACTGCGTCATTCGTGACCAGAATCCGTAAAACACGAGGGGAAAGCAAAGATGCGGAAACAGAAGGGTTTCTCACTGATTGGGCTGCTGATCGTGGTGGCTATCATCCTGATCATTGCAGCTATCGCCATTCCAAACTTGCTGCGCGCTCGCATGGCAGCTAACGAGTCGTCTGCGGTCGGTTCCATCCGTACCGCCAACACGGCG
>DATKQB010000162.1:0-8811 GCA_035523795.1 Verrucomicrobiia bacterium | reverse complement strand
CAACAGCCTTTACCGTGTCTCCAGATCGCGCAGATGGAAAAGCGCCTTGGCGATTTGGCACCTATTGACAACCCGCAAAAAGTCGTGACAGCGAAGCCAGATTACGAAAACCACGTCCGGGTCCGAGAGGATCTCCTCCGGTTGGCTGACCTTAGGGTTCGTCCGGCGTGGCGGCGCTGCGGTCCGAGTAAGGAAGGAACTCCTACAGTCCAAAGATGGCGTGATCGGCTGTCGGTTTGAGAGTATCCATTAGCCGGCCGTCTTTGCTCGGGCCTTCTGCTTAGCCCACCGGCGTTTTTGCGCGGCCGCGATCCTTGCCCGCGCCTCGGCGCTGAGGGTGCGCCTGCCGCCGCGTGGCTTTGCGCGGTTGACTGTATGGCCGCCGGCCAGGACTGCGCGGGCCTGTTGAAGGCGGGAAATTTCGGAATCGATTTCGGAAATCAGTTGGGCTGTGTCCATGCCGGACAGTGTAACCCCGAGCGCGTTCTTAACCTAGCTGCAACGAAACCATCGAACGCATGGCCGCACACGCAGAAAAGGTCCGCCGAACGACGGCGGGCGCGGAAAATGAACAAGCTGATGATTAGAGGCTCGCAGACACGCGCCTGGCGGTAAAGATTACGGTGGAGCGGATTCATTACCGAAGTCAGACAGTAATGCACAAATCCGGCGTATTATTCCGCACGCTGCCGACCGCGGCACTCACTTTCCACGCCGTCAGCTGATCGGCATCGAACGGCCGAAGCAGGTCAACCGGCCGTTGCACGGGACCGGCGGGAGGAGCCCGCCGACTAGGATTTGGATAGCCAATACTGGCCCATTAACTCATGGGACCAGGCAGGTTGGCGAATCTGCCCGCGCGGAAGGAATTCCGCCATTACCGGCTTGATGTCGAGCACTGGAGTTTCATCGATCGCATCGAGTTCTGATACATAAAGTGTTAAGCCTTCGACTTTCATTAGGCGGCAGATCGTGCTGCCAATCCTATTTGGTCGGTTCTTTCCTCGCTGAGAGAAAATACCGACCTTGGGCCACGCCGGGTTATTTCTCGGATGGCGCGCACCAGTCACTACGTTTGTCAGTTCCGCTTTGTGGAAGAGGAACAGCACCTCTATGTGCGAAAACTCTGTAATTCCTTCGAGCGCTTCCGGTGAGAACTGCGCTGCCAGAGTGATACGAGCCTGTTCGCAGCCCCAAAAGTCGTCCTTCGGATCAACGCGCATTGTTTCGACAAGGCCGATCGCCTCCATCGGTATCGTCATGTTGCCCTCTTTCGGATACTACGACGGTAGCGCCCAGTGAGGACAAACGGCCTTTCGCCTATTGGCAGGCGTACCGCTTTCAATGTCGAGTCACATGCATGAAAAACCACGCCCAAAGCCATCGACAAAGACCGCCTGTCCGTGCAGCGCATGCAGTATGTTCACTCAGACGGGCACAGATGTGATTTCGTAGACGTAAGAATCTCGTCCTGCGGTGTCGGGTCTTGAGCCGACACGAACGCCCCCCAATTTCTCGATCGCCTTTTGTGATCGCACATTCTGCGGGCCTATGAGAAAAACCACGCGTTTCACGAATTGAAAAGCGTGCCGCAACATCAGCTGTTTCATCTCCCTGTTGTACCTGCCGCCCCAGTGCGATCGCGCCAAGAATGTCCACCCTATCTCCACTTCGTTCGCTTGTGTGTTGTAGGCGTGGAATCGGGACGATCCAATGATCCTGCCATCTTTACAATCGAGAGCCGTAAGTGCGCCTCGCGACGCCAGCGATTCACGGAAGAAGGCGCTGAATACGTCGGGCCTATAGCGATCCCGAACCGGATGCTGTTCCCAAATGAGCCGGTCCGACGCGACCGCGAACAGATCGTCCGCGTCACCCGGGCGAAGCGGCCTCAGTTCAACGAGCGCGCCTCTCAGTGTGGGTTGAAAATCAAACGGCATCTTCTCAAACTCGCGATCACAAGCCCACCGTGAATCGGCTGCGTTCTCCCACGGCCAGGAGAGAATCAGAGAACCGCAGGGATGTCACTATATTGGTCAATGCTCAATAGGTCCTGGAGGAAACCACCGCGCGTTCGATCATTTCGAATCGTGACGTGCAAGCAAGTGAGTAACGGGATATCGCGGAGCTCAAGGCATCGGCGGAACCACGCGTTTGATTGCATCTGCAGTTTGTGTTGGTTGTTACAGCCATGGGTACAAACCTGCGCTTCGATCGAAAACCCGCCCATCTACTGACGGGGCCAGACACTGCCAATGACTGCGGCGATGAAGACCAATTGAATGAGAAAACGCGGCACGGCCGGAAGCACAGGTTTGTGGTCAATCGTCAGGCGTTCGCGAGCCGCTCTCAGATTAGCAGGGAACAGGCAGCACAGCATCACGACGGCAATGGCCGCGGTCCAAGGAGCTAGACGTGGCAACTGAAGCCCAATCGCGATCGCAATCTCCGCAACTCCTGTCGCACTCACCCATGTACTGGGACCGCCCACCCTTTCCGGAACCATGCGAACCAGATCGGCTCGCCGTTTGCCCCAGTGAGCCGAAGCCGTGAGTAGGAACATCGCGCCGAGCGCTGCACGAAGAGCATGATGCCAGTCGGCAAAATAACCCCATTCGAGTCCAACGATCCTAAAGAACAGGAACGATGCGGCAAGACATATGAGGGACGCCATAGCGTGATTCTCCGAAGTTATTATCCATGCAAGATCGCAATCTTCGCTCGCTGCAGTCTATCCCAGCCTGGCATATGAAACACGATCTCCTTATCCCCGTAATCGAAAGTCGTCACGAAGCGCGAGAGGATTTCGTAGCCGCCCATCCCATCCATTTGCATTCCGAGGGTCATGCCAATGGTCTTTGCAATCGGGAACGCGGCGAAGACTTGATTCTTGACCTCTGCGTTCCCCACTTGAAGCCTTTTGATGAGGCCGAGAGAGATGGCAGCTCCTCCGAAGACGTAGAGCCCGAGATTTGCTGTTATGTTGCGCTGCTTTGTCATTTAGTGCCGAGGAGTTCAATTTTCAATATCTCTCGCCAAGGCATGGCGGGCAATAGCCACTTCGCACGATTTGGGACCGAATGTGGACAGCGAACGAGGTAATTCCCCGACCGTTTGCATGCCACCGGATTGGTCTTCGCCTTGAGAGGTGACCTCGCTCACACTAGGCAATACCGGAGAAGTCGCGAACCAATGCGGATCGTTTCCGGTCCGATCGGATCCGGACTGCGTAGTCCGCTGGTGAACAAAGGTGGTCGCTAAATTTCCTCGTACTGCGAACACGTGAGCGCGCTCGAACCGGCGAACAGCTTCCAATTCGCGCAAATGGGGGCAGGCGCGATCTATGCAAGCGCGCAGGATATGCTCAATTTCGACTCAGCGCCATCGCGAGGCGAGATCGTTTCGTCCAAGGTAGTGGAAGACTGCGTCACGCACGCTTTCATCATAAGGCCAACACTTTCCTATGGTTGCGGCTGGATGGTGCGGAAGATCGGGAAAGAGACGTATCTTCAGCATGATGACGGGAACAACGGCTTCGTTACCGATTTCGCGCGTGACCCCGACCAGGGCATCGCTGTGGTTGTCATGTCGAATTTGGGCTTCGTTGATCCGAGCGTCTACCCCTATACGCTCATGAGAATCTTGCTGAATTCTCCACAGGGGCGTTGAGAGCACTTCCGACAGGCCCCCGGAAGCGTTGGCCAGGCAGCGACCCCGTTCTTCGGGCATTTACATGCACCGCCAAGCCGCAGGAGCTTTCAGTGCCACTCGGCAGCCATTCTGCCTGAATCCATCTCTCTTCGGATTGTGGTAGGGTTCGGAACGATCAGGGGACGTTGATATCCAGCTTGTTGCGAAGCTCGACCCTACCCTGGACCGTCAATCTCAGAGCACGTGGTACACGTGATCGTGCCAACCAGTTCAGTTCAATCATGCGACGGAGTATTGCCGCGCCAAGAGCGCCAGCAAGATGGGGGCGTCTTTCCGTGTAGTCCAGACACTGCGGGGCAAACTGCCTTCGCTCTCTAAGCAGTGAAGCAGAGTCGACATCGATCGATTTCAGCCAGTCGTCTCCCTTGTCGGTAAGCTGGTAGCAGTTTCCGTCGGGAAGAAGAATCCCTTTGGCCTGTAAGCCAGCGACAATTTCGACACCAAGCTTTCCGGCCAAATGGTCATAGCACGTACGCGCAAAGGCAAATGGATTAAGATCCGAGCGTGCAAGCTGTCTCAGGAGAGTTCCTGGGGAGGCAATGATCGTGAGAGCTTCGATTGCGTGGGCTACAGCGGCGCTCGAGATCCGGTAATACTTGACTCGACCATGTTTACGAACTGTGAGGATCTGCGCATTCACCAGTTTTGAAAGATGCATACTCGCTGAGGTGGCGGAAACGTTTGCGGTCAGTTGAAGATCCCCAGTGGGCCGAACAGTTCCGTCCATCAGGGCCAAAACCATGGCGGCTCGCGCGGGATCCGCAAGATGTCCACTGAGATCCGCGAGCTTCTTCGCATCATCCACAGTTCAACATTACGTGAACTGTACGTGTGTGAGCAACCTCTAGCATGAGCACATGAAGTCCCCTTTACGGAGCCAACCCAGTATGAGATCTACGCGAATGAATCTATGCGCACTTACGATCCTCGGAGCAATCGCGCTCGCTGTGCCAAATTCCGCACATCCAGCCCAAGCCGCTGCTGCGGTTGACACACCTGATTCCGGCGTTTCGGCGACCATCGAGGGCCTGGTGCGTGATGTCGCTTGCCCCATGCAGAACCATAATTCCACGGCGACACATTTCAATCTCAAATGCGCGCAAGCGTGTGCAAGAGCCGGCTCGCCGCTCATCATTTTGACCAGGAGCGACGACATTTATTTCCCGATGACTGACCAAATGCCCGATCACAGCGTTCGCGACCAGTTAGTTCCATACGTAGGCAAGTTTGTCCGGGTTACCGGAACCGTCTACCGTCGAAACGGGACTCGAACGATAGTCATACGGGCCATCAGTGTTGTGAAGGGTGTTAAGCTGGACACGAACTTGGGAGATGACTAAGCAGCGAGTTCGCGAAAGCACTACCGCCAGAGATAGTGGCGGCCATTGTTGATCGAGTGCGGCCTGCGAATTAAGCGGGTTAGGAGTTGTGATGGATGGGTGCCGCGAGGGGGACTGAAGGGGGAGTTCAGGCTCCCCGCGGCGTTCAGGCAGCCTGAGCATCTGAGATCAGCCTGGGCAGGCGGCAGGTTGTGGGCGGCGTAGCTGAAGACGAACTGCCAGTCCACCTTGCCCAGTCCTCACAGCTTCATCTGTCGCAACGGTCCCGTCTGCTTTAGCTAGGCGAAGCTCTTCTCGATCAGCCAGCGTCGGCTGAGGCTGACGGCGTAGCCCGGCCGTCGCGTGGTACGGCGATCCAGACTGCTCCGCTGGTTGGCGGCAATGTGCGGCGTCACATTCAGCTCTCGCGCCGTGCGCACAAGATCCCTGGTGTCGTAAGCCGTGTCCGTGCCCACCGTGATCCGCCGTCTGCGTTTGCGTTGCAGTCGCTGCAGCATCAGCAGCGCAGCATCGCGTTCTCCGTAACCGTCGGCATGCGTGACCATGGCTGCCGCGATCAGCCCGTTGCCGTTCTCCACGAGAGCATGACCCAGATAGCTCAGCTTCGATTCCTTGCCATAGCTCTTCTTGTAGAGCCGTGCATCGGGATCCGTTGTGGACTGATGCGTCTGATTTGTTCGCTTCTGTCCATGGAAGTTAGCGCCATCGCCACCCGAACCATCCTTCGGACGGAAGCTCTTCTGCGAAGCCCATGCCTGAATCAGTGTGCCGTCTACCGTGAAATGTTCGTCCGACATAAACTTCTTCGCCTGCCACCAGCTATTTATGAGATTGGTTCTAAAGGTGATGGGAAGTCTCCGGCCATTTGAATCGGAAAAACTCTTGCCCCAGCAGCATGACGTTGTTTTCCTGCCGTGCCCCGCATTTCTTTGCGACTTTAATTGAGGGGGTATTGTCGGGGTGAATCACGGAAACAATGCGTCGAAACGGCATTGTGGAGGATGCATACTCGAATACTCTGGCCGCACCTTCACTGGCATATCCCTGGCCCCAGTAGTGTCGATCAAAGCTATATCCAAGTTCCTGTTCAAAAATGACGTTGTTATCCAAAGGTACTTGCGATCGCTGATACCATACCCGAGGCAATTTCCCAGATCCCACGTTCACCTCGAGTGCCATTTCGCTGAGGCCACATCGACCGATCAGAACTCCATCAGACTTACGCAGAACAGCGAGAGGACCTAATTCCAAGCTCTTATAAGTCTCGCAAAACGATTCCAATAATGCACGGGTCTCCTGAATGGAACGCGGCCTTCCATTCCCAAGATATCTGGCGACAACTGGATCTGAATGAATACGAGCAAAAAGCTCGAAATCCGACTGTACAATCCTGCGAAAGATGAGCCGCCCCGACTCAATCCAATCGGTACCGTGTGCTAATGTCATCGACCGCAACCTCCAGTCACGCCAGGATCTGTCAGCATTTCGACGATCATGACCCGCAGGCTGTGCGTGCGATCACAAATTCCTGGAAGGTCTCGAGATTCAGCGCCGGGGGTGGCAGAGATGCGAAAGCAAGTGACGATTCGTTCATGCGCGAGCCTCCAGGCAGCCGATGTGTCGGCTATTTGTTAGGGTCGAACCGCGATCAGAGTATTTAGAGGGTCTTACGATATCTCACCAGCCCCATGCCAAAGAATGACAAGACCTCTGCCGTTCGGGAGAACCCACTTTTCTCATAGAACTGCATCGCCCGCGTCAGAGGTCCCGTTGTCTCCAGGGTGACAGAGACGCAGTTCAACCCGCGGAGCTCCGCTTCCACTTGCATTAGGAGAGCGGTCGCGACTCCCCGTCTCTGATACTCCGGCAGAACGGCCATCCCCCGGACGTGTCCATCACGATCCGTAACTCTGAAGGCGACCATTCCAATTACGGGATTTGCTGGTTTCGCCGCCACAAGAATTTGCATTTCCGATTGACGGCGTTGCAACGTTGCCGGCGTGAGCACGGTATCGGCGAATGCCTAGTCCGTGTAACACTGGCGGTAGGGTTCGAAAGCCTGTCTTAGGCAATCCAAAATTCCTTGCGAGTCGTGCCGTGCGGCTCTGCGAATCGAAAACTCCTAGTCTATATTTAACTGTTCGCTTGCCTCCTATCCGTTAAATTCGATTCGATCGTAGTCGATGCTCATGGATGCACCAAAGCGATCACGTATCGTGCCGGATGCCGTCCGCACTCATATTTTGAAGAGCCACACAGCACGTAGCGAGCGCAGTCTCCTTTTCGCAGTCGCAAGACAGTTCCTCCGAACTCGATTGACAACGCGCCCTCGATCATCCAGAGATGATGCTCAAGTCCTGGAAGATATGACGCATCGTAGGAAACTGAAGCGCCGGCCGGAAGAGTCACTTCAATCAGTTCGCCTCGCAACTTCGGGTGTGGTGGGGAGACGACGCGGCGAACGTATCCAGTATCGGGATCTCGCCACGTTACCTGCTCTGCGACAGATATAACCGACGGCGTCGTCTGTTCCGCCTCGACCATCAGCCGTGAAAGCGTCCAGCCATATTGGCCACACAACGTGGCGAGCATGGCCGCGCTTGGGCTCAACTCACACCGCTCCAACCGGGATAAGGTCGCGCGGCTGATTCCGGTGCGCTGCGCGAGCGTCTCCAACGTCCATCCTCGCTCTGCCCTCAACTCCGCAAGGCGGTTCGCGATCCGATGCTCGATTGAGTTCGCTTGAGAACCGACCTGCACTGGAGAGGGCGCTTGAACTGCAATCTCCATCATGAGATAATATCTCACACTAGAGACTAGCTGGCAAGCCATGATCCGGTTGGTCGTCTCAAACGAACGTTGCTGCAGGAGCCAGAAATGGATTTCCGTGCGCTTTGCGAACAGGACCTGGAGCTCATTCGTCGACAGCGTGAAGAAATGTTCCGCGATGCCGGCATAGCGGAGGAAGTTTTGAGCGCGATGAAGCCGTATTTTCGGGCTTGGCTGGAACCAAAGCTCAGAGATGGCAGCTATTACGGATGGCTAGTCTTCGACGAAAATCGTCCGGTCGGCGGAATCGGACTGCTGTTAATCGACTGGCCTCCGCATCATTTTCATCCGACCACTGATAAGCGTGGATATGTACTCAACCTCTTTGTCGAACCTGCGTACCGGAGGCGGGGATTGGCTCCAAACTGATGCGGCTTGCTGAAATCGAATTTGCGAATCGCGGCGTCGGCTTTGCCGTTCTTCATGCCAGTGCCAAGGGAATGCCGCTGTATTCGGAGTTGGGTTGGACGAGGACGAGCGAGATGTCAAAGCCGATAAAGGAAGCTCAAGAGACCGCTGCCATCAGATTTGAATCGTGATCCACTGTTCGTTTCCCGTTTGGAAGTGTTGGGGCGCACCTTAGTGCGTGGCTGGGTGCCTCACCTTCGTACACCTTGCCTGTCTCCACATGCCCCTCGGGCATTTATGAGACTGGTTCTAGTCTCGTCCAATCTTCAAGGTCATGACCCGATCGGGTGACTGCAGCGGTATGGTTTGCCGATTTCCGGCAGTTGGAAATCGAAGCCCCACTCGATTCAGCTTCGACGTCGTTATCAGGAAGCCGCACCCCGGCCCTCCACGGCGGCGATCACCGGAAACGGCAGGGGCTCGATCGCCGCGGATGGGAAGGAGGAAGCGCGGGAAAACGAGCGCCAATCCCGGTGTGGAAATTATCGAAGACGGGTGTTACCTGCGGACCGTCGAAATCGAC
>DATKQB010000161.1:0-10861 GCA_035523795.1 Verrucomicrobiia bacterium | reverse complement strand
CGACCGGAACACAATCTTCGGATTGTGCTTCTGCAAAACCTTCGTGATCGCCGCCGTCAACGTCGTCTTGCCATGATCGATATGCCCGATCGTCCCTACGTTGCAGTGCGGCTTTGTCCGTTCAAATTTTTCCTTCGCCATAATTGCTGCCTCTAGCTCCTACTATTAGCTCAAAACTAAATCCTGTTCGTTTCCGATTTCAGGCTTCTCGTAACACGCACCGAGAGATTGTTCTTTCACAACCAGTCTCTCGGACCGAAGCCATTCCTCAAACTGCTCAAATTCTTCCTGAATCCGTGCCCGGAAAATCTCGAAACTCCGGTGCCAGTTCCAGATATCCCTTACCCGGTACTGCGCTGACTCCGGAGACTCGCACCACGTCTCCGCTTTTAAATATCCGTCAGCCCCGCATAACAATCTTGACCAACCACCATCGACACCGAACGCCGCTTCAAACTCAACCCGCCGGCCATCGGTAACCCAGAATCTCCGATCAACTACGAACCGCGGGGAGTGCAGTCACTTCGCCGTTCCTTGCACCTTGGCGATGATTTCCTCCGCGACCGATCGCGGGGCCTCCTCATAGCGCGCGAAGTGCATTGAGTACTCGGCACGGCCCTGCGTCGACGAACGCATGTGGGTCGCGTAGCCAAACATTTCCGCCAGCGGCACGATCGCTTTAATCACCTGCGAACCCGCGCGATGCTCCATGCCCTCGATCCGCCCGCGGCGCGAACTCAGGTCGCCCATAATCACGCCGGCATAATCTTCCGGCGTCACGACTTCCACCGCCATCACCGGCTCGAGCAATACCGGAGAAGCTTTGCGAGCCGCCTCTTTAAACGCCATCGATCCGGCGATCTTGAACGCCATTTCGTTGGAGTCGACGTCGTGATAGCTGCCGTCGTAGAGCGTCGCCTTCACATCGACCATCGGATACCCGGCCAGCACTCCGCCTTCGAGCGCTTCCTGAATGCCCTGATCGATCGGCTTGATGAATTCCTTCGGGACCGAACCGCCAACGATTTCGTTGACAAACTCGTAGCCCGTCCCTGGCGGTTGAGGATCGAGATAAATCTTCGCGTGCCCGTACTGGCCACGGCCGCCCGTCTGTCGAATGTACTTGCCTTCTGCTTCGGAGTGCTTGCGAATGGTCTCGCGATACGCAACCTGCGGCTTGCCGACGTTGGCCTCGACCTTATACTCGCGCATCATGCGGTCGACGATGATTTCCAGGTGTAACTCGCCCATGCCGCTGATAATCGTCTGTCCGCTGTCAGGATCGGTGTGAACCTTAAAAGTGGGATCTTCCTGCGCCAGCTTGCCCAGAGCCATACCCATTTTTTCCTGATCGGCCTTGGTCTTGGGTTCGACGGCGACGGAGATGACCGGCGCCGCAAATTCGATCGACTCGAGCGCGATGGGATGATCTGCGTTGCAGATGGTGTCGCCGGTAGAAACGTTCTTCAGGCCCACCGCGGCGCAGATATCGCCGGCGAGAATCTCGCTGATCTCTTCTCGCTTGTTGGCATGCATCTTAAGCAGACGGCCAATGCGCTCGGTCTTTCCCGTGCGCACATTCAGCACGGAATCGCCGGTCTTCAGATGTCCGGAGTAAACGCGAATAAATGTCAGCTGACCAACAAACGGATCGGCCATGATCTTGAAGGCCAGTGCCGAGAACGGCTCTTTATCGTCTGGCCTGCGCGTGACCGGCTCTCCATTGTTTGGGTTCTTCCCGTGCGTCTCGCCGACATCGAGCGGCGAAGGCAGATAATCGACCACCGCATCGAGCAGCGGCTGCACGCCCTTGTTCTTGAATGCTGTACCTACAACCACGGGGAACAGCTTCAACTCAATCGTCGATTTGCGTAGAGATTTGCGCAGTTCGTCGGCGGAAATCTCCTCGCCTTCGAGGAACTTGTGCAGAATCTCGTCATCATTTTCTGCAATCGTCTCGACCAGTTGCGCGTGGAAGGCTTCGGCTTTCTTTTTGAGGTCCGCCGGAATTTCTTCGGTTTCGTACTCGGCGCCCATTGTCTCGTCTTTCCAGACAATGGCCTTCATGGAGAGCAGATCGACGACGCCTTTGAACTTGTCTTCCTGGCCGATGGGAATCTGAATGGCGACGGGCTTGGCGCTGAGGCGCTTGCGGATGGTATCGATGGCATGCTCGAAATCAGCACCCATCTTGTCAATCTTGTTAATGAAGCAGATGCGCGGAACGCCGTATTTATCGGCCTGCCGCCAGACTTTTTCCGACTGCGGCTGCACGCCGTGGACGGCGTCAAACACCGCCACCGCGCCATCGAGCACGCGCAGCGAGCGCTCGACTTCCGCCGTGAAATCCACGTGCCCCGGCGTATCGATAATGTTAATGCGGATGTCGCGCCAGAAACAGGTAGTCGCGGCGGAAGTAATGGTGATGCCGCGCTCCTGCTCCTGCTCCATCCAGTCCATGGTCGCAGTACCTTCGTGGACCTCGCCGATACGGTGCGTCCTGCCTGTGTAGAACAGAATGCGCTCGGTCGTAGTGGTCTTGCCGGCATCGATGTGAGCCATGATGCCGATGTTTCTGCAACGCTCTAATGGAACTGTTCGTGGCACGACTAACTCTTTCTGGGCTCCGTGATTCTCTGTTCTTAACCTCAGTTAACCCCTGAAGCGTCTATTCTTGGCGTCCAGGGCACCGCCATTACCAACGATAGTGCGCGAATGCCTTATTCGCTTCCGCCATGCGATGAACATCTTCCTTCTTCTTGATGGCGGCTCCGCGGCTGTTTGCGGCATCCAGCAACTCATTGCTCAACTTGTCGGTCATTCCCTTTTCGCCGCGAGCACGCGCGTAAGTGATGATCCAGCGGATCGCCAGCGAAGTGCGCCGGTCGGCATTGACCTCGACCGGAACCTGATAGTTCGCGCCACCGACGCGGCGCGTCTTCACTTCGAGCAGCGGCTTGCAGTTCTCGACGGCCTTCTTGAATAGCTTGATGGCCTCATCGCCACCCTTCGACTCGAGTTTCGTCAGGGCATCATAGAAGATGCCCTCGGCAGTCGAGCGCTTGCCCTGCCACATCATCGAGTTAATGAACTTCGTTACCAGGTCCGAGCCATAGACGGCATCAGCCGGAACGGTCCGCTTTGCGATATGTCCTTTTCGAGGCATAAAACTCCAGGTTTCAAGGTTTCAAAGTTACAAAGTTTCGCTGTTTCGTGTTCACTTTGAAACATTGAAACCCCGGCAACCTTGAAACTCGCCTTTATCCCTTCTTAGCCCTCTTCGCGCCATACTTCGACCGGCCCTGCTGGCGGTTGGCGACACCCACTGCATCCAGCGTTCCGCGAATCACGTGATATCGGACGCCGGGCAGATCCTTCACGCGGCCGCCGCGAATCAGCACGATCGAGTGCTCCTGCAAGTTGTGGCCGACACCGGGAATGTACGTCGTCACTTCAATTCCGTTGGTCAGGCGAACACGGGCCACTTTCCGCAGCGCCGAGTTCGGCTTCTTGGGCGTCTGGGTATACACGCGCGTACATACGCCGCGCTTCTGCGGACACCCTTGCAGCGCCGGACTGGCCGTTTTATACCGGGGGCGCTTCCGGCCCTTTGCTACCAATTGATTAAAAGTTGGCACAGTTTGCCGCTCCTCAACCGCACAATCTCACGAAAGCGCGCATCTGCCTTTGCACGCGCATCCACAATCATGGTCAGTTTGAAACCGACCATTCCTTCTCGCAGGCGAAACCGCCGGGAGAGAATCTGGATTCCGTTAAGACTTACGCCGCCGACGGTGGCGCCCGGCCCAATCGCGGGGGCACTCCGTTTCGTCAGCCTTGCCCTGCATATCCTTTCGCAAGGGCGAAAGGCGCCGCAGGCACGTTTCAGCGAGGAAAGTTTCCGAACGTAATTTCAAACCGGAAACGTACTTTCAAAAGCTCGACTGCAAATTCCCTTCCTGTAAACGAAGAGAGTGGGACGCAGTATTACACCAAGCCTGGATGAACTCGCGGAACGAAATTAATATAACAACTCGTTCACACATCGTCAACCTGGGTTTTTGCATCCGTTGGAAGGAACTATAGTTGTGGCGTGGTCAGCCACAGGGACAGTTCCGTGGCCAGTTGCTGACGCCCGCAAAGCGCCTCAACTTGCCGATTCTGGCTTCAGCCTCTACACTACAAGTTTTCCAAATCATTGATGTGCATACTTGACATTTCCCGAAGCCGCACGCGGCGGCTTGGTCGAGCGTTCAACGAGGGGTGCATGTTCAGGCTGCGTCTTTCTTATAAGTGGGTGGTCCTCCCAGTAGTGTTTTATTCTTTGCTCACGGTTGTTGGTTGTGGCGGCCACACACCAGCGGGCATCGCACCCTTCCCCGGGAAAATAACGCTTAGCCCTGCGGGCGCCTATTCCCTGCAGATCGGAAGTATTGTCGGCTTGTCTGCAACTGCACAGAATGCAGCCGGTGGTAACGTTTCCACCGGATTTACGTGGGCTTCGACCGACAGTTCGATCCTGAATATCTCGCCGACCGGCCTGGCGTGCGCCGGGCAATGGCTGAACGCAAGTTACACGGTGTGCACTCCTGGAAACATCGGGGTGGTGGAAGTGACGGCTTCCGCTCTGGGCGCGAGCAGCGAGCCGACGCTGATTTATGTGCACCCTCCGATCGATAGCATGACGGTTACAGGAGTCGTATACAACGGCGTGATCCCGCAGGAACCTTGCCTCTCGCAAGGCCAGAGCATGACGGTGGAAGCGCATGCCTACAGCCAGGGAACGGACATCACGAGTGCGGTGGGAACGTTCACGTGGTCGGCCAACAATGCGAATGTAGTGAAGATCACCCCGATCATCTACAACGTTATCTACAACGGGTTCACCTTCAACGTGGCTACGAATCAGGCAACCCTGACGGCCAACAATCCGGGGCTGACGCAAATCTATGCCTCGGCGAGCAATGCCTACAGCACCAGCTTCCAGCAGCCGCAATATCAATATCAGGGGAACACTTCGCCGGTACTGGATTTCTTCGAAACCTGCAACATCGCAAGCGTTCAGATGGGAATTGGAGGCACGGCGAATCAGGTATCAACGCAAACCACGTTTTTGACGAGCAAAGGAACGAGCGAGAGCACGGCTGCAGTGGTGACCGACATCATGGGGAACAGCTCGCAAACCAATACCAGCGGGCAAGTGCTACTGAACAAGATCCCGCTCACGTGGACGGCCTCTCAGCCGGCAGACGTTGCGACGAGCTCGTCTTGCACATTGTCGTGCAACTTAACCACGCCGTCGCCGGGAGCAGGAGCAGTGAGCGCTTCGTGTTCTCCTCCCACCTGCAATATCGGATTTCCTTACGTGCCGCCCTCGCTCTCGACGCCTGCCTTGATCAGCGCCTGCGATGACTTCTTCAAACCACAGTTCGCTCCGTTCGTGGGGTGCGCCGCATTGATTCCAACAGCGGTCTATCCAACGCCGCCCGGGCCGCCGCCGGCCACGCCGCCGGTGGGAGCGGTTACAGGCATTGTCACTGGAACCCCCAGCGCTGCGACTGTGTTGGCCACAAGTACGGGGTGCGCGAACGTTGCTCCTGATACCTGCCAAACGAGTGTTTATGATCTTGCTACCTCGAAGGGCGTGCCGGGCGGACCAAATCTCATTCCAAGCTCGCCGAATTCCATTTTGTTTGATCCGCCGGGCGACAAGGCCTACATGGGCAGCGAGTTTGGGGCGCTTTTGATCACCCCTGCCAATTTCAATACCGGCAACAGCCCATACACGTCCTTGGGCAGTGTAAACGGACAGGCTTTGGCAGTTTCGAACAACGGCACATCCGCCGTTTTCTCAGATACGGTTCACAATCCGAATCAGGTCTACGTGGTTAACGCTGCCAGCACCAATTCGGTTTCGGCTGTCCCACTAAACATTTCGGGAGCCATCGCAGCAGGATTCTCGCCGGATGGATTGAAGGCGTTTATTCTCGGGAACTCTGGACTGACCCTCTACGTTTACTCGCCGCTGCAGACGCTGCAAGGACCGGGGCTGCAGGGACCGGGATCGAATCCGCAGCTAGCGCTTGCCCAACCGGCGAACTCGGTGGCTTTTTCGCCCAACGGCGCGTTCGCGTTTGTCGACGAAGGCTATCCCACCGGCGGCGGTGCCAATCTGACGGCCTTCAGTGTGTGCGATAACTCACTCGCGGGCACGGTGACGCTGCCCGCGCAGCCACTGTTTATGCAGGTCCTGCCCGGCGCTCACATTGATGGCCTCGACTCGAGAGGACTGCCGATTCCTGACGGAGTGCATGTCTTCCTCCTTGATTCCACAGGATTCGACATCGTGACCTATGGAGTGAGCTTGCCAACAGCGGGCAATCTCTGCCCAGAAAAGCTCACGCCACTGTCGCCCGCCCCCGGGTATCAGCGAATCGAACTGCAGGCAGGAACGCTGCATCCGGTGAATTTCTTTGCGTCGGCCGACAATTCGCTGCTTTATATCCCGGTCTTCGGCAGCAACAGCGTGCTGGTCTATGGTTTCGAAACCGGAGGGCTGACGGGAATTCAATTGGGAAATAATGCCACACCACTGACGGCTGCCATCACGGCTGATGCCACGGCGATTTTGATCTCTGGCAGCGATGGGATGTTGCATCAGCTGGACACTGGGCTGGGCGGGCAGGATGTTTATCCGGTGCAGTTCCCGGATTTGCCCAACGTGTTGGACCCGTTCTGTACCTTCAATCCAACGTCAGGTCCGTGCAGCCTGAATCTGCTGGCGGTAAAGCCGTAAGGTTGTGTGAAAGCCGAGCTTTCGGATCCAAACTGCTGCTGGGCAGAAGCAGCTACGCCTTGCTCTCCAATTCTTTCCCTATGCTATCGAGCACGCCGTTTACGAATTGAACGGACTCCGGGCTGGAAAACTTGCGGGCAATTTCGAGCGCTTCATTGATGACGACGGCGCGCGGGGTGTCTTTGTAGGCAAGCAACTCGGCGACCGCCCCCCTCAGCAAATTTCTGTCGACAGCGGCCATGCGCTCCATGCGCCAGTGTTCGGCATGGCGTTCAATGAGTTCATCAATCTCGCCGGCGCGATCCGTGGCGATGCGGAAAAGATCATCGGCGAATCCGCGTACTTCCGCGCTCGCCGTCCCATGCTCGGCCCAGAATGTGCGGCGAACCTGCTCGGCGTCCTGCTTGCCCATGTCGGATTGAAAGAGCATTTGCAGTGCGAGTTCCCGGGATTTGCGTCGTGTGCCCATCAGAGCGGGGCGTCAGGCGTTGGGCGTCAGGCGCCGCAACATCGGACTTCAGGCGTCAGACTTCGGACCTCAACCAATGACGGTGTGAAATCAGTCTACAGGAAAGATTGCCGACGACGAGCGGTGATCCTGGTAGCAGTTAACGCTTCCCTCGGGGAGACCGCGTACGTGGACGATTCTTGTTTTTTTTTTGGACGCCCGACGGCTGACGCCTGACGGCCGCTTTCAGCGATGCCATTTCCACCGCCGCCAGCGCCGCTTCGAAGCCTTTGTTGCCCATCTTCAGGCCGGCGCGATCGATAGCCTGCTCCAGCGTCTCGCAGGTGAGAACGCCAAACGCGTGCGGAATGCCGGTCTCTTGCGCTGACTGGCCGATGCCGCGCGTGACCTCGTTCACGATGACGTCGTAATGTGCCGTATCTCCGCGTAGGAGGCAACCCAGACAGATGATGGCATCGTATTTCTTCGTCTCGGCGAGGGTGCGGGCGGCGGAAGGGATTTCGAATGAACCGGGAACACGCACAACCGCGATGCTTTTTTTGTTCGTGCCTAGTTTTAACAACCCGTCGCAGGCGCTCAGCAGCAATCGTTCCGTGATGAATGCGTTGAATCGCGAAACGACGATGGCGAAGCGCTTGCCGGAGGCGTCAAGCGTCCCTTCGAGAGCGCGGATTGCTGGCTCGGGCACCGATTCGATTTTCAATTTGCTCTTCTCTGCGATCTCTGCGCCCTCTGTGGTGAAAGCCGTTGACCCTGATTTCGATTCGCGTTAATCCGCGTTGATCTGCCGCGAAAGAAGTTATTTGCCCTTGAATTGCGCAGGCCGCTTTTCGAGAAATGCCGTTGTGCCTTCTTTTTTATCTTCCGTGGCGCAGGCCACGCCGAACAAAACTGCCTCGAGATAGAGGCCCTCAGCGAGCGTCATCTCCATGCCTTTATTGACGGCCTCCATGGCGTACTGCACGGCCAGCGGAGCGTTGCCGATGATTTTTGCGGCGATCGCCTCCGCTCGCGGAATTAAATCGGCAGGCGCTGTCACTTCATTCACCAATCCGATGCGATGGGCTTCCTGCGCCGTGATCATCTCGCCGGTTAGCACCTGCTGCATCGCAAGTCCTTTGCCGACCAGACGCGGCAGGCGCTGCGTTCCACCGTAGCCAGGGATAATTCCCAGCTTCACTTCCGGCTGGCCAAGCTTGGCGTTCTCGCTGGCGAGACGCATGGTGCAGGCCATGGCGATTTCGCATCCGCCGCCGAGCGCGAATCCGTTGATGCAAGCGATGACCGGCTTGCCGAGATTTTCGATCAGATTGAGAACGGACTGGCCGCGATGCGTGTATTCCTTGCCGCTTACAGCATCGTGCTTGGAAAGTTCGCTGATGTCGGCTCCGGCGATGAATGCCTTTTCGCCCGACCCCGTAAAAATGATAACGCGAATGTCTTTGTCGTTCTTGATGTCGTGAAACGCCGCCCGCAACTCTTCCATGGTAGCCATGTTCAGCGCATTGAGCACCTTCGGCCGGTTGACGGTGACGTAAGCGATGGCATTTTTCTTTTCGAGAATGATGTTTTCGAAGTTCATGAGAATTTTTTTTCACCACGGAGGCACGTGGTGAATTGCCTTTCTAAAGCTTCTGCGGCTTGGGTTTCTCCGGGTCCGCATAATCATAAAACCCTTTGCCCGATTTGCGACCGTACCAGCCTGCCATCACCAGCCGCTTCAGCAGCGGAGGCGAGGCGAAGCGGCGCTCTTTGAATTCGTCATACATCACGTGCGTGATGTAGTAGGTTGTGTCCAGACCGACGAAATCGAGCAGCGTGAACGGTCCCATCGGATAACCACAGCCCAGCCTCATCGCGTTGTCGATGTCTTCAATCGAACCCACGCCCTCTTCGTACGCGCGAATCGCATCCAGCAGATACGGCACCAGCAGCCGGTTCACGATGAATCCGGTTTTGTCGGATGTCCGGACTGGCACCTTGCCCAGCTTCTTCGCGAACTCGTATGCGGACTCGTAAACGTCGTCGGCTGTGGCGATGGTGCGCACGACTTCGACCAGCTTCATCAGCGGCACAGGATTAAAAAAGTGCAGCCCGATAAAACGTTCCGGCCGCTTGGTCGCCGCCATCAACTCCGTGATCGAAATGGACGAAGTGTTCGAGGCGAAGATCGCCTCTTTCTTCACGATGCCGTCGAGCGAACCGTACATTGATTTTTTCTGGGGGACGTTCTCAATGATGGCTTCGATCACGATATCGCAATCGGCGAGATCGGACTTGTTCATCGTCCCGTGAAGCCGGGTCCGCGCCGCATCTTTCTGTTCCGCCGTGATGCCGCCCTTCTCGACCGGCCGCTCGGCAAACTTCGCCAGAGATTTCTCAATACCAGCAAATCCCTTGTCGAGAAATTTCTGCTCAACTTCGAGCACGGTGACGTCGAATCCCGCCATCGCGCAAACCTGCGCAATGCCGGACCCCATCAACCCACAACCGAGAACTCCAACGTTCTTGATTTCCATTCGAAAATTCCTTTTGCCGCAGATCAACGCGGATTTCACGGATCAAAGCCAAACACGGAGGCACGGAGACACAGAGAACAGCGTGCAATTAGCTTGGAGTTACGGCATGCCGTCTCCTCAACCACCAAGTTGCTTCGAACAAAAATATCAAGACAGCCCAGACCCCGATGTTAGCCAAGAACCGTGAGAACAACCGCCCCTAAAAGTGCGATCCCGATAAGTTTTGCCCAAGTCATTTCTCCGCCTCTATGTCTCCGTGGTGAAAAAGCACCCTAATTCATGCTCTCCACCACCATCGCAATCCCCTGCCCGCCGCAAGTTCTCTGTCATTCTGAGCGAAGCGAAGAATCTATGCACTTCGCCGCGGCTCGAATGGATGATGTTCGAACCACTCCTTGCTCAAATCTGCCCATGTCGGATTCACCGACACAATGAGGGCAACCTTCTTGATCCGTAGCAAGCCCTTAATCTCCTTCTCCCGCTCAATCGCATTTCGAATGTCTTCGAAGCGTTCGAAATATACGAGGCGGTCCAGTTTGTATCGAGTCGTGAAGTCAGATGCTCTACTCTCTTTATGCTCGCGTACCCGTCGTATCAGATTGTTTGTGACACCCGTATAGAGCGTCTTGGAACGGTTGCTCATGATGTAGACAAAGTAAATCTTTGGATCACGGAAATGCATAGATCCTTCGCTTCGCTCAGGATGACAAAACTTATTGGCTCGAATATCAGTTCATACTTTCCACCACCATCGCGATGCCCTGGCCACCACCGATGCATGCCGTAGCCAGCCCGTATTTTTTCTTTCGCCGACGCAATTCATACAGCAGCGTGATCACCAGCCGCGTCCCGGTCGCGCCCAGCGGATGGCCGAGCGCAATCGCGCCGCCGTTCACATTTACTTTCTCTCGGTCGAGTCCCAACTCCTTTTCGACGGCCAGATACTGCGCCGCGAATGCCTCGTTCACTTCAATCAAATCGATGTAATCGAGCGACAGCCCGGCTTTCTGCAACGCAATCTTCGATGCCGGCACCGGCCCGCGCCCCATCAGTTTCGGGTCTACTCCGGCGATGCCC
>DATKQB010000160.1:0-10487 GCA_035523795.1 Verrucomicrobiia bacterium | reverse complement strand
CGACCGGAACACAATCTTCGGATTGTGCTTCTGCAAAACCTTCGTGATCGCCGCCGTCAACGTCGTCTTGCCATGATCGATATGCCCGATCGTCCCTACGTTGCAGTGCGGCTTTGTCCGTTCAAATTTTTCCTTCGCCATTGCTCTTTCGCCCTCGGGGGCTTAAGCCCCGGATTATGAATTGCCTTGTACGGCGCGGCTCAAGCCGCGGCCCTTTCAGAACCGTTGTCGCTGCGGGCTCAGCCGGCCATCGGGCTGGCGAGTCTGCTCGCTACTTTAATAGTACTGATACAGCTTCTTAAACTTGTGTCGGAGCGCTACTTCCACTGTTTCCAGCTTCGACAGATAAAACTCGCGAATCAGAGCCTGATCGGAAAGTGTCAGCGCATTATATAGATGCTGCGCGTTCACTCCCGCTTCGCCAAAGCTCTCAAGGACGCGTTTGGCAAGCACTCCGTCAAAGTCCCGAATGCGAATGCCCTTGCGATCCATTTGCTTTAAGAACGACTCGACCTTCTCGGGCAGGAACGCCTGTTCTATCGCGGTCCGCAACCTCGCGAATTCCTGCTCTTTTTCAACCTTGATCGCAGCCTGTTCGTAAGCCATTGCTCAAACTCTGGAGCGGGAGACGGGAATCGAACCCGCGACCAACAGCTTGGAAGGCTGTGACTCTACCACTGAGTTACTCCCGCTCAAGCTCCGTTGCGCTCGACGATTTGTTTTTATTTCGAGATCGCCGACCCGACTAAAACACCAAAAGAACCACAAGCACGGCCAAGATAACCACCAATGACGATGGCGCCAGCTAACTGCATTTCGCCCAGTTCGCCTAGTGCTGGCCCTGCATGCGCCCGCCTCAATCTCTGGAGCCGATGATCAGGATTGAACTGATGACCTCTCCCTTACCAAGGGAGTGCTCTACCAACTGAGCTACATCGGCCCGAAAACTCAGCTGCCAGCCTTCAGCCGTCAGCTCTTAGCCAAACCTACTCGCCGTCAGAGCCGCTGCCATGCATTACGTCCTTGCGGCGGATCCAGCTCTTGGCCGCAAACAGCGCTAAGATCAGCAGTGTCACACCACGGATCCTGGAATCGCTGATGGTCAGCCACGTCAGCACACCCAGCATTGCATAGGCGATCAAGGCTCCGGTCAGGCGATTCATCAAGCTCCCTTGCTAGACCCCGCTTGGGATAAATCCTGGTGCACAGGGGAGGATTCGAACCTCCGTACCTCGCTAGGAGGAACAGATTTACAGTCTGTCGGCTTTAACCACTCACCCACCTGTGCAGAACTTTTCGGGCGATGCAGCCTCGCGCGCTCCCGGCAGAATGCTATGCCGACTTGATGACACACACACGCAAACCCGCCGTCACGACGCAGCCAGTCAAGATTCAACTTCCTACCGTAACTAGCCAAACAGGGAAACCACGTCGCGCAAGACTTTCGCGAAGGTCACTGCATTGCGGGGGTTCCGAATGAAGTGCGTTTGGAAAAACCTGTTACGACTGCCGAGTCCGCCGCTTACCGGAATATCTTTGCCGCCTCAACTCTGGAGCTGGCGAAGGGATTCGAACCCCCGACCCTCTGATTACAAATCAGATGCTCTACCGACTGAGCTACGCCAGCAACTGGGGACAGATGCGCCTTCGCGCGAACTTATCCCTCGGATCCCTTCCAGATGTCCGGGACAATTGTATACGGTACCACATTGACAAGTTGGGGTGCAATGGAGAGTTAAGTGGGCTAGACGCTGCCCTGGGCTCTTCGTATTTCTTTCACCATCCTCACAATTGGAAGTCGCTCGCCATTGTCAAGCGGCACCTCCTGTCTCTCGTTTTCCTCATAACCGCAGGCGCGGTAAAAAGGCACGCCGCTCAGTGTGGCGCCCATTTCGAGTCGCGTAAACCCGGCCTCTGTCGCGGCGCTCTCGCAGGCATTCAGGATCATCGTTCCCAGCCCGCGGCGGGCCCAATCCGGATGTACGAAGAAAGCTCGAATTTTGGCAGCATCGCGCCAGGGATCGAGCAATGAATCTTCACGGGCAGCGAACTGGTCTCCTCCGTACAGAGTTTTGCGCTTGCTCCATCCGCCGCAGGCCACAATTTCCTTTCTGTTCGCTTCGACTATCTCTACGACGAAGTAAGTTCCGTCCGCGATGAGCTGACTGTCGACCCCGTAGACGCTGTCCAGCGCACCGTCGATCTGAGCGGGCGTGTAGTCCAACGCCTGCAACCCGCGCACGGAAGCCTCAATGATCTCCCGCAGGCGCGGGATATCGGATGCGGCGGCTTTGCGAATGTTCACTTTCATCACATGATTCCTACCTTGTCATCCTGGGCGAAGCGAAGACCCTATGCAACTTGCCGCTAGGCACTGGTGCTGTCAGAGACTATATATAGGCCTTCGCACCGCAAAAGACGCGCTGCTGCGGATGACAAAGCACTACGACAATTCGCACATTCTAGCGTCGAGATTCAGCATTTAGCGCCTTTCCTTATAATGCTTCTCTCATGGCTAATTTTGCACCGGTTGACGAACAACTTACTTATCTGAAAAAAGGCGCGGCAGAGATCATCCGCGAGAGCGATCTCCGCGCCAAGCTCGAGAAGTCGCGCGCGTCAGGCAAGCCCCTACGCGTAAAGCTGGGGATGGATCCGACCGCTCCCGACCTACATCTCGGTCACACGGTCGTCCTGCGCAAGCTGAAACATTTTCAGGATCTCGGACACACCGCGATTTTTCTGATCGGCGATTTCACCGGCATGATCGGCGATCCGACAGGACGATCGGCGACGCGTCCGCCACTCACGCGCGAGCAGATTGAGCAGAACGCGGAAACCTATAAGGCGCAGGTATTCAAAATTCTCGATCCACAGAAAACCGTTATCGATTTCAACCGCCGCTGGTTCGGCCCGATGAGCACTGACGATTTTGTGCGGCTCGCGGCTAGATATACGGTCTCACAACTCCTGGAGCGCGAGGACTTTCACAAGCGGTTTCAGGAAGAGAAGCCTATCTCGGTGCATGAGTTGCTGTATCCGCTGGTGCAAGGATACGACTCGGTGGCGCTCGAAGCCGACGTGGAACTTGGAGGCACCGATCAGAAATTCAATTTACTTGTTGGACGCGAATTGCAACGAGCCTACGGCCAGGAGTCGCAGGTGATCCTGACGACGCCGATTCTGGAAGGCCTCGATGGTGTCCAGAAAATGTCGAAATCCTTAGGTAACGCCATCGGCATTCACGAGCCGCCACTCGAGATGTACGGCAAGATCATGAGCATCTCTGATGAGATGATGTGGCGCTATTACGAACTTCTGACCGATGTGCAGATCGCCGAGATCGAGAAGATGAAGCGTGAAGCGCATCCCATGCAGGCAAAGAAAGACCTCGCGCGTCGAATTGTGACAGATTTTCATTCGGCGGAAGCGGCGACGAAAGCGGCCGAAGATTGGGCCAAGCAGTTTCAAAAGGACGAACTACCCGAAGATGTGCAGGAAGCCGAAATCGAGGCGGCTGAAAACAAAATCAGACTTGATAAGCTCCTCGCGCGTGCAGGACTAGCGGGCTCGGTGAGCGATGCCGGTCGTCTGATCAAGCAAGGCGCAGTCAGAGTCAATGGCACAACGCTGAGCGATCCCACAAGAATCATTGACATTTCGACGAGGCCCACGCTGCAGGTTGGGCGCAAACTGAAAAGAGTCCGCCCAGCAATTCCGGGCACAGGAATCGTCAAAGAAACATTGCCTCACTAAATGACATCCTCCCAACCGCCCAAATCCCGCCTTGCCTACATCGATTGGATGCGCGGGCTCGCCTGCGTCCTGATGTTTCAGACGCATTGCTATGACTCCTGGCTCGGCGGCGCGGCGCGCCAGTCGAAGTTCTTCATGTACTCGCAGCTGGGCGGCACCTTTCCTGCGCCTCTGTTTTTATTTCTCGCAGGAATCTCATTCGCCCTTGTCACCGAGAAGCTGCGGAAGAAATCGGTCACACCGAATCAGATCGCGCGCACAACCATTCGCCGCGGCGCAGAAATCTTCGCCTTCGGCTTGTTGTTTCGCATACAGGAATATCTCATCGCCTGGGGATGGGCGCCCAAATCCGATCTGCTTCGCGTCGACATCCTCAACACCATTGGCGCTTCTATGATGCTTATGGGCGTGATGTGCTGGGTCGTGCTGCGGCTGTGTGGCGCGGGCGCCCCGGCCCGCGAAAAAGATCCGGAATCTTCGCTTTCTCGTTCTCAATCAGCTTTGATCGCAGCCGCACTAGCTAGTACATTCACAATCTCACTGCTTACGCCGTTGCTGTGGACAACCTGGCGTCCCGGTTTTCTCCCATGGCCACTGCAGTCGTACGTCAATGGCGTGCATAACCTCGGCACGCCGCAGGCCTGGCTATTCCCAATCTTCCCTTGGGCCGCGTTTGCCTTCGCCGGCCTGGCTACCGGATTTCTGCTGCAAGCCCCGATTGCGAAATCGCGCGAGACGGCTCTTTTTCTTTCGATCGGCGGTCTCGGTCTCATATTCGTCGAACTCTCCCGCTGGCTCGATTCTCTGTCGCAGATCTATCCCGTTTACGACTATTGGCACACCAGCCCCAACTTCTTCTTACTGCGCGTTGGAATGCTCATGATGATTCTGACCGCCAGTTACGCGTGGTGCCGCTGGGGAGCGGCGCTCTGGGGATTCAGTCCGCTCATTCAACTCGGGCAAGCTTCATTGCTCGTTTATTGGGTGCACCTCGAGTTTGTCTACGGGAGATTTTCCATTGTTCCGAAGCGTGCTGTGGGAATTACTGCGGCCTCCGAAGGCCTGCTCGCCATCACGCTCGCGATGATTGCCCTCGCTTATCTCCGCACGCACACCAAAGGATGGATGAAAGGCCGTGGCGTGGAAGCCTTCGCGTGGCTTCGCAGTCGGCCGGCTCGAAGCCCTGCCCAAGCCAACTGAGAAACTAGGCGAACCGCTTTAAGAATTCGATGACGGTCCGTTCGGCCCAGCGTCCATCGTCTCCATCACCATTCCGTTCTCCGATAAATGCGCAATGCCCGCCGTCTTCCGTCTCGATAAACGTGATGTTTGGATTTGATCCCAGTCGTTGTCGCGTCTCCGGCAACACACGAATGAACGGATCGTTTGCAGCATGGATGATCAGCGCCGGCACCGCGATCCGATCGATCACGTTGGTTGAGGCAGCCCGAGCGTAATAATCGTCCGCGCCCGCAAAGCCACAATAGTGCGCGGTCACGCGGTCGTCGAAGAGTCGCAGGCTGGTCACGCCGCGCAACCGCGTAGCGTCGAAATCATTAGGAAACAGCTTCACCTTTCCGCGAAATCTGCGATACAGTTGCCAGAGGAAATACCACTCGTAGATTCGGTTCGCCCGCTCATGCAGGGCATCCGCCGAAGCGGCTAAATCCATAGCGGGACACACCGCCGCAACCGCCCGCAGTTCCGCAGGACCGTGTTTGCCCCACTCGCCTGCTAGTTTCAGCACGAGATTTCCGCCCATGGAAAATCCGCATAGCGCAAAATGCGAAACGCCATCATTCTCGACCATATGCCGCGCGACTGCAGCCACGTCGGCTGACAGACTGGAGTTGTAGAGCGTCGGCGCGCAGTGATCCATTCCACCGCAATTGCGCTGATTCATCAGGACGACATTCATGCCTGCATCGAGCGCGCGCCGAGCAAGGCCGATCATGTACTGAGATTCAGTCGAGCCTTCGAGACCGTGTACGACAATTAACGTAAGTCGTTGCCCACGATCCTCCGCGCGCGATCCTTGCCCTTGCCGGCACCAGCAACGGACCTTCACACCTGGAGCCACCTCGACCAGCCGTTCTTCCGCGGGGGGCAAATGAATCTTTCTCGGCAATAGAAAACTCGCAACGGTTTGCACATGACCGCCCCTCAGCCAAGGCGCAGGGCGAAACCTCTGTTCTGGCGTCCAGCGATCAGTTGGCCGCGAGACAGTCCCGTCGGAGTCGGAATTAACCGCATTTGAGATTTGCGAATCCCCCATCATTTGATTTTAAATTGAGATCGGATTGCTTATGCCCATCTTCGAATACATCTGCAAAGAGTGCGATCACCACTTTGAGGCTCTCGTCTACGGCAAAGAAAAACCCGAGTGTCCCAAGTGCCACGCCAAGAAGCTCGAACCGCAGCTCTCCGTCTTCGCCGTTTCGGCCAAGAGCTCATCTGCGTTTCCGTCATCTGCTGGACCTTGCGGAAGCTGCGGGGACCCTCGCGGCCCCGGCGCCTGTTCACTCGACAAAATGAATTAGCACCGAACTCCGGCGCGTTCTTTTGCAGCGCGAGTCGTCCCCAGAAATCACCTCGGGCACGCTCGTTCAGTGACCCACGTTACCTGTGTTTTCGCGCCCAGATTTCCTACGATTGCAGGAACTCTGCGCCAGAGGGGAGATCCGCCATGGACCGTCGCCGCCAGCCGCGTGTACCCGTCGAGATTCCGGTAAAGATTTGGGGCATGGACGCCAATTCGCGCCCTTTTACTCAGCCGGCCACCGTGCGCACGATCAGCGGCCGCGGGGCCACACTACAGGGTGTGAAAGTACAGCTGCGCCCCGGCGATTTGCTGGATTTGCAATACAAAGGCAAGAAGGCTCAATTTCGCGTCGTCTGGTTAGGAAAGGCCGGCACGGAAATGCGGGGAGAAGCAGGAATCTGCAGTGTTTCGCAAGACGTCCAGCTCTGGGATATCGATCCCGCACGCTGTTCGGCAGCGGTTGGCCAAGGCTAGATTCTGCCCGGGCAGAAACCCGCTGCTGAGCTTTACCGCGTACCTTTCAATCAAGAGACAACTTACTGCACGGCAGCGTCTTCTTCCGGCGCACCGTGGCGCCGTAGAAGCTGCGGCAGGTTCTGCGAAAACGCCGAGCGTGGCAACACCATGTCACATCCTACTTCGTGCGCCTTCTGCTTCAGGTCGCCCTGCACGTGTGACAGGAATCCGATAATCGACGTGCCCTTCTTAAGCTTGCTCTTTAATTTCGGGATCAGCGTCAATGGACGGGCGTTGGCATTGTTCAGATCGAAGATAATCAGCGATGGCTTCTCTTCGCCGTTCTGCTGCATTTTCTCCATCATGTCTTTGTCGGTTTTGACAAACTCAACTTTCACGTTGAGCTTGCGCGCCGTTTCCTGAATCTTCGCCATGAAAAACAAGTCCTCGATGAAAGCGAAGATACGCGAGTTTCCGTCTTCGCCTGCGGGCAGCGGTTCCGGCTCCAGCTGAGGAAATTGCGGAGCGAACCCAGGCCTCTGCCTTCCACTTTTGTGGCCATTATTGCCGCCATTGAGCACCGCGCGATAGCTGTGATCCATCGGCGCTGTGTAAATGCCGTCTTTATTTTCGCGGCTCAGCCCGTGTCCATGCCGTTGCCGTTGATTGTTAGGACGGCGTCCTCGCCGTCTTCTTCTTCCTCCTCCGCCACCGGAGGGTTTGCCTGGTCCTGCGTTCATAGTCCTCTCAACTGTTGCTAAACGAACTGCACGATTTTGCCTATTTCAAAAGAAGGCGTGTCATTGCCCGCATTTCCACGTGGAAGCGAAGAATTTCCCAGCACACGGGTCTAGCGCCTTGCGGGTTGCAACCGGGCACAATCTGGAACGAACCCCGACTCTCGAAAACAAACTGCTATTCGCGAATGAAAATAAAAATCGTTAAATATCGGTTTTCCGTTATTCGGATCCGTGGGCGCCGCCTCGGAACGGCTGGCGCGGAAGGCCTGCGCGGGAACGAGGCCCTGCTAAACAGAACAAAACTATCGTACTCGTCCATCTTCAACTGCGCAAGGCCATTCCCATGTAGGGTTTTGCACAGCAGGACATGACTCCTAGAGTTTTCTCCCAAGACCCGCCTACGGTTCTTGCCAACCCGAACTCAGTGGCTCACGCGCCGGAAACTTCCCGCGCCCACTGTTGGGCTTGCCAGTAGAAGCCGGCCACCTCATCGGAATTAAGATTCAATTTCTCCCCCAAGAGTTTCGCGGCTTCCCACTCTCCACTTTCATGCGCCAGCATCAGTTGATAGACCGGACGCAGCAGGCTCGGTCGTCCCAGCAGCACCATCTTTGTTTCATGATCCAGCGGAATCTTTTCGAGCACAGCCGCCATCGGCATCTCTAGCATCGCGTCGATCAAAGACAGCAGGCCAAGCAAAAAGAGATCTGACTCGCCGTGCTGGACTAGCGGAGCGACTAGTTCGCCAAAGCGGCCGCGCACTAGAGCCGAAAGGACGAGATCGCTGGTTTTGTCCTGTCCCGCGCCCACTGCCGCGACCAGGCGCACCCACCGCCGAACTTCGCGCTCGCCCAGCATCGATAACGCGTGCCGTACTGAATGTATCTCGTTTCGAAAGGCGAAAATCGATGAATTCAAATAGCGCAGCAATCGATAACACACCGAGGCATCGGCCTTGATCACCCGCTCCAGTTCGTCAATGTCCAGATCGGGCCGCGAGACCTCCTGCAGCATGCGCAGATAGTGCAGCCGGTTTCCCGGCATATCGCGAGTTTTCAGCGTTTCCGGACGGCGGAAGAAATATCCCTGAAAATAAACGAATCCTTGCTCCCGCGCCTTCTCGAAATCCCCTTGCGTCTCCACTTTTTCGAGCAGCATGCGGCAACGCCATGGCCCGTAGCGTTTCACCATCGCAGCGCGCTCGTCCTCGGTCGTGAGCGGCAGTTCGACCTTGATGATGTCGACCATGTCGGCCAGCGCTTCGCGCTTATCGTTGGCGACGAAATCATCCAGCGCGAGCATATATCCCGCTTGCTTGAGGCTCTGACACGCGGTCATCACATCGGGATCCGGCGTGACATCTTCGAGAATCTCCACCACCGTCGAAGTCGATGGCAGCAGCGTGACCAGCCCCTTGATGAGCGTATCCCGGGTGCAATTTACAAATGCCCGGCGGCCATCACAGAGCACGTCAAGGCCAATCAGTAATGATCTGTCCAGAGTAGCCCGCGATGCCTCATTCGGATCGCCGTGGAAGGCGTTCTCCAGACCATCGCGAAACAACAGCTCGTATCCGAAGACTTTCTCTTCGCGATCGAAGATGGGCTGTCGCGCTACATAGCGCAGCGACTTCGTCGCCTTCGCCGGCGCCGCGCCTTGCCCTGTCGATAGTTTGCTCACATCTTGTCCATCGGCAGCAAAGCTCGAAAACTTGGCTCCGGTGAACTGGCTCCCGACTTCGCTAGCCGACGTTAGAGACGTCTAAGCAGCCTCACAGGAAACTTCGAAAGTCGAGAAGCGGTATGAAGGCGGCTGCCGTCACTGCTGGCTTGGTGGGACAGTATTTGCCGGGCTCTCAGCCTCAAGGGTCGCGTCCAGACGGATGTCGCTGCCTGCCGTGACCTTGAGCTTGCGTTCCCAGTCCTTGAATCCCGCCTTCTTGACGGTGACGATATGATCGCCCTCCGACACCTGTACATTCGACGGAGTATTGCCCATGAAACTGCCATCCACCTCAATATCCGCTTTGTCGGGAGTAGAAAACACGGAAACCTTCGCCTCTGCAACCGCTGGGCTCGACGCTGTAGGAGAGCTGACTGGTGCGGGCGGATGGACAGCACTGGATTTCGCCGATTCCTCAGCGGCTGCAGCGGCTCTCAATTTTGAGCCATTCAGGGCCCAATCCGAGTTGATGGCATCGCACGCGTCCTGTACGGATCCGCCCAACGATAAGGTTGACCTGCTGGCAACGGAATCCCCGCTAATGCGCGCGAAGACTGCCACCTTGTTGCGATGCCGCAAGACGCCTTTTCCACCTTCATGATCCAGCACAACAATGTAATCAGCTTTTTCCTTTATGTTATTGACCTTTATTTCGGGGCATCTCTCTCCAAATGTCTTGATGATTTCGGCTGTCTGGGGCCTAGCGCCCCCGTGGACACTGCCCGCGAATCCCGCCGACGAGCCGCCGCTCGCGCCAACCATCTCCCACGAATCGCTGTCAGTAATGAACACCCGTGGTGGGATTGACGTTCCCCAATATTGCGAAGGGTCTTTCGCCTTTGGTTGCGACGTGGCCGTCGTCGAGGACGGCGTACCGGACGCGGGTGACGTCGACGAATACACCTGTGCACGCGAAGCACCGGTACACAATAAAGCGACGATGCTAGTTGCAACTGCGCATACGTTGAACCGCATGTCACGCCTCCTGGTGGTCGTCTTCAGGCAGGATCCGAGAACACGGGATTATGCGACATCAAAATGCGAACCAGCAATGACTCTTTCGGCCCATGACAGCAGAAAAAGGAGCGCGCTTGCGCTCCCCTATTACTGGAAACCGCCAACTGGCCGCGGGCAACTGATCTTAGTACTTCGGCACCTTCGGATCGACGCGATCCGCCCAGGCCGTGATTCCTCCCGTGAGATTTTTCACTTTCGCGAATCCTGCCTGCTGCAGAAAGGCTACTGCCTTCGCGCTGCGCCCGCCCATCTTG
>DATKQB010000159.1:0-65999 GCA_035523795.1 Verrucomicrobiia bacterium | reverse complement strand
GCGCGGACACGAAGTCGAAATCGAGATCATCCACACCACCGGCGACAAGATCACCGACGTCGCCCTCGCCAAAGTCGGCACTAAGGGAATGTTTACGAAGGAGATTGAAGAAGCCCTCGCCGCGGGCAAAGTCGATCTTGCAGTGCATTCGCTGAAAGATCTGCCGACGGAGCTTCCCAAAGGATTCGAAATCGCGGCGATCACAGAACGGCAAGACCCGCGCGATGCCTTCTGCTCGCGCAAATATTCGGAGATCGAAGACCTGCCCCAAGGCGCGCGCGTCGGAACGTCCAGCCTGCGGCGCCAGGCGCAGTTGAAAGCGATCCGGCCTGACCTCGACATTCATCCCCTGCGTGGCAATGTCGACACGCGTCTGCGCAAGCTGGAACAGGGCGAATATGACTGCATCATCCTCGCTTCGGCAGGCCTGAAGCGGCTCGGCAAGACCGAACTGATCAAGCAGATCATTCCGGCGGATATCATGTGTCCCGCCGCCGGCCAAGGCGCGCTGGGGATCGAGATTCGCGAAGGCGATGCAAGAACGCGCGAGTTGCTGGCATTCCTCGACGACCCGAATGCGCATGCCGCGACCACCTGCGAACGCGCGCTGCTCAACCGCCTCGGCGGAGGGTGCCAGGTCCCGATCGGCGCATTTGCGGAAGTCCGCGCCTCGACTCCCCCACGTCTCGCAAAATCGGCGAGTTATGGGGCACCCCACTCGGATGAGATATTGGGGCTGCATCTCGAATCGATCGTCGCCGATCCTGATGGCTCAAAAGTTTTGCGCGATTCGCGCGACGGAGACGATCCCGAAAAACTTGGCAACGCTGCCGGCGCCGCGCTGCTGGCGCGCGGTGGTGACGAGATTCTGGAAGCCGTCTACGGGCGCGGGCTTGCGGTCCCGCCGCAACCATAATGGCCTGATATGATCGCTGGTCGCGATAACCCCTCGCAACAGCATGAGCACCGGCCGATTTCTTCTGCAATTGCTAGGTGGGACCAATGCGGCGCACCTACGCCGCTGGGTAAATTTGTGGCCGCCATTTCTCGGAGCGGGCATTCGCGTCAAGCACATCGCGACCGACATGAAAGCGGTGGACGTCGAAATGAAGCTGCGCTGGTGGAACGCCAACTACGTGGGCACGCAGTTTGGCGGCTCGCTTTTCGCCATGACCGATGCCTTCTATATGCTCATGCTGATAGGAAATCTGGGCCGCGAGTACATTGTGTGGGACAAGGCAGCGACCATTCGTTATCGTAAGCCGGGGCGCGGAACGGTGCGCGCGGAGTTTCGGCTTACCGACGCGCAGGTGGATGACATTCGTGAGAAGCTGAAAACATTACCGAAGTACGAGCCCGTATTCACCGTGGAAGTGAAAGACGAACAAGGAACGGTGATTGCAGAAGTGGAGAAGCTGCTCCACATTCGGAAGAAAGACGTAACACCCTAACTGCAGAGGGCACAGGGTACACCGAGAGGCGCTTTGATCTCTGTGTGACGGCATGTCGCCTTTGAACTTATGGAAGGAAACAAGTTTGTATATCCCTGAACATTTCGTTGTCCGTGATCACGCCGCGGTCCTCACTTTCATGCGGGAGAATCCCTTCGCGATACTGATTTCATCGACCGAAGATGGACCCTTCGCGACGCATGTTCCGCTCGTCATTCGCGAAAACGGAGAGCAGGTCATGCTGCGCGGCCACGTCGCGAAGGCGAATCCGCACTGGCGATATCTCGAACAGCAGCCGAATTGCCTGACGATATTTCACGGGGCACATGCCTATATCTCGCCAACGAATTATGAGACGCGGGAGAACGTTCCGACATGGAATTATGGGGCCGTGCACGCTTACGGCAATGCTCGCGTGTGTTCGGCGCCCGATGAGTTGCTGAGCGTTCTGCATCAACTGATTCCCATGTTCGAGCCGACGTATGCGGCACAGTGGGAGTCGCTCAGTGATACGTATCGCGAGCGCATGCTCAGCCACATTGTGGGATTTGAAATCGCGGTGACGAAAATCGAAGCGAAGTTCAAGCTCAGCCAGAACCGCACGAAGAACGAACAACAGAACGTGATGGAATCATTATCCCGGTCGTTGGATTCCGTCATTTCCGGGACGGCGCGCCTGATGCGCGAACAGCATTTGGACCTCAAGAAAGAACACGAGTGAGGTTATGTGTGCGGGGTTTCCGCCCGCAGTGAAACGAAGCATGAGGAATGCAAGCTCCAAAACGAGCCAAACACTGCGGGGAGTCCGCGTTTTGGTGGGCCGCGCACGTCATCAGGCAGGCGCGCTATCGGCTGAACTGCGCAAGCTTGGGGCCGATGTGCTCGAGATTCCTTTCATCGAGATTCGCAAGCCGAAATCGTTTCGTCCGCTGGATAGAGCACTGAAAAGCTTGGCGGGCTACGACTGGCTCATCCTGACCAGCGTGAATGGCGTGGAGGCGATGTGGGTGCGGATGGAAAAGTTACGGCTCACCCATGAATCGCTTGCACATTTGCGAATCGCGGCGATTGGTCCAGCGACGAAAAAGGCGATCGAGCAGCGCGGATTGAAAGTCGATGTAGTTCCGAAAGAATATGTAGCCGAGTCCGTCGTGCGCAGCTTGAGAAAAAGAGTAAAGGGAAAGCGCGTGCTGCTAGTGCGCGCGAAAGTGGCGCGGGACGTGATCCCCCACGAATTGCGCAAGGCGGGAGCACAGGTCGAAGTGGTTGAGGCCTACGAAACAGTAGTGCCGGAAAGTTCGCGGCGGAAGCTGCAAGCGGCACTGACAAATCCCAAGCGGCGGCCGCATGTGCTGACGTTCACGAGTTCATCGACGGTGAAAAATTTCGTGGAGTTGCTTGGCGCACGCGCCAGTTCCAGTCAAACTTCAAACAAGCGCGGACCATCTCCGCGCTACGCAAATCTCGATGGAATTCGGATGGCTTCGATCGGGCCGGTGACGTCTTCGACGCTGCGCGAACTCGGCTTGCCCGTCGACATCAAAGCAAAAGAATTCACGATTCCCGGACTGGTCACTGCCATCGTGGAACGATTCCTAAAAAACGCTTCACCACGGAGGCACTGAAACACCGAGAGAAGAGGAAGCTGCGAATTTCTTACGCCCGTCGCGGCCTGCCAGTCGAAGAGAGAAAAAGTCTCTCTTGTGTGCCTCCGTGGTGGATCTTTCTCCCGCCGTTTGCGAACCTCTACTCATTCAGCGAGCAGGCGCAGTCGGCGGGCACAACATGCGCCAGCAGGAAATCGCCCACGCGCTTGTAGGCGTCGATCTGATTTTCAACGCGGGCGAAGCCGTGGCCTTCGTTCTCGTAGATCTTGTAATCGACGGTCCCACCGCGCTTTTTGATGGCGTCGACGACCTGCTGTGTTTCTGATTTAGGGCAGCGCGGATCGTGTCCGCCCGCCAGCAGCAGCAGCGGCGCTTTGATCTGATCGATGTAGTTGATCGGTGAGCGTTCTTCATAAAGCGCTTTGTTCTTGACCGGATCTCCCATGGTTGCCAGATCCCCCTGTTGCAGCACGGGATCTTCATTTTCGATCTCGGTAAACCAGTTCACGAACGGCACGATGGGCACGCCCGCTGCCCAGGTTTCCGGAGATTTCGTCACGGCCATCATGCTCAGGTAACCACCGTAGCTGCCGCCCACTACTGCAATCTTTTTGGGATCGAGATGGCCGGTTTGCTTGATGAAGTCGACGCCGGCGAGCACATCCTGCAAATCGCCGCCTCCCATGTCGAAAAGGTTGGCTTGCTGAAATTCTTTGCCGTAGCCCGTCGATCCGCGATAGTTGGGCGCGAGCACCATGTATCCCTGATTGACCGCGTACTGGATGAACCGGTTGAACGAATTCATGCTCTGCGACGTCGGTCCGCCGTGAATGTAGACGATCGCCGCATTCTGCCCGTTGCGCGCCATGTTGTAGGGGACATAAAGAAACGCGGAAATCGTCCACTTGCCGTCGCGGCTGGGATAGTGCACTAAATACGGTTCGACCATGTCCTCGGAGCGAATGCCCGCGACCAGCGAATAAGTAAGTTGCTCTGACTTGCCACTCGCGAGGTGATAGACCCACAGATCGCCCGGCGCGGTTGGTCCGTTGTGGTAGTAAAGCAAGCGCGATCCATCCGGACTGAAGGCGTGTTGCCCGCCCGCAGGCTCGTTCAGGCCTTTGGCAATCGGCAGCACAGTCGATTTTCCAGTCGCCAGGTCATGCAGGTAGATGTCTTCATTTCCATCCACATTGGCGGTAAATGTGATGCGTTTGCCATCGGGAGAAAATTCGTCGCCGTGGATCGCCCATTTATCTTTCGTGAGCCAGTTGATTTTCTTGGTGGCGATTTCCAGCAACCCGATGTTTTGAAACCCGTTGGCCGCATTGGAAGTGAACAACACCCGCTTGCCATCGGGAGAAATATCATTCGCCGAGAAGCGTTGTTCTCCATCATGGGGTGTTAGAAGCGTGCTCTGGCCCGAGGAAACATTCGCGATGAAGATGTTCGAATCGGTGCCTTTCGCCTGCTCCTGCGTGTAGACGATGAATTTGCCGTCCTTCGACCAGATGGGGCTGTAATTGCCTTTATCCTGCGGCGTGCCGGTGGTGATGTGCTTCACCTCGCGCATGATCATGTCGTAAACATCGATCTCATACGCGGCCGAAGTTTTCGGCTTGACGATGTATGCGAGATAGCGGCCATCCGGCGACCAGGTCGGCTCCATCTCGGCGATTTCGCTGGTCTGCGTCAGATTCACGACTTTGCCGGTTTTGGGCGAGACCAAGAAAATGTCCCACAACTCGTCGCCATCGAAGTCAGACTCGTAGGCGATCCATTTCCCATCGGGCGACCAGGTGATGCCCATCTGGCGCTGATCGCTGACGGTAAGTTGCGTGGGGAATCCGCCCTCGGACGGAACGAGCCAGATGTTATTTCGCCCGCTCATGTTGGAAACAAAGGCAATCGTCTTTCCGTCCGGAGACCACGTCGGGCGCCCGACCTGGCGCGTCATGTAGAGCTTTTCGATCGTCAGGCTGCGTGGCTCGACATCGGCGCTCGGCTTGGAGGAAATCTTTTTCGGATCGGTAATGGCCTGCGGCTCAGGCAGCGTTTGGGCAAGAGTTTCCGCAACGAAAGTACTCATGAATATGACGATAGCAAACAGAACAAAGGTGCGCATGGAAACGGGGCCTCGGAAGATGAAGAAAAAGTTTAGCAGAGCACCATTATCCCTTCGCGTCCTTGTGTTTCTCCACAGTGCTCCAGGTCTTGTCTTCGGCGTGGCAGAGATTCTCGAGCGGACACTCCACACAATTCGGCTTGCGTGCGTAGCAGATCTTGCGCCCGTGCCAGATGATCTGATGCGAAAACAGAATCCATTTTTCCTGGGGAATGACTTTCATCAAGTCCTGCTCGATCTTCTGCGGCTCGTTGTTGGTGGTGAGTTCCAAGCGCCGCGAGATGCGCTGTACGTGCGTGTCGACGACCACCCCGACGCCTTTTTTGAACCACGTGCCCAGCACAACGTTGGCGGTTTTGCGAGCGACACCCGGGAGCGTGAGCAGTTGATTCATGTCGTCAGGAACCTGCCCGCCGAAGTCACTGACGATTTTCTTCGCCGCACCCACCACGGATTTTGATTTGTTGCGAAAAAAACCTGTGGAGCGCACATCCGGCTCGAGTTGCTCCGGGGTGAGCGCCGCAAAGTCGTGAACGCTGGGGTATTTTCGAAAAATCTCAGGCGTGACCTTGTTTACGTTCACGTCGGTCGACTGCGCCGAAAGAATGGTCGCGACCAGCAACTCCCACGCACTCTTGTGAGTGAGTGCGCAGGTCACATCCGGATAGGTCTGATCGAGGCGCTTCAATATTTCCGCGACTCGCTCCGGAGCAGTCGGGTTATAGCCCTTGTTTGTTCGCTTGGCGCGCGCCTTTCCTATGGTGCTCGACGGCGCCGGCTTATTTTTCTTAGCAAGAAGCGCCGTTGACTTCGGCTTTTTCGCGATGGGGACGACTCCGCGAGCCACACGATCCTGGCGACCAGCTCGAGAAGGTTGTCGGGGAGTAATTCCGCGGGGCATGAGTTCGTTTTTCCTTTCCGGAATGATAACAAGTGGCAATCGACGAAGGCGAATTGAGAGCCAGTGGTCCAAATGCCCACTTCGCGGGCATTGCGATCTCGGCTTTGAAACAGCTTTTACCGCGAAGGACCCAGAGAACGCTAAGAAATGCACTCGGCATTCAAGCGCGGACGAGGGCGTCCGCGCCACACAGGCTTGAACCCTATGCCTTTGGTAACCCCAGAGGTAATTGACGCACTGGAAGCGCCTCGCTACCCTGAAATGTACAGGCGTAAAAGGGATACGATCATGGCCGTAAATTCCATTCAACTCGGGCAAGTTTGGCGCAGCGAAACTGACGGGCAGGACTACCTCGTTACCAAGCTCTACAACGAAGTCTTCACGCAATATGCCATGCTGCGACCCGCGGGCATCACCGCTCCGGACGCTCCGACGGTGCGGGTGAAAGTCAGCAAGAGCGTGCAGGGTGCTACCCTGCCCGGCTACGCTTTCACTCAGGAAGGCTCGTTTTAGCGCGGCCGCCAGTTGCCTCAAGTTGCTAGTCTCGATCGATAACGCTCCCATCCCTAGATTTGTGAAAATCTCCCAAAATTCGATTTCCGATACACTGAACTGCCCGGGCGTCTTGTTGAGAGACATACTCATCCGGAAAACTGGCAACGGGGCACTGGCGACAGACAGCTGAATCTGAATGACTGAAAAAATTCTCGCGGTCATATTTGTCTTCATCAAGTCCGTTATCGCCGCCACCGGATACGGCGGCATCGCGCTGCTCATGGCCATTGAGTCGGCCTGCATTCCGCTGCCGTCGGAACTCATCATGCCCTTTGGCGGATATCTGGCGTTCGAGGGAACATTCAAACTCTTTTGGCTGGCCACGGCGGGCGCGATCGGATGCAATCTGGGGTCGCTGGTCGCCTATGAGATCGGCTGCTACGGTGGGCGCCCCTTGGTCGAGCGCTACGGACATTGGATTTTGATGTCCCGCCGTGAACTCGACTGGGCTGACCACTTCTTCGCGCGCTGGGGATACCTGGCGGTGTTTGTCGCGCGTCTTCTGCCGGTGATTCGGACTTTCATTGCTCTTCCGGCGGGCGTGGCGCGCATGCCCCGTGGTCGCTTCCACACCTACACATTTCTGGGTTCGTGGCCGTGGTGCTTCGCCCTCGCATGGCTTGGAATGAAGCTTGGCCAGAACTGGCGCGAACTGGGCAAATACTTCCACAAGTTCGATGCGGTGATTATGGTCGTGCTGGTCGTGGGTATTGTGTGGTTCGTCTGGAATCACTGGCAGAATCGGGTCGGCGGACAGCGGTCGCTAGCGAATGGCCAGTAGCGGGGTACGCTGAATGCTACGCTTTGACTAGCTGCGACGCCACGATCTGCCATCTTCCATCGCGCTTCATCACGACATCCATGTACAGATACTCGACTGGAAAACGCTGGCCTTCCTGCTCAATGTCATCCTCTTCTGAGCCGTGCACGATAGCCACGTCGTCGCGCAAAATGCGAACCCGGCGGCCGGTCGAAGTCATGGATAAAAACCGGATTTTGCCGGAGGTGAGCTTTTCAATCAAATCCCTCCGCGTGGAACTCACTCCCAATTCGTCGTACTGTATATAATCTTCAGCATAGATACGCTCGATCTCGCGAATGTCCGCGTTCATCAATGCGCGATCGCCATCTTGGAATAGCTTCAGAATTTGTTCTTCGTCGCTCCGCATGTCTTGGTTCGTAAGCTAGCCTCTAGCCTTGCGCCGGACTCTGGCTCAGTGTACAAAATTGCCAACTTCCGAGGAGGAGTATCGATTATGCGCCGGATTCTTCTTTCTGCTCTGCTGCTCGCCACTTCCCTGCCGATTTTGTCTTACGCGCAGACCGCAACATCCGAAGACCGTCCTTTCGTGATTGAGTACTACTACAAAACCAAGTGGGGACACGCCGACGAGTTTCTGAAGCTTTTCAAGAAGAACCACTATCCGGTGCTGAAGAAGGAAATGGAACTGGGCCGCATTAGCAAAGTCTGGATGGACCAGCCGCGCTATCACACCACCGAGGACGGGCGCTGGGATTACCGCGTCACCATCGTTTTCAAAAATGCCACCCTGGCCAACGAACCGTTCGACGAAGCCGCGCTGCAGAAGCAACTCTATCCCGATCAGGAAACGTTCCAGCGCGAAGAACAGCGGCGATTCGAGATTCTCGACGCCCACTGGGATCTGCCCATCAAACCGATGGATCTGGACAGCAAATAGTAGGAAACCAATTCGGGGAACGAAGAAGATTTGCAATCTCCCTGCCGTCATGAGAGCATGTACTTTTGGTGGCGGTGACGGTGGCTAGCCACCGTCACCAGAGAGGAATCATACATGTATCAGAAACGTCCCGGAGTTTTCATGGCCGACTGGTGGGACGCCGACGGCCGCCGCCATCGCAAACAATTCTCCAATGCGTCTACAGCGCGGGAACACGAGCACCGTGAGACCGCCCTTGCCCATGCCGAACGGGCCAGCCGGGAAATGAAGCTGGCCTCACGCGCAGGCGGCGGCAAGAAAGCGTCACCAAAGACGGATACAGCTACCATCGAACCTGCTAAAGGCAAGCTGGGCGTCATGATTCCGGGCATGGGAGCCGTCGCCACCACTTTCGTAGCCGGAGTTGAAGCCATTCGCAAGGGACTGGCCAAGCCCATTGGCTCGCTTACGCAGATGGGAACGGTGCGCCTGGGTAAACGCACCGAAGGCCGTTCGCCCAAAATCAAGGAATTCGTTCCGCTCGCTGGTCTCGATGACCTGGTCTTCACGGGGTGGGACATCTTCGAAGACAACATGTACGAAGCTGCATCAAATGCGGGCGTGCTCGATCAGCGACTGCTCGAGCAATTGAAGCCCTTTCTGTCGTCGGTGACGCCGCGTGCGGCAGTTTTCGACCATAACTATGTCAAGAAAATCGACGGACCAAATGTGAAGAAGGGCAAGTCGAAAATGGAGCTAGCCGAGCAACTGCGCGACGACATCCGCGAATTCAAGAAGAGCAGCGGGGCAAGCCGTCTGATCACCATGTGGTGCGGCTCGACCGAGTCTTACATCGAGCCCACGGAAGCACACCAATCGGTCAAGTCATTCGAAAAAGCGTTGCGCGAGAACGACGAGATGATCGCCCCCTCGATGATCTATGCCTACGCTTCGCTGATGGAAGGTGTGCCGTTCGCTAATGGCGCGCCCAACCTCACCGTCGATTTGCCCGTCATGCTGGAACTCTCGCGCAAGAACGAAGCACCCATCTGCGGCAAGGATTTTAAGACCGGCCAGACGCTCATGAAAACTGTGCTCGCGCCAGCGTTCAAGGCGCGCTTGCTAGGCCTGAGTGGATGGTATTCAACAAACATTCTTGGCAATCGCGACGGCGAGGTTCTCGACGATCCGGGATCGTTCAAGACCAAGGAAGAATCCAAGCTGGGCGTGCTAGAACACATCTTGCAGCCCGCGCTCTATCCCGAGCTTTACGGAAACATGTTCCACAAGGTCCGCATTAACTACTATCCGCCGCGCGGCGACAACAAAGAAGGATGGGACAACATTGACATCTTCGGCTGGCTCGGATATCCCATGCAGATCAAAGTGGATTTTCTCTGCCGCGACTCGATCCTGGCCGCGCCCATCGTGCTCGATCTCATTCTGTTGCTCGATCTCGCGCAGCGCTGCTCTGATCTGAAGGGTCTCGGCATTCAGGAGTGGCTGAGCTTCTATTTCAAATCGCCCATGACCGTTCCCGGCTTGTATCCCGAGCACGACTTATTTATTCAGTCGATGAAGCTGAAGAACACGCTACGCCATCTGAAAGGCGAGGAAATGATCACGCACCTGGGCCTGGAATACTACGACTAGGTGTTTTGTTTCGTGAGCGCTCGCCGGATCGCTGTTATCGCTGCGGAGAATTCTGCGAAACGGAAGTTCTCCGCGCTTCCCATTCCCATCACGGTTTATGATGATGCGCGTCTAACAAACTGGGGTCTATCCCTTTTCTGAAACCTCACCCATCGGATTGGAGATACATGCGTATTCTCGTCTGGCTGTGCACTGCCCTGCTACTTCTCAGCGTTTTTTCATTTGCCGGATCGACGGATAATCTGGCGACGCGAAGAAAAGCGCTCACCGACCTGCTGCACGAGCAATGGGAATACACCATGCGCACCAATCCGCTCTATGCGTCATCATTGGGCGACAGGCGCTACAACGACCAACTCGGCGATTTCTCGCAAAAAGAGATCGATGCTGAGAATGAGCAAGCCAAGGTGTTTCTCGCACGCTTTGAGGCCGTCGACACGGCCGGCTTCCCCGAGCAGGAAATCCTGAACAAGCAGTTGATGGTGCGGGACCTGAAAATGTCGGTCGAAGGAGAGCGTTTCAAAGATTGGGAAATGCCCGTGAATCAGTTCAGCGGGGTTCACATCAACATGCCGCAGATTGTGAACATTATTCCACTGGACACGGTCAAGGATTACGAAGATTACATTGCACGGCTGAAAGCAATGCCGGTGTTGTTTGATCAGACTGTGGTGCAGATGCGTAAAGGCATCGCCGACCATCTGATGCCGCCGAAGATCCTGCTGGAAAAGGTCGTCGAGCAATCGAATGCGATTGCGACTACGCCTGCTGACAAGAGTCCGTTCATGGCACCCTTCGACAAGTTTCCAGATTCCATCAGTGAGGCCGACCGCAAGCACCTGCGCGAAGCTGGATTAAGCGCCATTCGTGAATCTGTGATTCCGGCGTACGTGAAGTTCACCGCTTTCGTACGCGACGACTATGCGCCGAATGGCCGCTCAGAACCCGGTGTTTGGTCGCTTCCCGATGGTCCGGAGCGATATGCCTTCCGCGTGAAGGATTCGACGACCACAGATATGACCCCGGAGGAAATTCATGAACTCGGTCTTGCGCAGGTAAAACTGATCGAAGGCCGCATGCTGGTCGTGGCTAAGCAGCTGGGGTTCTCCGACCTACCGAGCTTTTATGCTTCGCTGAATAGCAATCCGAAGATCCATGTTCATTCGCGGCAGGAAATTCTCGACCTTTATCAGAAATATATCGACCAGATGTACACAAAGCTTCCCGGGCTATTCGACCGCTTGCCGAAAGGCAGGCTGGACGTGAAGCCGATCGAAGAAGTCCGCGAGAAAGAAGATGCAACGCACTACCTGGAAGGCTCGCCTGACGGCTCACGAAAAGCGCACGTCATGGTGAATACCGGCGATTTTGAAAAGCGCACCACGCTCAGCATCGAAACCACCGCCTATCACGAGGGCGTTCCGGGACATCATTTGCAAATCACTACCGCCCAGGAACTACCGGAGCTGCCGCCCTTCCGCCAGCATGAGTACTACACGGCTTACACGGAAGGATGGGCTCTCTATGCGGAAGAATTGGGCAAGGAAGTCGGCTTCTATCAGGATCCGTACAGCTATTACGGACATCTGCAGGATGACATGCTGCGCGCGATCCGCCTCGTGGTCGATACCGGATTTCATTACAAGCACTGGACGCGGCAGCAAGTCGTCGACTTTTTCCACGAGCATTCCGCAATCGATGAACCGGATGTCCAGAGCGAGACGGACCGTTACATGGCATGGCCGGCACAAGCGCTGGGATACAAAGTCGGCCAGCTGGAGATCTTAAAATTGCGCCAGTACGCCAAAGATCAACTGGGCAGCAAATTCGATATTCGAGGCTTTCATGACGAGGTGCTGGATGGCGGCGCGCTACCGCTTGACGTGCTCTCGGCTCGCATTCACGCCTGGGTAGAAAAAGAAAAAGCGCAGCCGGTTTCGACTGCGCAGTTAACAAATTAATTCAAGACTAGTCGCCCGCAGCCCAGGATTCCGCAGGCGGAGCGATAAGCTGCCCATTGGGCGCGGCTACCAGGCCTTTGCGGACGTCGGCGAGCCTGGTGCGCTTGATGTCCCACGCCAAGCCCATTTTCTGCAGCAGCCAGATTCCATACCAGTTGGTATCGATCTCATACCAGGTGAAGCCGTGCGCCGCCGAAGTCGGATGCGCGTGGTGATTGTTGTGCCATCCCTCGCCGAAAGTTAGCAGCGCAACCCACCAGCTATTGGTGGAAAGATCACGCGTCGCGAAACGCCGCGATCCCCACGAATGCGTCGCCGAGTTCACCAGCCAGGTGCAATGCAGCAGGAAAACCGTGCGGAAGAACGTCCCCCACAGAAGCATGGGCAGCCCGCCGATCGCGAACAGGAGGAAGCCGAGAATGATCTGGGGTACGTAGTGATATTTCGTGATCCAGACGTGGAATTTGTCTTTGGCGAGGTCGGGGACATAGCGGGCGAGCGTGGTGGTGTCGTGATGCATGGACTTGCCCATCAGGATCCATCCCATATGCGACCACCATTTGCCGTCAATCGGGGAATGCGGATCGCCCTCGATGTCTGAATATTGATGATGAATTCGGTGCGTGGCGACCCAGAAGATCGGCCCACCTTCCATAGCCAGCGTGGCGCAGATGGTCAGAAAATATTCCACCCACTTGTAGGTCTTATAGCCGCGATGCGTGAGCAGGCGGTGATAGCACATGCCGATGCCGAGGCTGCCCGCCACCCACCACAAGAAAATCGCCGCAAACACGCCCTTCCAGGTGAAAAAGAACAGCGCGGCGATGGCGCCGACGTGAAACGCGGCCATGAAAATGGCGGTGATCCAGTTGACTTGGTTATTGGCGGCTTGAGTCTTGCGAAGGTCTTGCAGTTCCATGTTCCGGGAGGGTCCTTGTCCTGTGAGTGTTCGGCTTTGCCCTCAGCTAAAGTAGCAGCCGTCAGCGGGAGGCAAGTGTAATAGTTGTGTAATAGGCGCAATGCTTGCATTACGCTGGTAACTGCGAAGAGGCCATCATGCGACTGTCGCGGCCGATACTGTGTTTTTCTGAATCCCGATTCACCAAACTGCGATCTGAACAATTTCTTGAAGCAAAGCCTCCGAGGAGATCCGCATGCCAGGTTCCGTAGCGACAGCCTCGTTGCCATCCATCGATGAAATCAGGGCCGCACAGGATCTTGTCTATTCCGTCATGCCCCCGACGGCGCAAATCGCGTGGCCGCTCTTGTGCGAGAGGGTGGGCGCGGAAGTCTGGGTTAAACACGAGAATCACACGCCCATCGGCGCGTTCAAGGCGCGGACGGCGATCGTCTACGCGGCGGAACTATTTCGCGGGAATAACAGAATTACAGGTCTCGTCACCGCGACCCGCGGCAATCACGGTCAGTCCGTTGCTCTCGCTGCGCGACGATTTGGTGTGCAGGCCTACGTCGTGATTCCTCGCGGCAACAGCCCAGAAAAGAACGCCGCCATGCGTGCCCAGGGCGCACAACTCATCGAGTTCGGTGACGACTACCAGGCATCCAAAGAACACGCCCACTCTCTGGCTGCCGAGCGCGGATGGCACTTCGTCCCCTCCTATCACCGCAATATCGTCGCCGGAGTCGCGACTTATTGGCTTGAGTTCTTCACCGCCGTTGCAGATGTCGACGTAATCTACGTGCCCATCGGACAAGGTTCCGGAATCTGCTCCTGTGTGGCAGTGCGCAATGGGCTGAACCCGAAAACCAAAATCGTTGGCGTGGTCGCCGAGGGCGCCCCGGCTTATGCGCTTTCGTTCGAAGCGAGGAGAAAGATCGCGGCGCCGGTCACTACTCTGTTAGCCGACGGAATGGCCTGTCGCGTGCCGGACGATAATTCGCTGGCAGTCGTACTCGAGCATGTCGATCACGTGGTGCAGGTGAGCGAGGAGGAAATCCGCCAGGCTATGAGGATCTATTTCACCGATACCCACAACGTCGCCGAAGGCGCGGGAGCCGCCGGTCTCGCCGCTGCGTTGAAAGAGAAAACAACGTTACAAGGAAAATGCGTCGGCCTCGTTCTCACCGGCGGCAATGTGGATCACGACGTCTTCGCCCGCGTTCTGGTGGATATGGATTAAGAGAGCTACGCTGCTTTGCCTTTCACCTGCACGCCTGCCCATTTCTCGAGCAAGGTCAGCGTGGCCGCGTAATCGAGATCCTGGTGGCCGTCTTCGGTCGCCATCTCATAAATTTCTTCGACGGTTTCGAGGCCGGGCAGCTTCACTCGCGCTTCCTTCGCAGCTTCCAGCGTCAGCTTGATGTCTTTATGCATCAGCCGCAGCGGGAAATTGGCGGTAAAGTCGCGCTGCAAAACAAATGGCGCTTTGTACTCGACCACTCCCGATCGCACCATCGTGGCTTCGACCAACTGAATCAGCTGTTGCGAGTCGACACCAAGTTTCGTCGCCAGCGTGAGCGCTTCGGCGAATCCTTCATAGATCATGGCGATCTGGAGATTCATGGCGAGCTTGGTGGCCTGGCCTTTGCTGGTCTCGCCCATGCGAAAAATCTTCTTGCCCATCGCGGCAAACAGTGGCTTCAGGCGTTCGATGGGACCCTCGTCTCCACCCACGATAAATACCAGCGTTCCATCGCGCGCGCCAATCTTCGATCCGGTCATGGGTGCATCGACCCAGGCAACGCCCTTGCCTTTCACGCGCTCGGCAAACTTAAGGGTGGCAGAAGGCGAGATGGTGCTGGAATCCGCAATGATCATGCCCTCGCTCAGCGACTTGTCGGCGCCCTCCGCGCCAAAGATCACGCTCTCGACCGCGTCCGTGTCGGAGACGCACAGCCAGATTACTTCGGCCCCTTGCGCAGCCGCGGCAGGATTAGGAGCGACTCCCGCACCCTCGACCAGTTTGCCCGGAGTACGATTCCATACCGTGACTTCATGCCCGGCCTTCACCAGATTGTTTGCCATAGCCTGGCCCATGATTCCCAAACCAAGAAACGCAACTCGCATTCGCACTTCTCCTTAATTAAGAAACTCGGTTTTAAGAAACTTGTGTCGCAGAGGACGTTTTCGGATTAGATATGACGAAACGGAAGAAGGTCAAGCAAAGTTCGTATCTGCCTCAATTTTCTCTGAGCAATCACTTCGAGAATGTGACGGCGCAAGGGCAAGTGACGGCTGTATGAAAAATGCTTCACATCGACAGCCCATCAACTATCGGATATAGTTCGCGGGATGATCTACGCCGGGCCAGTGGGTGACCTCGGCGTCTCGCATTCAACCCCAGCAAACAAAAATAAGGTATCCCCGACGAAAAGCTTCGATGAGACATGATCTGCCCAGTTTGCGCCTGTGCAACCGCGCTCTGTCCGTTCCCCTTGCTTTGATTTTTGTGGTATTCACGCTGCCTTCTTTCGCGCAGGTCTCCATCGTTCGGATTAGCGTCGACAACCTCACCAATACCGACAGTGATCACAAAACCGAGGTCGAGCCCGATATTTTCGCCTGGGGAAATACGATCGTGGGCACATTTCACGTAGCGCGGCGGCCCGGCAGCATTGGCTGGGGCAGCGGTGACATCGGCTATTCCACCTCTACAGACGGCGGCAAAACATGGACGTATGGCGATCTGCCGGGACTCACCGTCAATTACGAGAATGGCACGTTTGGCGCTGCCGCCGATCCTTCGGTGGCCTATGACGCCAAGCACGCGACGTGGATGATCTCGACTCTGCCTCTGGTCGGTCTGAGTTCGAGTTCCAGCAAAATCGGAGATGTCGCGGTCAGCCTTTCGCCGAATGGATTGAGCTGGGGCAATCCCGTCGAGCTCTGCTTCCCTTTGTCGTTACTTCCGATTTGTCACGAAAAGTAAAAAGCAGCCTGCTTTCCAGCCAATTCATCTAAAATTAACAACAGGTTAAAAGTGCAGCCGCACCGGAATCGGCACTTCAACAAGAGCGGCTCACGGAACTACCATACGGATAAGATTCCGTATGACTCAGGCTTTCGCGGCAGGATGATCAAGCAAACGCTTCGCAACCCGGCTCTCCGTAGACGTGCCAGCCAATTTGGAAAACTGGTGCGGCACTCTGCCGTTACTCCCCGCATCGGGGAAACTCACAAACCGCGCCTCGTCCACAACGGAGAGCTTGCCGTCACCTTCATCGGACACGCGAGCTTTTTTCTGCAAATTGGCGGGCACAATGTAGTAATCGATCCCAATTTTGCGCGGTGGTTGTTTATCCTCAAGCGCCTGCGACGTCCCGGCCTCAAAATTTCCGACCTGCCTCCGATCGATCTTGTGCTGGTTTCGCACGCGCACTTCGATCACCTGCATCGGCCATCTTTGCGGGCGATTGTGAACTCCAGCTTGCGCAAACGCGGAGTCGCTCCGACGATTATTGTCCCGACTCATGTTTCCGACCTGGTTTCGGATCTGAGATTTTCAAAGATTGTGGAGCTCGACTGGTGGAAAAGCTGGCATGACAAGAATCTCAGTGTGACGCATGTTCCGTCGCGGCATTGGGGAGCGCGGATTCTAAAAGATTCTTACCGCGGCTATGGCGGTTTCGTACTCAAAGCTGGCAAACATTCGGTGTATCACGCTGGCGACACTGCCTACTTTCCTGGCTTTAGCGAGATTGGCCGCCGTCTGTCACCGGAAGTTGCCTTGCTGCCCATCGGCGCCTACAACCCTCCGCAGTTCCGCAATGTTCACGCCGATCCCGCCGATGCCACTCAAGCCTTCCTCGACCTGCACTCGCAGTGGATGGTTCCCATGCATTACGGCACCTTCCGCCTCTCGCACGAACCGGTCGATGAGCCGCTACAATTGCTCGATCAGGAAGCCCGCGCCGCCGGCGTACAGGACCGGGTCGTAGTTTTGGAAGAAGGCATAACGAAGTTTTTCTAGCCGCCATTCCCCGCTAGTTTTAAAATTACATTCACATTCACCTCGTCTGCCTGTTGTACACTACTTTCGCGAAATATTCGCCTTTTAGGAGAGCCCATGTCAGTCAGGCCCATACCGCCCGGATATCACGCTCTTACTCCTCACATCATCGTCCGCGACGCGGCCCGCGCCATCGAGTTCTATAAAGCAGCATTTGGCGCCAAGGAACGCGGCGCAATGAAAGCCCCTGACGGAAGGATCGTGCATGCGGAGTTAATGATCGGCGACTCGATCCTCATGTTGGCGGATGAATTCCCCGAGATGGGCGGCCGATCGCCGTTGTCCGTTGGTGATTCTTCCACCAGTTTGCATATCTATGTCGACAACGTGGACGCTGCCTTCGAGCGCGCCGTGAAGGCAGGAGCGCAGGCTACCATGCCGCTCATGGATCAGTTCTGGGGCGACCGCTATGGCCAAGTGAAAGACCCGTTTGGCCACAAGTGGTCGATCGCGACCCACGTCAAAGACATGTCACCCGAAGAAATGCAGCGCGGCATGGAAGAAGGATTTGCCCGCGCCGCACAGAAAAAGAAAACCGCGTAGAAGGTGTTCGTCGATCCTGAGCGCCTTATTTCTGGCGGGAAGGATCCTGATCGGTTTTGCAAATGATTTTTGGAAGGGCACGGCTTCAGCCGTGCCGATGACAGCGGCCCAAAATCGGGGCTTTAGCCCCTGGGGTCGGCTTTCTTGTCCGGAAAACAATTCCACTCGCGTCATCCTGAGCAAGGCGAGGGATTCGCAGCCTTCGCCTTCGCTCAGTTGTTCAGTACGCCAGAATAATTCTCAGATCCCGCAGATTGTTTCCCGTTGGTCCAATCTCGATGGCGTCTCCGAGAGAACTCAGCAGCGGATGGGCATCGAATGCTTCCAGTGCGGTGCGAATATCGAAGCCACGTGATCGTGCCCGTTCCATCGTGCTTCCATCCACGATCGCGCCGGCCGCCGGACTGTTACCGTCCACTCCATCGGTTCCTGCGCTCAGTACGGTAATGTTTTCGCCGGCAATTTTCTCAGCGCAGGCCAGCGCGAATTGCTGGTTGCGCCCGCCGACTCCACCTGATTTTGTGACCTTGACCGTGACCTCTCCACCCGAGATGAGGCAGAGAGGCGAACATTGTTTTCTATACTCGCGCACTCGGTCCAGCAGATATTGGGCTGCGCGCTCGTAATCCCAATCGTCGCAGGAATTATCGACCCGCACGAAAAACCCGCCGCGCTCGGCCGCGGCGCTTGCCTCTTCAATGGCGGTCTGGTTCGAAAGCACCGGCCACCAGCGTGCGCGCACGAATGCCGGATCGTCGGAGTTAGGAGTTTCTTCGAGAGCATGGCGGTCAAACAATTCCCGCACCGACGCAGGAAAATGCTTTGTGAGTCCATATTTCTCGACGATGCGATAGCAATCTTCGACTGAAGTCGAATCCGGCATTGTTGGCCCCGACGCCAGCGCGTCCGGCGTGCTGTCGGGAACGTCGGAGACGAGCACTGATACTTGTTGTGCCGGATATGCCGCTTGTGCGAGACGCCCGCCTTTTACCGCGGAGAGATGTTTGCGAATCGCATTGATTTCGGCGATGGGGGCGCCGCCGTGCACGAGAGCGCGGTACGTCGCGATGAGATCGTCTAGAGAGATTTCGTCATCGAGCGGCTTTTCGACCATCGATGATCCGCCGCCGCTGATCAGAAAGATCACTAGAGCCGACGCCGGCAACGCGTCCAGCGCGCGCAGAATGGCACTCGCCGCCTGCATCGACTCGGCATTCGGCATGGGATGCCCACCGCGAAAATAACGAAATCCGTGCAACTGGCTCGGAGGATCCACCGATGTCGCAACGATTCCCTCCATCGAACTGCCGACCTGCTCAGCCAGTGCCTCCGCCATCGCGTGCCCGGCCTTGCCCAGAGAAATCGTCATCACGCGAGGATAAGAAGGTAGGTCATACAGGTCTTCGCAGATTCGCAGGACGCCACGCTCGCAATGCAGGTGCCGCGCGAATCCCTTACCGATCGAAGCCTCCGCCAGCGCGTGTAGAAAAATGGAGCGAGCGCGCTCTCGCATCTCTCGATATAGGGATTCGCTGGCCAGGTCAGACATGCGGAAGATTATAAGAGCTGAGAATCATTCACCCATGAACTGATGGCCTCGCGTAACTCGTGAAGCCTGCCCTCGAAGAAATGGTCGGCGCCTTCGATGAGCACCAGTTTTCTGGGTTCAGGCAAAGAGGCGACGAGCGATTCCAATTTCCCGCGCGGGCCGAACTGATCGCGCGCACCACTGACGAAAAGCTTTGGCTTGGCGCAGTCGTGCAGAAAATCGAAGTCGTACACCCGCGGCTCTTCGGTATCCGCGGCGACGGGTGCAACCGGCATTCCGACGACGATCAACGCGCGAACTCGCGCATCTTCGCAGGCGGCGCGCAGTCCTACTGCCGCTCCGAAAGAAAACCCGGCGAATATCAGCGGAAGATGAAACTCCGCATCGAGCCAATCAAGAGCGGCTCGCACATCATCCACTTCGCCTCGGCCATAATCATGTTCGCCCTGGCTCAATCCCGTCCCGCGAAAATTGAAGCGCAAGACTGGAAATCCGAAGTGGTTCAGCGCCTTCATGGTATGAAAGACGACCTTGTTGTGCAGCGTACCGCCGAACAGGGGGTGTGGATGGCAAACGACTGCCGCGTAGGTCGCGTTCGCAGCGCCCGCGTTCAGCAAAGCTTCCAGCCGCCCCGCAGGCCCGTCAATGAATAAAGATCGGATCGAAGAAGAGGGAGTGAGCACGTATCAGATTATCGCAAGGCCCTCCCCGCCCACCATTTGCGCCTCTGACAGGCCAGATTGTGAGGTTCGAGTGTGAAATTCCGAAGCGGCCGCTCTGCTATTCTCACGTGCATGGACGTCGTCACGCTCACGCGCCAACTGATTGACATCGAGTCGATCTCGGGCAATGAAACCGCCGTCGCCAACTATCTCTATGGAGAGCTTTGCCGGCTGGGCTATCACACCGTGAAGATGCCGGTCGAAGACAAGCGCTTCAATCTGTATGCGATTTCGGAAGACCATCCAGATCCAGCAGTCGTGCTCTCGACCCATATGGACACCGTTCCGCCGTTCATCGCGTCTTCAGAGGATGAGCATTGCATCTATGGCCGAGGCGCATGCGACGCAAAGGGCATCATCGCGGCGCAGATTGCGGCCGCAGAACGATTGCGCCGAGAACAGATTCATGTCGGTCTACTTTTCGTTGTCGGGGAAGAACGCGACAGCCTGGGCGCGAAAACTGCCAACGATCATGCGCCATCTTCCTGTCGCTTTCTCATCAATGGCGAGCCCACTGAAAACAAAATCGCTCTGGCTTCTAAGGGAACGCTGCGCGTCGAAATCACGGCGAAGGGCAAAATGGCCCATTCCGCGTATCCGGAACTCGGCGACTCGGCCATCGATAAGCTGATTGCTGCTCTCGGACGTTTGCGGGCCATGCCGCTTCCATCTGATCCCCAATTCGGCCCATGCACTCTGAACGTCGGTCAAATCGAGGGCGGACGCGCGCCCAACGTGATCCCTGACCACGCTCATGCCGACTTGCTTTATCGGCTGATCGGGCCTACGGAAGAGTTGCGCAAGCAGGTTCTCGCCGCAGCGGGCAACCAGGTTGAAGTGACATTTCCGCTCGAGCTTCCCTTCCTGCGAATGCATACCGTCGACGGACTGCCCACGATGATTGCCGCGTTCACCACCGATATTCCCACTCTGACCAAGTGGGGCAAGCCGGTGCTGATCGGCCCGGGATCGATCCATGTCGCGCACACTGACGGCGAGTACATCGAGAAGACGCAACTGCACGAAGCAATCGATCTTTATTGCAGGATCGGAAAGCAACTTGCGCACTGAATTCCCGCCTCTACAAGCATTCCAACCCGCGCTTGGCGAATTGTCGATTTCGGCCGCGGCACAAGGAACCGCGGCCCTTTCCGAGCCGTATCACAAGCCATGCGATTCCACGCCTTCACCTATATTCTCGTCGCTCCTCTTCTTCTAACTTACGGGGGCCTCCAGAGCGACAGCAGCATCGACCAGATTCGGAGCGAGGCCAGGCAACACCAATACGACCTCTCAACTGATGGCAAGACCTTCCTAGCCGATGAGGCACAACGTGCATCGTTCTTCCTCTTGGGGGAATTGCACGGCGAGAAACAGATTCCGGACTTGCTGCGTCAGCTGTGGCCGGGAATGTGGAAAGACGGCTATCGATACATTGCTGCGGAGATGAGCCCTTGGGCTGCCCACCAACTGGAGTTCGCGCCCGATGACCACGAGAACAAGATCGTAACTCTGTGGTCGAAGGATCAGGCACTTTTTGTGCATTCATTCGGGACGTCCCAGGCAATCCTCTGGGGTTGCGACATCGAAGAGTTGCAGCCACAGCTGCTCATTCGCGAGCTGGCAAAATCAAACCCCACAAACCAAACTCTGGCGCACATGGCCGAAATCACCAAGGCTGGGTACGATAGGAAAATGGCACCCGAACTTCTTGCGTCAACTCGCAAATTGACAAGCCTGCGCGACCTAAGGATCAATGATGCGTCTTTGCTCGATAACATACGGGCTACATTCGAAGTCGAGAATGATCGCCTTAAACCGGAGACGAAATTCTTGGCCCAGCAGCGGCGCGAGTTAGTAATGAAGGAACTCTTTCTCCTGCACTACAAGGAGTACGTGCCTTCCAATGCGCAGGCCAAGCTCATGCTCCGCTTCGGCCGGAATCATTTGCACAGAGGATATGACGCTCGTGGTATTTCGACGCTAGGAAACTTCATCGCGGAGCTCGCCGTGGCCGAGCATAAAACGGTATTCAACCTTGCCGCGTTCGGGGCAGGAGGCAAAGCTTCGCTACTGGGGGAAACCTGGGATGCGGATGAACGAAATGACGATCCGGCATTCGCGTTCCTGGCATCGCAAGCCCGGTATCCAGCAACGGTTTTCGATTTGCGACCGCTTCGTTCGATCCTGCATGGGATCCCAGCAGACAAGCGATCCGCACTGCAGCAAAAGCTGGTCTATTGGGCAGATTCGTACGATGCGATTATCTGCTACAAAAGCGTGACTCCGTTACAGTCCGATTGACTGCCAACTAACTGGGTGCGGCTGGTCAGCATTTCACGCCCGACCATTTACACTGAAAGCTATGACCACCACCTCCGTCAACTCACTTGTGCGCGCGTCTTCCGCTTATCTGCGATCTGCGATGCATCAGCCGATCCACTGGCATGAGTGGGGCGACGATGCGTTCGCTACGGCACAGCGCGAGAACAAGCCGGTGCTGCTCGACATCGGCGCGGTCTGGTGCCACTGGTGCCATGTGATGGACCGCGAGTCCTATGACAATCCCGAAATTGCCGCCGTCGTCAATGAATATTTCATAGCAGTGAAAGTGGATCGCGATGAGCGACCTGATATTGACAGCCGATATCAAGTCGCCGTGCAGGCGGTCAGTGGGCAGGGTGGTTGGCCGCTGACCGCCTTTCTGACGCCCGATGGCAAGCCCTTCTACGGTGGAACCTATTTCCCCCCGCAGGATCACCAGGGACGTCCGAGTTTTCGGCGGGTGTTGCTAAGCATTGCGGCGGCTTATAAAGACAAGCATGGAGATGTCGTTGAGCAGGCCAAGATGGTCGAGAGCGCGATCGCGCAATCGGAGTCATTTGCGGGACGAAGCGGACACGTGTCGAGAAGCATCATCGACGCCATTGAAGAATCGGCGCTCAAGATGTTTGATTCCGAGCACGGCGGATTCGGACAGGCGCCGAAATTTCCGCATCCGTCTGTACTCGATTTGCTCATCGAACGATTCGGCCGTACTCGCAATACAAAGCTGCGTGAAGTCATCGTCACTACACTGGAGCAGATGGCGCAGGGCGGCGTATACGACCAGCTTGGCGGCGGATTTCATCGCTATTCCGTCGACGAGCGCTGGGTGGTGCCCCACTTTGAAAAAATGTGCTACGACAACTCCGAGCTACTCAAGAACTATATACACGCGTATCAGGTGACGAATTCCAATTTCTTCGCCGAGGTGGCGCGCGACATCATTCGCTGGATGGACGAGTGGCTGAGTGATCGCGAGCACGGCGGCTTTTACGCTTCGCAGGATGCCGACTATTCCATGGACGACGATGGCGATTACTTTACCTGGACTCTCGACGAAGCTCGCGCTGCGTTGACCGAGGAAGAGGCACACGTTGCGGCGCTGCGCTATGACATCAATGAGATTGGCGAGATGCATCACAACCCGGCTAAGAACGTACTGTTCGTGCGCGCATCGATTGATGAGATTGCCGGACGCCTGCATATCGGCGCAGAGAAGGTGCAGGATCTGCTGGCTTCGGCCACCAGCAAAATGTACGCGGCGCGTCTGAAGCGGCCCACTCCTTACGTGGACAAGACGATGTATGTCGGGTGGAACAGTCTCTGCATCTCGGCTTATCTGGAGGCAGCAAAGGTTCTCGACCTTCCCGGCGCGCGGAGGTTCGCCTTGAGATCGCTGGATCGGATCCTGAGTGACGCCTGGAGACCACAGCGGGGACTCTCCCACGTTCTCGCTTATTCCGATCCCGCAGCCGAGCATCGAGCGGTGACCGGCTTGCTCGATGACTACGCGTTCACCGCGTTGGCATGTCTGGATGCCTACGAGGCCACCGGTGCGCTCAGTTACTTCAAATTTGCGCACGCCATCGCGGACGCGATGATTGCGCGATTCTATGATTCGACGGCCGGGGGATTTTTCGACAGTGAGCCCGCAGCCGACGGCAAGAGTCTCGGCGTACTGGCAACCCGGCGCAAACCACTGCAGGATTCACCTACGCCAGCGGGAAATCCGATGGCGGCGATTGCATTGATCCGAGTGCATCATTACACCGGCGAAGCGGACTATCTCAACAAAGCCGAACACACGCTGGAAACCTTCGCCGGTGTGGCAGGACAATTCGGAATATTCGCGGCAACTTATGGGATCGCTGTGATTCACAGGCTGGAGAGCCCAGCGCAAGTCGTAGTGATTGCACAAGACGAATCCGACGAAATTGCCAGTGACTTGCGTCGCGTAGCAAGTGCAGGCTTTGCGTTTGTGAAGGCCACATTGCAATTCGCAGCGAATCAGGCCGTGCCGGAGAATCTTCCACCCACACTGGCTGCCACGATCGCGCAGCTTCCGCAATTGTCATCCGGAAAATCTTTTGCCTTAGTGTGCTCCGGAAATACCTGCCAACCGCCAATCTCCGACCCGACCGAACTGCGACGCGTCCTTGAGATAGGGCTAAAGGTGGCCTGAAAAAATAGGGGCTGACGGTGTATATTCCGCCAGCCCAAAAATTGCGGCCTCGGGTTCGGCCCAGTTACGACAGGTTACTGTCGCAGGTTACTTTCGTGACCTTGCGATTACTAGCTGCCTCCGGTCTAATGCGGGGGCAGGTTAAGGTTGACACGTTGTCTTAGGTGGGCACAGAATCAGCGGGCCACCGTCCTGGGCGGGAACCATTTGGACGGCTGCCGTTACGAATGTGCCCACTAGTCCTATCATCAGGATAGCGATCCTGATTGTGCGTTTCATGGGTTCGTCTCCTAGTTCCGCGTAAGATCTTCCCCATAGGGGACACTTTGCGCGGACGAGAATTATACGGCAGTTGTCAAGGCGCGCCCGCTTCCAACCTGACTCCCTGAAATCCATCTCCCGGCGCAGGCACTCTTCGGCGCTGAACCGATGCGTCCGAATCCATTGCGGACTCGTAACTTCCTCATTCAAGTTAAAGCGTTTGTTGATGGATGAAATTACCGGAGAGTAAACTCTGACTGGAATTTACGAATTCCGAACAAGAACCCGAGCGCTTACCCAATCGATTTAGCGCACGCGATGCAGATCGAGAGTAGGGAGTGCCGTCGCTTTCTGCCAATTGTCGGAATTAACAGCGGACTTCTCCCGCACTGCTTCCCCCAGAACCGAATTGTCCGGCTGCGTGCGCGAGAGCGCCCGGTCGACCATGCCTTCAAACATAGGAATGAGCGAGTCTCCTGCGAGCGGGTGCTGGATGTCAGAGAGGCTCTGCTCCCAGCGCTGTGGCTGCAGCAGCACCGTCGAAGCATTACGCGCCGGACTCTTCGTTGCCACATAAGCCAACCACACCACGAGACTACAATTGAAGGCCACCATATTCACGATGCTCATCCATGGATCAGCGAGGTGATTGCCCACCCAGGAAGAGATCAGTGTCAATTCAATGGCCGCGTAGGCGCCAAAGCCAAGGGCGATGCCAAAGCTATGCTGGCGGCGGCTGACTCCCACATAGCTCGAGAAAAACAGAAGGAACAACACCATGCCCACCTGCACCACGCGCACACACCGCTGTCCCGTCGTAAGAGCCTGAATTAACGGGGCCAGACCGGTGGAACTGGTAGAGAGTGAAACCACTCCCGCCACCAGCAACATCACCAGGGCCGCCCACTTGAACAGGACCGTGCCCAGATCGCGCAGCGTATGAAAGGGGCGGAAAACATCTACGAACACTTCGTGGATGACGGCAAACCCGAAAGCAACGCTCAGCGCTTCGCAGAACCAATACAGATTGAAAACCAGCGAAGAGCTGCGCCAGTACGCGGGAAAAACCAGGGCAAAAGTGATCAGCTGGATCAGGATGTATCCGAAGAAGAACTTGAACTTGCGATGCAGCCCGCGGCGGACCATAAGCGCGGCAATCCCCAGTTGCAGCGTGGGATGCGCCATCCACAGGGCGTAATAAAGAATGTTGACTCTTTCGCTCATCGCCAGGACAACTTGCAATCCGGCCAAAAGGCCGTAATACCTACACTTTTGTCCGTACTCGAAAGTGCAGACTGACAGCCTACGTTAACGTCTTCTGAACAAACGTTCAATGTACCCCAGTAACCCGAAGTAACGTTACCGCGCTGTTCCCTGAAAGGCAACGTTACCTTCGTGCCATAGGGGCCGTAGATTTACTGGGAGCGTTTCGCCGGATGAGATCCGTCCATGAATATCACGTAGGAGGAGGTCCAGAGCGAAGTTGGGATACTCCCCCGCTCTCGGGCAGTGATGACCAGGTGGAAAGCGTCAGAGTGTCCGAACTCAGATTCGCCCGTGAGCAAGCCAGGAGCCGCGAGTCGTTTGGCGCTCGAGTCCGGCGAAATCACGGCCAGCGCGCCAAGAAACTCATATAAATCATGCGTTCGGGCCCGGCCCGTGATGAGGTAAGAGAGTTCCGCATTCGTGCGGAAATGCCACGCCAGAGAAGCTGCCATTTCTACCGCTCTTTCATACGCTTCTTCTGAGATACCTCCGGCCTGGGGATTGTCGAAGACGATGCAGAGCTTGCGCTCGTCTTCGCGGGCGAATTCGCGAACTTTCAATGATCCCGACTTGGCGGTGGCCTTCCAATCCACGTGGCGGGCGCAGTCTTCCGGCATGTACTCGCGAATGCGATACAGATCCGTTCCACGTCCGCGGGCAAAGCTCTCCCACTCCCCGCGGACGAGCGGAAGAATCTCCAGCAGATCATCCGTTTGCTCGACCCGCGGATAGACCAGCACTTCCTTCTGCAAGGCAACATGGCGAGTCTTGGTGAGGAATGCAAACGGAAAGCGTGTGGCCAAGCCAAGCGCGTCCTCGGTGTAGCGGCCGCGCTGTGCGAATTTCAGCTCAAGGTCCGCCGACAACTCAGTACGCGGAGGAACGTAAGGAAAGTAAGCCATCCCTTGAAAGATTCCAGACACGGACGGAAGCACGGCTACGCGCCGCAGTCGTCGGTCGGGCAAACGGAGCCATTGCCGCTCAGAGGGACGATTGAACGGAAAAGCAAACGTGGTCGACTCCCATTGCCATTGTTTGCGCGGCTTCGTCTGCTTTTTGCGCGCTGAGACTCGAATCGAAAATGAAGGCAAGAAACGCCGCGGATTGCGTAACACGATGCGGGCACGCACGGGATGTCCAGCGAAAACATGCTCCGGGAGGCGGACATCGACCTCGAGATAACGGAGCACCCACGCGGAAGCGATGCCCGAAACCAGGATCGCTGAGAGCATGGCCGCAACCACGATGTAGAGAAGATTGTTGCCGGTATTCAGCGCGGCGATGCCAATCACCAGAGTGACCAGCACATAGACGATTCCGGCGCGCGTCACATCGTAGGCGAAGGATTCACGCAGGCGCTCGATGGCGACGCGACGGGCGAGGTAAGGCACCGTCACGAGTCCTACCAGCGAAGCCAGCAGCAGCGAGACGGAGGCAAGGATGACCGTCGCTACCACGTTGCCGGCATCGCGCGAAACCGTCGAGAAAAGCGCGGCAGCAAAGGCCAATGCCAGTCCAACCAGTGCCAGCAGGAACTTGACCCAGACCTCAGCCGACCCCGATTGCAGCCAGGCAATCGCACGCATGGAAAACGACGGTGCGGATTTCAACGGATTGGCAAACGCAGAACCCACCTCTGCCGAGCGTAGCATTCCCCTCATAGAACGGACAATTCGCTGCGGCTTGTAGTGAAAGCGATCGTAACTAGCCAGGCTCGTTGCGGGTGAATTTAAGACATCCTGAGGCCGCTCCAATCGAGCTTTTGATTCCGGATGTCTTGTGTTACGCTTCCGCCCTCGCAAGACCCGGCCCCGCAAGTTCATCTGCAATTCAGGATTCAGTTAAGGAGGAATCTCATGCCCATTGGAAAACGCGCAGCAGCAGAACTATTTGGAACTTTCTGGCTGGTATTTGGCGGTTGCGGAGCAGCGGTGCTGTCCGCACACTTTCCGGGTGTCGGCATCGGATTCGTCGGCGTGGCGCTGGCGTTCGGCCTTACGCTTCTGACCATGGCCTTCGCCATCGGGCACATTTCTGGTTGCCACTTGAACCCGGCAGTGAGCCTGGGATTGGTGGTTGGCAAGCGCTTCCCTGCCTCAGAACTTGTTGCTTACGTGATCGCGCAACTCGCAGGAGCGATTGCAGCCGCGGGCGTTCTCTACGTCATTGCCAGCGGTTCGGCAGGCTTCGACGTTCATGCCGGATTCGCCTCCAACGGCTACGGCGAGCACTCGCCCGGCGGGTATTCGCTGCTCGCGGGATTGGTCGCGGAAATCGTGCTGACCGCGTTCTTCCTGATCATCATCATGGGGGCGACGGACAGCCGCGCTCCAAAGGGATTCGCGCCCATCGCGATCGGATTAGGTCTCACCACGATTCACCTGATTGGCATTCCAGTGACTAATGTTTCTGTGAACCCCGCGCGCAGCACTGGACCCGCGCTCTTCGCAGGCGGATGGGCGCTGCAACAGTTGTGGCTGTTCTGGGTCGCTCCGCTGATAGGCGGCGCACTGGGTGGTGGAATCTACAGCGTCCTATTCGGCGTGTCCGCTTCTGATGCGAAGATGCCCGCCGGACAGGACGAGGAGCCGGTCAGGGTTCCCGCGTAAGGCGGGGGGTCTTATCAGTGCAAGGGCAATGTTCCTGAAGGAACATGTCGTCATGACAGTTATGCCTGCACAATTGCGTCACGACAGGCAAGCCTAAGAAAGCAAAGGGCCAATGGGTCGCTTCAGAGTGTGAGCTGACGGGAGCATCCGCAGGTGGAAGCCATGGAGGTCCACCTCGACGGCTGAAGCCGGTCGGGTTGTGGCCACTGTATTCGCAGCGGTGAAACCGCTGCGCCACCCAAAGGCGGAGAAAATCTGTTAATGGCGGCAGTCCCCCACTCAAGCCAAAAGCGGGCTTGAGTGGGACACCCGTCGCCCTTCAGTAGGTGATTCGAGATTATTCGAGCGTGAGGACGACCCAGTAAACGCCGGTAGGATAGGTGTCGCTGCGTCCATAGCAAGCGCCCACTGAAAATCGACGCAAGTTGCGACTGGAGAGCGCATGGGTTGCGGCGCCGGGGAGCGTCTCGGGATGCAGGCTGGTGTAGGTCAGGACGGTGTAGCGCTGCGACAGACTGCGCACCGCGGAGGTTCCGAGCTTATCGGCCTGGGCCATCGAGCAGGCCGCATCGTCGGCATTCAGAAACTCGACCTGTGGCAACTGCGATTGGTTCTGCACGCGCCGCGTCTGGTTCACCGCAGCCGCGATTCGCTCCTTGATTTCCGCAGAAGAATAATTGGGAAGGGCGTGACCGAAATCCTGCACGATGTAGAGACGATCGCCGCTGCGAACCACCCCCAAGCCAACCACGTTATAGGCGGGGTTGAGCAGATTGGCGCGATGCGGCGGAGAAAGCATGAGATGCTGGTGGCCATGGTCGGCGTCGTAGTCCAGAGCCACGTTTTCAGCTTCCTGATCGAGTTGAAGCGAGGTTGCGATGGCCAGCCGCTGCGGCAAAGATAGCTCTCCGGAAAACTGATGCGAAAGTTGTTGCGCTTCGAGCATGGACTGCGCATGGATCAAGGCGGCGTGAGAGAGTCCGGGATCGAGTTCGAGCGGCGGTGCGCCAGCCTGTTGCCGGGCCTGATTGGCCAGTTCCAGGAGCCGCTGTTCAGCAGCCGATTCGGTGTCAAACGGGATATCGGGCGTTTTCGCAGAAGCGGGTTGCAACATCGGCTGCTGGTTCTGCCCAAGCCCCGGTTTTTCGGAAGCCATCAAATGAAGCGATGGCCTCACCGTTACAACGGCCGTCCCCAGCAGAAAGGCCAACAATAGTCGCGCAGCTCTATGCTTTATCGTAAACATTCCATTTAGCCTGCCAAGTTCCTGGGAGGGAACGGGATCTTGACCTCATGGAAGCCTCAAGTTGGTACATCGGCTCAACCTTGCCGATGGTGCTAGGCTAGAGGGCTACGAAGGGGCATAGTAGTTACCTGCGTCTATGGAACTAGGGATCAGTGGGGTCATTGGACTGTTGTTTGGCAGTGTTCTTGCGTGGCTTTTGCTGCGTTCGCGCAGCGCCGCCCTACAAGCTCGATTGTCGTTGATGCAAAACGAATTAGCGGCTGCAAAGGCAGAGCTGGCGCGGCTTTTGGCCGATCAGCGAAGCCTCGTGGAGAGCCGCGCCAGGCTCGAATCGGCCCTCGAATCGGAACGAAAGGCCAGCACCGAAAAGATCGAACTACTCACACACGCCAGCGAAGATCTGCAGAATGCCTTCAAAGCGCTGGCTGCGGATGCCTTGCAGCGCAATAACACGTCCTTCCTGCAGATTGCCCAGGAGACGCTCAAGCGATTTCAAAGCGAAGCCAAGGGGGATCTCGATGCGCGGCAGAAAGCGGTTGCTGACCTGGTCGCTCCTGTGCGGGAATCGCTGAACAAGGTTGACGCTCAGATTCAGCAAATTGAGAAAGACCGCGTCGATGCCTATAGCGGACTGCGCGAACAGGTGCAGTCGCTTGTGACTACGCAGAAAGAATTGCAATCGCAGACCGGAAATCTGGTGCGCGCCCTGCGCACGCCAAATGTTCGCGGCCGCTGGGGCGAAATTCAATTGCGGCGCGTGGTGGAAATCGCAGGCATGCTGTCTTACTGCGATTTCTGTGAGCAGGAAACCATCACCGGTGAAAACGGGCGGCTGCGTCCTGATCTCGTGGTCAAGCTGCCCGGCGGGAAAAGCGTCGTCGTCGATGCCAAAACGCCGTTGCAGGCCTTCCTTGACGCATTCGAGACCAGCGACGAAGAAGCCCGCCGCGTCTGTCTAACCAATCATGCTCGACAGGTACGCGATCACATCAACACGCTGAGTGGTAAGAAATATTGGGAACAATTCGAGAACACGCCTGAATTTGTGGTCATGTTCCTGCCGGGCGAGACATTTTTTTCCGCTGCACTGGAACAAGACACCGGGCTGATCGAACACGGCGTTCTCAACAAAGTCATTCCGGCCTCGCCTACGACATTGATCGCCTTGCTGAAGGCCATTAACTACGGCTGGAATCAGGAAAAGCTGGCGCGAAATGCCCAGCAGATCAGCGCTCTGGGCAAGGAACTACATGATCGCCTGCGTAGTCTGGGAGTTCATATTGCAGGAGTCGGCAGCGGGCTGGATCGTGCGGTCGAAAGTTACAACAAGGCGATTGGATCGCTCGAAAACCGGGTCTTGGTCTCGGCGCGGAAGTTTGCCGAACTGGGCGCGGCCGTGGCGGACGAGATTCCGGAATTGGAACCGGTAGAAACTTCCGCCCGCACGTTATCTTTCGACTGGGATGACGAAGCTTCACCTCCCGCGCTCACGGTCCCCGAGGAACGAAAAGCTGGGTAGAACATACAACATCAGACTCAATTTTGAACGTCATATTCCGCGCGAACCGGAATCCATCTGCTTGTAAGCGTAAGCTTAGCAAAGCCAAAAGGATACCGATTCCCACAGAAACATCCAGAAAAATGTAATCTGCACTGAAAAGTGCATCTATAATTTCGGAAGTGCCTTGCTCCTCAGCACTTAGGCATCCTAATCTGGGAATCCACATGGCAGCGAACTTGCTCATGGAAGAACGGGAAGACGTCGTCCCTACGTCTCTGGGTTCGGGGTCCGGACCGCCGCTCATGAATCGGGAGAGCCAAGTTCGCTTTATCGCGGTTCTGTTATTTGTGCTGACCGTTGCGGCGGTGGTGTTCGCCGGTTTCAACTTCGATCGGGAACGCACCTACGCCGTCCCAGACGATGGGGTCTTTTGGTCGGAACGCGGCGGCCATCTGGTCGCCGACCGTGTGGACCCGAACGGGCCCGGCGCCCGGGCGGGCATTAAGACCGGGGATCAACTGGTTTCGGTCAACGGCTACCAGATCAGCGGCACGTCCAGCTTGGTCCGCCAGCTCTACGGAGCCGGCGTTTACTCGAAAGCTGAGTATTCCCTGATTCGCCAATCCGTTCCCCTCGACTCTGAAGTCATTCTCATCCCCGCGAATCGCTCGCTGAACGATTGGCTGCGGTTGATTGCGCTGATTTACCTCGGGATCGGGCTCTATGTCCTGCTGCGCCGCTGGACCGCGCCGGGCTCGATGCACTTCTACATTTTTTGCCTGGTGTCGTTCGTCGCCTATTCGTTCAAGTACACCGGCAAGCTGAACGAATTTGATTGGACGATCTACTGGTGCAACGTTGTCGCCTGGGTCCTGCAGCCAGCGCTGTTCCTGCATTTCGTGCTCACCTTCCCGGAAAAGCGGAAGTTCGTCAAAGAGCACGCAGGCATTCTGTTTCTGGCCTATGTTCCTGGGACCGTTCTTCTCGCTCGGCATGTTCTGGCAATCCAGTTCGCGAAAGCCTCCGGCGATCTGCGCTGGAACATGGACCGGCAAGAGATCGGCTACGGCGCCATTCTTTTCATCGCAGCGGCCGCGGTTCTCTGGTACAGCTATCGCCGCGCCAGCACCACGATTTTGCGCCAGCAACTGAAGTGGGTAACGCGCGGAACGATTCTGGCGATTGTTCCTTACACGCTGTTCTATGTCGTTCCCTATCTGATGGGCACGCTGCCGGGCGCGTTGATGAAGCTCTCGGTGCTTTCGCTCGGCCTACTGCCGCTGACCTTCGGATACGCCATCTTCCGTTACCGACTGATGGACGTCGATCTCATCTCCAAACGCATTGTGGTTTATGCGCTCGCCGCCGCCGCGGTTGTCGGAATGTATTTTGCGCTCGTCGCTGGTGTAGCGGAGCTGGTGCATATGCAGAAGCCTGGTACCGGACCCGTGGGCTTGATCCTGGCGGTCGTGGTTACGGCGCTGCTGTTCGATCCGGTGCGCAAGTGGATTCAGGATCGCGTCGACCACCTGTTCTATCGCACGGTCTATGACTACCGCCGGACACTGATCGAATTCGGCCGCGAACTCAGTTCCGAGACCGATTTGAATGCCCTGCTCTCTTCAGTCCTGGACCGGCTTGGCCGGACTTTGGCGGTGGATCGCATCGCGATTTTTCTCGCCAACGGCGATGACGATCAGTTCTTCCTGTCGAAATCCGTTGGTGTACACGCGATGGGGAAACTCGATCTAAATTTCCTGAGCGAGCCGCGTCCTTCGCCGGGCGGCCACCTGTTCTTTGAGAATACGCACCTGGTGCCGCGCGAGAGCGCTGGATCACAGGAAGCCATTGCCCGGCTCGATCTGAATTACTACATCCCCTGCCGCGCGCAGCAGAAGACGATTGCGGTGCTGGGGCTGGGAAAAACCCGCAAGGGTGATTTCCTGTCGAGCGAAGACGTCGAGTTGCTGGAAACGCTGGGCGGATACATCGGCATCGCCATTCAGAATGGCCGCCTCTATGCCTCATTGCAGCAAAAGATGGCGGAATATGAGCGCCTGAAAGATTTCAACGAAAACATCGTTGAATCGATCAACGTCGGCGTCATGGCGCTGGATATGGAGGACCGCATCGAAAGCTGGAATGCGCAGATGGAGGTGATGTATGCCATGCCGCGCTGGCAGACGATGACCCAGCCGCTGCGCAATATTTTTCCAGATGATTTCGTGGAAGAGTTCTATCGCGTGCGCCAGAATGCGGGCATCAATAATCTGTACAAGTTCCGCCTGGGCACACCTGCCGGCGAAACTCGAACCGTGAATGTCGCGATAGCGCCGCTGGTCACGCGCAAGTTTGAAGTAGTCGGCCGATTGGTGATCATGGATGACATTACCGAGCGCGTCGAACTCGAATCGCAGCTTTCGCAAGCCGACAAGCTGTCGTCTATCGGATTGCTGGCCGCCGGAGTTGCGCATGAAGTGAACACGCCGCTAGCCGTGATCTCTTCCTACACGCAGATGCTGGCCAAGCAGCTACAGACCGATCCGCAAAAGTATGGACTGCTGGAGAAGATCACGCGGCAAACCTTCCGCGCTTCCGAGATCGTCAACAACTTGCTGAACTTCTCGCGCACGGGCGGCACGGAATTCGCTGACGTAGACGTCAACAAAGTTATCACCGATACCCTGGCCCTTCTGGAGCATCAGTTCAAGTCATCTCGTATTCAGGTGGAGTCGGAGTTGACGCCGTCGATCTCACCGATCCTGGGTAATCCCAGCAAGCTGCAGCAGGTTTTCCTTAATCTGTTCCTCAACGCCAAGGACGCTATGCCCGGCGGCGGGACCTTGCGGGTGAGCACCACGAATGGCGAGGCGGTGAGCGTACGCGTATCCGACACCGGGTCAGGAATCGCCCCGGAGCATATCCAGCGCATTTATGACCCGTTCTTCACGACCAAGACTACGCCAAAAGAAGGCCAATCCCGCGGCACAGGCCTAGGCCTCTCCGTGACGTACGGGATCATCCAAGAACATGCGGGCAAGATTCGGGTGGAGAGCAATCCCGGATCAGGCACGACGTTTGCCCTCGATTTTCCTTTAAGCAGAAAGGCAGTGCATGTCTGAAGCAGCCGTCATCGCGCGCGGTCCTATGCATGGCTCCTCGCCGGCAGGGGCGGTGCTCATCATTGATGACGAGGAAGAAATTCGCGAGTCGCTGCAGACTCTGCTCGAACTAGAGGGCTTCGACGTCGAGACGGCCGTCAGCGGCGAGGCCGGGCTCGCAGAGATGGCGGACCGGCCATTCGATCTTGTCCTACTCGATCTCACTCTTCCTGGCCGAAACGGAATTGAGATTCTTTCCGAGATTCGCAGCCACGACACGCGCCTGCCGGTCATCATGATTACCGCTTACGGCACCGTGGAAAACGCGGTGCGCGCGATGCAGTCGGGCGCGGCTAACTTCGTGCAGAAGCCCTGGGATAATGAGAAGCTCCTGGCGGACGTTCGCGCGGCGGTGGGATGGCGGCGGGCGGAAGAAGAAAACGTTCAACTCAAGCGCGCCCTGAAGCAGCGCTACAACTTTGAAAACATCGTCGGCAAGAGCGAGCCGATGCTAAAGATTTTCGATCTCGTTGGCCAGGTTGCGAACAGCCGCTCTACCGTGCTTCTGCAGGGCGAAAGCGGAACCGGCAAAGAAGTCATCGCGAAAGCGATTCATCTCAATTCCCCGCGGCGAGACAAACCATTCGTCCCCGTGAACACCGGTTCGATGCCCACCGACTTGCTCGAGTCCACGCTCTTCGGCCACGTAAAGGGCGCATTCACCAGCGCTATCGCCTCCAAGAAGGGGCTTTTCGAAATCGCCGATAAGGGCACGCTCTTTCTCGATGAGATCGCCACCATGGGTCTTGAAACCCAAGCGAAAATTCTGCGCGTGTTGCAGGACCGCCGCTTCATGCATTTGGGCGGAGTACAGGAGATTCAGGTCGACGTGCGCATCATCGCAGCCACCAACGTGGACCTGCGGCAAATGGTGAGGGAAAGCCGCTTCCGCGAAGATCTGTTTTACCGGCTCAACGTCATCACCATTGAATTGCCGCCCTTGCGTCAGCGCAAAGAAGATATCCCGCTGCTGGTCGAGTTCTTCCTCAAGAAATATGCCGACGAAAACGGGCGGCCTGTGCCGCATATTTCGCCGGAAGCGTTGCGTCCCTTGATGGCTTATTCCTGGCCGGGAAATGTGCGGGAACTGGAAAATGTGATTGAGCGCGCGGTCGTGCTCTCGTCCGGAATGGAAGTGAACTCCGACCTGTTGCCCGATAACATGCTGGGGCGCGGTTCCGCGCTGGCCATGCACGATCCGCCGCCCGATGCTTCCTTGTTCGAGATCGTCGAAGACATGGAACGCCGTGTCATCACCGACATGCTGGAGCGGTGCAACTGGAATCAGACAGAAGCCGCGGAACGCTTCCATGTGCCCCTCTCAACGCTAAATCAGAAAATCCGCCGCCTGAACATTGAGATCAAAAAAAAGAATCATCGCGGGTAGGAGTGGGCGTCTGATCTGGATAGCCTTCGTTCTGATCGCCGTAGGCTTTCTCTGCTATATTTCGGACAAGCAGGTAGTTTCAGTCAGCGGCAACTGAGCGGCGCAATCACATGGAACTCATTTCTCCCACGGAGTTTGCCAAGGAAAAAGTCCAGGCCGTGCAGGACTACACCGTTCTGGCTGCGCAATCGTTGGGCAATCTTTTCCGCAAGCCCTTCTATCTCGCCGACATGGTGCAGCAAGCGGACTCGATTGGAGTCGGATCGCTGCCTATCGTGTTACTCAGCGGCTTCTTCACAGGCGCCGTATTGGCAGTGCAAAGCGCCAACACTTTACAGCGTTTCGGATCCATCACCCTGATCGGACAACTCGTTTCCCTCTCCATGGTGCGCGAACTTGGGCCCGTACTAACCGGCTTGATGGTCGCCGGCCGTAACGCTTCTGGCATGGCAAGCGAACTTGGCTCGATGATCGTCACCGAGCAAATCGACGCCATGCGCGCGCTCGGCACCGATCCAATGAAAAAGTTGGTCACCCCGCGCATTGTTTCTACCGTTTTCATGCTTTTCTTTTTGACCATCCTTTCTGATCTCGTGGGTCTGGCGGGTGGGTTGTTCGTTTCCAAAATTCTGCTGAACCTTGATTCCCGGCAATATTGGAGTAACGCCTGGCAGTCGCTCGTGTTTCAGGATGTCTTCATGGGGCTAGTAAAACCGGTTATGTTCGGCTTCATCATTGCCACAGTCGGTTGTTTTTACGGCATGACTGCCCGCGGGGGAACGCAGGGCGTAGGCCGCGCCACAACCCAGGCCGTGGTGGCCGCATCGGTTCTGATCGTGGTCACGGATTTATTTGTCACGCAGTTCCTGATGAACGTGTTGTCCTACAAATAGCGTCATGTCTGCCCCTACCCTCCCAGCCGAATGCGCTGTGCCGGCAAGCGGAGAGCCGTCTGCATACGCGATCGAATTCAATGACGTGCACCTAGCGTTCGAACAGAATGACGTGCTGCGGGGAGTTTCCTTCCGCTTACCCATAGGAGAAACCAAGGCGCTGTTCGGCGTAGCTGGATCGGGCAAGAGCACCATCCTGAAGCTCGCACTCGGGCTGTTGCGGCCGGACGCGGGACGCATCAGCATTCTAGGGCAGGACATCACCGCGATGCCTGAGGAAGAACTATTTGCCCTGCGGGCGAAAGTTGGAATGGTCTTTCAGGAAAGTGCGCTCTTCGATTCGCTTACGGTCCGCGAAAACGTCGCCTACCGGATGATGGAAGAGAGTGGGATCTACAGCGACGAAATCGACCACAAAGTTCGCGAGGCCTTGCGATTCGTGGAACTGGAACACACGGTCGACATGTTTCCTTCGGAATTATCAGGAGGCATGCGACGGCGCGTGGCCATTGCCCGAGCCATCATTACGCAGCCAGAACTTCTGCTCTACGATTCGCCAACCGGAGGGCTGGATCCGGTCACGTCGAATACCATCATCGAACTCATCATGAAGCAGCGGGATGTCTCCAAGACCAGTTCCCTGCTGGTCACGCATCGCCTGCAGGATGCGTTCACCATGGCCACGCACCAGTTTGATCGGAGCAGCAGCACGATGAAAGCCCTGCCACGTGGGCAGTACTGCGACGTACCCATGAGCTTCCTGATTCTGCGGGAGGGCAAAGTGATCTTCAACGGTGACATCCGCCAGTTAGCACGCACGAAGGACGAGTACATCAAGGAATACATCTCCTAGCGGCCTAGCCCAAAGAGCAGATGAAAACTGACGAGTTCATTTGGCAAATGGCGCGAGCTCGCGAGCGGCCTCCTGCACAGGCCTTTGCACAAAGCGTACGCCTTGTCGCCAGCGCCGGACAGCGACTCGAACGCGGCGCCAAGCGCAACGTCGTTGCCGCAGGTGTGATCAAGAAATTGCTGGGGTTGAGACTTTTGCTGGTCGAGGGCAGTAACCGGGCGCACCATTTCATTCAAGCATTATTTCACTCAACAAGAGAAATCGTGTGTGCCGCGGATGGTTGAATGCCGTTGGGGGCTAGTCGCCGCTTCGTGGCGATGCCGTCGCGGCTTTGGTCTTCATCTTGGACAGCATTTCATAGATAGTCGCTCGGCCGATTCCGAGAATCTCAGCGGCACGCGTCTTGTGCCCATCGACCGCCTTAAGCACACGCAGGATATGACGCCTCTGCACTTCTTCGAGCGACAAGAGGGCCTCGTCGTCAGAGGAGTCGGGATTGATGGGCCCGCGGAGGCTTTCGGGAAGGTCATCGACGTCGATAAGATTTCCCTGCACCATCATGCAGGCATTCCCGATGACGTTCTCCAGTTCACGGATGTTTCCCGGCCAGGGATACGCGGACATGCGGGTCTGTGCGCGGCGCGTCAGTCCTGAGATCGTCTTGTTGTAGTCTGCGGCGAACTTCTCGGTGAAAAATCGCTGCAGAAGGGGCAAGTCCTCGCGCCGGTTCGCCAAACTGGGTAGCGTAATCTCGACTACCGCAAGCCGATAATAAAGATCTTCTCGAAATTTTCCTTCGCGGACCATGGCTTTCAGATCGCGATGAGTAGCGGCGACCACTCGAACGTCGACATGGCGCGGGGCGACGGCTCCCACTCTCTGCACCTGGCGGTTCTGCAAAACGCGTAATAACTTGGCTTGCGCGGCGGGGGCAAGTTCTCCAATTTCATCAAGAAAAACAGTTCCCCCGTCCGCGTATTCAAATAACCCAACTTTATCCTGCTGCGCCCCGGTGAAGGCGCCGCGGACGTATCCAAATAGTTCGCTCTCCACCAGCGTGTCGACCAGGGCGGAACAATTACAAACCGCAAACTGACCACGGGCTGGGCTGAGCCGATGGAGCGCATTGGCCACGAGTTCCTTGCCCGTCCCGGTAGGACCGCTCACCAACACAGTTCGAAAGTGCGGAGCAACGCGCCGTATTCTGGCAAACACATCCAGCATCAAAGGACTTCGGCCCACCATGCCTTCGAATTGGCAGGCGTCTACCAGTTCGCGATCGAGTCTAAGCGTCTCACGCCTTCGAGCGGCTTCTGCGAGGAAAACACCGACGCGGCTACGGAGCTTTTCTACCTCGAGCGGCTTTGTCCAGTAGTCGCATGCGCCCTTCTGGATGGCTTCGACCGCTGACTCCGGAGAATAATGGCTCGTGAACAGGATTACGTCGACGACCGGATCGACGGCCACGATGCGTTCCAGCAGCTGCATGCCGCTCACCTTCGGCATAACGAGGTCGAGGAGAACCAGCCTTGGCCGACGTGTCAGAAAGATTTCAAAACCAGCCTCAGGATCGTCCGCCGTCAGAACCTCTATACTCTGGCCTTCCAGGGCAGCGCGAATGAGCTCAAGGTTTTCTCGATTGTCGTCGATAGCCAGCAGCGTAAGATCTTTGAGCTTACTCATCTGAAACTCCCGCAGCCGGGCCATTCGTAGGGACTGCTGCTCTACTTGAGATTGGGATCGCGCCCCAATCGAGAATTAGGCTAGGGAACTGCGGGAACGAAGACACCGCTGTGACGACCCAACTCGGACAACTAAAATGGTGATCTCTTCCCGCCATGTGTCGATCCCAGCAGCCATGCACGCTGGAGAACCCTAAGCATCTGCGCCAACCGCGATAGCCCATTGTGATTGGACCACAGCATTTGCAACTATGCCACTCTAATGCAACCCCTATCCAGAAGAATAGTCAGGCCACCCATAGAAAGCACTTGGGGCCATTATATGAATGTCGTCGATGGACGGGGTACATCTGCAAGCATCTTCGATTACTCCGGTAATATTCGCTAACACTACCGGATGTTAGAGCCTCGCCGTATGTGACGCCAGGATGTCAACAACAGCCACTCTAGCATCGCAAGTATAGTAACTTACAACGACTCGATACACGTCAGCGTACGGTCACGGCACTCCCGGTCGCGTTCGTTTGTCTTCAACATATTACTCAACGGTTCCGTGTAACTTCAGCATTTATAGAATGGCGGACCTCTGCTCGTGGCCTGTACGTGCAGTCAGTGATGACAGCCCACTATGGATTGTCTGGCACGACCTTGTACTTTTCTGCAACATGACGTTACGCGCTGATCTATATGCATCAATGCACGTTGTATAGAGTGCAGTACGACGAATACATACCGGTAATCGCTACTTATAAACGGCCGCCGTATACGGTGTACGATGTATGACTTCCGTAATTGGCGTAACTTAAGCTATTTATGCGATGTTGCACATACTCACAATGGTTGGAGAGAAATGCAACACCAGTTCCATCAGTCTTTGTCCGGAACTATCCTCGTTGCCGACGATCAAGAGGAGAATCGTGAACTGCTGGAAGAGTTTCTTTCGGCGGAGGGCTTCACGGTTGTCGCTGCAGCGGACGGCACATCTGCGATCGGACAACTTGCAACAAACCACATCGATTTAGTTCTATCCGATGTAATGATGCCTCACCTCACGGGATTTGAGGTATGTCAAAGGATCAAGACTAACCCTGAAACTCAGTTAATTCCCGTTGTGCTCATCACGGCTCTCTCCGATAAGCAGGATCGCCTGGCCGGGATTAGAGCCGGGGCGGACGACTTCTTGACTCGGCCAGTGGACCGCGCGGAATTGCTGGCGCGAGTTCGATCACTATTGAAGCTGAAATTTCGCACCGACGAACTGGAGCGAGCTGAATCGGTGTTATTTGCCCTGGCTCGGAGCATTGAGGGGAAAGATCCATATACCCACGGCCACTGCGAGCGGCTGGCTGGCCTTTGTGTTGACCTGGGACGACTGGTTGGACTTTCCGACGAGCAGATTACCGCTCTGCGGCGTGCCGGAGTAGTCCATGATATCGGGAAAGTTGCCGTTCCGGATGCAATTTTGCTGAAACCGGGACGCCTTACTGAAGACGAGTGGAAGGTTATGAAGCAGCATCCAATCGTCGGCGAGCGCATATGTGCGCCGCTGAAATCTTTCCGCCCGGTACTGCCTATCATCCGTCACCATCACGAGAAGTTCGATGGTTCGGGTTATCCCGATGGATTGCGCGGCCATGCGATTCCAATCGCCGCGCGGGTTATGCAGATTGTCGATGTATTCGACGCGCTAACCGCAGAAAGGCCTTACAAGAAAGCGTTTTCGACGCCCGAAGCGCTCGAGATAATGCGGGAAGAAGTGGCCAAGGGATGGTGGGATCCGGAGATATTTCGTTGCTTTGAGCGTCTGGTCGGGCAAGAAAAGGTAAATCGCCGCGCAGAAGGCGCAGCCGCCGGCAAGTCCGAGCTGTGAGAAAGATACGCGAAACATTGTCTTTACTCAGGATCTGGGGCTCATGGGAAACAATTGGATGTTACTCTCGGCAAAAGTTGGGAACTGGGTCTCGAAGAGCCGTTGGCGGCTTTATTTCACTTTTGTCATTCTGATGATCACACCAGTCGCCTTTTTTTCCTACTCGGCGGGTCGTGCATTGCGGCAACAGGCGGAAGCGCAGGCAATTACTGAAAGCAGCCAAATTGCGGGCGTTGTAGATGGCCTTCTCGAAGAACACCTACGTCAAAGCACTTCTTTTCTGGAATCGATCGCTAGCCGCCGCTCGTTCAGCGGCTCCTGGGAAAAAAGAAAATTTGACGAGCTGAACTGGAATTTACAACAGGCGAGCAATCTTCGGCCCGATTTTGAGTTTGTCAGCGTCTATGAGCTGGATGGTACGATGCGCGCTATTTACCCTCCACAGGCGGAATTAATTGGTCACGCCTACGCGTTTCGAGACTGGTATAAGGGCTTCACCGCCCATGCCAAGCCATATGTCTCCGAGGTGTACCAGACAGTGATTCCTCCGCATCGCCTGGTCGCGGCTGTCGTGGTGCCGATAAAGGATGAAGCGGGTAAGGTAGATGGCATCTTTATGGCGCCCTTTGCGATCGACACCCTCAGCCAGCAGTTAGTCAACAAGCAGCTCGAAGGCGGATGGACGATTTCCCTAGTAGATCAGAACGGACATCTTTCAGCACGGCCGAATCTCGATTCTCTTTCTCCTTTAGTTGATCTCAGCGGCTATGAGCCAGTCCGGCAGACTCGGTCCAAGCGCACCGGCTACGGAACTTTCGTACGTGATGGCACCAGGTTTTTTGCGATGTATGCACCAGCCAAGCAATACGGCTGGGGTGTGCTTGTCGAGAAGCCGACGGCAGTTTTGGATCAGGGAATCTGGGCGATAGAAAGGCGGGTGTGGTTTCTGGGATTCGTCCTGCTTGTTCTGGGATTGGGAGTCAGCGCTTTCATGAGCGCGATGTACTTCCAACTGGAAACCGGCAACCGATTCATGGCGCTGTCTATCGACTTGTTTTGTACCGCCGGTTTTGATGGCTACTTCAAGAGTGTAAATCCGTCCTTTGAAAGGATACTGGGCTTCACCGCGGAAGAGCTTCTATCGAAGCCCTATCTGGAGTTTATCCATCCAGATGACCGTCAAGCGACCTCAGCGCAGAGCGGGAGGCTTCAAGACGGGCAGATCACGTTTGCCTTCGAGAATCGCTATGTGTGCAAGGACGGATCCTGCAAGTGGTTGCTCTGGAACGCCGTTTCCGTGCCCGAGCGGGAGTTGATCTATGCAGCTGCCCGCGATATTACGGACCGAAAGCGCGCCGATGATGAGCGGCAACGATTTGCCGCCAGCCTTGAGGCGAGCAATCGCGAACTTGAGTTACGCAACCGCGAGGTCGAGCGCGCCACGATGCTAAAGAGCAGATTCCTGGCGAATATGAGCCACGAACTGAGGACTCCCCTCAATGCCATCGTGGGCTTTTCCGATCTTTTGGCAGAAGGAACTCCCGGAGTCCTCAATGAGAAGCAGAAACGCTTCGTGGGTCATATCAAACAAGGCTCTGCACATCTGCTTCGTCTGATTAATGACATTCTCGACCTCTCAAAGATCGAGGCCGGGCAGCTGGAATTGCATAGCGAGGATTTCCAAGTCGGCGATGCCTTGCCCGAAGTTCTTTCCATTATCAGCCCGATGGCTATAGCAAAGAACATCGCGATAAAGAATTCGGGCAGTTCCGAAAGCCGCGTTTACGCAGATCGGGGCCGATTCAAACAGATCCTGTACAACCTGCTCAGCAACGCCGTGAAGTTTACCCCTCGCGGCGGAGAAGTCGGTATCGAGTGTTGTGCGAGCAACGGCCAGGTAGAAGTAACCGTGTGGGATACGGGCATTGGCATCCGGCCGGAAGATCAGGCCTTGGTCTTTGAGGAATTTCGCCAAGTGGAAGGAGAACCTGGCACCGCGCATGAGGGCACAGGCCTGGGGCTCGCCATTACCAAGCGCCTGGTTGAACAGCAGGGTGGCTCAATTTCACTCGAAAGCGAAGTTGGCAAAGGCTGCCGATTTACGTTTACCCTCCCGGCATCTCGCCGGCCGTCAGGGACCTATTCTGTTGAGATGTCGGAGTCAACATTAGCGCAGGTATCGAGTCGTCTAGCGCCTGTGGTGCTTGTAGTCGACGATGAACTTCCTGCGCGCGAACTGCTTGCCAGCTATCTCGAACAAGAGTATCGAGTAGCCATGGCATCATCGGGAGCGGAGGCGATAAAGAAAGCCAAGGAACTGATGCCGGACGCGATTACCTTGGACGTTTTGATGCCGCGTGGCAACGGTTTCGAGACCCTGGTGGCGCTCCGAAAGACACCTGAGACCAGCGGTATTCCGATCATTATCGTTTCGATCGTAGATCAGAAACATGTAGGTTTCGCGCTGGGCGCGGCTGACTACCTGATCAAACCAGTGCGCAAGCCGGAATTGCTGGAAACGGTCCGCAAGCACGTGACTACTCCCGCCGACGACGATGCAACGATCTTATTGGTCGACGACGATCCCAAAGCCTTGGAACTTTTTGAAGAGACTTTGCGCTCCGCAGGATATGAAACGCAAAGCGTGAGAAGCGGGCAGCGTGCTTTGGAAGTGCTTTCCAACAAGATAGTGGGAGCAGTGGTACTTGACCTGCTCATGCCAGAAATGGACGGCTTTCAAGTGATCCGGCATGTGCGCCAGGAGCCTACACTCAAGAATCTGCCGATCCTCGTGATGACCGCGAAAGCGCTGACTCAGGAGGAGATCGCAATTCTAAGTCGCGAGACTCAGGCACAGTTTCAGAAGAACGGCGCCTGGCAACAAGAGCTCCTGACAGAAGTTCAACGGGTAGTGGGGCAGCGAGGGATGGCTCAGGCCGCAGGCCAAGGATGAACAAGAATATTTTCATCGCCGAGGACAATCCAGTGAACCGGGAATTACTTCGCGAATTGCTGGAGACCCGAGGCTGCTTCGTGCGCGAAGCCTGCAACGGTCGAGAGGCCCTGGACATGCTCAAAGAGAACATCCCAGACGTATTGCTGCTTGATCTCAGCATGCCAGTCCTAGACGGTTATGGAACTATTAGCGAGATTCGCAATGATCCGCGGCTCGCTACACTGCCTGTGCTAGCTGTAACCGCTTACGCGATGCGAGGAGATCGGGAGAAAATCCTCAATGCCGGCTTCGACGGATACTTGTCCAAACCGGTTGAGGCTTCCGCGCTTTGGGCGGAATTGGCCCGACTCGAGAAGAAACGAGGCCTATCTGATCAGTTTTCTGGAGAAGAATCCCGCAAGAAGGCGGGCGCTGCCGCGAATGGACAATAATTCTTACTTCTCTGCCGCGTTGATGAAGTCGCGAATCAACCCTTGTACTTGAGCGCTGACGTCCGTAAATTGAATCCCTTGCCGCTCCTGGCTGGCCCAAACAACAACTCCGGTTGCCTCTACCACAGCATCGGAAACCGGAAATCGGAACCATAGTTGGACCATATTCTTGAGTTTGAGGCCATCAACTTCGAGTTGCACGCCTCCTTGACTAATATTCCAGCTGTTGCCCTTCATTTTTCTGGAGCCGACAGTGCAGGTCACGCTCGTGCGCAGCGGAACACGAATGTACCGCCGGCGGTTATCGCTCATTCCGCCGCGGACGGTCCGGAAGAGCGCGCCCAGTTTCTGCCGGTCGATCGGCTTCTGTAAGAAGAAAGTGGCTCCGGTAGAAAAGGCATCCCGCATCGCATTCCGGTCGTCTATCCCGGTCACAATTACGATAGGAGTCGATTTGTTCGATGGCGACTTACGAACTAGTTGCGCCAGCTGGAACCCATCCGGGCTGGGCATATCCAGATCCAGGAAGATACCGTCGAATCTTTGCTTGTTAATCAACTCAGCAGCATGCTCGCTGTTGCTGACAGGACAGACGTCGGCTTCCAGCGCCGCAAAGACTTCTGTCATCAGCTCCAGATTAGCAATGTCATCTTCTACGATGAGCAGCTTCAGCGAAGGCACGACTTATCCCCGGTCCCACGATTTCGGGTGAACTATCCACTATGATACGTCACAGCCTGGCTGCTTCCTCAACCGGGTTTTTGTGCACGAATCAAATCTGCTAATTGAGTCGCTCGCTATCTTCCAAGCGCAACTTTCAAAATCCTCGACTGGCGTGCGCTTTAGGACATTCCTGGGATGAGCGATTGGTGCAGCGCACGCTCAAGTCCAGACAATTTTAGTTCCGTTTCCGTTACTCGCTATAAGCACTAGCGCTGTTCTGAGATCGTCTAAACTAATGTGAAGGCTAGTTTGGAGTTTACATGGCAGAGAAACCATCCAAGGCTCGTCCATTGCTACTAACGCTGGCCGTTGTCTTCGCAACGGCAACGGTCGTGTATAGCGCCGCGTGGATGTACTACGTGCGGGAATCGAGCCTGCCGGTGGAGATCGGTATCGACAACATTTCATCGCCCAGCGGCATTCTCGTGATGAATGTTTGGAACGGCAGCCCGGCGCAAAAAGCCGGTTTGGGCGCGAAAGACATCATCACCGCTATTGATGGTCAAAGCACAGTACCTCCGGAGATCGGGAATCGAGTGCTATTTCGAGTCTGGAACGCATCTCGTCCCGGAGACAGGGTTGCGCTGACAATAAAACGTCCCGGCGAAGCCCAGCCCGTTTCCGTCAACCCCGTTTTTCGTGCGGCGGAGGGAACCGGCGACGTTCAATCCCTGGCGCGGCGCGGCGCGATAGAAGTGCTGGGGTTCTATCCATTGTTGTTCCTGATTGTCGGTCTGGCAGTCCTATTCCTCCGTTTTGATGACGCCAATGCATGGCTGCTCGCGCTGATGTTTGCTGGATTCATCAGCGAAGCCGATCTGCCGATCGCCTTCGCGTTGGCGCCGGATCGCCTAGCAGATTTCTTATATGGCTACGCGGTTCTTATGCGGGGCGTGCTGCCCGCGCTCTTCTATTTCTTTTTTGCAGTTTTTCCCGTACGCTCGCCCATCGATCGTAAGCTCCCGTGGCTGAAGTGGCTGCTCCTAGTCTGCAATGCACTCCTGCAGTGGGGCGATGTGCGCAACGGCAGTTTTGCAGCCGTACCGTTTATCAATCGGCTGGCAAGTCCCGCACAGATTGTTTTGGCAAGAATCTTTGTTGCCTACGGGACCGTGCTCCTTGGGGTGCTTTCGCTGGTGTGGAATGTGATTGGCGCGCCCGGAATAGAAGATCGGCGAAAGCTTAAAGTCGTGCTCTGGGGGACGCTGGTTGGCGTGGCGCCGGCCGTCTTGATGGGCTTGTCTTACGATCTCTCCCACGCGCCAATGCCCTTCTGGGCGGAATTCGCCAGGGGAACGTTCCTATTTCTTCTGCCCGTGTCGTTCGCTTATGCGGTTGCCAAGCACCGGGTGATGGACATTCCGGTGTTGCTGCGGCGCAGTGCCCGATACCTTCTGGTAGAACGCGGGTTCACGATCCTCATCCTGTTCATATCGGTCGGAATTACGCTGTGGTTCGGGCAGGCGTATGCGCGCCGTTTCAATGCCGGGTCGCGGGCTGCGATTCCCATCGGTGCGTCCTTTGGCATGCTGTTGGTCCTTGGCGGCATGCAGGTACAGCGTCAAGTGCGGACACGGCTTGACCGCGCATTCTTCCGCAGCGCCTATGACGCACAGCAGATTTTGGAGAATCTTGCTGCGCATACGTTGACGGTGAACGATCGTCCCGCTCTGGCTGCGCTGCTACACCAACAGATTCTCGAAGCATTGCATCCTGTGCCGCTGGTGATTTATTTGCAATCGGCTGACGGGAAGCTCGAAGCTTTTGCAGGAGATTCGCGCAAGCAGGCGATAGCACTTCCAGCGAACGAACCCGTGCTGGAGCGGATTGCAGGGCGCAACGGCGCGTTCGAAACAACTCCGGAGGACCTACGTGGCAGCGTGCTGCAGGTTCTGCATGTGGAATGTTTGGTGCCGATCAGCGGATCCCTCGCGCCCTCAACTCAAAACGAGGGACTAGCCGATGGCCGATTACAGGGACTGGTCGTGCTTGGACCGAGGCTCTCGGAAGAAACATACTCCGCCCGTGACAAGCGCCTGCTGACCTCGGTTGCCAGCCAGGCAGGCATCGCTATGCGCAGCATCTCGCTGGCGGAGCGCATGGCAGAGCGAATCGAGACGGAGCGTCTCGCCGAGCAGGAAATGCAAATCGCGCGCCAAGTCCAGAGCCGACTCCTGCCACAGGAAGCGCCCAAACTCGCGACGCTGGAATGCGCGGGCAAATGTATCCAGACGCGCGCGGTCGGCGGCGACTACTACGACTTCCTCGATTTCGGCTCCGGCAAGCTCGGCATGGCACTGGCCGACATCTCCGGTAAGGGAATCTCCGGGGCGTTGCTGATGGCAAATCTTCAGGCCAACCTTCGCAGTCAATATGCGCTGGCTCTCGACGATCTCCCAGGTCTACTCCGCTCGGTGAACACCCTATTCCACAAGAACACCGAGACCAATAATTACGCGACCATGTTTTTCTCGCTCTATGACGATGCAAGGCGCACTCTGCGGTACGTAAATTGTGGTCATAATCCGCCAGTGCTTCTGCGCGCGACGGGCGTTGTCGAACGATTGGAAGGAACAGCGACGGTTTTAGGTCTATTCGAGAATTGGGACTGCTACGTTGCCGAACGCCAACTCCTTGCGGGCGATGTATTACTCATCTATACCGATGGAATTTCCGAAGCTGCCCCCAATCAGGATGCGGAGGAATTCGGCGAGGACCGGCTGATCGCCAATTTGCAAGCCTTGCGTGGCAAATGCGCTTGCGAGATCCTCGATGGAATCATCGCGGACGTGCAGCGCTTCAGCCAACATGAGCAGGCGGACGACATGACTCTCATCGTCGCCCGATGCCGATAAGGCCGCGGCTCCAAACACCGCGCCAGCAACGGGCCTGCGGGTAGCGATTCAATCCGGGCAGGAGAGCAGCGCAGAAACTTTCCTCTTTATTTTTTTGGAAAGTTCGGGATGATCCATGCGTTCGAATCGTGGACCTCGGGACCGAGCGCGAGATAGTGGCCATCGGGGGAAGGAATCAACTCGTATACGTCAAAAACACTTTTCCAGAGTAGCCGTGGCGGCTTCTCAAAATCGTAACGAATGATGGAACTACCACGGGAGGAATCGCTCGAGAGGAACAACGCCTTGCCGTCGGGGGTCCAATTGACAGCAACCAACTCATTAAACGGCAGCGTGGAGTATTTGCGCGACGGTCCGCCTTTCACGGGCAGAACTTGGATGTCGGCAGTTTTGTAATCGAAGGTCGTCAGCGCAATCTCCGAACCGTCGGGCGAAAGCGCCCAGCTCGAGAGCTGGAGATCCGCCGGAGCCTTGGAGATTTCGGACTTGCGACCTTGTAGCGGATCAAACGCAGTGAAAGCAACTTGAGTCCGATCCACCTGCTCGGCGAGTACGCAATCTGCGCTGCCGTGAACTGGACAGCGAAAGCTTGGAAATCCGCCGTCGCTCACCCCCACAGCCGGGTGCCCCTTCAGATCGGCCACAAACTCCGCCGGTCCGCCGGAGGTGGGAACGCGCATCAGTTTTCCTGGTGCCAGATCTGACGGATTCGTTGATTTTGGCCAGGATATGTAGAGAATCCATTTCCCGTCTACCGTAGGCTGCGGAGACCACTTGTCATCAGGCCCTGAGGTGAGCGCTTCAAAGTTGCGCTCGCCAACGGCCTGGCGATAGATATCAAAGTTGCCGCCAAGATCAGAATAGAAAAATACGCTCTTGCTGTCGGCGGACCAACTGGAGGGCCAGTCGTATTTTTCATCGAGAGTGAGCCGCTGTGGAGTGGCCAATTCAGTCCCGGAATTCTTGAGATCGCCGACATAAACATCGCTCTGCACGTGCAGATTCTGAAACAGAAGTTGTTTTCCGTCATTTGTAAAACCAATATCGGAAAACCGGAAGCCGGTCCAATCCGTCAGGCGATGAGGTTCGCCATTGGGTTTACCAGTGTCTGGGTCGTAGAATAGTTCCCACAAGTTTCGGTCCTGCTGGCGAGGAGCAGCTTCCGCTTCTGCTACCACCAGGCGTCCGGGCCCCGCCCAAGCGGCGGCGTGCAACTGGGGGTTTGAGATCAGTACAATCGGGTCACTGCCATCGAGCTTGCGGCTTTCCAGAACGATGTCCGCTTTGCCATTGTCTTCGCGATACTTTACATACAGAATTCGGTGTCCGTTGAGAAACCACTTGAGAGAAGAAACCTGATAGCCGTTGTCAGGCTTGTAGAAAGATCTCGCTTGCGAACCATCCCCATTCATCACCCACACGTCCTTGGTGTTGGCGTCGACATAGGCAATCTGCGAGCCATCGGGAGAAACAGAGGCGAGGTGCGCATCATCGCGCAACTTATGCAGGCTGACGCCGATGATTGAAATCACCCAAATGCCTTGTTTTTCCTGAGGCCCCACAGGGCCACTCACCAGAAGCTTGGTTCCATCCTGGAACCAGGAGAAGGTCGCTCAACGGAAACAGAACGCTTCAGGAATCGGCAGCGACTGCACTTCGCCAGTGGCCAGCACGCGGAGGTGCAACCCTTCAAGGTCGGAATACAAAAGGTATTTGCCGTCGGGCGAAATCGAGAGACGTGCCACAGGATCTTCCGGGGAATTGAAGGTCAACTGCTTGGGAGCGAGTTCGGCCTGCGTGTAGGTACGGCTGCTCGAGAACATGCCTGATAAGTAGGCGAGTCCGAGCCCGGCAATAAGAAGCACGACCACAGCAGCCGTGCCGAACGCTAGCCATTTACGCTTCGGGTGCGCCGCAGGTGTGACGACCGATCCCGAGGCCGCCATAATTCTAGCGGATTGCGTATTACGCTTGACGCGGCGCAGGTCGACCAGCAGTTCCGCCGCGCTTTGATACCGCAGAGTGCGGTCCTTCTCCAACGCCTTGTTGATAACCCCTTCAAGCTCCGCGGGAACCTCGGGATTGAGACGAACCGGCGATGTGGGAGCTTTATTCAGGATGGCATCAAAGACAATGGCCGAGGTGTTTCCCGCGAAAGCTTGCAGGCCGGTGGCCATTTCATAAAGCACGGCACCGAAAGAGAAGATATCGGTGCGGGCATCCAGTTCCTTTCCCGCCGCCTGCTCGGGAGACATGTAGGCGACCGTTCCGAGGGCCACGCCCGGACTAGTCAGGTTGGCGTCCAGGGTCGCAGCCGTCATATCGCTCGCATGTTCTGATGAACTGAGGCTGCGCTTGGCCAATCCGAAATCGAGCAGTTTGGCATGACCACGCTTAGTCAGGAAGACATTGGCGGGCTTAATGTCGCGGTGGACAATGCCTTCGGCGTGTGCGGCGTCCAGCGCGTCTCCGATCTCGATCGCAATCTCGAGAAGCTCCTCGGTCGGAAAAGCTTTGCCTCGGATGCGATGAGCCAGGCTCACGCCCTCCAGCAATTCCATAGCGATGAAGCGTTGCCCCTCGAACTCGTCGATCTCGTAAACCGTGCAGATATTTGGATGGTTCAGGGCAGAGGCGGCGCGAGCCTCGCGTTCAAACCGTTCCAAGGCCTGAGCGTCCTTCGAAAATTCCATGGACAGGAACTTGAGCGCAACTTTGCGCCCCAGCCGAATATCTTCGGCGCGATACACCACTCCCATGCCGCCAGATCCCAGCTTCTCCAGAACCTTGTAATGTGAAATGGTCTCGCCGATCATCCTAAGGACCGCACCGGAACCGCTGCGGCATCATACTTGCAAGTAAAATCAAATGCAATTCGGGGGTTGGGATCCCCAAGAAAAGTCAGTTAGAGAGAAGAATATTCTGCTCGTCAGGATTGATCAGTCTTATAGGCAGGAATCGTGCGACAAAACTGCGTTATGCGTCGCGTGCTCGCTCGGCGACACTTCATGGCTTGCCTCCTAATACCTTCTGCAGACGGCTCGGAGATCCAAAATACTCGACTGGAGGCTCTCCCGTGCCAACCTATACTAATGCGGCACCCACGGGTGAGAACAGCACAGCATGTCAAAATTTCGGAAAACGCAAGGCGGTGGTCTCACTCCTCGGTTGTGCAACGGGCTACCTGTCGTATCTTTTCGACATCGTGTAGCATCCCAAGGGTACGAGGTGCCATATGACAGGCGTCGCAGCCTCATTGCGCGAGAGCCCAGCCGCAATCGTTCGCCCATCGAGTGCCGCAAACGGTCTAGCCTTGGTGCGGGTCACGATTGGGGCTATGTTGGTCTCGGTCTTCTTTGAGAATTTGGGGAAAGGCCTCTACCGTCCTGCTGGCTATGCTGGCCTCATCGACTACTACATCAAGCAAGGGCATGCGCCGGCAGTGTGGAAAGCGGTCATGGGCTTGGCGGCGAGCCATGCTGCAATGGCCGCTCCTATGCAGGCATTGCTGGAACTCTCGCTGGGTATCCTGCTAGTCCTTGGTCTGCTCACTCGCCCCGTTGCGTTCATAGCGTTTCTATACCTCGGGAGCTTGTGGATGTCGGAATGGGGCACCGCATGGATCTGGGAGTTGCTGGTTCCGGTGGTTGCCGTGCTGGGTGTTTCGATCGGACGCGCGGGCCGTCGGTGGGGAATTGACGCACTGCTCTCGCAGCGTTGGCCGTCTTCACCATGGTGGTAATCGGACAAATTCGACATGCGAGTGTCGGTCATCATCCCTACTCATAACGAAGCGCAGGCAATTGGCCGCGTGCTCGCCGATCTGCCCGCCGATATCGTCAGTGAAGTCATCGTCGTCGACAGCAACTCGAACGATGGAACGCCCGACATAGCAAAGAAAATGGGAGCGCGCGTTATTCAAGAACCACGCCGGGGATATGGACAAGCTTGTCTCACAGGTCTTGCGGCGGCGAATTCTCCCGATGTAGTTGTGTTCCTGGATGGTGACTACAGCGACCGCCCGTCTGAGTTGCCGATCTTGTTAGCACCGATCATTGAAGGGCGTGCCGATATTACGCTGGGCACCCGTTTGCAGAACCGGCACTACGCCGGAGCGTTGCCTTGGCATCAGGTGTTTGGCAATCGTCTAGCCGCTGGCCTGATCAGGCTGCTCTACTCTACGAAATATAAATTGGCAATCACGGACCTCGGTCCGTTTCGCGCGGGTCGCGCAGAGATCCTGCGTGCACTCGAACTCGAAGAGACCACTTATGGCTGGGCGGTTGAGATGATCCTCAAGGGCGCTCTCGCTGGATTCCGGGTGGTTGAAGTCCCAGTCAGCTATTACCCGCGTATCGGAAAATCAAAAATCAGCGGCACAGTGAAGGGTACGATCGGCGCCGGTTGGTTCATTCTAAGCTTGATCGTGCGTTATTATTTTCGCCAGCGAAGAACGGGAAGATCACAGCCGGCATAAGTCCGCTTAAGGACCATGAAATCTTTAACCGAGAAGGTGTGCCCGTCGGGCAGCGATCGTGTGCTAGTCATCATGGCGAAAGCGCCCAGACCAGGCGGAGTGAAGACGCGCCTGGCATCCAACTTTTCTCCTGAGGATCTCTCGGCCTTTTATTGCTGTCTTCTCAAGGACAGCCTGGCTCTGGCGAAGTCCATCGCGAACGTAGAAGCTGCCATTATGTGCCCCGGATCGGACGTGAACGAGTTGGCCCACTTAGCAGGCAAGGAAGTGACAGTGGTTGCGCAGACGGGAGAAGGCCTGGCGGCAGGTCTGACTTCGGTGTTTGCGCACTTTGCGGAGAATCGTCAAAGCCAGAACCTCCAAAGACGCATCATTGCCTTCAATAGTGACAGCCCGCACTTGCCGCGTTCGGTTCTCGAAAATTCGTTCGAGACGCTGGCCGCTCATGACCTGGTAGTGGGGCCAACGCACGATGGAGGCTATTATCTCGTCGGCGCGAAGTCTGCTCACCCTACGCTTTTCACCAATGACGGAATGGGAACCAGCAGCGCACTCGAGAGACTCCTTTCGCGCGCACGAACACTGGGACTTTCCGTAGGTTTGGCGGACTCTTTTTACGATATTGATGTAGCCGACGACCTCAGTCGGCTCGCAGAAGAATTGCGCGTGGCCCCGGCCAGGGCTCCACGGACGGCGCAATGGCTCCAGCACCGGGAACTCTCTGCCAGACAATTACCATCAGAAATAAAAAAGGCCACCACGGACAAACAGTGAGGGTCAGCCGCGAGTGGCGAGTCTACATCCTGGGCGTCGCACTATGCGGCTCGCTAACCATCTGCGCATTCAATTTTGGCGATAGAGGCGGCCCTTACTTCATGGCCTCGTTGACGGCTGCGGGCATCGCATACCTGCTTGCAGTACGCGAGTTGTTCGCTACGCTCGCGCTCCCGAAGCAAGTCATTGTCATGGGACTCATTTTAGCCGCGGTGTGGCACGTTGAATTCCTTCGGCTGCCCGTGGGCGCTGATGACGATATTCATCGATATGTCTGGGATGGACACCTGCAGAGGCTGGGCTACAATCCTTATCTCATCGTTCCCGGCGATCCCGCCGTCGCCCGATTGCACACTTCGGAAACTCGCAACTTGAACAATCCGGATTTGCCAAGTCCATACCCGCCCGGGGCGCAACTCTTTTTCCGCCTGGTAACGGCGGTTCGCGAGTCCACTTCCGCGCTGAAGGTAGCGTTTGTAGTTTGCGATTTCGCAATTTTCTTCGTATTGCTTGATCTTCTGCGTTCTTGCGGAAAGGGACGGCACCTGGTTCTGGCGTATGCCTGGAACCCTTTGCTGGCCATTGAGGTCGCAGGAAGCGGCCACATCGATATTGTCGGCGCATTGTTGTTGGTAGTCTCTGTCGCCGCTCTGGCGCGCCGATGGCGGGCAATTGCAGCAGTCGGACTCGGTCTCGCCGTGGCAGTGAAATTTCTGCCAATCGTTCTCATCCCCCTCTACTGGAAGCGGATTCGGATTCGTGACGCGGTACTGGCAGCCATTGTGGTCGTACTTCTGTACGCGCCATTTCTCGATCATGGCCGCATTCCGACCGGTTCGCTCAGTACGTATGTGCGAACTTTCCGATTTAATGGTCCGGTGTTTCAGATTCTGACTCAAGTCGCGTCTCCTCAGTTGCTGGCCGGCCTCGCCGTCCTCGCAGGACTGGCGATTGCAGCTTGGCTAAGAAAAGCATCAGCGGAGTTGTCTCCTGACCAGTTTGCCTGGCCCATGGCAATGTCTCTTTTCTGCGGTCCAGTGGTCTTCCCGTGGTATCTCCTCTGGCTGCTGCCATTTCTGACGTCGGCCTCGACTCTGCCAATCCTCATTTGGACTGTAAGCGTGATCCCTACATACATCATGTGGCACTTCCGTAAGTTGGGCCGTCCGTGGGAGGCTCTTCCTGTCTGGGTGATGCTTCTGGAATACGGATGCGTAGCAATCGCTGCCGCAGTTCTCTGGCGGCACGGTGTGACGAAACGAGTAGCCAAAAGCGATCTATCGGACTAAAGTATCGCCGCATCCACTATTCAGTATCTAAATCCGCTTTCACGACATCATTGGCATATTGATTCGATCGAAAAGGGAGGCTCTTCCGTGACAAAATCAACCTGTTGTCGGGGGATCTGTCGTCTAGCTTTTGCTGTGCTGGTGTTTGCTGCATCATCTTGGGCACAGGTACAACGCTCGCCTATTCTCGAAAAAGTTGCCAAGACCTACGGTGTTGATTCGTTCGATAAGGTCGAAGCCATTCGCTACACCTGGAGCGCGGAAATCACCGGACTCTTCAAAATCTCCCGCACCTGGGAGTGGGAGCCGAAGACCAACAAAGTGACCTATGAGGGCAAGGATAAAGACGGTAAGCCCGTTAAGGTGACCTACTTACGCTCTGAACTCAGCAGCCAACCCGACAACGTAAAGAACCAAATTGACCCTGGTTTCATTAACGACAATTACTGGGCGCTATTCCCTTTTCATGCTTACTGGGACACCAGCGCGAGCGCAATCGATCAAGGAATGTTTAATCTGCCTCTGGGCAATGGCACAGCAGAACTGGTCCCGGTGAAGTATCCCGCGGATAGCGGCTACACGCCGGGCGATACCTGGGATCTCTATATCGGCAAAGACAACCGCGTGGTTTATTTCGACTACCATCGTGGCGGAGCCAAGCCGCCGAGTCGAGTTTTCGCAACGTGGGAGGGATACAAAAAGGCAGGTCCATTGCTTTTCGCAACCGAACACCGCGGGAGAGCCGATCGCAAGCCGTTCCACCTCGTCCTTTCCGACGTGGCCGTGAAGTTGACCGGTTCGGATACCTGGATAAAGGCACAGTAGACAAAGCGCCGGCGCTTTCGAACAGTTTGATATCGTCCGTGACGAGCGAGATTCGTCACTGAACAACATTACCTGGCGATCACAACAGTGGTGCAGGAACTGCTCATCTTGGGCAGATCGCGACTAGCAGCCCATCGAATGTTCAGCCGAGGGCGTTCGTTCCGAATGATCGGGCAATAATAATCGGGCTGCAGCAGCGCACCCTGCAATTGTCGTCTACCGGCGCATCCGCCGTGGCACGACTCACGGAAATCGCATGTCGTGCAGGCGTGAGGAAGCACCCGTGCTTGTTCGAAAGGTGTTGAATCGAGAACGTTGATGCCAGAGGAGATCAAGTGTGAGAGCGGGTTGCCCGATCCTGGCCAGTAGACACAGGGTTGAGTCGTACCTCTTGGCGTGACCCGTACCGTGCTTACTCCACACCCGCCTCGTTTCGGCGGAAGTCCGGCCAGCGCGCGAACGAGCGGCTCGCCAATAGCGATGGCGTCGGTCTGCTCAAAGAGACGTTGGAATCCCTCCCAGTACTCTTCGTAGCTGACGGCATAAACGTCTGATCGCACCGCTTGATACACATTCACCCGCAAGGGCGCACAAAATTGCTTCGCTACTCGCGCGACTTCGGCCAAACGCACATAGTTCGATTTCATCATTACAGCGATGATTGTCACGGGAATACCGAGCGCCATGCATCGGGTTGCTTGCTGGTGAATGAGCGCCCAGTTGCCAGCACCGCGCTGTGCATCCTGTTCGGTCTGCGTGGGGTAATCGAGAGAAAACTCGATGTCGTGGAAAGCGCGCAATTCGTCATCTTCGAGAACAGCAACACTGTGACCGTTCGATGTGATCGTGAGCTTTACAGGCTTCGTTCTCAGGTAATCCAAGATGGCTTTGAATTCGGGATGCATCCCGTTCTCACCCGTGCCAAGATTCACTGAACGCACCGGCAGGCATTCCATAACTGCTTTCACTTGATCCAGCGAGAGTCGGTCTGTGCGTGCCGGATCGCGATAGCAGAAGGAGCAGGCAAGATTGCATTCGTTGGTCAGGCCGAGTCCCAGCGAAATTCCACTATCTGGCTCTATCGCGCCAGATGCCAAAGACGAAGATTGGGACGTGAAGTCGCTCATGCAGCACCATTCATCTGTGGGCCGTTGCGCTGTGCCAGGCAATGCGTGTAACGGGCAATCGCGGCAAATTCCGGTCGCATGGCTAACTTGCGCTCGAGTTCAAAGATCCGCTCGTACTCATGATGCCGCGAAACTTTTGGCGGTAAGTAGTCCGACATTACGCGTACACCACGCTCGGCGGTGACTGTGAATGAGGCTATTGCCAACATCGAACTCAGGCTTTCCCTCGTGAACAGGCGTACTTTTCCACCGTACAATGACTCATCGCCCCATTCAGAGGTGAGGCATTGTTCGGCCGCCGCTACGTCCCCATCCACCAATGCGGCTTTCAACACCTCACCCGGCTGGTTCCGTACCAAAACCGAGATCATGCCCGAACTAGCTCGCAATGCGCGAGCGGCGGCCCGCAAAACAGCAATCGGGTCGTCAACAAACTCCAGGATGTTATGACAAACGACCAGGTCGAAGGACTCGGCCGGAAACAACTTCGCCATCTGGTCAGCTTCGCCCTTTTTCAGTTCGATCCTTTCGAGAACGCCCGCGTGCTTCGCGGCACTTTCGGCGATATCCAGCATTGATGCGGATGAATCCAGCAAGGTGACATCGAGACCAAGCCGGGCTAGTCGCACTCCGATTGCGCCCGTACCGCAGCCAACGTCCAACGCTCGCAAAGACTGGGAAGCCTGCGGCAGAAACTCCCGCAAATTAGCAAAAGCAAGATCGATGCGAAGTCGTCCCTCGGGAGTTTCGAGGTAGGCGGCATACTTCTGTGCGTCGCTCTGGAAGCGTTCGCAGTTGCTGCTACCGCTCATTTTCGTATGATTCCATTCTGAGGAGTTGCCCACGACCGATTCCCTATTTTTCCACATTTCGATCCACAGATATTTGTATTTTGGGCGAGTTTTGCGTTGACAGAGATGACGGGAACTATTTAGCTTGATTTCCGTCGACGGCTGAAAGGATTGGCGAAATAAAAACTTGCCGGTCCGAAGTAGGCTGAGTGATCTGCTCATCAGGGTGACCTGGAGAGCAACCGGACCCGAAAAAACCGACTGACTCTGCGAGGAGGAGTTGGGGTTTGGAACTGCGAAAGCAGTGATCGCATCAAGGGCTGCGACGGTGCATGTATCCACGCCAACCGCTCTCTCGCAGGAGCAGATGGCTGGAGCATAACCAATGTCGCAGCCTTTCCTATTTTCGCTCCACTGCAACTCGGGCGACCTGCGCTCGGCTCAAAGCAACAATCGGCCTAAACTCCGTCAAGTTTTTCTTTCGATTTAGCCTATCCCACATGATTTGTGGATAATCTTGCTCATCTTCCGCCGCGACAGCCATGCTTGCAGCTTCGCGGATTGACGAAGTTATTCCTCAAGAAAATCTACTGCGATGCGCCCTCTCGCGCATCTCAGAAATAGGTGAGCCGCTTCTTAGGCCGATGAATATACAAACCTCAGACAAGATCGTACTGGTTGCGGGCGGAACGGGCGGACTAGGACAGGCAGTAAGCCTTGCATTCGTCAATGCCGGCGCGAGAGTAGTGGTGACATGTCGGCGGGAAGCAGAGTTCCAGGCATTGAAGAGCGCGGCCGACGGGAAGTCCCAGTCAATCGAAGGCATCGAGGTGGACGTAACGGATGTGGACGCAGTTGAGCATCTGGCGGATACGATTGCTGAAAAGTATGGACGACTGGACGCGCTTGTCAACACGGTCGGCGGGTACGCTGGCGGCGCACCTTTATGGCAGATAGAGCCGAAAACATTCGAGCAGATGATGACGCTCAATGTGCGAGCGGGGTATGTCTTGTCACGCGCTCTGGTTCCACTCATGTTGCAACGAAGAACAGGAGTGATCATTAACGTCGCTTCACGGGCAGCATTAGATCATGCGGCGGGTGCCGCAGCGTACGCTGCATCGAAGGCAGCGGCTGTGGCGATGATGGATTCTCTGGCAGCCGATCTTTACGGTACAGGAGTGCGGGCAAATTCGATTCTGCCCAGCCTCATTGACACGGAGGCAAATCGGAAAGCCATGCCCAAGGCCGATTTTTCAAAATGGCCAAAGCCCGAGGAGATCGCAAGAGTTATTCTGTTCCTGTGCAGTGATGACGCAAGATTGATTCACGGCGCTTCCCTGCCGGTGTACGGAACAGATAAATAGGGGAGGGCCAAAGCTGGCGAACTCGCTCAATTCGGAAGAACGAACGTCTTTCTTGTGGTGTCCGATTTAATCCTTATCTAAATACTCATCGGGAACGTCGTCTTCAGAGACCTCGTGAGTGTGCACTTCCCTCGTATCTTGATCGTCGGCTTCCTCGACTCCCGCAACCGCGCCAGCTTCAAAGATGTTTCCTTCTTCAACCAACTCATCGACACTTTCCGAGTCCGCCTGCTCAGCCCGGGAGAGACCTTCTAAGTCTCCCGATTGTTCAGAGCCCTGGGCTCCCCTTCTGTTCAAGGAAGATTCCAACTGTTGCGCGCGGCGTGACGGTCTTTTGTTTTTGCGGGCCGAACTGAGTTTCGACGATGACTTCTTCTTCACTTGCTTCTTCTTAGCTGTTCTCTTCGGATTCGTTGCCGAACGACGAGGTAAAGTTTTCTTCGCTCGTTTCGAGGTTGCGGTCTTTGACTTCGTCTGCTTGCTCTTTGTCTTTTTTCTCTTGGATGGCATTGCCGCAGTTTACCACCGCGCCTTAATCGCCGTAACGCCAACCGCGATCCAGCACTCCTAAAGGCCAGGTATCTTCCGCCATGCCACGGCGGCACTTGCTGCGGCGAGCGTGGCGCAGATCAGCATGATCACTCGAAATCCAAAAACGAATGCCTGCATAACCGCAGCTCGAATCATCACTGCAGTTTGAGGGTCGATACTCGCAGGCGCCTGGAGGTCACCTAGCCTGGCTACATTCGACTGAAGCTCGTGAACGACGTCAGGCTTCAGATTTAGAGAGGCGAGTGAATTCCGCAAAGAGTGGGCGAAAGCCGCCACCATCACAATGCCCAATACGGCGATCGCCAATACTCCGGCGACTCTGGCCACAGCATTGTTAATTCCCGATGCAATGCCAACTCGTTGCTGTCCGACGGAGTTCATGACCACCGTTGTGAGAGGCGCGATGCTGATGGCCATACCCAGGCCAAGAACGGTAAAAGCGGGGAAAAAGCCGGTCCAGTAATGCGCCCGCACAGTGGGAGCTACAAAAAGAACGAAACCGACTGCCGCAATCAGTGGACCGAACAGTAGCGGAAGCCTTGGGCCGTACTTCGTGACGAGCCCTCCTGACCAGCGCGATAGAAAAAACATCAACAAGATCATGGGAAGGGCAGCTGCACCAGTTGCTGTCGCCGAGTACTTCTGGATTTGGATCAAGTTTAAGGGGTAGAAAAAGAAGAAGACGCCCAATGCCGCATAAAGACAGAGGGTCAACTGATTGGCACCGCTGAAGCTCGCGGATTGAAACAGCTTCAGCGGGACCATCGGCATTCGCTGCGTCTTCTCGATGAAAATAAAAAGAACGAGCGCCCCAAAGCCCAAAACTAAAGTCCCAACTACATGAGGATTCCTCCATCCAAGAATCGCTGATTCGAGAAACCCGTACACTAATGCCGCCAGGCCAGCAGTCACTATGAAAGCGCCCAGCCAGTCGATATTTTCAGCAGTGGGATTGCGGGATTCCGACAAATGCAAGAGAGAGATCACAAGCACAAGAGCGGCCAACGGGAGATTAATGAAGAACACCCAATGCCAGGAAACGTGCTCGATCAGCCATCCACCGAGAATCGGACCAAGAGCGGTAGTTACGGTCGTGAAGCCCGCCCATGTTCCGATGGCTTGACCGCGCGACTCTTCGTCAAAAGATGAACTGATGATCGAGAGACTCCCCGGCACCAGGAATGCAGCGGCGACCCCTTGCACCGAGCGCCACAACACGAGTTCCCGGATGCTCGATGAGAAGCCACAGCCGGCTGATGCGATCGCGAAACCAGCCACCCCGAATAAAAACATGGCCCGTCGACCGAAAGAGTCCCCGAGCGCGCCACCAACCAGAATCAGAGCAGAAAGAAACAACCCATACGCTTCAACGACCCATTGCACGTCCACTACTGTGGCGTGGAGGTTGGATTGAAGTGCGGGCAGGGCGACATTGACGGCCGTGCTATCGATGAACGCCATGCTCGAACCAAGAATCGTGGCTGTGAGCACCCAGGGGCGCGCTTTCTCCGAACATGGCCTTCCTTTGGCGCCAGACTCGATGACTCCCTCGTCACATGGCTGTTTCATCTCGAATCGGATACCTTTTGAATGGGAGATCGAAGGTTTTGCGGGCGACGAAAATTTCGGTCCAAATAGACTTTTCAACTCTTTCCGCGATTTAGCCTGCCGGAAACTCGGCTAAAATCGCGACCCTGGCAATATATAATGACGCGCGAACGATGTCCCTGAACCCCGGCACCAAACTCGGTCCTTACGAGATCGTCAATCCCCTCGGTGCAGGCGGCATGGGCGAGGTCTACCGTGCCCGCGACACGCGACTCGATCGCACCGTCGCCATTAAAATTCTCGCCTCCCATCTCTCCTCTTCTCCCGAACTCAAGCAGCGTATGGAGCGCGAAGCTCGCACCATCTCCTCGCTGAACCATCCCCACATCTGCCAGCTTTACGACATCGGGACGCAGAACGGCGTTGACTTTCTTGTCATGGAGTTTCTTGAAGGTGAAACTCTCGCCGAGCGCCTGCGCAGAGGGGGGCTGCCCATGAGCGAGCTTCTCAAGATTGGCATCGCGGTGGCCGAAGCGCTCGCCATCGCGCATCGCCAGGGAATCGTCCATCGCGACCTCAAGCCGGGTAACGTCATGCTGACGCAGGCCGGCGCCAAGCTGATGGACTTCGGCCTCGCTAAGCCTGTGGGTCTCGCCACCACAAGCTCGACCTCGGGATCGGCCGCGCCTTCCTTTACCGCCGCGCCGACACTCAGCGGCCCCAGTCCGCTCACGCCGCTCACCACAGCAGGCACGGTCATCGGGACGATCCAATACATGTCGCCTGAGCAGATCGAAGGCAAGGAAGCCGATGCCCGCTCTGACATCTTCGCCTTCGGCGCGGTGCTCTATGAGATGGTCGCTGGCAAGCGCCCGTTCCAAGGCAAAAGCCAGATCTCGCTCGCATCCGCAATTCTGGAAAGCGACCCCGAACCTCTCAGCACTGCAAAGCCGGAGACGTCCCGGGCATTCGAGCACATCGTAGCCACGTGCCTGCACAAGAATCCCGAAGACCGTTATCAGACCGCGCACGACGTCAAGCTCGAATTGCAATGGATCGCGTCAGAGAAAGTGGCAACCCAGAAGCCGATGTCCTCCGTGGCCCCCGTCGCCGCTCCCGGCGTAACCCGCACAATGATCTGGATGGCAGTAGCAGTCGTAATTCTTGTGCTGGCCAATCTTGCACAATTTCTCGAGCGTCGGAGTGGGCACCCTGCCCAATCCATCCGCACCGTCATTGACCCACCTCCGAATACTAACTTCCGCCTCTCCGACGACAATGCCGGGCCGCCCGTTCTTTCTCCCGACGGCACGACCATCGCTTTCACGGCGACGAGTTCGGACGGAAACGTTCAGATTTGGGTGCGCCCGATGAATTCAATCGAAGCACATCCTGTGCAGGGCACCGACAACGCAATCTTTCCCTTCTGGTCGCCTGACAGTCGGTCGCTCGGCTTCTTCGCCGACGGCAAACTAAAAACCGTCGATCTGAATGCGGGCTCAGCTACGGTCATCTGCGACGCAGCGCTCGGCCGCGGCGGCTCCTGGGGACGGGCGGGGATCATCCTGTTCTCGCCTGGCCCGGTTTTTCCCATCCTCCAGGTCAGTGTCTCTGGCGGAACTCCGACCGCCGTAACCAAAATCGATGCAGCGCAGCATTCTTCGCACCGCTGGCCCTTCTTTCTTCCCGACGGCAAGCACTTTCTTTATTTCGCCATGAATCACGATAGGGCGAGATCCACGAACAACGCGGTCTACTACGCATCGCTCGACGGCCGCGAGAACCGGCTGCTGTTAAACACACAGGCCAATGCCATTTACGCCGATGGATTTCTCCTCTTTGCTCAGAACGATCAGTTGATGGCCCAGCCGTTCGATCCCACGACTGGAAAGCTGAGTGGAGAACAGCGCAACGTCGCCGCCGGTGTTATGAACGATCTCACCACCTGGCATATGGACGCCTCCGCCTCCGACACCGGGTTGCTGGCTTTCGGCGGCGGTGGAATCGGCGACTTGGAGTTGATCTGGGCTGACCGCTCCGGCAAACAGCTGACCGTTGCAGCCAACAAGCTCACCAACCTGCAATACGCGTCGCTGTCGCCGCAGGGAGATCGAGTCGCTCTCCAGATTGACTCTGGCATTAACGACATCTGGGTTCTGGATTTGGCTCGTGGTGTCCGCACCCGCTTGACTTTCGGGCCCGTTACAAATGGCTACCCAGTCTGGTCACCCGATGGCAAATGGATCGCGTACTTCTCCTTCCGCGATGGTAAGTACAGCATCTATCGCAAACCGTCGGACGGCAGTGGAGCCGAGGAGGTCCTTGTCTCCGATGACAACCAAACTCTTTATGCGGACGATTGGTCACCCGATGGCAAAACCCTGATCTACGAGCGCGGCTTGGGCGCAGGTCTCGGCGCAGGCCACGAGATTTGGGCCTTGCCGCTTGAAGGCGAACGCAAGGCGCGAATGCTGATATCGAACGGCAGTGTCGGCCGCTTGTCACCGGACGGCCGCTGGCTCGCTTATCAGTCGATGGAATCCGGCTTGCCCGAGATCTTTGTCGTGGCCGCTGACGGCGGGCAAGGCAAGTGGCAGGTTTCGCCCAACGGTGCGCAATACCCGCATTGGAGTCACGATGGCAAAGAGCTTCTTTACTTCGACCTCCCCGCCTCCAATATTGTCTCCGTCGCGGTGAAGAACGGCGGCGGCGCTGTGCAACTCGGAGCGCCTCAGATCCTCGTTCCGCGCTGGACCATCCTCACCATGCCGTTCTTCGACATTTCCAATGACGGCCAGAAACTTCTCCTCGAACGCCTTTCCCAGCAGGTCAGCCAGTCTGTCACGGTCGTCACTAACTTTAACGAAGGTCTGAAGAAATAAACTTCTCCTGGCGAAGCCGCGCTATCGCATCCTTTTCGCAACCGCTGGTCAGGATAGTACGACGCGCGTCATTTGACGAAAATATCGATCAGTATCTTCGCCTAATAGATTTCTCTCCATACAACCATGCTTCAGGGTCAGAGCGAGTCGCGTTGCCCGGGATGTTCAAGTGGTAAGGGTTCGGCAGGAAGACGTTCCCGACTAACCTTTGCCTCTTGCCCATCGTTCGTCATCTGCTAAACGCTCCCAGCGAATCTGTTGCGCACTTCCTTTTCTTTCAGCGGTTTCCAGATGGCGAAGCGGTTGCATTGTTGTCTTGCGTCGGCGTCCGACTAAAAGTATCGAAGGAAATTGGAGTAAATGGCCCAGCCCCGAATCGTTATAGTTGGCGGCGGCTTTGGCGGACTAGCCGCCACCAAAGCCCTCAAGAACTGTCCCGCCGAAATCCTGCTGATTGATCGCACGAATCACCATCTATTTCAGCCCTTGCTTTACCAGGTGGCAACGTCGGTTCTGTCCCCCAATCAAATTGGCTTCCCGATAAGGGGAATTCTGCAAAACCAGAAGAACACCACGGTGATCCTGGGCGAGGTCACAGGAGTGGACAAGGAAAACAAATCCATCTTCGTGAGCGACACGGACAGGCTAAACGTGCCGCTATCCTACGATTACTTGATCTTGGCCACCGGCGTCAGTCACAGTTATTTCGGCCGGAACGAATTTGAAAAGTTCGCGCCGGGACTGAAAAGTCTTGCCGATGCGGTAGCTACTCGCAACAAGATCCTGCAGGCTTTCGAACTCGCCGAAGCCGAAGAAGACCCGACCCGTCATCGGGACCTGCTGACGTTTGTGCTAGTAGGCGCAGGCCCCACGGGCGTCGAGATGGCTGGAGCCCTAGCGGTTCTGGTCAAAACCACCCTGAAGTCAAACTTTCGGCGCATCGACCCTGCCTCAGCTCGAATTGTGCTCGTCGATATGGCTCCGCGAGTTCTTGGACCGTTCTCAGAGCACCTCTCTCAAGCTGCAAAAAGACGGCTGGAGAATTTGGGCGTCGACGTCCGGCTCGGACATGGCGTGGATCAGATCGACTCGGGCGGCGTGGTAATTGCTGGTGAGCGCATTGCGAGCAAGACCGTGATCTGGACCGCCGGCGTCGCGCCTTCTCCCGCGGGCAAGTGGCTGAAGGTGGAGACCGATCGCTCGGGGCGGGTGCGCATTCAAAAAGACCTGACCGTGCCCGGATATCCCGATATCTTCGTGGTCGGCGATACGGCAGCATTCGAGCAAGACGGCAAGCCCCTCGCCGGCGTGGCACAGGTGGCTATGCAGCAAGGGCGTTATGCGGGACAACTCATTCACAGCCGCATAGCCGGTGGCAAGAAACCGGCTTCGTTTCGCTACTTTGACAAGGGCACGTTGGCGGTAGTGGGCAAGGGGTTTGCCGTTCTGCAAAGCGGCAAAGTCCAAACCAGCGGATTGATGGCGTGGCTGATTTGGGCTTTCGTCCACCTCCAGTTCCTGGCCACATCGGGCCTCCGCCTGAGTGTCTTCCTGCAATGGATCTGGACCTTTCTGACGGGCCAACGGGGCTCGCGGCTCATCGTGAACCATCACGCGTCCGCTGCGCTGAGCACGGCAGTGCACGAGGCTACCCGAGGGGCAGCCTAAGGCAAGGACTTGCCTCTGGAGGTCAACTCGCTTGCTTTGGAGCCTGCGGCGCGCGATACAGCACATCTCACGCGGTCATGCCGGTCCCCGGTCCATTTTCTATTTGGTGAAATCCGGTTTCGATGGCGAGCACACCGAATCAAACCATCGACTGATATACACGCCGGCGTGGGCTTCCCCACAGTAATGACGAGCTCCCGGTGCGGTGGCCGCAGTGGTATTCCATTTGAAGACGGTAAGTTCTGTATCGCTGCAACGGATCACGAACCAGTGAGTGGGATTATTAGTAACCTGACCGCAGATTTCGCATCGAAATTGCTGAGTAGAGCTCATAGGCTATTGCGGTCTCCCAATCCCCCATTCCTATGGTGCAAGATTGTACGGAAATCTCGATAAGGAACGCCACCATTGGAATCCGACAATTTCCAATCGCGACCTAGCTAAAGTCTCCACTTGATCCGAACGCCGCACTGCATCCGTTTTGGACAATGGAAGGTTGTCTTCGGCGTGCTAGCCTGGACTGCATATACTGAGTTATCCTCGAGCGGGCCCGATGCAACCGCGCCTTCACTGTTCCCACTGGAACACCCAGGATTTGTGCCGCCTCCTTCGCGGACAATTCCTGCACATGAAGGGGATCTGCGCTCCAGGCATTCATGTGCGGACTCCAGGGTGTGTATCCTGCCAGATGCGTGAACGTGCCCAGCGTGATGGCGATCAGCGACACGGTTAAAACCGCGATCGGGCGGCGCTTCCAACTCTTTTCCCCTTCCCCGGAAAGA
>DATKQB010000158.1:0-17107 GCA_035523795.1 Verrucomicrobiia bacterium | reverse complement strand
GTATGTTCGAAGGCTCATAAGGCTCCGATTTGCCGGTCAAAGAAAGAGACAAGAGCGATCCCAGAAGGATCGACGACTCTTCCTTTGCACTGGAGATCGGTGTCCGCCCACGAGCAACACTACCGACCGAAAGAGATCGCGCGAATGTGGGGCTGGAGTGTGAAGACCGTACTCCGTCGATTCCGCAACGAACCTGGTGTCCTGAAGGTCGAGCGACCCGAGAGCCTCAAAAGGCGCGGTTACTGCCAAATCACCATTCCCGAGTCTGTGATGATGCGCGTGTATGAACGTCTGGTTGTAAAGAAGTTGTAGTTCAGTTCACCGCTTCGGAAACCGCGCGGTCCGCGTCTTGAAGGACAATTGGGTCTGTTTTCCACGTTCTCTTGACTTCATCGTCCAGGATATTTTGCAACTCGGGCACCCATTTGAAGTAGTGTTCCCGCACAGTCTCAGGGTTGTCGCCCAGAAGCACGGCGACGTGGTCGAGGCTGACCTTCTTCTTCAATAGTTCAACTGCGAACGTGTTTCGCAACATGTGTGACTTCGGCGCGATCCGCTTGCCATTCCTATCTTTGAGGATGAGTGGAGGCGTCACGAGCTTCCACAATTTCCTGAAAGTTTTCTGCCACGTTGAAGCGGCCTTGTTCTTCTTTCCTTTTCCGCTCCAGAAGAAATAGTCGGGATGCGAATCCGGCCCAGGTGGAACATGGCGCAGTTCGTCTGCGATCTCAGGACGCAGCAGCAGATACACCGGGGTGCCCGTTTTCGTTCTGTGCAGTTCAAGCCGATTATCGGAGCCCAAGCGGTCACGCCCCAGGGTAACTGCATCGGTAATTGACAAACCCGACCAGCGCATTAAATTCACGAGTGCGTGCAAGCGCAGGCTCTTGTTATGAACTTCCTTCTTGTTTAGGGTTGCGATGCTTTCTTCATAGCGGAACGTTGCGGCCAGAACCGCATTGAATTGCGCCGGCGTGAACGGCAGTGTCGGGATCGTGCTGCCCTTGGCGGTCGTGATCTTCATCATGCCCCGGGCCGGATTGCCTTTGTCTTTCGCTGCGGCGTTGTATGCCATCCACTTCTTGTCAATGCAGTACTCAAAAAAGCTAACGAGGTTGTCGCGTCTCTTCGTTTTGCTCCAGTAGGTTTTGGCTTTCCAAGTCCGCATCCATTGGTCGAGCAGCGCCGAAGAAATCTGGTGTACGTAATGCACTCGTTCACCCTCGGCAACACTGACATTGTGCTTGCCGAGAAAGATCGTTAGTTGTTTCTTCAGCGTTTTAAATTTCGACTCCGTCGCTGCGAACCCGTCGGGGTTGTCCGATGCCGCTTTCTTGTCGGCGATGAAGTCGTCGAAGGCGCCTTCCACTAGCTTGTGGGTGGCTTGCTCTCTAGCCGCCCGTTCCCTTTCCTTGATCTTTGCGGGATCGTGCGCGTCCTGCCACTCGACGGCAAACCGGCGGGCGGCGTCCCACGACCGTTTACCGGTTGCAATACGCAGCCGGGATTCCCGGACATAAAGGTGCTTGCGGCAGGAGCAGCGGCCGATCTTGTCGCGTGCGGCGAACTTGCACGTCGGTTTGTGCCTATAAACAATGACCTCGACTTCAGGTCGGGAGGTGAACTGCGGGACCGTAGCCATGGAGCGGATTCCTTCCAAACGATGTAGGCGCTGGAGGAAATCCTAGCAGGATCTGTGTGCGCTTTGTGTGCGGCTACGCACAATGGAATGTAAGTTATTGATTCTACGTCACAAATAAATGGTGGCCAGGGACGGAGTTGAACCGCCGACGCCAGCCTTTTCAGGGCTGCGCTCTACCACCTGAGCTACCTGGCCACGTTCGAAGCCCGCATGTAGTGCGGGCTGCAGCGCACTGTTCGGTCACGCTGATTTTGGCGGGATCCCGAGATCGAGTGCCCGAGAGCGTGCGGAACGTCCTCGATTATAGCAACCGATGTTCATTCGCTCAACGCCAACACATCTCGCATAAACCGAGATTATGACCGGTCTCGGACGTACGAGCCTCTCGAAATGAAGCTCCTACCGCTCTGCCCACAAGCTCACGCGAGATCCGCAGCTCTCCCGAAACCGTCTCGGCCAAGGATTACGCCGCGAAACCCTTCACAAATTCCACCAGGCTACGCAACGCGATGCCAGATGGACCTTTGGCGATCCACGGCTTCTGTTCTTCCATCCACGCGGTGCCTGCGATGTCGAGGTGGATCCACGGAGTTTCCTCGGCGAACTCTTTCAGAAACATTGCCGCGGTGATTGCCCCGCCCCAGCGTCCACCGGTGTTCATGATGTCGGCAATCGAGCTGCGAATCTGCTCCCTGTATTCATCGTCGACCGGGAGACGCCACATTTTTTCACCCGCCTTTTCGTTGGCTCGGTGAATGCGATCGTACATTTGATCATCGTTCGTGAAGATTCCTGCATTATGGTAGCCGAGCGCAACGACGACCGCGCCGGTCAGAGTAGCCGCGTCGACCAGATGAGTGCAGCCGAGTTGCCGCGCATAATAAAGACCATCAGCAAGCACGAGGCGACCTTCCGCGTCGGTATTGATGATCTCAATCGACTTGCCCGACATGGCGATCTGCACGTCTCCCGGTTTTTGCGCCTTGCCTGACGGCATGTTTTCGGTTGCGCAGACAATGCCAATCACTTTCACCTTCGGCTTCAGCAGGGCAATCGCGCGCATCACGCCGATCATGGTCGCACCGCCGGCCATGTCGTACTTCATCTTCTCCATTCCATCGGCGGGCTTGATGGAAATGCCTCCCGTGTCGAACGTAATTCCCTTCCCAACCAGGCCCAGCATCGGCTTTTCCGGCGCACCGGCAGGTTCGTATTTCATGACGATAAGCGCCGGCGGCTCGTCCGAGCCTTGCGCCACGCTCCAGAAGGCGCCCATTTTCATCTCTTTGATTTTGTCGGGCCCGTAGACTTCGCACTTCAATCCAACTTCGGCCGACATTTTCTTGGCACGCTCTGCGAGAATAGTCGGAGTCATCCGATTCGAGGGTTCGTTCACCAAGTCGCGGGTAAAGTTCTGCGATTCTCCGATGATCTGAGCTTCATTGGCGGCCTTTTCAAGCGCGGCTTTATCTCCGCTGGTTACGATGGTGAGGGAGTCGATCTTCTGATCTTTGCGGTCGCTGCGGTAGTAATCGGGATCGAAATTCCCGACAAGAGATCCCTCCACAATGGCGCGCACCGCGTCACCGGCGGCAATGCCAGGCGGAGCGATGAATGCGAACGAACGAATTCCCCGGCTCTTTAATGTTCGGTCTGCCGCACCAGCAACCCGCCGCAGATCATAGCTGGTGAACTTGGCCGCGCTTCCACCGGATATCAGCAATAATCTTTTCGCTTTCAGCCCGGCGGGTTTGTGCAGAAGATTAGTTTCGAATGGTTTGCCCGTAAGTTCGCCACTCTCGAGCAGCTCTGCGGTGGCGGAATCGATCGCCCGATCGGAGGCAGCGGCCTTCAGTTGTGGCTTGGAATTCTTTGATGTTTGCGAAGCGTCATCGTGATCAAGCACAACTGCAACCAGAGCTTCGGTTTCCAGTTCCGCTGGGGAAGAGAGAGAAATAGATGTTTTCATGATTTTTCCGTGCCGAGGACGGCAATGGACTAGTATCGTCGGCCAGCGGGTGAAAGCGCAAGCCGGCCACCGGGTGTTCGCCGACTGAATGCCTCATCTCACGGAATAAAAGTGCCCACCCTCGCAAACAGAGCGAAGGGTGGGCGGTTTGACGGGGGAATGCTATTCGCTGATCGCTATGCCACTGAAGGAAGAGACGCCGATCGGGGCTGAAGTTGCGGTGAGCGTGAGATCACCGTACTGATCGATAGAGAAAACCGATACCGTCGCGCCGCTGCCATTAGAAGCGGTGTAAATGACAGCGAGCCATTTCTGATCTGGCGAAACTGTAATGTCAGTTGGGACGCCGGGCACAGAAATGGATTTGTAGAACACGCCTCCCTCGCTGTCGCTGAAGAAAATAGAGACCGCTTGGCCCGGGCTATTTCCCGAATACCAGATGTTGCCCGTTCCCTTGGCCAGCCAGCATGGAGCGTTGCTCGGATACGCGGGTTGTGGTCCGAGAACCGGAAACACAGTTCCGCTGGCATTTACCAAAGCAAAACTGTCGGGGCTATGAGCCGGATTGAATCCAAGAATGTCACCCCAGAATGCTTCGCCCAACGGAGTGTTGTTGGCGTTACCGGGCAGCGGCACCGGTACGCTCGTACCGGCGAGCGCGCCATGCTCGGTAAGTGGCAATTTCAGCACAGCGCCGGACGTCTGCGTAATTGCGGCCCAAGTTTGTCCGACTGCGATTTGCGCCGACGACGAATCAGTCAACGTAACGACGCTGCCTTCGAGATTTCCTTCGGGCCACGAGTGGCTTTCGGCACAATTCGATCCCACAATGAAAGCGTGCTGATTTTTGAGCGCGACAGAGACCGGTTGCACACATTTCGAGGCCAGCGCGACATTGCCCGCGACTGAAATCGAATTACCCTCGCGCACAAGCCGGCTAACCGTGTTGGAGCCATAATTCACGACCGCGCCAGAGGAATTCGAGAACTGCACGGCGCCGGCGTTTCCGCTAGCGCCTCCATTTCCTCCCGTGGGCAGCGTGTTTACCAAGGTCAAGGTCGAGGCGGATGGATTGAGCTTGAAGACAACGGCGGCGTTGCCAGACGGGTCGTTGGTGCTGGTGACGACGAGAATGTCGTGGCCATTTGCGGCAAGCGCTGAGGCAGCGAACAGGAGCAGAATCGACACGAATCCGCTCACGCGAAAGAGATGAGTCTTCACGGTGGTCTCCTCTTGGTGATGAATTTGTAGTGACGGTTTAGGACAACGAGACTCCGCGAGTTTCACCGGCCCGCCGCGGCAGATCTTGCGGCGGGCAGAAACTCAGAGACGAAATCCCGCGAACGTTGGTTGCGACCTGCGAGCTTATTGCCCGCGCAGATCGGATGCGGAGGAAGGGAGGAAGTTACAAGCTTGGGGGCAGGATTCAAGATTTTCAGAATGTGTCGTCCCGCAACGCTGTGCTTTCACCAGCAGCGTGAGGGATCTCGCGCCTAACCTATCTGCTTTATAGCGTGGCCAGGGCATGTCTGCGACGGATGACCAACGGAAGAGTCAGCGTCTCCGGCTTTGGGGGGCCTATAATCCGAAGGAGACGGGGGCGGAATTTCGCCCTTCCGAGTCATTGGGTGGCAAAATCTTAGCTTCTTGTCGCTTCCGCAATAGCAAGCGTCGTATGGCTCCATTTGGAAGGCGCCATCTCTAAGGCAATAAGCCCCCTACCACCCCCGGGTTTGCAGCATCTGCGCTTCGTCCAGGGCGCTGACGGCGAGGCCTTTCATCGCTCCCTGCAGGTCTTCGCTGACTTCAAGTAATACTTTAGGGTCTTGGTAGTGCGTGGCGGCGAGCACGATCGCGCGGGCGCGCTTAGCCGCCTCTTCCGGATCGGCAAATTCGGTCGAATTCTTCATGAAGATGCCGCTGCCCACAAACACCGCTTCGGCTCCGAGCTGCATGACTAATGACGCGTCCGCGGGCGTCGCGATTCCTCCGGCGGAAAAATTCGGAACTGGCAACTTCCCTGCTTTCGCAACCATCTTGATGAGCTCGTATGGGGCCTGGTGCTCTTTCGCCTTGGCGTAAAGTTCTTCTTCACTTAATACCGTCAAGATCTTCATTTCCTGAACGATCTGGCGCATGTGCTTGACAGCATGCACAACGTCGCCCGTCCCGGCTTCGCCCTTGGTGCGGATCATCGCCGCGCCTTCGGCGATGCGGCGCAGAGCTTCACCGAGATTGCGCGCGCCGCACACGAATGGCACGGTGAAGGCGTGCTTGTCGACGTGGTGAGATTCGTCGGCGGGGGTGAGCACTTCGGATTCGTCGATGTAGTCGACGCCGAGTTCCTGCAGAATTTGCGCTTCGGCGAAATGGCCGATGCGGCATTTCGCCATCACAGGAATTGAAACCGCGGCTATGATCTCGCGAATCTTTTTAGGCGAGGCCATGCGCGCGACGCCGCCTTCGGCGCGAATTTGGGCGGGCACGCGTTCGAGGGCCATCACGGAGACGGCTCCGGCTTTTTCGGCGATGGTGGCCTGGTCGGCGTTGGTGACGTCCATGATGACGCCGCCCTTCAGCATTTCCGCGAGGCCGGTCTTCAGGCGAAGTGACGTGTTGGTGTTGCCGTTGTTATTCGACATGTTCGGAACCCTATGGATACCTTTTCGCAAGCGCGAAGAATGAGCTGACGGCTTTGGCGATCAGCGGATGGCGGACTCTTGTTTTGATGAACCGGGAGGGAGTTCGCCGCAATTTCATTCTATCGCGGGCGAACAGATTGCGGAACCCCCGAAGAACGTTTCGCCACCGAGACGCGGAACGCACGGAAAATGTCTGCAATCACCTATCTTGAAGTCGAAGCCCGCCGTCTGTTCTCACTAGCCGCGAAAGGGGGGTCTCGCGCGACGCAGGCGTCCGCCGCTCCACTATCTTTCCGCGAATTTCCCAAACATTTTTTCCGGGTCGATGGCGATAAAAATTCCCCGGCTACGCGCCAGCACCTCGCCTTTTTCATTCTGAATTTCAGCCATGTTAATGTGCTGCCGGCCGTGAACCGAGACTTCCCTGCTCTCGACGCGCAAAGGTTTAAAGAGCGGCACCGGCTTGAGATATTCGACCGTCATTTCCTTGGTCAGTGCAATCACATGGCGAAGTTTGTTCACCTTACCCATCGCGTCATCGAGGATAGTGGCGATGACGCCGCCGTGGCAGTGGGCCGGAGGTCCTGTGTAGCGCTTGCTCAAGCGAAAGCGGCAGACGAAGGTCTGGCGTTCTTCATCGAGCGTGAATCTCAGGTGCATTCCCTCGGGATTATCCGGGCCGCACGCGAAGCAGTAGTTCTTCTTCGGTTTGTGATGGTGGGTTTCGTGTCCGTGGATCTTGCGAGGCATGGCAAAGATTCTATCGTGGCAACGAAATCGCATGGGGACGCGTGTCGTTTTTCGTGACGGAATTTCGTAATCCTATTTCAATTTTCAGGATGACGGTCCCTTAGGTAATTGCAGACGCTAACGAACCAGCTATGATCCATGCCGCGAAAGGCTCGGGGCACCGATCGGATACGCTAGCATATGTCAGTCAGCGCAGTCGCAACTCCACCCCAGCGTCCACGGGCGCTTCTGGCGATCGCAGTCGGAGGGATCGTCGTTGGTCTATTGGACCTGGCTTATGCCATCGTGGTCTATACGCCCACGCAACCGATTCTCGTTCCCCAAACTATCGCTAGCGGTCTGCTGGGGGCGAAGGCTTATGACGGCGGAATGCAAACTGCTGCGCTCGGCACATTCCTGCATTTTGTGATTGCAATCGGTGCGGCGGGCGTGTACTACCTGGCGAGTCGGAGAATTCCATTTCTGCTCGACCACGACGTTATCGCGGGCTTGATCTATGGCGCTTTAGTGTTTGGCTTCATGCATCTGGTTGTGCTGCCGCTCTCGAACATCCCACACATCGATTCGCGGCTGATCTATAAATCTGCTGAATTCGTCGAGCACTGGTTCTGCGTGGGGTTGCCCATCTCGATTTCTGTTCGCCATTATTCCCGATAATCGTTCCTAGCTCGTCTGGAAACGTAGAGCTTTTCACTCCGACCCGATTCCTGTATACATATCGGTTTTGAAGATTCTTACCCAAGGATACTGCTCAGCCGCGTCCCAGCCGGCAAGTATGCAGACATCGGAGCATTTCGTGAAAAGACTTATCCTGTCACTGATTTTCGTGCTCGCATCTTTCTACCTATCCGCGCAAAACGCCTCCAATGCGCAAAAAACGCCCGAAACGCCAAACGCGGCACCGCAAGCCAAGAAGCTGCCCAAGAAAGAATCAAAGAAAGAAGAGACCGCAAAAGACGAAGCGAAGAAAGAAGAGAAGAAACCCGGGATGAATGCCGACACCTTCTCTGGTCTCAAGTTTCGCTCGATCGGTCCGGCCGTCGCTTCCGGACGAGTCATGTCGATCGCGGTCAATCCGAAAAACAAGTTTGAATACTATGTCGGCGTCGCGTCCGGTGGAGTGTGGAAGACAGTGAACGACGGCACGAGCTGGACTCCGGTGTTCGATGACCAGGGTTCGTATTCGATCGGCTGGGTGGCCCTCGATCCCAACGACGCGTCGGTTGTTTGGGTAGGCGCAGGCGAGAGCAATTCGCAACGCAGCGTGGGATGGGGCGATGGAATCTATCGCTCCGATGATGGCGGCAAGAATTGGGAGAATCTCGGTCTCAAAAAATCCGAGCACATTGGCCGCATGATCGTCGATCCGCGCGATTCCAAGGTCGTGTATGTCGCTGCGGAAGGACCGTTGTGGGGGCCCGGCGGCGACCGTGGACTTTATAAAACCACCGATGGCGGGAAAACCTGGAAAGCAGTCCTGACAATCAGCGAAAACACTGGCGTAGTTGACATCGCAATGGATCCGTCGAATCCGGACATTCTTTACGCCGCTGCTTATCAACGCCGACGCCACGTCTACACGCTGATCGATGGCGGGCCGGAAAGCGCGATTTATAAATCGACCGATGCCGGTGCAACCTGGAACAAGCTAAAGAACGGGCTGCCAAAGGTCGATTTGGGCCGCATCGGACTGGCCGTTTCCCCGGCTGATCCGAATGTCGTTTACGCCACCGTTGAAGCGGCGGACGGCAAAGGCGGAATCTTTCGCTCAGACGATAAAGGCGCAACCTGGGAGAAGCGCAATGATTTCGATCAGGGCGCGATGTATTACGCGCGTGTCGTGCCCGACCCGAAAAACGTCGACCGCCTTTTCATAATGGACGTTGAATTGCGTGAGTCACTCGATGGCGGCAAGACACTCCATAGAGTAAACGAAGTGAATCATCACGGTGACAACCACGCCATCTGGGTTGATTCGGACGACACGAAGCATTGGCTGCTTGGCTCCGACGGGGGCATGTATGAAACCTGGGACGACGCGAAATCGTGGGAGTTCAAGGCCAATCTGCCGACTGTGCAGTTCTACGACGTGGCCGTCGACAATGCGCTTCCCTTCTATCACGTGTGCGGTGGCACCCAGGACAACTTTTCCTGGTGTGGCCCCGAGCGCACGCACGATGTAAATGGAATCCCTAACTCCGAGTGGTACGTCACCACCGGAGGGGATGGTTTCCGTTCGCAGGTGGATCCGGTTGACCCGAATACGGTTTATTCCGAGTCGCAGTACGGCGTGCTGGTGCGCTATGACAAGCCGACGGGGCAGGAACTGGTGCTGCAGCCGCTCGAAGGGAAAGACGAGCCGCCGCTGCGCTGGAACTGGGATTCACCCGTGATTATCAGCCCGCATTCGCACACGCGTTTATACTTTGCCGCCAACAAACTCTTCCGCAGTGACGACCGCGGCGATACATGGAAAGAAATCTCGGGTGATCTCACGCGCCAGATCGACCGCAACAAGCTGCCGGTGATGGGCAAGGTCTGGGGCCCGGATGCAGTGGCGAAGGATGCATCGACTTCTTTTTACGGAAATATCGTCGCTCTGACGGAGTCGCCGAAAAAAGAAGGACTGATTTACGTCGGCACGGATGATGGCCTCATCCAAGTAACGAATGATGGCGGCGCAAATTGGACGAAGTACGAAAAGTTCCCTGGTGTGCCCGACATGACTTACGTGAGCCGTCTGGCCGCATCGAGTCACGACGAAAACACGGTTTACGCAGCCTTTGAAAATCATAAGAACGAAGACTTCAAGCCATATCTATTGAAATCCGCTGACGCGGGAAAAACCTGGACTTCCATCGCGGGCGATCTGCCGGAGAACGGCCCCGTGCTCGCCTTCGCCGAAGATCCCGTGAATCCTAACCTGCTGTTTGCGGGAACCGAGTTCGGAGCTTTCTTCACCATCGATGGCGGACATCATTGGGTACAGCTCAGAGGAGGGCTGCCGACGATCGCCGTGCGCGACATGGTCATTCAAGCCCGCGAAAGCGATCTCGTGATTGCCACGTTCGGCCGCGGATTTTACGTACTGGATGACCTCACGCCGCTGCGCCAGATGAAGCCGGAAATGCCCGATCAGGCTGCCGTAACCTTCCCAGTAAGGGATGCTCTTCTGTACCTCGAGCGGCATCCTCTGGGCGAGCCGAATAAAGGCTTTCAGGGAGATGCATTCTATACCGCGCCAAATCCGCCGTTCGGAGCCGTATTTACGGCGTACTTGAAAGAAAAAATCAAGACGAAGAAAGAAAAGCGGCAGGATGCGGAGAAGGAAGACGCAAAAAAAGGTGAGGTTCCTCCCTATCCGAGCAACGATGAACTGCGTGCCGAAGCCGAAGAGCCGAAGCCCGAACTGTACTTCATCGTGTACGACGACAGCGGCGCGCCCATTCGACGAATTGATGGCAGTACTGACGCAGGCTTCCAGCGGGCTGCCTGGGACTTGCGCTATCCCGCAGCGCGTTTACATGCGCACCCCGAAACGGAAGGGGATTTTCCCGAGGCCGCCGATCAAGGCCCTCTTGTTTTCTCCGGAAGTTATTCGGTTCGCATGTACGAAAGAGTTGACGATGTAGTAACAGAGTTGGGAAGCGCACAGTCGTTCAAGGTCGCAACCGAAGGCGCTTCCTCGATGAGCGCCGCAGATCGCCAGACCCAGGAGGAATTCCTGCGCAAGGTAGCGCGCTTGTATCGAGCCGTCTATGGATCGGTAAAGACTGCAGAAGATGTCGAATCGCGACTGGGTACGATTCGCGAAGCATTGAAGCAGACGCCCGCCGCCGAGAAGCAACTTGCCGCAGTTGCAGATTCTCTTGAACTGCGTGATCGGGAGATCTTGCGCGCTCTCCGCGGCGATATCGAGATCGCGAAGCGCAACGAACCAATTTCCTCCTCCATCAATGACCGCGTGGACAGCATTATGGAAGGCGAACGCTTCTCGCTGGCCAAGCCTACGCAGTCGCACATTGATTCGTACAACATCGCCGCGGCAGAGTTCACCGGACAACTAGCGAGGCTGCACACTCTGGTTGACGTGGATCTCGCCAAGCTGGAGAGAGATATGGAAGCTGCCGGTGCGCCCTGGACTCCGGGGCGAGTGCCGCAATGGAGCCAAGATCAACCGTAGCGAGAATTGAGTAATTGGGTCATTTGAGATTGTTAATTGGAACCAACGATTCGAACACAGGTTCCCAATTACTAAACTTCTACTCCTTGCTTGCGCAATACGACGGCCAAGCGACTGGGCGGCAATGCCGTGCCGAGATTGTAGCTTCCTGAAATCCGGTCGGCGAACAGCACGACGGCATCATTCTCGAACGCTCCCGCATAGCTGAGCACGTCATATTTCCGGACGTATCTCTGAATCTCGGGCTCAGACAGCGGGCGAAAAAAGATGTTGCAGGTTTCCGCAGTCGAGATCATCCGATCAGTTCCGGTATGAAGCACGGCGATCGAAGTGACGAATTGAAATTCGCTCCCGGAAAATTCCCGCAAAAATGCGGCTGCCTCCTCCAAATCCTGCGGCTTTTCAAAAATTCTGCCGCCCTTGGCTGCAACCGCATCGCCCGCCACGATAACCGCGTTCGGAAATCTCGGCGCAATATGACGTGCCTTCGCCTCCGCTAGTTTGATCGTCAACTGGGCAGGATCGCGATCACGAATGACCTTTTCGTCGATCCCTGCCGGACAAGTTTCATACGGAATCCCGAGCAAGTCCATGGCTCGACGCCGAAACACTGATTCCGAGGCAAGCACCACTCTCATTCCATTGTTCTCCTCGTCTCACCTTACCATTCGCGGCTTTGCGGCCGATATTTCCTTCTTGCTTTTTGCGCGTGACCCTGTGGTAAACTCGCCGCCGACTGTTGCTCGCGCTGTGGGGCGCAGCAACCGCCGTGGGGAAATCCTTTCAGAACGTCCTTTCTGAGGAGGACTGGGGAATGGGCCTCGCGTTAATGTGTCTGATCTGGCTGATCACTCTGGCCAGCACATACTTTTTTGTCGCCAAGACCTGGTGGCTGCCCGTGGGAGCTTCTGCAGCCGCTGCCTGGATCGACGGGCAATTCACACTCACCTTTATCCTGATGGGCATTGTGTTTCTCGCCGCCCAGTTGGGGCTGGGATATATTGTCTGGCGATATGCCCAGAAACCGAACTCGCCGCCAGTGCCCTACACGCACGGCAACACAAGATTGGAAATCATCTGGACGGTTCTCACTGCGGTCCTTTTCATTGGCTTGAACCTGATGGGAGCGCCGGTGTGGGCAAGCCAGCGTTGGGACGCGGCCCCAGCGGACGCCGTCCAGGTAGAGGTGACCGGAATGCAGTTTGCCTGGTATTTCCGCTATCCGGGAGCCGATGGAACTTACGCAAAGACGAAACCCAGCCTGATGGACCCGTCCGCCGGCGGGGAGGCCGCCGTCGGTCTCGATACGAATGACCCGTCAGCAAAAGACGACGTGGTCACCGGCACGATGTACCTGCCCGTCAATCGTGAAATCGATATCAGCTTGCGCTCCGTTGATGTGATCCACAGCTTCTTCGTTCCCTCACTTCGCTTCAAGCAGGACGCGGTCCCCGGCCTTAACATCCACATGCACTTTAAGCCAATACAAATTGGTGAATACGAAATTGCATGTGCGGAATTGTGCGGCCTCGGACACTACAAGATGCACGGAATGGTTCACGTCGTGAGCCAGGAAGATTTTGACAAGTGGCTGGCAGCTCGGGAGGCTGAGAAACAATAATGGCGACCCCGGTTAGTCTTCACGCGCACGCGGCTCCTCAAGGGTTCATTCGCAAGTACATTTTCAGCCTCGACCACAAAGTCATTGGAATTCAGTATTATTTCCTGGCGCTCACGGCGGTATTCGTCGGCATGTTCCTGTCGCTGCTGATGCGCATTCACATGATCTGGCCGACGGCGGTGCTGCCACTTGTAGGCGAAATCAAGCCGGAAACTTATCTCAGCCTGCTCACCATGCACGGAACGATCATGGTCTTCTTCGTGCTGACTACGGCGCCGCAGGGAGGGTTCGGAAATTACGTTTTGCCGATCCAGATTGGCGCGCCGGATATGGCCTTCCCCGTCCTGAATATGCTCTCGTTCTGGACGACCTTCGTCGGCTTTGTCGTGATCATTGCGGCTTTCTTTGTCACCGGCGGCGCCCCACTGCACGGCTGGACTGGTTATCCGCCACTTAGCGCAGTACAGGCCGCCGGCCCGGGTGAAGGACTCGGCGCCGACCTATGGATTACGAGCATCGCCATTTTCTGTATCGCCTCGCTGATGGGCGCTCTGAATTTCATCACCACCACGCTCGACCTCCGGGCCAAAGGCATGACGCTAATGCGCATGCCACTCACTGTCTGGTCGTGGTTTATCACCGCGATTCTGGGATTGCTGGCGTTCGGGGTTTTGCTCTCTGCTGGAATTCTTCTGCTGCTCGACCGCAACCTGGGAACGAGCTTCTATGTCCCGCTCGTCGTGGTAAACGGCCAGATCATGGGACACAAAGGCGGTTCGCCGCTACTGTGGCAACATCTGTTCTGGTTCTTCGGACATCCCGAGGTTTACATCGCTATTCTGCCCGGCATGGGCGTGGCTTCGCAAATTCTATCAACGTTTTCGCGCAAGCCGATTTTCGGCTATAAAGCCATGGTCTATGCCATGCTAGCCATCGGTTTCTTCGGCTTCATGGTTTGGGGACACCACATGTTCATGAGTGGCATGAGCCCCTATTCGGCTTTTGCCTTCTCGATTCTGACCATGTGCATCGGCGTGCCCTCGGCGATCAAGACATTCAACTGGCTCGGCACAATGTGGAAGGGACATATTCGCTTCCAAACGCCCATGCTTTACGCGATCGGCTTCGTATCGCTATTCGTTTCGGGCGGATTGAGCGGCCCCTTCCTGGCGCAGCCCGTGCTCGATATCCAGCTGCACGATACCTACTTCGTCGTCGGGCACTTCCACCTGATCATGGGCGTGGCTGCGATCTTCGGAATCTTCGCCGCGACGCATTATTGGTTCCCGAAAATGTTTGGCCGCATGATGAATGAGACGATGGGTCGCATTCACTTCTTCATCACACTCGCCGGAACCTACGCTATTTTCATGCCGATGCATTATCTCGGGATGGCCGGCCAGACGCGTCGTTACTCACAATTCACCGAGGTTGCATATCAAACAAAGCTGATTCCCCTGCAAACCTTCATGACCTACGCGGCCATCATCACGATCGCGGCGCAGTTCCTCTTCTTAATCAATCTTTTCTGGAGCATGTTCAAAGGGCCAAAAGCGAGTGACAATCCGTGGGAAGCAACTACGCTGGAATGGACCACGACGACTCCCCCGCCGCACGATAATTTCGGAGGCCGCACGCCCGTCGTTAATCATGGACCTTATGAATATGGCGTTCCGGGCGCGCCCAGGGATTACGTGTTGCAAACCGATCCGGCAACCATCGCTTCACATTGACCCACTAAATTAGTATGGCAACGTATACTCCGACAACTCCGATTGACAACGTAGGACAGGGTCACGAACCGCCCCCGCTTCCGCCTCCCGGTGGAGGCGATGAAGGCCGCGGCGGAAATGGTCCTGACTACGGCGCTCGTTTGCGCCGGGCACGGCTAGGTTTGATTTGCGGCATCGTGACGGTTTGCATGGTGTTTATCTCCCTGACCAGTGCTTACATCGTGCGCCAGGGATTGCCGACCTTCGACGATTCCTCCAACACTTACGTTCATGATTGGGGCCAGATCAATTTGCCCTGGGGATTACTCGTCATCAACACCGTAGTCCTATTGCTGAGCAGTATCACCATGGAATTTGCACGCCGCGATGCTGCCCGACAGGCTGCGCTTGCGCCGGTGAAATCGATTCCCGGAGTCTCGCTGGGTAATGAACGTTCTTTCCCATGGCTGAGCATCACCGTTCTACTCGGTTTCGGATTTCTGGTGGGCCAGTGGCTGGCATGGACGGAACTGCACAATCGCGGATTCTACATGAATACGAATCCGAGCAGTTCTTTTGCCTTCCTGCTGACCATCACCCATGCGATCCACTTGCTCGGCGGAGTCTTCGCGCTGCTGTGGTGCGCGACTGCTTTCCTTCGACACAAGTCGCTCGAGGCGCGCCGCATTGCAGTCGACATTACGGCTTGGTATTGGCATTTCATGTTAGTGCTTTGGGTATACATCTTCGCGCTACTGGGGTTTGCACACTAAGGCGCGACGGAGGGGTTAAGGATGGCTGACGCGACGCTTGAGCATGAAGCTGTAGGGCATGCAGCAGCTCCCGGAGCTTATGAGGCTCCGCTGTTCGGAGCGTACTCCAAGAAAGTGGGCATGTGGCTCTTTCTGGCCTCCGACTCGCTGACTTTCGGAGCACTCCTCTTCGCTTTCAGCTACAACCGGCTCTATACCGAGCCGTGGCCGACTCCGTTTCATTTCGCCAGCATCATGAATGCGACCGTGATGACCGGGTGCCTGCTGTCCAGTTCCCTCACCATGGTGCTCGGTGTCTTCGCGGCGCAACGAGGAGACCGCACCTGGACGCGCAATTGGCTCCTCGCCACCATGGCGTTCGGTACAGCGTTCATCGTCTTGCACGGGATGGAATGGAGCAAGCTTATTGCCGAGGGACTTACCCTTCCCGGATTCCCGAAACCCGCAACCGCGGCTACCGGAGAATTGGCCGAAGTCTCGAAGAACGTTCCTCAGTTCGCGGCTACATTTTTCGGGTTGACGGCCATGCACATGCTTCACGTCACCATCGGCGTGATTTATCTCGGCGTCGTCGCCTTGCGCAAACTCTTTCTCCCGATTCTTGGCGCGATCTGGCTGGCAGGGTTTCTGCTTATCCCCTCTGACAACGTCTTTCACATTGGCATTCACGCATTGCTGATCGGTCTGATAATCGCCTCAGTGATTCTGTTCCTGAAGCCGAAAGATTACGATGCGCATGACGTGGAAGTTTCGGGACTCTACTGGCACTTTGTCGACCTGGTGTGGATGTTTATCTTCCCCTTGGTCTACTTGATGTCAACGAAGATCAGTTAAGACAAGATCTCGATCCCAGCGAGGATATAACTATGCATGATGTCGCGACGCACGACGACAACAAAGGGCAGTACTTTTGGGTTTGGGGCGCATTGCTCTGCCTCACGGCAGTCGAGGTCGTATTGGGCTACAACCAGGTGTTCCAGCCGGTGCGCATGCTGGAAATTCTGCTGGTGTTGTCGATTATCAAGTCCGCGCTGATCATCGGCTATTTCATGCACCTGAAGTTCGAGACCGCCTTGATGCGCCGCCTGCTCATCATTTCGGTGAGCGCGTGTTTTGTGATCATGTACTTCTTTTTCTTCCCGGATGCCGACCGGATCATCAATCTGGGAGTAAAGTGATGATCCATAGAAGTGTGGTGCAGGCGCCTTCGCCCGCCAAAAGCCATATGACCGGCAGGAAGAAAACCCGGAAGCACCTATCGACTCTATTTCTGCTGGTGATGCTGGCAGGACCCGCGTTGCCCGCCTTCGCGCAGGGCTGCGCCATGTGCTACGTCACCGCCAAGGCAACACCGAAAGATGCGCAGCGGGCGCTGAATCGCGCGATTCTCGTTATGATTATTCCTCCCATCGCAGCGATGACAATCGGCGTCGGCGCCGCTTTCCGCTACGGAAAACGGCGCGACCAGGAAAAAGACGGCAACGAAGTCAATCATTGGAAAACCCTTCAATCAAAGTAGGCACGCGCGTTCGATTGATAGCTGTTCCTCACGGCCTCAAAGATTGCCCCGACTTCTCTACCAAATCCACTTTCGAGCGATGCATTGGACATGAGCTTGTGGTTGCGTGATTCAATAACGCCGGGATGGCTGAACTCGTAATTGAATCCGTCACTGGGAGTGTAGGTGAAACAATCTGGGTAGAGGTTGCCTTTCTTCAGCCTGCATGGCAACAACATCACATCCGATTTTGAGCAATCGCTGCGTTCGTATGCCGAACGAAGCCCTCGTCCTCTACGAAATCCCTTATAATGGAA
>DATKQB010000157.1:0-8246 GCA_035523795.1 Verrucomicrobiia bacterium | reverse complement strand
CAAGACTTGACGATTTACGGCACATGTTGTTCGAGTGCAGCGTACCAGAGTTGGTCTTGTGGGGATGTGATTGTTGTCAACCATCGAAAACATGGTTACGCTCATCCTCCGGCCACTGGGGAACTTGAGTGAAACCGCGATATTACGACAACCATCGCCTCACACCGGATCAAGATTAGCTTTTTGTATGAAGGTGTTATTCGCCAGATGGGAGAGTGTCTACAGGGTACTTCTTTTCCAAGTCCTGCCATCTCCATTTACCTTCCAAGTATCCGCCCAACAAGCACACAGGAAGCAAGACGAGGTCGATCACGACATTCTGCACAGATAGCGGGTTAGTTCTGAACGCAAGCAAATCGAGCAGTGGCATCAGGATCAGCCAGAAGGCAAGGCTGAATAGCATCTGTCGCCAGATGAATCGGTTTCTCCCTGCGGCCTTGGTCATGAGCCACGATTGCCTCTCCAATTCCGCGTAACGTCTAGACATGCTGGAAAAATACTGCGTCCCGTACCGGTTGGTCAACTGGCGCTAACAGGCGATTACGCTCATCCTCCCCGGAACTGGGCCATTTGGGCAGACGAAACCTTCAACCGTTTCCGATTCGGTGAAAAATTGGGACTCGCGACCCACTTCTCCCTATTCCTGCCCAGGACCCACGAGCCACGACTCGCGACTTTTCCACAGTCCGCTCCTCACCCTTGTGACATCTGCCCTTGTCTTCCACAGCCAAACTCCGCAATCATCGCGGAGGCCGTGACCCTCGCGAAACGCGAGAAAATCCGGCTCTAAGTCCTTTGTTTCACGGATTTTGATACTTAAGTTCTTTGACTCGCGGATTTTGCCGGGAATTTCGCCCTAACTCTCTCATTCCAGAGATTCGGGGGGGGAGGGGGGATATCCCGCAAATAGCACTCCGCCTGTCACAGGCCAAGGGAAGCAGGAAAAAAAATTATGGGGTTGGAAAACGTTCCACGATGTCAACATGTCAAGACCAACGGCACGCAGTGCGGTTCTCCCGCGCTGCGTAGCAGAAGATATTGCTATTTTCACGACAAGATCCGCGGCGAGCGCGCCAGAATCGCCGCCAATCGATCCATTTTTCGCCCGTTCGACCTGCCTTTGCTCGAAGACGCGAATGCGATACAGATGGCGCTCATGAAAGTCATCCAGATGCTCGGCTCGGGCGAACTCGACCACAAGACCGCAGGCCTCATGCTTTACGCGTTGCAAACCGCCAGCGTCAACCTGCGCCACACCGACTTCGAAGCCGCCGAAGTAACCGACGTTATCATCGACCGCGATACCGTCGATGCCACCTGCATCAACGGCCCGCAGTGGCTCGAAGAAGATTTCGAAACCGACGAAGAAGAAATAGAGAGCGAAACCGGCGCGGAAGTAGACGACGAAGCCGAAGCCGACGCGAAGCCCGAGGCGGTTGCCAAGCCGCAAGCCAAGCCCGTTGTCTCTGCTGGCCGCTTGCAGGCCAGTGCCGATCCACTCTCGAAGCCAGCGCCAAAAAAAGCAGCGAAAAAGGAACCCCAACGCGTCACCACTGCGGAGGCTCGCAAGCAGGTGCAAAGCCTCGCGCGAAATTGGGTGCTGGACACGCTCGCGCAGAAATCGCAGTAAGAGCTGGCAATAAGGACGATAGATGGCCCACTCCAGCCCGACTTTGGCTTGCGTGGGGACGAGGCCACAAAAGAAGCATTCGAAGTTTGAGGGAACTCTACCCGAGCAGGAGACGTATTCGGATATCATGCGTCGAAGCTATGGGGGCTTCACCATGACATCCAGAAAAGCGAAGCTGCTGCTGACGGCGGCCGTTGTCTTCTCGTCCTTACTGTTCACCGCGGCCGCGCTGCTCAAATCGGCCGCGCCGGCGAACTCCGCGCCGGAATACACCAGCGACGGACAACTGAAGCTGCCGGAGGATTACCGGCGCTGGACCTACGTGACCACGGGTTTTGACATGAGTTATTCGGCGAGCGCGACGGCGGCGGATCATCACATGTTCGACAACGTGTTTGTGAATCCGGAATCCTATAGCGCGTTTCTTGAGACCGGGAAATGGCCCGACAAAACCATGCTGGCGCTCGAACAGCGCATGGGCGAAGGAAAAGGATCGATTAACCAGAGAGGCAATTTTCAGGCGGGCGACATCATGGGGCTGGAGATTCATGTGAAGGACGAAGCACGCTTTCCGGGAAAGTGGGCGTTCTTCATTTTCGATGATGCCAAGACGGCGAAGATGGTCCCAACCGATATGGTCTGTTACAGTTGCCACGCCGAACATGCCGCAGTCGATACGACGTTTGTGCAGTTTTATCCCACGCTGCTGCCGGTCGCGAAAGAGAAGGGAACGCTGAGCGCAGATTATGTGAAAGAGAGCGCCGCCTCGGTACAGAAGTGATTGCCAAGACCTCGATAAGCGATTTTGCTCAGGATTCAAGGGCTCACGACTCAGGACACGCGACTCAGGACTCAGGACTATTTTGAGGCGCTGGCGAGCTTCATGCTCTTCGTATTCGCCGCGTAACGCGCGATGCCTTTGTAGAGGGCTTCGGCGATCTCCTCGCGGTAACCGTCACTGCGCAACTTCTGCTCGTCGGTAGGACTGGAGACGAAGGAAACTTCCGCCAAAATTCCCGGCATCGCGCTTTCGGTGAGCACGACGAATCCCGCTTCCTTCACGCCGCGATCGCGCAGGCCCGGATTTTCGAGGGCCAGAGTTCCATAGAGCGAACGTTGCACGCTGGCAGCCAGCTTTCGCGATTGCTCGATGCGGTCATGCAGATCGGCTGGCGTGAGTGAGAGGTTGGTGGAAGTCGCGGCTCCGGCGCGCGTGTCGAGATCCTTGGCGCCGGGAGTGGTGAAGGTGTTGGTGTAGTAGGTTTCCACGCCGCGCGCGGAAGGCAGGTCGCTGTAGTTCGCGTGCACGGAGATGAAAAAGTCGGCCTGCGCCTGATTGGCAATTGCGGCGCGCTCGTCGAGCGGAACGTAGGTATCGTCGTTACGAGTGAGAATCACGTCAGCGCCGAGGCGAGTTTCCAGCAATTTTCCCAGCCGCTGCGCGATTTCGAGAACCACATCTTTCTCAAGCAATCCGCGGCGCCCGACGGTGCCGAGATCCCATCCGCCGTGACCGGCGTCGACCACGATGCGCAACTTCGGCAGACGCGCGCGCAGTTGCAGATCCTCTTTGGTGGGAGGAGGAACGACGATGGCAACTTTGTTTTGCGAGTTGCCGGAGTTGGGGAAGAGATTCACGGACGTTTTTGGAGCAGCGCCGACCTTGTGGATTTCGACCACGAGCCGGTAAGGATTGGTCTCGAGGCTCACGGAGAAATTCGTATTGGGCTTGGGCTCGAGGACTACGCGAGTCATTCCCGCGACTGGCTGCGCGATGCGAACGCGGTTGAGGAAGGAGTCTCCGATCTCGATGGATTTGCCGGCGAGATCGGGAGAAAGTTGCGTGTCGTGGAGATCGAAGTAGATGCGATCGGGATTCGCCAGGCGATGAGCCTCGTACTGCACCTGGTCCTCAAGATCGAGGACGACCGTGCTCGAATCGGCCGACGACCAATGACGAATGCCAGTGATGTGGGGAAATTTGTTTAGCTCATCGGGAGAGGCGGTGGAATTTTCTGCGGCGTCTTCATCCTGATTCTCGTCAGTCGCCGTGGGAGTGGCGGAAGAGGTTGCGGTGTTCGGCGGAGCTTGAGGCGCGGCTGGCCTGGTTTCCTGCTTGGAGGGCGTTGCGTTGGCGATGTTCGCGGGAGCGGGTTTTGAGTTCTTGAGCTTCCACCAGACGCCTCCAGCGAAACCCGCGATGACGATTGCGCAGGCCAGCGCGAGAAGTATGCGTGTACGCCAGGGACTTTCTTCCTCGGACACGGGCTGTGAAGCGGCGGCGTCGGAATTTAAGCGAAGCGAGAGGACTCCGCGGATGCTTTCGACGTTGGTGACTTCGGGAGCGGCGGTGCCGGATGGCCGGTCGTCTTTGTCCAGGTCCGCGTTTGCCGCCAGTTCAGGGAATGTCGGCGCAGGGATTGCGGCTTCAGGGACGGTCGGCGCAGTTTTTTCCTCAACCGTGGGGTGCGCGATCGTTGTTGGCGCGGTGGTTGGCAGCTTGGCTTCTTGAGGAACGGCCGATTTGAGCGCTGGCGGAGCAGAGGACGCGAGTTCGCGAGATTCCAATTTGGCGGGAGCGGGAATCGGCCTAGCAGCGTGGATCGGAACAGTTGTTGGCGCAGCGGGGAGTTTTGGCTCAATCGTGACCGCGGAAGCTGGGGGCGAAGGTTTTGCGATTTCCGGAGGAGCGACTGTCTTTACTTCGGACAGAGGGGCTTCGGACACAGGCGCGACAGGTTCCTGCGCCGACGGCGCACCTGTCGCGGTAAGCCGGTCTTCTGTTCCTGATAACTTGCTCTCCGCAGCTTGCGCGGAGCGCGCGAAACGATCCTCGTCTTCCGGCTTGAGAGCGCCGAGGACGAGCTCAGCCAGCAGGGTGAGATTGCGAATGTCGCTGTCGTTAAATCCGAAGGGTTCAGCCGAGAAAGCTTCAAGCAGACCGATCACACGGCGGCGTCCGCATAAAGGAACGGCTACCATGGAGCGCGCACCAAGCCGGCGGCAAGCGACCAGATTAACGCGCGCATCGGTCTCAGTGTCGTTGGAGTTGATCACCTGAGCGGTGCGAAAACAGGCGCCAGAAAAAGCAGAGTCGCGATCGATGCGGGCGCCGACATCGGGGCGAACGGTCCCGGCGGCCGCGCGCAATACAATTTCATTGTCTTCGGCGAGAGCGATGGCAAGGCCGTCAGCGCCGGTGATAGCGACGGCGCGCTCGGCAACAAGCTGGAGGACTTCATCCAGGACAAAGACTTCCGAGGGCTCAAACTCAGTAGTGGGAGCGAGCTGATCGAAGCCGTTTAACCGCGCGGCCAGCATTTTTCGTTTCCAGACCTGCTCGTGCAGGGCGGAAAACGCGATCAGGGCTTGCAGGGCGTCTCGAGGCGTGGCTTCGGTTGGGTATGGTGAGGCAGGCAATTGCGCCGCCGGGGCATTCGCCTCGTGCGGCCAGCCGGGTGGCTCAGGATTGGGCGGAGTTGTCCCGGTGAAATCCGGCTTCGAGGTAGTCGGTGCCATACGACGCGGTAGTCACTTTTAAGTTATCGGTCTTTCGGACATATAGCAATTGCCCGAAGATGCCCTTTTGGGCATGTACCTCTGGGGAAGCGGAAGTAGAAACCGCAGGGGCTAAAGCCCGGTTATTTTCTGGCTGCATGCGGCATCGCTGAAGCGATGCCCTTTCAAAACATGTCCTGGTATGGCTGAAGCGATGCCCTTTCAAAGCATTTTCCGCCCGGGATTGAACCATTTCAGGTACTCAAAAATACAGGTAAATACGGGCTACACTCGCGTTTATAGACCGGTGAAGCTGTCCGAAAGGGCAGAGCCAAGGAAGGTCCATGGAAACCGGAGTATCTGCGGCGCGGCAGGAGCGCACCCACTACCGGCACGAGCTCCGCACATTGACATACGTCACGCTGGACCAAGCGAACGGCGGAATCGTGCGGAACATCACGCATGAAGGGATTGGAGCACAGCTAGTGGCAGCGGTGCGTCCGCGGCAGCAGTTGCGGGTGCGGTTTGAACTGCGGTATCCGCGGCTGCGGGTGGAAACGCGCGGCGAGGTGATGTGGGCGACGTTCTCGGGGCAGTGTGGGATCCGGTTTCTGGACCTTTCTCCGCGCACGTCCCGGCAAATCGACGAATGGATTATGGGCAATCTTCTGGAAGGAGCCGAGCTGCATCCGGAAATCGCCAGCCAGGTTGAGCCGTTGGTGTCGACAGTGCGGAGTCGCGAGGATGATATGAATCCGGGCTCCGAGCTGGTGGAGATGAAGTTCGCCGGCACCGGAATTACAGGCGCTGGGAATACAGAGAATGAAGTTGAGAATGACGAATTGCAGAAGGCTGCGCTGACAATTTCGCGCACGCCGGTGAAGATCATTGAACTGCCGCAGAGACCGGATCCGAAACCAGCAGAGCTGGAGTTCGAAAGCGAATCGGCGGATGATCTCGCGAAGGATCGCCGAGGAGAATTGGATTGGCTGTCGCGACCGCTCTCTGGACGCGGCCTGGCGTGGACGGTGAATTCTCTTGCGGTTGTAGCGGCATTGCTGTTGTTTGCGCTGGTTTTTCTGTTCGTGACGCATGAGCTGCCGAGGTGGCCGATCCGAGTCATGGCCGGTGCCGCGGTATGTATGGCTACGCTGTACTGGGGATTTTTCCGGCTGTTTGGTGGCGCGAGTCCGGGCGTGCGGCTGGCGCGACTGGCCGGTTACGATTTCGAAAGCGAAGATGCTCCGGCAGTGAGCGAAAATACCGAGCGTTCCATCGACCGGCTAACGTCGAACGGCTGAGGTCTGCGGTTCCATCACTGAGGCGCGATACCAGTCGACGGTGCGCCGCAATCCTTCTTCAAAATTGACTTCCGGTTTGTAGCCGAGAGCGGCTTCGGCCTTCGAGATATCCGCCAAGGAGTGCTTGATATCGCCGCCGCGTTCGGCAGCGTAGACGGGCTTGCCGGTGTATCGGGTGAGATTCTGCAGGGCCTGGAAAGTCTGGTTGAGCGTAATTCTGCAGCCGGTAGCAAGGTTGAACATTTTTCCTGCGACCTCGGAAGCCGGCGCCTGGCTGGCGAGCAGGTTGCCTTTCACTACATTGTCGATGTAAGTGAAATCGCGGCTCTGTTCGCCATCGCCGAAAATGGTGGGCTGCTCGCCGCGAAGCATCAGCGTGATGAACTTGGCAAGCACGCCAGAGTAGGGCGAAGAGGGATCCTGCCGCGGACCGAAAACGTTGAAATAGCGCAGGCAGACGGTCTCAAGCCCATAACAGCGATAAAACGAAACCATGTAATGCTCGCCGGCGAGCTTGGCGACGGCGTAGGGGGAAATGGGATCGGGCTTCATCGCTTCGTGCTTGGGAAGAGTGGGAGTGTCGCCGTAGGCGGAGGAAGAAGCAGCATAGACGACGCGTTTGACTTTGGCGTCGCGCGCTGCCACGAGGACGTTGACGGTGCCGTCGATGTTGGCGCGATTGCTGCCGAGGGGATCGAGGACTGATTTTGGAACGGAGGGGATGGCAGCCTCGTGGAAGACGAAATCCACGCCGGCGCAAGCGCGATGCATGGCATCAAGGTTGGAGATGTCGGCTTCGTGAAACTCGATATTGGGGAGAATTTCGGCAATGTTCTCGCGTTTGCCGGTAGAAAAATTGTCCACACCGCGAACCTGCTCGCCGCCAGCCAGCAACGCGCGCGCAATCGATGAGCCGATGAAGCCGGCAACGCCGGTGATCAGGTAAAGAGCCATGTTTGACCATGATAGCGAAATGCGGAGCGGTTGTGGGCAGAAGGGCATGCATGGAGCCGTTCTCGCCGCTGCGGAGGGTGCGCGAGAGATCCCCGTTCGATGCGCTCGCCGGGGCTCGCTTGCTCAGGGCAGGCTCTCCTGGCGCTGTCAAAGCGCGCACGTTCGAGATGACGCCAGGGTGGAAGGTTTATTTACGCCTTACTCGGCACGGGTGCGGAATCGGCGGGCATGGCTTCGGCGGCGTGGCGGATCTGCTTCCATAGCGCATCGCGGCCTGCCCCAGATTTCGAAGAATAAGGAAGCAGCGCGGCTGACGGATATTCCTGGGCGAGAACGCGCATGGTGTTCTGCAGTTGATTATTCGACATGCGGTCGCTCTTGGTGGCGACGACGAGAAAGTTGCGGCCGGAGGCGCTGAGAAAATCGAGCAACTGGCGGTCGCTTTGCTGCGGGGGAACGTTGGGATCGATGAGAGCGATGCAGAGCGCAAGCGTGGGACGGTCGTTGAGATAAGGCTCGATGAACTTCGGCCATTCCTGCGAGATTTCGCGGGAGATCTTGGCATAACCGTAGCCGGGAAGATCGGCGAAAAGCAGCTCGGGGCGCGGCTTTCCGGGCCAGCGAATCTCGAAGAAATTGATGCTGCGGGTGCGTCCGGGAGTGGAACTGGTACGCGCCAGCCTGGTGCCGACCAGCGAATTGATGACGCTGGATTTGCCGACGTTGGAGCGGCCGAGAAAGGCGATTTCGGGCAGACTGGGAGCGGGGAATTGGGCAGCGTCCGTCGCCGAGGCGAGAAATCGCGAAAGAACTCTCATGCTCCAGTTTGCTATGAGGGGGTGGGAGTTGGCAAGAGCGGGAGG
>DATKQB010000156.1:0-23783 GCA_035523795.1 Verrucomicrobiia bacterium | reverse complement strand
CCCGATTGCTGCCCCAACCATTTGTTGAGTTCATTTACCGTCGTGCTCACAAACTGACCTTCGCGGCGTACAGGCATGCCGGTCGCAGCCCAGCGCTGTACGACTGAGGTTGGCTCGCCGAGAAACCCTGCAATCTGCTTCCAGCCTTTAAGAGTGCCAGCATTAGAGCTATGTTCGGAAGCCGATTTCGCACTGGATCCGGATTTGGCTTTGGCCTTCGGCATTGCCTCTTCGCATATACGATGCTAGTCAGCAAGTTTTGGCTATACTGAATTCGCTCCCTTCTACTGCTATGGGCCCGTAGCTCAAACGGATAGAGCATCGGATTTCTAATCCGAGGGTTGCAGGTTCGATTCCTGCCGGGCCTACCAGATTGCACGGGGATCAATCCTCCGCCTGCTCTGCTTTTATCGCTGCGCCAACAGGTTAAGAATCTAGAACTTTAGTCCCACTGCGCTGCTGAGGAACACAGCCAGGGGCGACATCTTCCGGCATGCGGCCGCGAACGTCGCCATGAATTTCGGGCTGCAGACCTGATCGTTTGTGAAGTCCACCGACGTTCCCAGATCGCGCAACTTCAGGTCTTCGACAAATTCGTGATCGCAGGGAAATCCGCGCGGCGGCCGTGAAAGCTTCGAAGCATCGTCCCAATTCAGGAGCTTCCGCACTTTTCGCCACTCATCGGGACGCGAGACCATCGCAGTGCGGACTTTCAATAGCGTCGGTGCCTCGGGATGCCACAAACCGCAGGCCGCGAAACATCCCGTGGGATCGAGGTGCAGGTAGAAACCGGGCGAGTGCACGTCTTTGCCGCGATGCGAAAAGCGCATCGCCACGTGCGTCTTGTAAGGACGCTTATCGGGAGAAAAGCGCGTGTCGCGATAGATGCGAAACAGCGATCCCCGCGACGGGCGCGCGTCCGCTACGAGGTGCGGCGTGATGTCATAGAGCGGTCCGGCGAATTCTGTGATGAATGCGAGCGCCGGCTGCCGCACGTGGGTTTCGTATTCGGCTTTGTGGGCCTGGAACCAGTCGCGATCATTGTTGCGTTTGAGGCGTGTAAGAAAGCGGAATAATTCGGGAGTGAAATAGGCAGACATAGGATCAGGGTATCGCAGTTGCAGGATTCGCCGCTCAGCGGCAGTGAGAAGTCGATCTGCAGAATGGCAACCGAAAAAGTTTGAAAGCGTCTCCAATCGTCATGCCTCTATGATCTACCCGATTCCTTCGCGGGCTGCCATAATGGCAAAATGGCGCGTGCTTTCTTGAATGAAAATTGGCTTCCGAAGTCAGTCCTCTGCCTTCGCGACTATAACCGTCACAAATTCTTGCTCGATGTAATCGCTGGCATCACTGTTGGCCTGGTGGCGCTGCCTTTGGCGATGGCTTTTGCTATCGCATCCGGCCTGACCCCGCAGGCTGGCATCTATTGCGCCATTGTGACCGGATTTCTGATCTCAGCTCTGGGAGGCTCGAAAACCCAGATCGGCGGGCCGACCGGAGCGTTCGTGGTAGTCGTCGCCGGAATCGTGGCCGCTCACGGAGTCGATGGACTTTTCATGTGCACCATGATGGCTGGGGTTCTACTCGTCGTCATGGGGCTTACTGGCCTCGGAAGCGCGGTGAAATTCATTCCCCGCCCGGTGGTGATCGGTTTTACCAACGGAATTGCCGTTTTGATCGCCAGCACCCAGATCAAAGATTTCTTCGGCCTGCACGTCGACAAAGTGCCGGGCATCTTCTGGCCGCGCATTCAGGCGCTCGCGGCCAACTTTCATACCTTGTCCCTAGCCGCGACCGGCCTGGCCGTCTTTACTCTGCTGATGCTCATCCTCTGTCGCGCGATCTCGGCGCGCATTCCCGGACCCATCGTCGCGCTCATTCTCGCCACCGTCGCCGTCTACCTTTTTAAGCTCCCCGTCGAGACTATCGGCACGAAATTCGGCGGCATTCCCTCCGGACTGCCGCATTTGCGGATTCCCCAATTCCGCGGAGATTTGATTCACGGGCTTCTCGGCCCTGCTTTCACGGTGGCCATGCTGGGCGCGATCGAATCGCTGATGTCGGCCGTAGTTTCCGACCGTATGAGCAATGACCGACACAACCCCAATGTTGAATTGATCGGCCAAGGTATCGCCAACGTCTTCTCGCCGATATTCGGCGGACTGCCCGCCACCGGCGCGATCGCGCGCACTGCTACCAGCATTCGCTCAGGGGCACAGTCTCCGGTTGCCGGCATGATCCATGCCGCGACGCTTTTGTGCATTCTCGTGTTCGCGGCGCCGCTCGTCAGTTACGTTCCCATGGCCGCGTTGGCAGGCATTCTGATAATCGTCTCCTATAACATGGGCGAGTGGCGGGAAATCCCGCAACTTCTCAAGCTCACTAAAACTGATATCAGCATCTGGCTGGTCACGTTCTCTCTCACGGTATTCGCCGACCTTACCGTTGCCGTCGAGGCGGGCATGATACTGGCTGCGCTGCTGTTCATCAGCCGCGTAGCCTCAACGACGACGGTCTCGCAGGTCACCGAAGATTACGTGCAGGATGGCCGTGTTCACATTCTGCAAGATAAAGATATTCCGTATTATGCGACCATCTTCCGCATTCACGGGCCGTTCCTGTTCGGCGCCACCGATAAAATCTCCGTCGTTACCGAAAGCCTGCACACGCTGCCACCGGTAATCATTCTCCGCCTGCGAAACATGACCGCGCTCGACGCCACCGGTCTTTATGCGATCGAGCAAGTCGCCACACAGTTGCATGCCGGAAAACGTACTCTGATCCTTTGTGGAGCGCGCGAGCAGCCCTCGCAGCTGATCCATCAAGCGGAGTTCGAGGAAGTCATCGGCAAAGAAAACATCTGCGACAATGTCCAGGACGCGCTGCGACGAGCCGAAGAGGTGTTTGAGGGCTTGAAACCGATGGCCGCAGCCAAGGCTTAAGGCCTCATTGCTTCCGCGGCATCCGCCGCGCTAAGATACGTCGTACACGTCTTCTCCGCTAATATCCCAGCATTTTTTGTGAAAGAGAATTCTCCGCGGGCAAGGAGTGTGCGACCGGGGAGGGTGCAGCGATCGTTTGGCTTGAATTCTGCACACGGAGCTCGAATTTTGAACAACCTCGTACTGAAGAAGGGGAAGACCGCGGTCATCGTGGGTGCCCAGTGGGGCGACGAGGGCAAGGGCAAAATTGTCGACGTCCTCTCGGAAAATTTCTCCGTCGTGGCCCGCTATGCTGGCGGCCATAACGCCGGTCACACCGTCATTATCAACGGCAAGAAATTCATCCTGCAGCTGGTCCCTTGCGGCGTGTTGCGCCATGGTTGCCGCAGCGTAATCGGCAACGGTGTGGTTCTCGATCCGCTTGCCTTTCTGAAAGAGGTCGGCGCGCTGCGCGAAGCCGGCGTGAAGGTCGATGGCAATATTTTCGTCTCCAACCGGGCGCACGTCATCCTGCCGTATCACCGCATGATCGAGCTGGCCTCGGAAAATGCTCCGGGACGCGTGAAGATTGGAACAACTTCGCGCGGCATCGGTCCGGCCTACGAAGACAAAATGGGACGCCGCGGGCTGCGCGTCGCCGACCTGCTTGACCTGAAGCTTCTCAAGACTCACATCGAGAATGCGGTGCGCGAGAAGAACATGATTGCGCATGCGCTGTTCAATTCCGAGCCGGTCGACGCCGACAAAATGTATGCCGAATACGCGGCGGCAGCGGAGAAAGTCGCTCCGTTCGTCTGCGACACGGCCGTGCTTCTGAACCAGGCACTGGCCCAGGGCGAGTCCATTCTGTTCGAAGGGGCGCAGGGAACCATGCTCGATATCGATCATGGAACCTATCCCTTTGTGACATCTTCCAGCGCGACCTCCGGCGGAGCGGTGATCGGGACGGGAATCGCACCGAATCGGATCAACTCGGTTATCGCGATCACCAAGGCCTATTGCACACGCGTGGGCGAAGGACCATTTCCTTCCGAAGACAAGGGCGCAGCCGGCGAGAACCTGCGCAAGCGCGGCAATGAATTTGGCGCAGTGACCGGACGTCCGCGGCGCACGGGGTGGCTTGATCTGCCTCTGCTCCGTTATTCGGGAATGATCAACGGTACGTCGTGGCTGGTTGTCACCAAGCTCGACGTGCTCGACGATCTGGCCGAGATTCCGGTGGTGGTCGGCTACAAAATTAACGGCAAAGTCACGAGCGAGATTCCGGCGCAGGCCAGCGGCTACGAGAAAATCGAATGCGTCTACGAGAAAATGCCCGGATGGCGCACCTCAACCCAGGGAATCAGCGCCGATGACAAACTGCCCAAGGCCGCGCGTGAGTACCTGGCATTCGTGGCCCGGGAAACGGGCGCCCGGATCGGCATGATCTCGACCGGGCCCGACCGCGACCATACCATCCTGATCGACGATTTCATTACCTCCTTGAACGCCGACCCAAAGAAACACTAGAATGTGCTACCCGCTGGCCAGCTCGCGAGAGGCCGGTTTTGGGCCGCAGGCCCGCGGTGAAGGAGTGAACGAATGGTGGTGGTGTTGGCGGTTACCTGGATGGCAAAAGCAGGCCACGAGGCCGAAGTCACCGCGTTGTTTGACAAGCTGACGCAAGAATCCCGCAAGGAGCCGGGTTGCTCGATGTACCAGGTGCATCGTCACAAGACCGAACCCCGGCGCTTCTTTATCTACGAGCAGTACAAAGACGATGCCGCGCTCGAAGCGCATCGCAGCGCGCCCCACTTTCTACAGCTGGCCAAAAAAGATCTTCCTAAGCACGCCGACCGCGTGGAAGGACACTTGTTCGAACCGCTGGGATAGTTTTGGGTGGGGCGGGCATTCCTGCCCGCGCGAGGAATCAAACGATCTTGTTATTGCGGCTTCTTTTCGTCTGAAGTCGAGGCCGCGTCGGCCGCGGAAGCCGAAGCCCGGCTGTAGACAATGCTTTTAGTCCCGCCGTCGCAGCTGCCTACGATCTTGCCTTCGCCTTCCTTGCCCTTATCGACGATTTCGAGGGTGTAGGAAGCCACGCCTTTCGTTTCCAGCTTCTGCGTAATCTCCGCCTTCAGGTCCTCGCAGGGCTTTCTGATGGCAGGGGCCGTCTCTGCCGTTTGTCCGAAACCGAATGCGCTGACGAAAAGCAACGCAGCAGCCGCTGTCCATACTTTCATTGAGGGACCTCCTGACCGTGGGTCGAGAGATGTTCGACCGGGCTAAGCCGGTCGAGCCAGATCTGTCGAGGTGAAGTATAGCGAGGTGCTGAACCGGAGAATGATTACGGGGGTAACACTCCAGGTAACTACTTCGGCGCCTTGTCGATCATCAGTTCGCCGCCGGAGGCGTAGCTTTCCTTCGACACTTCATGGAAGGCGACCACGATTCCCTCGCGGCGCGCTCCGGCTTCTTCCACCAGAACTTCGGTGATGCGTTTAGCGATCTTCCGTTTCTGATCGGCGGTACGGCCCTGGAGCATCGTGATTTGAACGAGAGGCATAGTAAGTCAGTTGTCCGTCGCCAGCACCCGGTTGCCGCGGGCGTCCCGCTATCGTGGCAATCCGTGAAAATCCGTGGCCTATTTGGCCAGCTCGTATCCTGCGAAGAAAAAGCTCAGTTCAAAGCGTGCCGTATCTTCGGCGTCGGAGCCGTGGATCGCGTTGTGCTCGATATTGGTCGCCCACTTCTTGCGGATCGTGCCTTCCTCGGCATTCGCAGGATTGGTCGCGCCCATCAGTTTGCGCAGATCGGCAATGGCATTTTCCTTCTCAAGCGCCAGGACAACGATCGGGCCGCTCGACATGAAATCGGTGAGCGTATTGAAAAATGGGCGAGCAGCATGCACCGCATAAAACTGCTCTGCCTGATGCTTGGAGATTTGCAGCATCTTCATGGCGAGGATGCGGAAGCCATTCTTTTCGAATTGTTCAATGATGTCGCCGACAGCGTTCCGCTTCACGGCATCCGGTTTCACAATCGTCAATGTGCGTTGCAGGGTCTTCATTTAGTGTCGGTCCTTAGTCCTGAGTCGCGAGTCCTTAAATTAAATTCGCTTCGGATCTCGCGACAAATTACAAATCTTCACAGTCATTATCTGGCAACTGGGTATTGGCTACAGGCAACTGCCGTTACGCATGTACTCCGATGGCCGCCGCCAAAGTTTCTCCGATCATCGCAGGGGATTTCGCCACCTTGATGCCTGCCGCTTCGAGCGCTTTGATTTTTTCTGCCGCCGTTCCTTTGCCGCCGGAGATGATCGCTCCCGCGTGGCCCATGCGGCGACCGGGAGGCGCGGTCTGTCCGGCGATGAATCCCACCACCGGCTTCTTCATGTGCGTCTTCACGAATTCGGCAGCAGTTTCTTCCGCATTGCCGCCAATCTCGCCAATCATGATGACGGCTTCAGTTTCCGGATCGCGGTTGAACAGATCCAGCACATCCACGAAGGTCGTTCCTATAATCGGGTCGCCGCCAATGCCGATCGCGGTCGACTGCCCGATACCGCGTTGCGTCAGCTGATGCACCGCTTCGTAGGTCAGCGTGCCCGAGCGCGAGACAATACCAACATTTCCTTCTTTATGAATTGAAGCCGGCATGATGCCGATCTTGCATTTCCCCGGAGAAATAATTCCCGGGCAATTCGGCCCAATCAGCCGCGAGCGGCGATCCTGCAGAAATTCCCACGCCTTTACCATGTCGAGCGTGGGAATGCCTTCGGTGATGCAAACGATCAGATCGATATCTGCATCGGCCGCTTCCATGATGGCGTCGGCGGCAAACGGCGGCGGCACGAAAATCACCGTCGCATTGGCGCCCGTCTTGTCGGCGGCTTCCCGGACGGTGTTGAAAATCGGCCAGCCTTCATGTGTCGTCCCGCCTTTGCCCGGCGTTACGCCACCGACGATCTTGGTTCCGTACGCGGCGCTGGCTTTGGCATGAAAAGTTCCTTCGCGGCCAGTCAGGCCCTGAACGACCACTCGCGTATTTTTGTCTACTAAAATTGCCATGTGAAAACCTCAGTTCGCACCGGGGCTAAAGCCCCAGGTTATAAAGGATGTTCTTAACGCGGCCCTAAAGGGCCGCTCTTCCACCATCGCCACGGCGCTATCGCCATTCTGTAACGCCGAGCGTTCCCCGCGCCGCCGCGACCACCTTGTCAGCCGCGTCTTTCATGGTATCGGTCACGACGAAGTTCAGCCCGGAGTTCTGCAAAATCTGCTTGCCCTCGTTCACGTTCGTGCCTTCCAGCCGCAGCACGACCGGCAGCTTGATGTTGGTTTTGCGCGCCGCTTCCACCACGCCAGTCGCGAGCGTATCCACGCGCAGGATGCCGCCAAAAATATTGATCAGCACCGCCTTCACATTCTTGTCGCTCAGCAGAATTTCAAACGCGTGCGCGACCTGCTCGGCATTGGCCCCGCCGCCGACATCAAGGAAGTTCGCCGGCATGCCACCAGCATATTTAATAATGTCCATGGTCGCCATCGCCAGTCCCGCGCCATTCACCATGCAGCCAACATTGCCGTCGAGCTTGATGTAATTCAGGCTGTACTTCGAGGCTTCCACTTCCAGCGGATCTTCTTCCGTGATGTCGCGCAGTTCGCGCAGATCGGGGTGACGGAAGAGCGCGTTGTCGTCGAAGTTGATCTTGGCATCGAGCGCGAACAGCCGCCCGTCGGTGGTGGTGATGAAGGGATTGATTTCGACCAGCGACGCATCCGTATCGAGGAAAGCCTTATAGAGAGAGGTCAGGAACTGGACCGCGGGATTGATCTGTTTTCCGGTCAATCCCAACATGAAGGCGATTTTCCGCGCCTGGAAGGCTTCCAGCCCCATGCCCGGATCGATGTGCTGCTTCAAAATCGCATCGGGATTTTCCGCCGCGACCTGCTCAATCTCCATGCCGCCAGCTGCCGAGGCCATGAAAACGGGTTTGCCTTCGGCGCGGTCGACCAGAATTCCGAGATAAAGCTCTTTCTCGATCGGCAGCGTCTCCTCAATCAGCAGGCGGCGAACAATCCGGCCTTCCGGCCCGGTCTGATGCGTGACCAGCTTCATGCCAAGCATGCGCCCGGCCAGATCGCCGGCCTCGTTCACCGATTTTGCGATCTTGACGCCGCCGCCCTTGCCGCGGCCTCCAGCGTGAATCTGGGCCTTGACCACAATCCCTGATGCGCCCGAATCTAGCAATTCGCGCGCGACGGATTCGGCTTCTTCGCGCGTCGCCGCCATCGCTCCGCGCGGCACGGTCACACCATATTTCTTAAGAATTCCCTTTGCCTGATACTCATGGATTTTCATAAAGACTCGTCAGTAAAAGAATCGGAAGGAACCTGCTTGCGGCTGGGTGCCCTCATGCCTGGCAGACTTTTGCTCATGCGTGAGGATGTGCGGCAGCAAACCAACAATTTTATAGAAGGAACCGAGGCTTGGGCAAACGCTGCAGCCCTGTCGATTGCAGTTCGCTCCTTATTCGGGAATTTTGCGCCCGATTGGCGGTGAGGGACATCGAAAGGTAGCGGGTCCTTCAGATGAATTTACTTTCGCTCAACGTAGGGCGGCCTCGGCTGATCACTTATCGCGGAACGACGATCAACACTGGCATCTTCAAGGAACCGGTTTCCGGCCCAGTCATGCTGCGCACGCTGAACCTCGACGGAGACCGCCAGGCCGACCTCTCGGTTCACGGCGGTCCCTACAAAGCGGTGTATGCCTATCCTTCCGAGCACTATGAATTCTGGCGGCAGCAATTTCCGGGGATGAATCTGCCCTGGGGCGCGTTTGGCGAGAATCTGACCACTACTGGCCTGTTCGAGAACGAACTGCATGTCGGCGACCGGTTGCAGATCGGCTCAGCCGAGATCATGGTCCGTCAGCCGCGAACCCCCTGTTACAAGTTGGCTGCGAAGTTTCAGCGGGACGACATGATCGAGCGATTTCTACGCAGTAGCCGCAGCGGCTTTTATTTCTCGGTCGAAAAAGAAGGCCTGATTCAAGCTGGAGATGGCTTCGTCTTGCTCAACCGCGAAGGGGAAGGCATCACCATTGCAGAGATGAACCAGCTCCTTGTGGAGGACCGGTACAATTCCAATCTGCTCGAGAAAGCGATTGCCACCACAGCCCTTCCTGAAGACTGGCGTGACTATTTTGCAAAAAGGCTCGACGCTGTGACGGCCGGGCTCTAAGTCGGCAAGAGCAGTGTCATTTCGCAGCCAGCTTCTTTAGCGTCTCGACTCCGTTGCTGTTTTCCGGATTCAACTCGACCGACTTCTGGTAGTTCTTGACGGCGAGTTCCTTCTCGCCATTATTCATGTAAGCCTCGCCCAGGCTGTCGTACGCATTCCACGAATCCGGATGGATCTCGACATTTTTCTGGAACAGCAGAATCGCGTCGGCCATCTTCTTTTTGCGCATCAGGCCATAGCCGGTGTCATTCACGGTTGATTCGGAAATTTCTCCCTTCGCCAGATTGGCAGAGAATTCTCCGAGCGCCGCCGCCGCGCCTTCTTCGTAGACCATGCGCGCGAACAAGAAGGTGGGCGAATCGTAATTGTCGTACTTCAGCCACGCAAACGCCGGCTGCTCGCCACCAAGAGTTTCGCCAACAATCTGCTGGCTGATCGAAAGCCCGTTCTCGCTGTTCGTCATGTACACCACGCCCGCCTTGCTCTTCGGACGCACCACGAAAAATGCTTTGAACACTCCATTGTCGCCCCAATGCCACAGCGATTCACCGGCAGCGGTCTTTTCGATGCCGAATCCCAGTCCCCAGAAAACCTTCGTCGACAACTGCCCGCTCGGCTTGCCGTCCACACAATTCACGCAGCCCGTGTCTACCGCGATCTCGGGCGTTTCCATCTCGCGCACCGTCTCCGGGCGCAATCCTTTTCCCGCAAGAATCGCATCCAGAAACGCCGCGTAATCTTCTGCGGTCGTCGCCAGGCTGGCGGCGGCGTTGGCTTGATCGGACTTGTAGAGGTTGGTGGTCGCGCCGCCTGCGTCGTGTCCGATTGCAACTTCATTCTCGAACGCCGCATTCCACACATAGCTGCTGTGCTTCATCCCCAGCGGTGTAAACACGGCCTCTTGCATGTAATCGTTCAGCGGTTTGCCGGTAATCTTTTCTATCGCCTTCTGCAAGAACACCATCCCCGATCCGGAATAGCTGAACTTTTCCCCGGGCGTGAAATGGATGGTCAACGGCTTGCCATCGCCCGGCCAATTCGGAAATCCCGTGCGATGGCTGAGCACGATGCGCGCCGTAATCTGCTTGAAGCGCGGATCACTGGCCGTCATCTCGCTCGGCAGATAAGGAGCCAGAGGTTCGTCGAGTTTCAACTTGCCCGCATCCACCAGCTTCAGCACGCCGTAGGCAAATACGGGCTTGCTCAGCGAGCCCACGTTAAACATCGTCTCGCTGGTCACCGGCTGCTTGTTCTCTTCGCTGCGCACACCGAAGCTGCCTGTCCACACCGTCTTTCCATCGCGGATCACGGCGATCGACAGCCCGGGTACATCTGCCTTATGCATCAGCGCGGGAATGTCTTTCTCCAAACGGCCCTTCGCGTCTGCGTTGATGGGAACCGGCCGGACAGCCTGCTGCGCGGCGCAGATGGCGCCAAGCAAGACAAAAGTCAGAGTGAATCGATGCGGAACTGTCATGGCTCCCTCCGGCATGGGACATCAGAATTTAGACTCCCGTCCGCTCCGTTCGTGAGCCGAACTAGTCGGCCGCATGCCGTACAATATCCGCCTGCCCATCCTCTCATGATTCTCGATGCCATCCATCGCCTCGCCAATCCTTCGTCGGGGAAATCTGGCGAGTCTCTCTCGCGCGCGGAAGCTCGTGAAGTGATGAGCGAAGTTCTCACGGGCAAGTGCAGCGACGCGCAGATCGCCGCGCTTTTGACCGCACTGCGGATGAAAGGCGAGACGGTCGAAGAGATTGTCGGCTTTGCCGAAGCCATCCGTGCCGCCGCGGCACCTTTGCCGATCTCCAGCGCAAATGCTCTGGCCGTCAGCGGCACCGGCCGCGACGCTCTCTTTCCTGAAGATTCACTCGTTGATACCAGCGGCACCGGCGGCGATGCCAGCGGAACTTTTAATATCTCGACCGCAACCGCGCTCGTGGTCGCCGGCGCCGGCGTGCGCGTGGCCAAGCACGGCAATCGCAGCATCAGTTCGAAATGCGGGTCGGCCGACGTGGTGGAGGCGTTGGGTGTAAATATTCAGCTGACGCCGGAGCGCGCCGCGCAATGCCTGCGCGAAGTCGGCATCTGTTTTTTATACGCGCCGAACCTGCATCCGGCGATGAAGCAGGTGCAAGGCGTGCGCCGCGAGCTACGCATGCGGACGATGTTCAATTTGCTCGGCCCGCTGACCAATCCGGCAGGGGCATCAGGACAGGTGGTTGGCGTCTATGCGCTCGATCTGGTCGAAAAGCTGGCCGAGGCGCTGAGCATGCTGGGTCTGCGGCGGGCGCTGGTGGTGCATGGTGCGGATGGCCTCGACGAAATCACCATCACTGGCAAGACGCGGATCGCCGAGGCGCGTGAGGGCGTGGTGCGAACTTACGAGGTCGAACCAGAAGAATTTCGTATGCAGCGCGGAACCTTGCAGGATCTTGCCGGCGGCGATGCCCCGGAAAATGCTGAGATCATTCGCGCCATTCTGCGCGGGGAAAAATCACCGCGTCGCGACGTGGTGATTTTGAATGCCGCTGCCGCGCTGGTCGCCGCGGCGAGGACCAACCACATCGCGGATGCGGTTCCGTTGGCCGCAAGCTCAATCGACTCCGGCAAGGCCGCCGCCAAGCTGGAAGCGCTCGCGCGATTTTCCAGTTCGGCGTGATCCACGGTGCTTTGTCATCCTGAGCGGCAGCCTCTGCCGCGAAGGATCTATGCAACTGAAAATCGCGAGCCCCAGCCCAGGAACCCACGAAATATATCCTCCGCGTGCTCCGCGTCCTCTGCGGTGAATTATTGGATCTCCACCTTTTCCTGATATTCCGCCACTTCCACATCCCAGCCTAGCTGTTTCTGCATCAAGTCGCGCAACTGGCTGGAGGCGTCTGGCTCGCCGTGCACCAGATAAGTCGTCTTGGGACGGTCGCGGAATGTCCGCAGCCACTGCAATAACTCCGGCGGATCGGCATGATCGCTGAACTGCTCGAGCGCCGCTACCTGCGCGCGGATCGGCACATAGTCGCCAAAGATTTTCACCTCTGCGGCTTTGTTCTTGATGGTGAATCCGCGCGTGCCCGGCGCCTGGAATCCGATGAACAGAACGAGATTTCGCGGATCGGGCAGCCGCTGCGCCAGATGATGCAGGATGCGTCCGCCAGTCACCATACCGCTCGAAGAAATAATGACCGCAGGCATTTTCACATCATTAATGCGCTTCGATTCTTCAGGCGTGGAGGCGAAGCTAAATCCCTCCCACTCGAGCGGCGAGCCGTAGCGGCGAATCATGTCTTTGGTTTCGTCGCTGTATTCCTCGTTGTGCTTCAGAAAAATTTCGACCGCCTTGATCGCCATGGGGCTGTCGCAAAACACCGGCAGCCGCGGAATCTGCGCCGACTCCATCAGATGTTTAAGAATGAATACGAATTTCTGCGTGCGTTCAATCGCGAACGCCGGCACGATCACGCTGCCGCCCCGGTTTGCAGTCGCGGTAATCAGTTGCGCCATCTCCGGCAGAGGATCTTCTTTGGGATGCACGCGGTTGCCGTAAGTCGATTCCATGACCACAACGTCGGCAGTCTCGTTTTCCTGCGGGCCGGAGTGCACCACTTTTCCCGGCGCCACTTTGTGATCGAGCACGCGGCCAATATCCCCGGTAAAAAGCAAGTGCTTCGCCGAGCTATCTGATTGCAGCGTGATCTCCGCCATGCACGAACCCAGAATGTGCGCCGCGCGGACGAAGCGAAATGACAACTCGGCACACAGCTGCACAGTTTCGCCAATCTGCACCGGACGGAAATATTGCAAAGACGACTGCGCCTCTTCGAACGTGTAAAGCGGCAGAGCGGGATCGTGCTTGGTCTTCTTCATCTTGTTGTAGAAGCGCGCATCTTCTTCCTGCAGGTGTCCGGAGTCGGGCAGGATGATGCCGCACAAATCAATGGTTGGCGGAGAAGCGTAAATCGCGCCGCGAAATCCTTCCTTCACCAGACGTGGAATCCATCCGCAGTGGTCAAGATGCGCATGGGTGAGAATCACCGCGTCGATATCTTTCGCGGGAAGGGGCGTGTCGCGCCAGTTGCGGTCGCGCCACTCCTTCGGACCCTGGAAAAGTCCGCAATCCACCAGAACGTTGAAGCCACGTGGTAAGGAATTTTCGGTGTGAATCAGATGCTTGGAGCCGGTTACGGTGCCGGCCGCTCCCAGAAATTGGATGTAGGCCAAGAATTTTCTCCGGCAAAGAATTTACCACGGAGACAGGTTGGACCGGACAAGTGCAACAAACACTGTCATTCCGAGCGCAGCAAGGAACCTGCTTTCCAGACTGGTGCACCGGCCGAGGGCCAAGAGTTTCCGTGTCTCTGTACCTCCGTGGTGAAAAAAGTGGTGAACAAATCATTCGCTTGCCGGTTCGACCTTGACTGTATTGTTGGTTACGTCGCTCTCCGGTACGCTGCCATCGTTGACCACAACTTCTGTGGGATAGGCCGGCGTTTCCACGCGAATGGTGGCTCTCGACTTCGCCCGCACCTCCAGCCGCTTCCTGGCTTCGCCGCCGGGAAATTTCAGAATGACTGGAACCTCCGCGCCTGCCGTTCCCAAATTTTCAACGGTCACCGCAACGATATAAGTGTTCGGCAGTGCTTTTCGCGGAAAAACCGACTCGACCTTGAAGTCTGGCAGGCCGCGATCGCGATACACCCAGTCATCAAAGAACCACTCCAGGTCGCGCTGCGTCTGCGCGGCAATCAGCCGCGGCATATACGAAGGCTCTTTGTCCTGCTCGGGACGATACGCCGCAATCGCTTTCTTCAGCGCGGCGTCGCCCAGCATATCGCGCAGCATCCACCAGACGCACATGGCCTTGCTGCGGTAGAGTTCGTCATTCGTAGTGCTCACCAGCGAATTGGCCGCGCCATTCTCCGATTGCGCCTCCGTCGCCGGTTTTTCGGTATTCACGAATGCCGAACGATGCAGGCCCATGTAGTCGATGGCCGCCTGCCGGCCTTGCTGCTGTTCGATATAGAGCGCCTGCGCGAAGTGCGCCAGTCCTTCATTGATCCACGGACGCGGCGAATGAAAAGCCGCATGCGTAAGTTGATGTGCCGCGGCCAGGCCGGACAGCTTACGGTCTGCCCCCAGCGGAGTCAGAAGCAGCGATCCGCTTTCAAACGGCGCAGCCTGCGGATCAGGGAGATCGGCAGTTTGCGCTTTTTCGTGCGGCGGTCCGAACCAGTTCAGAATCAGAGGAGCAGCCTGCTCGCTGGCCTCTGCATAGTCGATTGCCAGCGCCGCATGCGACGGCAGATTGTAGACCTTCACCGAAGGCCGCTCCACCAAGCCGTAACTCGCGATCACAAACGAGGGCGCCGTCTGTGCCATGCTTTGATACGAACAATCTGCTGACGGGGATTTCGCAGTTCCTCCCTGCGCGGCGCTCTGCTGTTCCTTCTCGCTGCACAGGACGGTAGGCGCAGCGGCATCGCCGGGCAGCGCCGAATACTGCACGTGCATCTTCAACTCTGCTCCCGTTTCGCGCGCCTTCCATCGACCCAGCACGTCGAACAAACTGTTTTCTTCCGAAAGGTTCGCCGATTCCGTGGCGATGGGATACCACGCCACATATCCTGCTCCACGCAGCCCGGTGAAGTTCGTATCGATCTGATCCCAGTCCGAACTTTCCGCCAGATCTTCCGGCGTTCCGATGCGAGTCAGCCGGGTCGCGTCCAGAACCACCACTCCTTCGTATGCGATATCCAGAACTACGGTCCCCTGCGGTGCAACCGCTTCGGGCAGAGTTACGACCGCCTCTGAGAGCGCGCCCGTATGATCGATATCAGATGTGTAAGGCTGTGTAACGAACTGCACCTCTTTATCGCCGGCCGTGATTGAGCGCCAATCGAGCGATGACGAAATCTGTAATACCGCAATCTTCTGCGGTGTTTTCGAATCGTTGCGCAGTGTGACTTTACCCCGCACCCCGAGACGATGCTGATCGGGTTCGACTCGCACCTGCAGGTCGTAATTCGTGAAGGTGAATGCCTCGCGGTCGATGGCGTAAGAACTCAGCGCGGAAAAGCAGAGAATGCAGAGAAGAACAAGAATTTTCCCTAAAATTCTGCCTTTCCACAATATTGTCCTCTCGACCGGAGACATCCCTTCCGCGGGCGGAAGGGATCGCGTAGTGGAGAGACCTTGTGTTTCGCTTTGGTTATGTCTGGCGATACGCCCGCTAACGAACCGCCCCAATTCATGGATCCAGCTTTTCAACATCACTTGTTCTTGGATGCGCCCGCCAGCCGCTGCCTTACGATCTCAAACAGCACCACTCCTGCTGCCACCGACACATTGAGCGACGGCACTTTCCCCAGCATCGGGATCGACACCAGAAAGTCGCATTTCTTCTTCACCAGATCGTGCAAGCCCTTGCCTTCCGCGCCCAGAACGACGGCGCAATCCATCTTGTAATCAGGCAATTCGTAGCTTTGCTTGCCGTGCTCGTCGAGACCAACGGTCCAGATGTTGCGGTCTTTCAATTCTTCTATCGTGCGCGCGATGTTCGTTACCTTCGCGATTGGCAGATGTTCGCTGGCTCCCGCGGACGCTTTTGTGACCGTTCCCGTCACGCCCGCAGCACGGCGTTCGGGAATTACCACTCCGTTCGCCCCCGCCGCATCTGCCGTGCGCAGAATCGCGCCGAGATTATGCGGATCTTCCACGCCATCGAGCACTACGATCAGCGAATAATCGCCGCGCTTCGAAGCGATCACGTCATCCAGATCGTTGTACTGCTTTGCCGAAGTCACCGCGACCACGCCCTGATGCGCCACGTGTCCGGCCATGCGGTCGATCTCCGCGCGCTCCAGAAAGCGCACTGGCACGCCGCCCCGCCGGCAATCTTCGATCAGCCTTTGCAGGCGGAGATCGTGGCGCTCTCTCGCCATCCCCACCCATTCGAACGATCGTCCGCGCGCCTTCAGCGCCTCGCTTACGGCGTTGATCCCGTAGATGTAATGCATGAATGCTTTAGTGTACCGGAAGAAAAATTGTGGAGGATTGCAGAAGTTTGGAAAAAGAACAGTATGTAGCTGGCTGGATGATAGAGAAAAAAAGCCTGGATTCCGGGGAATCCAGGCTTCACTTCATTCAGTCTCAGCGGAGAGGCTTAGTCCACCGTCCAGACTTCCAGCGATGACGTGTTGTCGTCTACCGCTGCGAAGGTGGTCTTGCCGCCCACCGTTCCGAAAGCGAGCCCGAACGAGCCGCCCAGATTCGGATCGACGGAATGTTCCGCAACGAACGTGCCGCCGCGAGTGAACTCAACGAGTTCGCTGGGCTGTCCGGCTACAGCGTTGATGACGTCGTTGTTGCTGCAGATCAGGTTGCCATTAGGAGCGAGGGTCATCGCCAAAGCTCCGTGGAGATGCAGATTGTCGAGGTAGATGCGATATCCCTTCAGCCCATTCTGTGCGACCTGGGTAGCATCGGCCATGGCGTAGATCGCATTGTCGACCGTGGAAGCGACATACAGAATGTCGCGAACCGAATCGTAGGCCAGACCGGTGGGACCATCTTCCAGAGCGGCCGGATCGCCGTGATGCGGGTATCCGGTCGAAATCTGAGTCGCGCTGGTGAGCGAAACGCCCCCTTTACTGATGCCGATCACAATACGCTCAATCGATCCATTGAGCACATTGGAGACGAAGATCGTCGCCTTCGAACCCTGATCAAAAACAGTGAAATCCCATGGGCCGTCCACCTGCTGGGTGTTTGCCAAGGTCCATACAACCTGACCAGCCGAGTTGATGGCGATCAGCGATCCCGGTTTCACGGTATTCGATGTTCCGTCCGTGGTGGGCATGTTCCCGACCAGGACGAGCCCGGCTTTCAGCACGAAGAGTCCTGTGGATAGACCGGATCCAGTCGGGGCCTGGAAAAACAGAGTCTGTTCGCCGTTTCGGAAATCGACGATCGTCGTCCCGGTGCCCTGAAGATTCTGGTTATTGTTGTAATTGGAAACCAGAATGTCGCCGGGTTTGAGCAGCCCACCCGAGGGGAAACTGGTCGGCACAAACGCAACCCCGTAGGGATTCAAATCGCCGTTCGAAGGAATGGTCGAAAGCACTTGCGGAGTGCCCAATTCATTGAGGATCGAACTCTGGGCCTGTGCGTTTGAGCAGATCGCGCCGACAGCTACGATCATGCCCAGCAGGAACATCCAGGCCCCGCGAACTGCGGTCCGGGTTGAGGAGGTGTGGTGTGCACGGCTGTAGACCGCGCCATTGATTTGATCGGTTTTCATTTTATCGCTCCTTGTGTCGCGCACATGGCGCTTTAAATTCGCGGGTTATTTGATCCGCCACTGGTAAAGGCGACATTCGGGGCAGGATTCCCTCACGCTGTTAGAAGAAATTTTGATAGCCGCATGAGCGGCCGCACCACGGTCGTCCGCTTTTCGTAAATGAACCTCCGGATTTCCTCTTCCGCCGCGGAAGATGGGGTATAATGCCACCACGCAATTGGCTCGATATTGGTTGCTTCGCCGCCCGGTGAAGCAGCGAAAGATGGGCGTGGGGCATCATCGAACCGGCGTTCCACGACATCCTCCAACCCCCAGGGGACCAACATGGACGTGTCTCCCGATCGCCACGCCGTTACCGAACTTCTCCATCAATGGAGCAGCGGCAACAAGCAGGCGTTGGACCAGCTAATGCCCGTTATCTACGACCAACTACACCGCCTGGCCTCGAAGTGTCTTCGCGCAGAGCGAACGGACCACACGTTGCGCGCGACCGCCCTGGTCCATGAAGCGTATGTGCGGCTTGTCGAATCGGATGTGGATTGGCAGGACCGGGTCCATTTCTTTGCCGTGTCGGCACGTGTGCTGCGGCGCATTCTCGTGGATCACGCCAAATCCCGCAATCGTGACAAAAGAGGCGGAGAGTTCCAGAAGATTCCCCTCGACGAGGCAATGTTGGTCGGATCGCAGAGCGACAAGAGCATCATCGAACTCGACGAAGCTCTGCAGCGCCTCGCCACCGTCGATCAGCGCAAAAGCGAACTGATCGAACTCCTGTTTTTCGGGGGGCTCACTTACGATGAAGCAGCTGCTGCTCTGAGGATTTCACCTGCCACTGTGCACCGTGAGCTCAAGTTGGCGAAAGCCTGGCTCTATCGTGAATTGTCGCGGGTCGAAGCGTAGCACTGGAAGAATGTTGACCAACGGCTCACTAACGTTCTCTCGAAAAAGGTTTGCAAGGGATTATCCGTAATGGCTTCCGCCTCCCATCGATGGCAACGGATCGAAGCGCTGTTTTACGAAGCTCTCGAATTAAAGCCTGAGTTACGCCCTGACTTTCTCGATAAGAACTGCGATGGGGACTTGCAGTTGCGAAAGGAGATCGAAGAACTTCTCGATTCTGAGCAGAGGCCGATGGATTTCCTGCATGAACACATCTCCCACGCTGCAAGTCAGGTGGTGTCTGAAGAAACAACACAGCCATTTTCCGCGGGCTTCGAATTAGCCCATTACAAGGTCATCAGCCTGGCCGGCGCCGGCGGGATGGGAGAAGTTTATCTGGCGGAAGATACACGTCTGGGACGCAAAGTTGCTCTCAAAATGCTGAAGCCTGATCTGACCCGGGATGCAGGCGACGTTCGCCGTTTCAAGCAGGAAGCACTGGCGGCCTCAGCCTTGAATCACCCCAACATCCTCACGGTCTACGAGCTGGGGCAGGCTGAGGGCGTGGACTTTATTGCCTCGGAATTTATTGAAGGTCAAACGCTTCGTCAAAGAATTAAGCATGGCAAGCTCGATCCTATGGTCGCGATCGATATTGGCGTTCAGATCGCAAGTGCGCTCAGCGCGGCCCACGCTCGGGGAATCATCCACCGCGACATCAAGCCGGATAACGTTATCGTAAGAACGGATGGCCTGGTGAAGGTTCTTGATTTTGGAATCGCAAAACTGACGGACCGTCGCGTTGAGGAGACCGTTCGACGCAGGGCATTGGCGCTGGCGTCCGCTGCCAGTGAGCCCGGCATGGTGCGAGGGACTGCCAAATACATGTCGCCCGAGCAGGCCCGCGGTCAGGCCGTGGATGCGCGCAGCGATATCTTCAGTCTCGGTTCTGTACTGTACGAATTGATTACGGGCCAAGCCGCTTTCGAAGGCGATACCACCAGTGATGTCATTGCGAACCTGCTTACGGCGGATCCGGTTGCGCCATCCGCGCTTGTTCTAAATCTGCCTTGGGAACTCGAACGCATTCTGAGCAAAACGCTCCGCAAAGACCGCGAAATCCGATACCAGTCAGCAAAAGAGATGCTGATTGATCTGCAGGACCTGAAAAATGAGGCGCAGTTCCAAGCCAGACTTCAGTCTGATCGCCCCCGCTCCGCGGGAACAGCGTGGGGCAGTCTCACACCGCGGCGAGCGGTTGCTTCGCCCTTGCAATTGGATCGCAAGCCGCGCCTTGGAAAATGGCTCGTCCCACTAGCTGCGCTACTGGTTTTATTTGCAGTTTTGACGGGGTATTTCGTCGCAAGAAGGCCGAAGCAGCTGGCGATTACCCCCGTGCGGACATTGGCGATCCTGCCTTTCCGAAACCTCAAGGCCGATCCTCAAACCGATTTTCTCGGATTTTCCCTGGCAGACGAAATCATTACAAAGATGGGCTACATCAATGCTCTGACGGTTCGACCCTCCTCGGCGGTCGATAAATATCGCAATCAGATTATCGACATGAAGAAGGTGGCGGCTGATCTAAATGTGGACACGTTGCTTACCGGAAGCTACATCAAGGACGGGGACGACCTCAGAATCACGGCCCAGCTCGTGGATGTCAAGCCAGACAAGATCCTGTGGCGAGAGTCGATCGATTTCAAATACGACAAGCTGCTGACGGTGCAAGATCGGGTTTCGGAACAAATCATAAAAGGACTGGAACTGAACCTGTCCCCAACCGAGGCCAGGAATGTCGGTCCGGAAAAGCCGATCAGCAATGCCGCCTACGAAGCCTACCTGCGTGGAATCGATTTCTACTCGCGCAACGATTTTTCCGACGCGATTCAAGCGCTGGAAAAATCGACCGCGCTGGAATCGAACTATGCGCCGTCGTGGGCTGCTCTCGGGCGCGCTTATACCACCCATGCTTCTCTCGAATTTGGCGGTCGTGAGGATTACAACAAGGCCCAGACTGCCTATGAAAAGGCGATCAGCCTCAATCCTTCTTTGGTCGAGCCGCGCATTTACATGGCGAATCTACTCACCGACACTGGTCGCGTGGAACAGGCCGTGCCATTACTGCGCTCCGTTCTTCGCGAGAGCCCGAATAACGCGGAAGCCCATTGGGAGTTGGGCTACGCTTATCGCTTTGCGGGGATGCTAAGAGAATCGGTGGAAGAGTGCGAGAAAGCGCGGCAGAACAATCCCGAAGTGAAGATCAATAGCTCCGCGCTCAACAGTTACTTGTACCTGGGCGAGTACGACAAATTCCTGCAGAGCCTTCCGGTCAGCGATCATGTTTACATCCTCTTCTATCACGGTCTCGCCGAATACCATCTAGGAAATCGCCAACAGGCGGCTGAAGATTTCGATCGCGCCTTCGCCAGAGATCCGTCTCTCCTCCCTGCCGATGTAGGCAAAGCCCTCAGTGATTCGATGAGGCATCACAACGCGGAGGGATTGAAGTTGCTGCAGAACACTGAAACCAAGGTGGAAGAAAGCGGCGTGACTGACGCTGAGGGGCTGTACAAACTGGCCCAGGCGTTTGCTGTCCTGGGCGATAAATCTTCCGCCCTCCATATGCTGCGTCACAGTATTGGAGGGGGATTTTTTTGTTATCCCTACTTCGTCCGCGACCCTCTGATGGCCAATCTGCACGGCGAACCCGAATACGACAGCCTGCTCAGCCAGGCCAAAACTCGGCATGAGCAATTCAAGGCCAGTTTCTTTTAGGTTGAGGCGCTTGGCAGGCCGCACGGAGGGTCGATGAGCGTTGTCGGGGATATTTCAATCGCTCGCAAGCTCAACAGGACGGCCATCCAGCCTTTGCTGGCAGACTGCAAAATCCTTCACATTGACAGCGTTTTCGCGCAGTGAGAACATCGGCTGCCCTGCTTGTCCATGAGGGTTGTCCAGGGAAAACATCGATGCGTCCGTCACCCCCACGGGATCTAGAGAGGTCCGGCAATGTTCAACCTGCCTCGCGTTCCGAAAATTGTCGCCATCTTCCTTTCCCTGTTGTCCTCCGCGGGAATGGCTCAGAACATCTCTCAGATCCAGCACGTGATTTTCATCATTAAAGAGAACCGTTCTTTCGACAGCTTCTTTGGAACCTTTCCGGGCGCAAATGGTGTGACGTCCGCCATCATCTCGACCGGGCAAACCATTCCTCTGGGACACCTCCCCGATCAGATGCCGCACGACATTACCGGACACGGCTGGTTTGACGCCATCACCGGAATTGACGGTGGCAAAATGGACAGGTTTGACCTGCTCACCGGAGCCAATACCAGCGGCGATTATCTCGGCCTCCAGCAACTGCATCAGTCCGACATTCCGAATTACTGGCAGTACGCCCAGAACTTCGTTCTGGCCGACAACATGTTCTCCTCCCTGCAAGGATCCAGTTTTCCCAATCACCTGTACGCTATCTCCGCGCAGTCCGGCGGAGTTTTCAGCAATCCCAAAGCCATCGCCGGCAAAGGCCAGATTTGGGGCTGTGATGCCAAAGCGAACGCACAGGTTCCGGTTCTCGATCTCAACGGCATCGTCACCCAGCCGTTTCCCTGTTTCGATTTTCAAACTCTGGCTGATCTTCTGGATGGAGCGGGTCTCAGCTGGAAGTTCTATGCGCCCCCGGCGGGCACACTCGGATATGTGTTCTCCACCTATGACGCGATCAATCACATCCGCAACACTTCGTTGTGGACTGAGCACGTAGTGCCTGACACGCAGTTTGCCACCGATGCCGCGGCTGGAAATCTGCCCAATGTCGCGTGGGTCGTAACCACTGGGCATGCGAGTTTTGGCAACATCGGCGCCTCCGCCGATAATAATGAACATCCCCCTGGCAGCGTTTGCAGCGGCGAGAACTGGTCGGTCAATCAACTCAACGCACTGATGCAGGGCCCCGACTGGTCCTCTTCGGCGGTTTTCCTGACCTACGATGATTTCGGCGGGTTCTACGATCATGTGACTCCGCCAACGCTGGACATCTATGGCTTGGGTCCACGCGTCCCGCTGCTGATCATTTCGCCCTATGCCCGGCAGGGATACATCTCCCACACGCAGTATGAGCTATCCTCGGTTGTGAAATTCGTGGAAGAAGTGTTCGGCTTGCCCAGCTTGGGTCAGCGCGACATGTTGGCCAATGACACTACCGATAGCTTCGATTTCACGCAGAGCCCACGCTCACCGTTGATCCTGACCCCGCGCCTTTGTCCGCTGATTTCCGTGCAGGACTACTACCTGGGATGGGAGCCGATCGGAGGAACTAATTCGGGTAGGTCGGTGACTATTACCAATGACCAGACCTCGACCATCAACCTGAACAGCATCTCCGTCTCGGCCGGCTTCGGCGTCACAGAGAATACCTGCGGAACCAGTCTCGCTGTGGGTAAATCCTGTACCTTCGATGTGGTTTTCAAGCCGCAGGCGGCGGGGCTTACGACGGGAACCCTGACAGTCGTGGATACAGGGATCACCAGCCCGGAGATGGCGAATCTTTCTGGCACAGGCTCGTCGCTCGCTCCGTCTCCGTCCACGCTCACCTTTAGCACGACGCTGATCGGCTCAACGGCACCCGCTAAGACGATCCTGCTGAAAAACCTGGGCAGCAGCGCCGTCGCCATTTCCGACATCTTCGCTGTGGGGGAATTTGCCGCAACCAACACCTGTCACGCCAGTTTGAAAGCGGGATCCTCCTGTTCGATACATGTAACCTATTCGCCGACAACCTCTGGAACCCAGGAGGGAGGCGTCAACATAATCAGCAGCGATCCTGCAAGCCCGCAGACGCTGCTGGTCAAGGGCACAAGCACGGCGGTGCATCTCTCTCAGACTGCCCTGAATTTCGGAAGCCAAAAGGTAGGCACGACCAGCGCTCCTTTGAGTTTCAGCCTCAGCAACACCAGCGCCGTTCCGCTCAACATCGGAGCTATCAGTGCTTCGGGAGATTTCGCTCAGACCAATACCTGCGTCAGCCCGCTTGCAGGAGGAGCCAACTGCACCATCACCATCACTTTCACTCCGACCGCTACGGGCGCACGCGTGGGGACATTCAGCATAGCGGATAGTGATTTCCAGAGCCCGCAGAGCGTCAGCCTGGCTGGGACGGGCGACTGAATCGTGCGATTCTGCACCTGATAAACGCCTATTCTTGGAACTTACCCGCGAGCCTCATTACCCATAGCGCCAACGCAGTGGCCCAATAAATGTGGCAGCCGGACCTGTAAGCCGAATTCTGTCCGCATCGCTGCGGGACGACCATTCCTCTGGGCCGCGCATTACTGCGCGGCTCTAGCGACCTACCCGAAGGTTTGACGCGCCGAGCCGGCACGTCCCCGCCGCCGCTGTGAACGCTTGTCATCCTGAGCAAGGCGTTCT
>DATKQB010000155.1:0-106106 GCA_035523795.1 Verrucomicrobiia bacterium | reverse complement strand
TCGTTCCACGGCGAGTTGGAATATTGCGAAAACAATCCGGTACGGGGGAAAGCGTGATTCTGCAGTATCCACACGCCGGTGCGCAGGTGCACCCACACGGCGGGCGCCAGTATCGCCGAGACCTGAATCGCTTCGTAAACTGCCGAGACTGAGAACAAGATAGTCAGGGTAATTATTCGCAGCAAGGGAATCGTTGCTGAAGAGCGACCTTCCGTTTGAGGGCATTCAGCCGCGTTTTGAGCAAGTTCAGGCAAGGCAAGATTCTAGCCGATGCATTCCGAGCCTGCTATCGGCCCTTTTTTGCCGGCTTGCTGCGATCCTCTCGTCGGTCGAATTGGCTGGCTGTGATTGAAATCACATTCGGTTGTGACACCAAAAGCTGCGCCATTTGACCGCTCCCCATACTTTGGGAGTACAGTCGGGTGCGATTCCGTTGCGGTGCTGGGGCACAACGGCCATCAGCAAAACAGGTCTGAGATTCGCAGGCGCGCCTGAAGGAAGGTCAGCGTATGAACTGGGGAAAACTTAAACATTTCAGCCTGCTCGTCGTGGCTGGCTTCTCAATCGTTTCAATTCAACTCGCTCAAGCCAGCGCCGAACACCCGCTCTCCGGAACCTATAAGGTCCTGCGCGAATCGCATGCCGGCAATCAGGTTCGGGTGCGGTTACAGCTCCATCTCTTAAACCCGAAAGGCCGCGATCTTCACATCCAGCGGATCACGCTTTGGGAATTCTCACATCCGGCGAAGGATGGAACGCGGGTCTCTTCCGTTGCGCTTCATGCCGGGGCATCAGCGGACGTAACCGAGGAGGTCACGATTTCCCGCGCCGAATACGAGCTGTGGAAACGGGGCGCCAAGCCGCGTGTCGTTCTCGAATTTGCCGGCCCCGCAGGGCGTTTCACCACCGAAGTTGTTCACCTCGAGCGCGCTTCTGGCGGGAAGGAGAACTGAGATGCGCAATCGAACTCTCTTCCCTCTTCTCTGCCTGGCGATCTCCGCCGCACTGTTCGCGCCTCAACTTTCCTTCGCGCAATTCACCATCAACACGGTCGCCGGCGGCGGACCGAACAATCTCCCCGCCCAACAAGCCAGCATCGGTTCCGCGCAGAGCGTCGCTCTTGATAGCGCGGGAAACGTCTACATCGCCGACGCATTTTCCAGCCAGATTTTCAAAGTCTCCACTTCCGGCACACTCACCATCGTCGCCGGCAACGGCACTATGGGGTACTCCGGCGATGGCGGCCCCGCCACCACCGCCGCTCTGAATCAACCGGAGTCCGTCTTCGTCGACGCTTCCGGAAACATCTTCATCGCCGACACCTACAATTCCGTCATTCGTGAGGTCACCGCCAGCAACGGATACATTCAAACCGTTGCCGGCAATTTCGCAGCCGGTTCCGGATATTCCGGCGATGGCGGTCCCGCCACCAGCGCGCAGCTAAACAATCCCTTCGGCGTCTTCGTCGACACCTCCGGAAACATCTTCATCGCCGATTCCGACAACAACGTCATCCGCGAAGTCACCACCAGTAACGACAACATTCAAACTATCGCCGGCGGCGGTTCCGGCTGCACCGGACAAACCGACGCCCTTGGCGACGGCTGCCCCGCCACTAGCGCTATCCTCACCGAGCCCGAAGGTGTCTTCGTCGATGCCTCCGGAAACATTTTCATCGCCGATACCCTCGACTCAGTCATTCGCGAAGTGACGATCTCCAACGGCGTCATTCAAACCGTCGCAGGCACCTACTACAACTCTGCATCCGGAAGTGCCTGCCAATTCACGGGCGACAGCGGTCCAGCGACCAGCGCTTTTCTTTGCCTCCCAGCGAGCATTTTCGTCAACAGCTCCGGCGACCTTTACATCGCTGACACCGCCAATTACGCCATCCGCGAGGTCGTGAGCGGAACCATCACCACCGTCGCCGGCACGCTTGGCAGTTATGGATACTCCGGCAACGGCGGCGCAGCCAATCAAGCGCTCTTGCTCTATCCCGGCGGAGTCACGGTCGACGCATCCGGTGACATCTTTATCGCCGACACCGATAACTACGTCGTCCGTGAAGTCACCGCCGGCAACATTCAGGCCTTCGCCGGAAACAACACCGTTGCCTACTCCGGCGACGGCGGCCCGGCCCCTTCCGCCGCGCTCAACGCTCTTCAGGGCGTCTTTATTGACGGCTCCGGAAACATTTTCATCGCCGACAGTGCCAACAACGTCGTCCGCGAAGTCGTCGCCAGCACCGGCGACATTCAAACCGTCGCCGGAGATGGAACCCCATGCGCCACTCCCATTCCCGGAGGATGCGGCGATGGCGCCGCCGCCACCAGCGCGCAACTGAACTATCCCACCGGCGTTTTCGTCGACGCCTCCGGCAACATCTACATCGCCGACACCGGATTAGTCGCCGGCGTCGATGACGACTCCGTCATTCGCGTGGTGAACCCAGGCGCCTCGGCAGTTACCATCGCGGGCACCAGCATCGGCGCGGGCGATATCCAGACCATCGTCGGCACCTTAGGCACTGCCGGGTACGGAGGCGATGGTTTGTCTCCGACAAGTCCGACAACGCAACTCTACGATCCACAAACCGTCATCCTCGACGCCTCTGGCAACATTTTCATCGCGGATACCGGCAACTCCGCCATTCGCGTGGTGAACACCGGAACCGCGAATCTCGTCATCGGCAACGTTTCGGTTGCGCCCGGAACCATCAACACCGTCGCCGGAACTCCCGGAACGTCCTGCGGAGACGCCACTACCGGTTGCGGCGACAACGGCGCCGCCAACGCAGCCACGCTCAGCGTTCCCACCGGCGTGGCCGTCGATTCCGCCGAAGACGTCTACATCGCCGACTCGCAGAACTCCGCCATTCGCGTGGTCAATGCCAGCACGCAAGATTCCCTCACCATTGCCGGATCCACCATCCCTCCCGGCGATATTCTTACCGTCGCCGGCACGCTCGGCCGCGATGGCTACACCGGCGATGGCGGCGCGCCCACTGCCGCCACGCTTAACATTCCTTACAGCGTTTCCATCGATTCGCTCGGCAATATCTACATCGCCGATTCGCAGAACTCCGCCATTCGCGAGGTCGTCGCAGTTTCTGGATTGATTCAGACCATCGCCGGCAACGGCGTCGGCACCGCAGGCTTCTCCGGCGACGGCGGCCCGGCCACCAGCGCTGAGCTCAATAATCCTTCCGACGTGAAGCTCGGTGCTTCCGGAATCTTCATCGCCGACACCGACAATTCCCGCGTCCGTCAGCTCACTTCAACTGTCGGTGTGTCCGTCGTACCCTCTTCAACTACGCTCGCTCCCGGTGCCACACAGCAATTCCTGGCGAACGTCTCCGGAGCCACCAACGCCAATGTGACTTGGCAAGTCAACTCGGTCACCGGCGGCAACTCGACCGTGGGCACCATCTCAACCCTCGGTCTTTATCAGGCTCCCGCAACCGCGCCGTCATCCGCGATCACCATAACCGCCATCTCCGATGCAGATGGAGTGACCTCAGGTTCGGCGCAAGTTTCCATTGCGGCCTCTGGCGCTCCCGCCATCAGCGTGAGCACAACTCCCGCTGGCGTAACCGTCGTCTACACCTCAGCGACGCAACCCTTCACTGCCACAGTTACCGGCGAAACCAATACTGACGTGAATTGGGAAGTGAACACCACCGTCGGCGGCAATTCGACCATCGGCACCATCGACACCAATGGCAATTACACCGCGCCCAGCTCAGTTCCCTCTCCGGCGCTCGTTATGATCACCGCAGTTTCGCAAGCCGATTCCTCGCTCTCCGGCACTTATCCCATCACCATCGTCAGTGTGCCTTCGGCCCAGCAGCCTGCGTCGCAAACCATCTCGCCCGGCGGATCAGCAACATTCTCTATCGCGCTCAACGCCAACACCGGAAATCCCCACGACCCCATCAAGCTCTCCTGCTTGCAGAGCAGCCTGCCGTCGGGAGCATCTTGCAGCTTCACTCCGGCAACCATCACGCCCAGCAGCAGCGCGGTTTCTTTCAGCCTGATCGTCACCGTTCCCACGAGCACCGCTACCTTCGAAAAGCCGCACACCATCTGGATGGCAACCTATTTCTATTTCCCATTCATTCCTCTGGCAGGGATCGTCTTCCTGTCAGGCAAACGCCGCAGTCTGCGTGGACGATCCTTGTGGCTCGGTACGATGTGCTTGCTCCTGTTTGCTCTGATGGCCTGCGGGGGCGGAAACAACTCCTCCGGAAACACCACTCCGCAGACCTACAACATTCAGGTGCAAGGGACGACCGCCGCGCAACCTACACCCGTAACCATCACCACCGTCACCTTAACCGTGCAGTAATCCGGGTGCCCCATCCTTGTCGCGCGCTGTTCGCGACAGGGTGGGGATTTTGACTTTCATCCATCTGGCCGGGTGCCCCACTTCTGGCCGCCTTTGCCAGAAGTGGGGATTTTCGCCGGCACCCCTCGAACCAATCCCTCCGAAAAACAACTGCTATCCCCACGTGCTCCTCGTCACCACCATCCGTGATCAACCGCACGGAATCATTACCCGCCCTTCTGCGACCTTAAGATAGCCATCAGTGTGTGGCACAGCCTCCATCGGACTCGACGTCCGATGGGGGCTTTGTTTTGGGCGAGACCCAGCCGTTTTCGCTCGAAACAATGCACGTTCATTGACAACTGAATTCACAAAACACGCCTGCTCTTCCCTTCGCAACGAGGAGCGGGCAAGCGGAGCAATGTTCAGCAAGGATGTTTAGCAATACGGCTAAGACAAAATAATTCGGGGAGACACTTTCTATGGGGATGGAGTTTGTGGTGGATCGAATCATGGCAGTCGCGGACGATGACTGGGAGGCACAGAAGCGGAAAAATAAACGCGAGGCGGCAGCGCGCCGACGCCGCTACGCTGAATGGCGCGCAACCCGCAAGCCCCCGAGGCAATTTTCTCCCAAGCGCGTCGGGGAGATTGGCGAACTAGAGTTTATTCAACAAGCCATTCGCAAAGGCTTTCGCGTATCAAAGCCCTGGGGAGAAAGCGACCCGTATGACGCCATCACTGATTGGAAAGGTAGACTGCTTCGCGTACAGGTCAAGGCTACCGAGGCTATAAGCAAAAACCAGGGTTATTCAGTGCACGCGTCGGTGCTCGTGAAAAACAAACACATTGCTCTCACCCACCGCGATATCGATGTGCTCGCCGCATATCTCGTTCCCGAAGACGCTTGGTACATCGTTCCGGTCGAGCGCTTCGTCCCGCTGAAATCCCTCTGGTTCAGCCCGGGGAACGCCAAATCCAGGTTCGAAAAATTTCGCGACGCCTGGCATTGGCTGAAACGAAAAAAGAAACCCAAAAGCCGCATTGGCAAATGACTTGAGCGGGAAGGGCAGGACTTCATTCGTGCCGCAAAAAACGTCCGAAAAATAAAATGCGCTTTAGCGCCTGAGGCGTAACCCCACTTCTAGCCGCTTTGCCAGAGGTGGGGATTTTCACGAAGTCAACGCATTCCGATGTAGAATCCTCGCATCGGGGAATTGGGGACCATATCATGAACGCAGCTATGCCGGTCGCCCGAGGCGAAACGGCGCGGCCTGTAGCCTCTGTCGCGCCCTCAGTGGACGCCCATCCGAAGCGCCATTCCGCTCTCGTTCGCCTCACCCACTGGCTCACCACCATCGCGTTCTTCGCCCTGCTGATCACGGGCTGCGAAATTGTCTTGTCGCACCCGCGCTTTTATTGGGGCGAAACCGGCAATGTGAACATGCATCCCTGGCTCAATCTCCATCTTCCCTCTTCCCGCGACACCGTTCCCACCGGCTACGGATACGTCCTGCCCGACCAGAACGGTTGGAGTCGCTATCTGCATTTCGAGGCGGCATGGCTCGCCGTGGGCACGGGCTTGCTCTACCTGCTTTGGGGATTTTTCAGCGGACACTTTCGCCGCAGCTTGTTGCCGGCATCATCCGATCTTTCGCTCAAGCAACTGGGAGCCTCCTGCAAGACGCATCTGCGCTTCGCCAGGCCGAGCAAGGAAGAAGCTTGGTCGTACAACTTGCTGCAGCGCTTGAGCTATCTCGTCGTGATCTTTGTGCTCTTTCCCTTGATGATCTGGACCGGGCTCGCAATGTCGTTCGGCTTTGACGCGGCCTTTCCGCTGCCCGTCCGGCTCATTGGCGGCCATCAGACGGCGCGCTCGCTGCATTTCATCGTAACCATTTTGCTTGTTCTCTTCTTGCTGGTTCACGTCGTCATGATCTTTGTTGCCGGATTTCGAAACCGTATGCGCGGCATGATTACTGGAAAAATGATTACCAGCAGCGCGGACAAGGGTGTCCGCGCCACACCTGAACCGGAGTGAACTTATGAGCGAGATTTCTCGACGAAAACTCATCACCACCGGAGTCGCGGCGGCGGCCGGAGCCTCTGGTCTTGCCGTGGCCGGCAAACTAGCGCAGCGTTACGGGTTTATCCCGCCAGATGCAGGAGTCCGTTATGGCATGGGCGAAACGTTGACCTACGCTGCTCAGCGGCTCGTAGGAGGCCATGCCATGGCGCGCGAATTTTCGCCGAGTGAGATTTCCAAGAATCCCTTTGCCAATGAAGTTGATCCGTTGGGCGACGAGTTCAAACGCTTGCACTTAGCAAATTTCGTCGACTGGAAGCTCACCGTGGACGGCATGGCCGCAAACCCAACTACATTCTCGCTGGCTGAGATTCGCAGTTTTCCGGTGAACTCGCAGATCACGATGATCGGTTGCGAAGAGGGTTGGACGTACATCGCGGAATGGAGCGGCACGCCGCTCTCCTATATCCTTGACCGGGTTGGCGCATTGCCACAGGTGCGCTACGTTGTCTACCGCTCAATTCAGCCCGACTGGTGGGAGAGCATCGACATGGCGGATGCGTTGCATCCGCAAACCGTCGTCGCTCACCGCATGAACGGAGCCGAACTTCCCGTGCCCTTCGGAGGTCCGCTCCGCCTGCGCGTCCCGCGCCAGCTCGGATACAAGAGCGTGAAGTACATCAACCACCTGACGCTCACCGACAACCTCAAACCCTTCGGAAAGGGCACCGGCGGCGCCAACTCCGACTCCGGGTATAGTTGGTACGCGGGGATGTAAAGCGGAGCGGACGCGTCCACTTCGTTTGCTGCGGGCTGCGAAACTTCGATCAGGCGGCGGAAATAGGTGCGGCTACTTCACACCTTTGTCGGGATTCCAGGCGCCTTGCAGCTTGCGCACGTAGAGAATTTGTCCGATGTGGTAGGCGTTGTGGGTGCAGACGTTGGCGATGGTGGGAGCGATCGATGCGAGCCTTGCCGGGTCGGCGGTTTCCACCAGCTTCTCGTAATCCTTCATGACCTGATTGAGCTGGGCGACGGTGTCGGCCCACTGCTTGTCGTCGAGCTTGGCGAAAGTGTCGTCATTGTTGCCGTTGTAGGCGCCAGTTCCCTGCCCTTGCAAGCGCTCAAGATTGCGGCGATTCCAGAAAAGCAGGTGAGAGGTAAGCTGCGCGACGGAATGACCTCCGGCGGGAGGCTGCCATCGGGCCTGCTCGGCGGTGAGTCCCTCCACGGCGATGTCGATGGGGACAAACCAATCTTCCTGATCATGCGTGGTGTGCAATTCCTGCAGCAAGATGCTGCGGAGGGTTGGGGGCTCTTTCGGCTGCGTTTGCGCGGAAAGCGGCAATGAGAGATTGAGGACGAGAGCGGGAAAGATGCAGGCGAGAATTAAGGAGGCGAGCGTGCGTTTCATGTTTGACTCCTTCGGAGACAGAATTTTCCCAGATCGCAGGAGAAGTTTTCAATGAGGTGGGACGAGAGTACAGGGATACGTTATGGGCTACGAACATCACACGGCGAAGTAGCTTTCGGTGCCCCCAAGAAAAGACGGCGACTGGCCATACGGTTTGTTTAACCGCTAAGTACGCAAAGCACGCGAAGTACAGACGCGGCGCGAGATCAGGATTTTGCAGCAGTAGAAATCTGACTGGCAACTTCGGAGAGTGCGGTGGCGAGGCCGTCGGGGGTGGGAACACCGCCCTGAGCCATTTCTCTGCTGCCGCCTCCACGACCCCCGAGCCTGGCCATGGTTTCTTTCATCAGCGCACCCAAGTCGAAGGGCTGACCGGCAGATTCAGCGAAGACCAGCGCTGGCTGCGGAGAAGTCGAGGCGAGCAAAGCGATAGCATTGGGCGCGAGGCGCGTGAGCTTTTGCGCCAGCAGCTTGAGGGAGTTCATGTCGCGCGCGGAGAAAGTTCGGACGATCAGCTTGTGGCCATCGGCCTCCGAAGTTTCGGCAAGGAGCGCGGCGGCCTGCGCCTCCGCAAGTTGTTCCTGCAGATTTTCGGTCTGCTTACGCAGCGATCGGATTTCATCGAAAGATTTGCGGGCTTGTTGGGGAAGGTCATAGATGTGTGCCGAGAAAAGGGCGGCGGATTCGCTGAGAGTTGCAAAGTCGCGGCGGGCGGTGGAGACGGCACGCTGCCCGGCGACGAATTCGACGCGCCATCCTGCGCGAGCTTTTTCGATTTTGCGCACAAGAATGCACCCGATTTGTCCAGTTTGATTGACGTGGGTGCCACCGCAGGCGCAAAGATCGAAATCGTGAATATCGATGAGCCGGAGTTGATCGCCTCTCCCAGGTTTCGTAGAACCTGGTTTCGTAGAACCAGGTTTCGCAACAGCGGCGGGACCTGGGGCATCCCCTTCGGTTGGCGTAGCGGCGGGAGGTAGCTTGCGCAGACCAAGGTTGACCGCATCTTCGCGAGTAACGAAGCGGATGGCGACGGAACGATCCTCCAGGATGATGTCGTTGGAGAGGCGCTCCGCTTGTTCCGCTTGTTGCCTGGTGAGCGTGGGCGTGTTGAGATCAATCGAGCAGTAATCGTCGCCCATGTGGAATGAGACCGTGGGCATATCGAAGAGGCGGACGAAGGCCGCGGAGAGAATGTGCTGCGCGGAGTGCTGCTGCATGTGATCGCGGCGACGGGCAGGATCGATTGCACCGTGGATGCGAGCGCCGGGCTGGAGATCGTTTCTGTGAAACTCGCCAACCGGAGCTTCGAGATAGTGCACGATGCGTCCGTCTTCGGTGTCGGCGACTTCGGTGACTTTAAGGGTTTGGTTCGGGGTAGAGATGACGCCGGTATCGAAGACTTGCCCCCCGCTGGTGGGATAGAAGGCGGTGCGATCAAGAATCAGCGCGGGACGGGGACTTTCGGAGACTTCAAGAACCTCAGCGTCGAAGTCATAGAGAAACGAGTCGTGATAGTAGAGGCGGTCGGTCATTGTTTTTTATTTAACCACAGGGGACACAGAGGCACGGAGCAAGCGTTCCTCAAGATCGCCATTTCACTAGCTCAATCGGCTTCGACGTCGACGTCGGTGAGGCGCGGCATGTTCGTCTCAGGGGCGCGGGAGCTACTTTTCTTGACCGCCAACAAATAGATCGGGTAACTCGTCGCGACGAGGATGAGGGTAAAGAGGCAGTGGATAATGTCGCCGATGATGGACCCGACAAGAAAAGCCGCCGAGACGACGATGACTCCAAAGACTGTCCAAGGGTAGCCCCACACTTTGAAGGGCCGCGGAAGTTCGGGTCGGCGAACGCGGAGCCGAAGCAAGGCGATGAATCCTGAGATGTAAATGGTCACAAAAAGAAAAGAGGCAATGGCGATAAGCGTGTCGAAACTACCGCTAAGGACCAGGGCGATGACAATGATCGCGCTAGCGAACAGGGCGCGGCCGGGAGTGCCTCCGGAATTGACCGAAGTCATCCATTGCGGAAGCAGGCGGTCACGGCTCATGGCAAAGAGGATTCGCGGAGAGATCATGAGTAGAGCGTTGATCGTGCTCACCACGGTAATCACGGAAATGATCAGGATGAATTGTCCACCGCGGCTGCCGAAGATGAGCGTGGCGGCATCGGCGGCGGGAACTTGAGAAGCGGATAGTTGGGCCATCGGCAAAACATGGAGCAAGGCCACGTTGACGAGCAGGAAGATCGCGATACAGGCAAGGATGCCGCCGAGGGCGGAACGGGGCAGATTTTTCGCGGGATCCAGATCTTCTTCCATGAAATAGATGGCGGAGTACCAACCATCGTAGGTGACGATGACGGCCTGCAAAGCGATCACTACAGCTAAGAGAAGGTTCGCGTGAGAAGTCGTGAGAGTGCTGGTGGGCAGCGCGACCGATTTTGGCAAACCGAAGAAACAAGCGGCTACAAATGCGATCAGGGCAACGGCCTTGATGAGGCTGGTGAGTTCCTGGGCGCGGCTGCCAACGCGCAAGCCAATCCAATTGAGCAGCGTGAGAATCACGACCGATGAGACGGAAACAAGTTTGGTGTGCGGTCCCAGGCCGTGGAAAAGTCCGACGGAAAATTCGCCGAAGGCGACGGCGAGATAGGCGATAGCCACGGTTTGCATCATCCAATCGCAACAGCCCACCAGGAAACCCGCATACTCGCCAAAGGCTTCGCGGGAGTAAACATACCATCCGCCCTCGCGGGGCAACATCGTCGCAAGCTCACTGACGGACAAGGTCGCGGCAAAAGCGTAGAAGCCGCCGAAGACCCAAACGGCGAGGATGAGCCAGGGACTTCGGAGTTGCGCCGCGATTTCGCCGGGTGTACGCAGGATGCCGGAGCCGACCGTGCCTCCGATGCTGACAGCAACGCCAAAACCGACGCCGACAATGCGGAGGAGGTGACCCTTTGAGTGAGTAGAAGGTGTCGCAGCTTGCGGAGGCATGCTGGCCGGGCATTATATAACGCGGGCGGCCAGGAATGTCCGCCCCACATCAATTCAGTAAGGGCCGATGATGCCGCCGATGTGGAACAAAGCATTCGGTCGGGATTCCAGAGGCACAAAACGGTGCGCGTGAGATCCCCGTTCCACTCGGTCGCGGAGGTCGCGCACTCAGGACGGGACGTCAGCGCGGTGAAAGTGCACGTGGGCTACTTGTTCTGGCCCAACCACAAAAACAGCTCGTGTTAGGTGGCAACGGCTCAGCCCGCGAAAAAGTGGTAGGCATCAGAGACAAACTGCCTGCGAATAGGCGATTCTGATCACATTGATATGTGACCAATGACACAGACAACATGCCATCGTATTGGTACGTAAGTGACCGTAGGTTGGGGCCACTTATCATTAATCCCTCTGAGTCGTTGCAGTAACGAGGCCAAGTCTGATCTCCTTGCTTCCCTGGTCTGCGCTTAGGGAAGAGGAAGGTGTTCAGTAACTTACCCCGCAAGAGAAACAACTAAGCCGATAAGGTTCCTGCTTCCAGTTACAGGAAAAACAGGACTAGCCGACGAGGTTACTAATCCCCAAAAAAAAGCAAGTAAACCGAAAGTACTGGAGTTTGGGCTAAGATGCATCTTCCCCCGACTGCAGATCAGTCCTGATCAAGCTATTGCCTGGTTGGTGGGATCGCTCTGCTCAAAAAGAACAGAAGGAGACTCGCGTCTCTTGAGGAAGAAGCGAAACAAGATTGAGGAGGTAGACAATGAGATATCGCTGGCTGCTCTTCGTTTGTTTGTTTGCGATTGCGGTACCTTTGGCCTTAGGCCAGCTTGGGACCGTTAACTCGAAGTATGGATCCGCCGCTCCGCAGTGGGCGGTGGTCGGTCCGGTGGTTGAACCGTCGTCGACAGAAATCTATCCAAACGCTGACTACTCGACTGGGGGCGTTGCCTTGCGCAACGTGGGGCAACGCAGTGTAATCGTCAGTGGATCACCCACAACCGGTTCCATCGATGCGATCGCTTATTGGTCCGTTCTTGGCCCGATCAAGAACGCAGACTACTACATCACGGTTAGACGTCTCTGGCCGAATCCAACCACGGCTCCGTATATGGTCACAGTGTTCGGAACGTTGATCGCGATCGGCGGAGATCCGTGTTGGGGGAGCACTGGGAATTACATTTTCAAAGCGCATCTTCCGACGACGGTTGTGACCGGTAACGGTAACTATCTGATCTCATTTGCGCCAGCCGCCAGCGGGCTGACCACAGGAGACGATCCATGGGTTCACAATGCGTTCCCAGCCATGGAGGGAGCCGCACTGGTAGTGCTCAAGACTGGCACTCACGTTGTATCGGTATTCGATTCGCAGGCGGGCATCACGTTCGCCGGTCCTCTGTCGTATACGCTGTCGCTGCTTGTCCCGACGACAGGACAGGTGTTGTGGGATAACATCGGAGCGGATGGCCAACTTGGGACCAGCCTGACTCCAACGGTGACGGGGAAGACTACAACGGTCAATGGGACGCTCGTTGCCGGGCCGGGCGCTCCTGATATGGACAGCGATTGGGACGGAAGCGCGGGCTGGCCGCTTCCGGAACTATTCGATGTAACGGGCCACGACGTAACTATCGCGGCACCGGCAGGCAGCTTGGCACTGAACGTGGCATTTCAGGCGCAGGGCGACTGTGTGACGACGATCGCCGATGTGGTTGCTCAATAAGTTTCGACGCAAAGATAAATCTTGCGGCGGGGCCGCTGGTGGGGCCCCGCATCTTTATTTCCGGAACTTTCACTGGATTTTTCCGGGCACCGATTTTCGAAACGAGAATAGGTTTCTGATCGCAAGAGACCTTCTTGCGCTCGCAATCAGTATGGCCCGATGATGCCGCCGATGTGGCGGGCGGATGGTTTGTGGCCTTCATCGGATCGGACGGACGAGGGTCCCGTCGAATTCGCGGGCGAGGGCGCCCGCACCGCACTGGGACCCAACACGTCGAGATATTTCAGGCCGTTGCCGGTGTTAAAGAGGACGACGGTGTCCTCTGGCTTGAAAAATGCGCTGGAGAGAAGTTTGCGATAGGCGACGAGGCAGGCTGCGCCTTCGGGAGCAGCGAAGATGCCTTCGGTTTTTGCCCAGTCGCGAGTGGCGGAGAGAATTTCTTCGTCGGTGGCGCTGACAGCGATGCCGTTGCTCTTGCGAAGAATGTCGAGGATTAAATAGTCGCCGTATGGTTTGGGCACACGCAGGCCGGAGGCGAGCGTGACGGCATTGGTCCACATTTCGACGGACGACTTCCCTTCTTCCCAAGCTTTGACGACGGGGGCGCAGCCGGAGGATTGAACGGTGACCATCTTCGGACGGGCTCCCGACGCAATCCAGCCGAGCGCTTCCATTTCTTCGAAGGCCTTCCACATGCCGAGCAGGCCGACACCGCCGCCAGTGGGATAGATGATGCCTTGCGGGAGGCACCAGCCGAGTTGCTCGGCGACTTCGTATCCCATGGTCTTTTTGCCTTCGACGCGATAAGGCTCTTTGGTGGTGGAGACATCGAACCAGCCGTCTTTATTCCAAACGTCGGAATCTTTTAGCTCCGCAACTTTTCTGGCGCAATCGCTGATAAGGCCGTCAACGAGCGTGATGTGCGCGCCGTAGTAGTCACACTCGATGCGATTCGCCATGGGGACATCTTTGGGCATGAAGATGTGGGCCTCGAGCGAAGCAGCGGCAGCATAGGCGGCGAGAGCACCGGCGGCGTTTCCGGCGGAAGGAATGGCGAGTTTCTTCAGGCCGAAATGGCGAGCCATGGTGACGGCGGCGGAAAGTCCGCGAGCTTTGAAAGATCCCGTGGGATTGAGCCCCTCGTCTTTAATGAAGACGTTGGGATATTCGCGGCTGGCCAGCATGGGCGTGAAACCTTCGCCGAGCGATACGGGATTGGCGTCAGGAAGGACGGCATCGTAGCGCCACATGGTGGGCGCGCGCCCGGCGAGGCGGGCGGCAGAAAATGTGCGCTTGATAGTGTGGAGGTCATAACGGGCGTAGAGAACGCCGCCGTCTTTTGGGCAGATGGACTGTGGACGATCAGCGGGATAGTGTTCGCCGCAGCGCGTGCATTGCAGATGAGTGAGCATGAAAAGGTGAGTGTAGCATCGGCGGCCGGGTTTCGGTTGTTGGCTTTTGGCGCTCGAGTTTCCGTACCGTCATGACGTGAGGAAGCGATTCCGTTGCGCCCAGGGTGACCATGAAACCGCGTCGCTATCTCCGTGAAGTTCGGGTTTGATTTACCATCGAAAGGACCGAAGTTCCAAGGAGAAAGTGAATGGGAAAGTTCGTGGTGGGCTTGATTATTGGGCTGGCTGTGATCCCGGTAATTGCTTATTTCTATTTCGCGACGGGGGCCGCTCCGGTGGCGACAGCGGCGAAGCCGATGCCATTTGAGAAAACATTTGCCCGCATGGCGCTGCATGCACGAATCGATAAAGAAGCGCCGAAACAGCCGCCATTTCAGGCCGACGATGCGACTTATGCGGCGGGAGCCGAGATTTACAAACAACACTGCGCGGTGTGTCACGGACTGCCGGGGCAACCGCAGAGCGCAATCGCCAAAGGAATGTTTCCTAAGCCGCCGAAACTGATGGAAGGGATGGGCGTGACGGACGATCCTCCAGGCGAGACCTACTGGAAGGTCGATAACGGGATTCGCATGACCGGGATGCCGAGCTTCAGCAAGGATCTTTCGACGACGCAGATCTGGCAGGTGAGCTGTCTGCTGGCGAATGCGGATAAATTGCCGCAGGCGGTGAAAGAGAGTCTGAGCGCGCCCCTGCCGACGCTGCCCGTTACTGCCGCGCCGATGACAAAATAACTCCACAAAGATGGGATCGTTTCTTTTCTTTGCATTTTCGTGGTGGGGGATCCTGCTGCGAGTGGTGGCGATCGTCCACTTCATTCGCAGGAGGCCGGATTTTTTCTGGCTGTTCGTCATCCTGTTTCACTGGATCGGCGCGTTGGTGTACATCGTGGTGGAAGTGATTCCTGACGCAGATTTGCTGCGAGGATCGTTCCAGGTGTTTCCGCGACGGCGGCGGATTCACGAACTGGAGCGGGAAATCCTCGACAATCCTTCGGCGGGAAACTATGAAGAGCTTGGGTTGCTCTATCTGGATGAGCACGATTTTGAGCGGGCGAAAGCTGCGTACGATCGAGCGATTTCGTCACGAACGGATTCAGTGGATGCGTTTTACCGGCGAGGCGTGGCGGAGGTGGAGTTAGAGCAATTTGCCGCGGCAGTGCCGGATCTGGAGAAGGCGGTCAATGCGGATCGGGATTACGATTTTCATCGCGGCAAAGGACTGCTGGCCTGGGCGTACGCACAGACGGGACAGAACGAGAAGGCGGAAGCAATGTTCCGGGAGGCGACACGAATTTCGACGATTTCGGAGACGTATTATCACTACGCGCTGTTTCTGCAGTCGCAGGGACGCAAGGATGAGGCAAAGCAGTGGGCACGAAAGATTCTGGAGAAGCGGGCGACGATGCCGCGATATTTGAAGCGGCGGGAGCGGCCGTGGTTTCGGAAGGCGAGTGGGCTGCTGGCGAGGCTGTAAGGCGGACTTTGTTTCCTCAGGGGCTAAAGCCACGGTTTTATGTAGGACCTTAAACGCGGCCCTGAAGGGCCGCTCTTCCACCTTCGAATCTTTGAACTCAGATGGCGCTTCGCGCATGCGTCCCAGGCTACACAGGTGCCAATAAACTCCTTAGACAAATTTCCAGCGGGTGGATTTTTCCTGAAAGTATTCTTCCCAGAGAGCGAAGACGGTGCGGGGACGCACGGCGAAGACGGGCTCTTTCATGGAAAGGATGTCGTCTTTCATCGAGGACATGTCCCAATCGTATTTGCGCGTGTATTGCGAGAGAAATTTGCGGCGGGCGGCGAGATCGGCGATTTCAGCGATGCCTTCGACGATGATGGCTTCGGCGGCGTTTTCGGTGGCAACGACGCAGTGCGGATTCGTGGCGAGATTGCGGGCCTTGCGCGATTGACTTCCGGTGGAGAAGAGAAAGCGGCCGTCCTGCCAGAGTCCCCAGACGACCATGGAGTGAGGAGTGGTGTCGGGCTGTCCGGTCGTTGGCTTTATTGTGGTGATCCAGTAATTATGCGATTTTTTCAGGCGCTGTTCGGCCCAGGACCAAGGAAGCAAGCCTTTCGTGCCCTTGGGAAAACCGTAGTTGGGTGTAGCGATGCGGGATGGTTGGGGCTTTGCTTTGGATTCTTGATTTGTCATCGAAGGTCTTCTTTATTGCATGACTGGTGGCGGACCTCGGCGGCTAAGGCCGCGGTTCTAGTTTGGTCTTCGAGATGCCCCGACTAAAGTCGTGCCCTTCCGCCGCTTTGTTAGGTCGGACTCCATCGACCTTCGTTCGTCTGCTCGCGAGATGCCTTCGCCCGCGGGCGTTCGGGCTGCCGCAGTCAAATGTTTACGCTAAATTCAGGAGCAGGTTACAGGTTTTTCTTCGTCCAGTGGTCGAGGCGGTTCAGGGCTTCATTCAAGTTCTCCAACGAGTTGGCGATGCTGAAGCGGAGATAGCCTTCGCCAAAATCTCCAAAGGCCGTGCCGGAAAGCGCGGCGATGCCAGCTTGTTCGAGCAGCACGTCGGCAAGCGCTTTGGATCGCCATCCGGTGCGCGTAATGTTGGGGAAGACGTAGAAGGCGCCTTTCGGCATGCGGCAGGAAAATCCTTTGATCTTGTTGAGGCCGGCGACGAAGACGTCGCGGCGGCGCTGAAATTCGTCGCGCATGTGATCGACAGAACTTTGATCGCCGCAGATTGCTTCGACGCCCGCGACCTGCGTAAAGCTGGCAGTGCAGGAATTAGAGTTGGTCATAAGGCGCGTCATTTGCGCGGCGAGATCGGCGCGCATGACGCCGTATCCCATACGCCATCCGGTCATGGCGTAGGTTTTCGAAAAGCCGTCGAGCAGGATGGTGCGATCCTGCATGCCGGGAAGAGACATGATAGAGAAATGCTGCGCCTCGTCGAAGAGCAAGCGGCTGTAGATTTCATCGGATAAGACCATGATGTTGCGGTCGCCGATGGCATTGGCGATTCTCTCGATGTCGCGGCGCTCGAGGACGCCGCCGGTCGGATTTTGCGGTGAATTGATGATGATCAGCTTGGTGCGGTTGGTGATGAGCGAAGAAAGTTCGTCGACGTCGAGGGAGAAGTCGCGCTCCTCGCGCAGCTGAATGGGGATGGCGCGGCCGCCGACGTAGTTGATCATCGACTCGTAGATAGGAAAGCCGGGATTGGGATAGATGACTTCGTCCCCTTCATCGATCAGCGAGAGGATGGTGAAGAAGATGATGGGTTTGCCGCCGGGGACGACGACCACTTCGTCGCTGGTAACTTTGACTCCGCGAGTGCGGCTGACGTATTCGGCGATGGTCTGGCGGAGCTCGGGAAGGCCCGCGGAAGGGCCGTAGTGCGTCCAACCGCTGTGCATGGCTTTGGCGCCGGCTTCGATGACATTGGGTGGAGTATCGAAATCGGGCTCGCCGATCTCCAGATGAATGATGTTCTTGCCCTGGCGCTCGAGGGCACGCGCTTTATTGAGAACCTCAAAAGCGGTTTCGGTGCCAAGCCGAGACATACGGCGGGCAAGCTGCAACTCGTATTGGACGGCTTTATCCATGGCGGGAACTCCTAAGAAGGCAAACGAACAATTATAGCGCCGCGAAGAGTAGTCGTGACCTGAGAAGCAGGTCCTTCGACTGCAAAGATCGTCCGCCATGGCGAACGATCTTGTTCGCTCGGGATGACAGTAATTTTGCTGAGTCCGAACTTATTCCGAGACGCTGTGTTCTTCGTTTTGGGCGCGAAGGACGCGGTCGACGGAATAAGGCGCGCGGCGGCTAGGATCGTGGTAGTGGCGGACCTGCATCTCGCCGAGCAGGCCGATGGCGAGCAAGTTCAATCCGCCGAGCAGAAGGCCGAGAGCAGCCATCATGAGCGGACCGTGGTCGGCCATGACGTGGACGTGGCGAATGAACTTTTCCGCCGCCAGCCAGGCAACGATCCCACTCCCCCCGAAGATGCTGAGCATGCCGAAGCTGCCAAAGAAATGCAGCGGGCGCGAGAGATAGCGCAGCAGAAAACGGATGGTAAGGAGATCAAAGAAGACACGGAACGTGCGAGTGAGATTGTAGTGCGAAGCACCGCGCTCGCGGTTCACGTTGCGGATGGGCACTTCGCAGATGGATGCGCCATACCACGACGCCAGCGCGGGAATAAAGCGATGGAGTTCGCCGTAGAGCGGAACCTGCTCGAGAATGTCGCGGCGATAGGCCTTGAAGGTTGTGCCGAAGTCGTGAATGTCGACGCCCGAAATTTTCGCCATCATCCAGTTGGCGATGCGCGAAGGCAGACGACGCACCCAGAAGTTGTCGACGCGTACTTTGCGCCAGCCACTGACGATTTCATATCCGGCGGCGATTTTTTCCAGGAAGAGCGGAATGTCGTTGGGATCGTGCTGCAGATCGCCATCCATGGCGATGATGTACTCGCCGCGGGCATGATCAAATCCCGCGGCCAGGCCGGCGGTCTGGCCGAAGTTGCGGCGGAGTTTAACGACAGTCACGCGGCTATCGACAGCTGCGATTTCGCGCAGCATGGCGAAAGTGTGATCGCTGGAGCCATCGTCGACGAGAACGATTTCGAAACTTTCGCCGTGGGTCTCCATGACGGCCTTGAGGCGATCGTAGAGGTCGGTGACGTTTTCCTGCTCGTTATGTAGAGGGACGACGATGGAGTACTTGGGCACAGTTTATTGATTATAAACGAAGTTGGGGCGAATCTTGGCAGTGAATAGGAGGGTACTTTAGGGGCCTCGCGGTGGGCCCGGTGGATCGTCCTAAATCGTCTTCTTTGGCCCCTGCGGGCCTGGTTATTTTCCTTCTCAACGCATCCACGCTGACGCTGTGGGCCGCATTCTTGCGCCGCTGCGCGGCGAAAGCGCAATCCCCGGGCGGCTAAAGCCTTGGTCAGCTTCACGTCCCTAATGGCGCGGCTCGAAGCCGCGCCCTTTCGAATCATTGGCGTCGACGCCCGGCTAGGTACTTAATGCTGGTTGCACTGATCGGAGACTTTGGTAGCGCTGTCGACGCGAATTGTGGGTTCGGTGCCGGCAGTGGGGTTCGAAGTGGCTTCGCCGGTCGGCCCGGACATCCCGGTGGAAACGTCGCTGGCCGAACCTTCGTATCCCTTAATCATGACTTCCTTGTCAGTCAGATTCTTTAGTTGTGACTTATCGCCTGCGAGTTGATAGTGGTGGCCAGAACTCATAAGCAACCGGAAGTTGCCATCTTCACCGCGCAGGCAGCCACGGTACTCGTGGTCTTTGGGTGGTGGGGCCGGTGAAGCAGCGGCTGGCTGCGCCAACGATAGCGCAAAGGACATTAGGACGAAGGCGGCGGTGAGGGAAATCGTTCGCATGGTGTACTCCTTGGCGACTGATTGGATGCGGGGTGAAACCCAAGGTTTGTCGAACTGGATTACCTCAGGACGAGGAGTCAGGGTGAGCGTAAAGATCCCAGGCGGTGGCGAGATCCTGGACGATGTGGCCCAGGGATTTGTAGAGGGTAATCTCTTCGGGGGAGCGGCGCCCTTCGATTTCCCCGGCGAGCACCTGACCGATTTCGGCGACGATGTGATCGTCGGTGATGAGTCCCGCATTTTTCGCCCGCAGGAATTCCGCTCCCTGATGGAGAGCACCGTCGCGGCTGTCGGCAATGAAGCGGGAGCGAACCACGAGGTCGCTGTCGATTTCAACCGGAACGGCATAGCTCGATCCGACCACATTGACGTGAGTACCGGGGCGAACCCAGGCCCCCTGGAGGATGGGCTCGGAAGCGGCGGTGAGTGTACAGATGATGTCGGCTTGGGCAACGGCTTCGGCGGCGGTTGGGGCAGAGGCGACGGGAATGCCAAGCTCTGCTTGCATTTTCTGCGCAAAGGCGAGAGAGCGATCTAGGGAACGCCCCCAAACGTGGATGGATTCGAGTGATCGAACCTTCGAAATGGCGCGGGCGTGAGTCTTAGCTTGCTCACCGTAGCCGAGCAAGGCAAGGCGGCGGGCATCCTTGCGGGCCAGGGCGTCGGTAGCAACGGCGCTGGCTGCGGCCGTCCGGATAGCGGTGATTTCTCCCGCGTGGACGACGCAGACCGGAGCACCGGATTCGGGATCGAAGAGAATGACTAAGCCCTGATGCGACTGGATGCCGCGAGACCAGTTGTCTTGGAAGACGCTGATCAACTTGGCGCCGAAGACTGCATGGGAACCCATAGCGCCGGGCATGACGCCGAAGAAACGGCCATCGGATAAAGGAATGATGGAACGCAAAAGCTGCTTCGTCTCGCCTTTCGAGAACGCGATCATGGCCTCGCGGATGATGGGGATGCACTTGTCGTAGGTAAGCCGGCGGGAAACTTCCTCACGATCGATGAAACGCATTAAGCCTTCCTTACTCCGAGTTCATTTGTTCGGGGCACCGCGGATAGACGCGAACCTGCATGCTGAAAGCGGCAAGCTGTCCTTTGCGGTAATCCAAAGTAGCATCCCGGCAGTCCATTTTCGCGTTTGAAATCCAGTTTTCCTTCTGGCGGCAAACGTCATCCAATTTCCGGCAATCTGCAAAGTGCTAGTTCCCTCCGCCCAGCTAGTCCTCAGAATGCGACAACTGCACCAGGGTCGGTGCCCATGTCGTGCTGTCCCAGATAGGTCATGATCCTATGTTTTGGCCCTCAGGATTGCTTCGTCTACGCGCACTTCAACTCATCAAACCTGTCGCAGTATGCGCCTTGTGGGGTCTGGCATTATGCCAAATCGTTATGGCACAAAATCAGTTGCCCTACATGACCGGAGGACGAGATTCGGCATTCGCCCAAATCGACTTCGCGCAGGTGTACCACGAAGACGATGCGTGGCTAGGTACGAACGTTCCCGGCAGCAATTTGGACGACTCGTTTGCAGGGGAAAGAATCGTATCCGTGCTCGACATGGAAGCGCCCGCAGCAGCCACTCGTCAATTCGAGCGCGCCATTGTTTACATGAGATCGCAGGATTTTAAAGAGGCGATTCCCCTGCTCGAGAAAGCAATCAAGTTGTATCCCAAGTTCGTCTCGGCACACAACGCGCTGGGGTTGGCGTATCTGGATCAGCGTGATCCGCGGGCGAAGACCGAGTTCGAGATCGCCTCGCATCGGGATAACAATTTTGCGTGCGCATTTGTGAATCTTGGAGTGCTAGCCCTGTGGAATGACGACTTCCCGACTGCAGAATCAGATCTGACAACAGCGGCGTACATCAGTCCCAAAGATCCCAAGATTCTATTCGCGTTAGCTTTTGCGCAAAACGGCAATGGCAAGTATGCCGACGCGTTGAAGACAGTCAACGTCGTACACGGCCTCAATCACCGAGGACTGGCCGGCATTCACTACATCGGGGCCTCGGCAGCCATGTCGCTGGGCGATTCCGAAGCCATGCGGAACGAACTAAAGCGGTTCCTGAGGGAAGATCCTGCCAATCCACTGGCTCCGATCGCGAAGGAAAAACTTGCTGCAGGCATGAACCACTCCTTCCAGCAGCCGCAAGAACACAAATCAGAAAACAAGGCCGTTGCGACTACAGTGACGGCGACACAAGGCTTTCCGAATACTCCCCGGCTTAGCGAAGAACTGAACTCAATGAAGGATTTCTCAGACCTCGGCGAGTGCGAGAACTGTAACCCCTCACCGGATGTAGCCGTACTAGCCTCGGACTCCTTTCCAGCACAGCCGCTCACGGCTGTAAGCAAGGGAAACCGGAGCGGGCTCTTTACGATCCGGAAGTCGGTGGATGAAACCGCTTTGTTCTTCTCCGTCAGCCGACACGGCCGGCGGATTGATGATCTGCTGGATTCTGACGTGAAGATTCTGGACGACAACAACCCCCCACAAAGAATTCTGCAATTCAGTCCGCAGGCAGAGTTGCCGTTGCGATTGGGCTTTCTGATTGATGTCAGCGGATCGGTGGCGGATCGCTTTTCGTTTGAGCAACAGGCGGCGGAAAATTTTCTGGAACGAATTTTGAATCCCCGGTCGGACTTGGCTTTCATTGCAGGATTCAGTGAGAACTCTTCAGTGACGCAGGATTTCACAGCGAATCCGGAAGCATTGAGGGAGGGAATCGATCACATCCATGATGGTCAAGGCGGCACATCACTATTCGACGCAATCTATTTTGCATGCTGGAAGCTGGCGGCTTTCCCGGACAACGATCGGGTTGCCAAGGTGTTGATTGTACTAACGGATGGACAGGACAACTCAAGCCATAGGAGTCTTCGACAAACCATCGAGGCGGCCGAAGCCAGCGGGGTCACTATTTACACGTTGAGCACCGCGAGCGACTTCGCGGGAACCAGCGATGCGGACCGGGTCCTCAAGATGTTTGCCGAGCGCACCGGTGGGGAAGCAATCTTTCCAGGTAACCTGCATAACTTGACTCACTTCCTAGACAAGATAAGCGATGCCATCCGAAGCCGTTATCTGATCGCGTACCGCCCGGCGAACTTTGCCGCAAACGGAAAATACCGGACAGTGAAAATCAAAGTGCGGAAAGATGGGAAGAACCTGCACGTGCATGCACGCGGCGGATATTACGCGAGGGTAGTGAGCGCACGCTATTAGGAGATGCCAACCCTGCATCGGGCCGCGACCCCGATGTGGGGGTCAAGAACCTTCCCCCGTCGCCAAAGGCGCGACAAGGATGGGTAACCCGAAAACTTAGGCTTGTTCCTTCAGTTTGAGCTTGGACTTGTTTTCCTCCATAAACTTGCGGATGTCCTCAGCGGCACCCAGGAGGCGGTTCCACTGCTCGTAATAAAGGGTGACGGGAAAGCGGCCCAACCCGTAGACGCTCACCCCTCCCTTTTCTCCGACTTTGAAAATCAGATCGCCGCTGCGCTTTCTGGTATCGGCCTCTTTCTCCAGTTGGGCCAGTTTCGCTTTCAATTCTTCGTAAGTGGGTTCAGCCATGATTCCCTCGTGAGCAAGATTGCTTGGGCTAGGGATATATCCTGAGTTCATATCCGCGCCGCCTCTATAGTAACTTGTCGAGAATTGCTTTGCTCAGGTAACCGTTGTAAGCTCAACGGAGTCTAATTCCAAAGCAGGAAGACCAGTGTGCTCCTGGATGAAATGGGTCGCCTTGCTGTCGCTGTCCCTGATGCTGTGGACGGCAGCGGAGGAGTGTACTCATCACCATCCCACGCAAACTGAGGCGGCCTCGTGCCCTATCTGCGTAGTAGCACACACGGCGAATCCTGCTCCCATCTCGGCAAATCGAGCGCCGGTCTTCGCAGCCGTCGGGCTGATGCAAGAAGAAGTAGTAATTGCGAAGGCGCGGCTCGATTTTTCTGATCTCGGAATCCGCGGTCCTCCAAGCCTCTAGGGAATTTCCTCTTCGCTGTTGTGCGGTGGTGCCAGCGTGGACGCTGGCTGATTCCCTATGCATCTCAGGAGGATTTAATGCGTGTTGTGTTTCGGTTGATCTTAGCCGTGATGACATTGGTGTCAGTTGCACTGCCGGCGGCAGTGCTTGCATCAAGTGATGGCGATGGCCAGTCGATTGGCAATGGCGGTTCGGTCAATGGAACTGTGCTGGACCCGACCGGAGCGGTAGTGTCGGGGGCGAAGGTGGAAATTCAGAATCCGGTCAGCGGCTACGATCGGACGGCTACCACCGACGCCACCGGCGGCTTCCAATTCACGAATGTTCCCTTCAATCCCTATCATTTGACCGTTGTCGCCAGCGGTTTCCAGTCTTACGTGCAGGATGTGCAGCCGCGATCTTCGGTTCCGATTTCTCTGACGATTAAGTTGCATCTGGAGCAGTCAAGCACTTCCGTAACGGTACAAGCAGAAGGCGGGGACCTGGTGGAGAACGATTCAACCTTCCACACCGACGTGGATAAGAACATTCTGGATAGGCTTCCTTTAGAGAGCCAATCGTCAGAGGTAAGTTCCGCCGTAACGCTCTCGACGCCAGGAATTGCGGCGGATTCCAACGGCCTGTTTCACGGATTAGGCGATCACGCGGAAAATTCATTCAGCGTGGACGGACAGCCGATCACCGATCAGCAGAGCAAAGTGTTCTCGAATCAGATCCCGCTTGGCGCGGTGCAGTCGATGGAGGTGATTGCTGGGGCTCCGCCAGCGGAATACGGCGATAAAACCAGCGTGGTGATTGATGTGACTACGCGATCCGGTTTGGGTGTGACCACGCCGCACGGAAGTGTAACAGCGTCTTATGGTTCGTTTGGGTCGTCCAAGCTTGGATTCGACCTGTCTTACGGTGGGAAGAAGTGGGGGAATTTCATCTCGGCCAGTGGGATGAACAGTGGGCGATTCCTCGATCCTTCGGAATTCGAGGTCGTTCACGATAAAGGGAATGAAGAGAACTTTTTTGACCGCGTGGATTTTCAGGTTTCTAACGTGGATTCGATTCACGTGGATTTGGGATATACACGGTCATGGTTCCAGACGCCGAATTCCTATGATTCAGAACTTGCCACACCATGGAACGGACTGGATGGCCTTCTGCCTTCGGTGGAAAACTACGGTGGCATTGGTCCGGATGGATTGCCAGTCGGATCGTCGGATCAACGTTCGAAAATCGGGACCTTCAATATTGGCCCATCGTGGACTCGCTTGCTCAATACGCATTCCGTATTCACGCTGGGGGCGTGGGTGCGTCGTGATGGGTACAACTATTACCCAAGTGACGATCCGTTTGCTGACCTGGGAGCGCCAAGCCTACAACGGCAGACGGTCGGACAGTATCGAACTCTCACCAATGCAGGACTACGTAGCAGTCTTTCCTATGTGAAAGGGGTTCACAATGCGAAAATCGGGGCGGATTACGAGCAGACCTTTCTGAACGAGCAAGACACCGTCGGAATTGTGGATCCCATCTTTAACGCGCCCTGTTTGACGGCGGCGACGGCCGCGGTTCCCAGTGTGCCTGTGCCGGGTTTCACCGATCCCTCGCAGTGCGCGGGATCAACATTTGATGGGGTCGCCCTGGCTCCTAATGATCCAACGGTCAATGCGAACGCACCCAATACGCCGTTTTACCCGGCTTTTAATCCAACGCTGCTGCCTTACGATCTGACGCGGGGAGGGATTACCTATAACGTGCAGACCAATGCTCCGTACCTCACGCATACGGATGTGAAAGAACTGGCAATGTACGTGGAAGATACGATCACCAAGGGAGCGTGGAATTTCAATCTTGGCATTCGCGGAGACGTCTACAACGGTCTGACGACGGCGCAAGCAGCGGAGCCGAGGCTGGGTGCAGCATATAACATTAAGAGATCGAACACGGTGCTGCGCTTTTCCTACGCGCGGACCATGGAAACACCGTTCAACGAAAACCTCATTCTGTCGAGCCTGGGCTGTCTGAACGATGTTCTGAATCCGCTACTGATCTGTTCGGCTCCAACGCCGAACCGGTTGAGTCCCGGCACGCGCAACGAGTATCACGTCGGGCTCGAACAGGCGTTCGGAAAGTATTTGGTGTTTTCCGGCGAATATATCTGGAAATACACGGACCGCGGTTTTGATTTCAGCGTGCTGGGGAATACGCCGATTACGTTTCCCATTGAATGGTACAAGTCGAAGATTCCCGGGTTTGCCGGTCGCTTGAGCATGCCGAACTATCATGGGCTGTCGGCTCTGGTGGTCTTCTCGAGCGTCGCGGCGCGATTCTTCCAGCCCCAGATCGGAGGAGCTGGTGCGACTGTGGCGACCTCGGCGGGACTTCCCTTCCGCATCGATCACGACGAGAAGTTCAACGAGACCGCACATCTGCAGTATCAGATGGGCAAGCGTGGGCCGTGGCTTGGTTTCAACTGGCGATACGACAGCGGACTGGTAGCTGGAGCGACGCCCTGCTTTGGACTATCGGCCTATAACGACTGCCCCGGCTCGCTTCTGAGCCCGACGGGCGTACCGGAAGTCTCAATGATTGCCTCGAACGTTGGGGGCATACCCTTGAGCGCCGATCAGGAATATGAGGCTGGATTCACCTGCAATGGCGTGCGGGCTACGCCCACTGCACCTCTACCCTTCAACTGTCCGGCCAGCGGATTCGGTTCCAACCTGATCGATGTCCCGGCGCCGGGCGCTGAGAACGACGATCACGATCCGCCGCGGATCTTGCACCGGAATTTATTTGATCTGGCGGTTGGACATGACAACATTTTCGGCGGAGACAAGTACAAAGTCAGCCTGCAACTGACGGCAGTGAACATCGCGAATAAGTATGCGCTTTACAACTTTCTTTCGACGTTTAGCGGTACGCATTATGTGACACCGCGAGCGCTGACGGCGGAAATTGGGTTGCATTTCTAGAGTTGCGTATGTCCTTCCCAGGCGGCCTGCGGGCCGCCTGTTTATTTCTATGGTGATTTGTGTAAACGAATGTAAAGGAACGAGTAGCAGGCGTTGCGCATCCAACCACCTTGGTAGAATTCTTGAATCGCTAAACACCGCTATTAATTAGGGAGAAATGATTGGCACTGAAAATCGTGAGGTACTTAGCCTGCTTTGCATTGGCGAGCACGTGCACTCTTATTTCTTATGCGCAGCAGGCGTCGAGTGGGACGAGTGCAGCGACGTCCAGCAGCGCTCAGGCAAAGAATCCGGCAGCGAGCAGTGGGACGGATTCCAGCCCAGCCCAGCAGGGTCAGCCCCAGCAGAATCAAACACAGCAGGATAAAGACAAAACCGACCAGCAGAGCGAAAAAGGTAAAAACGCCGGCACCTCCAATGACCGGCTTTTTTATACCCTGCCCAACTTCCTGACTATGGAGAGCAGGAAGCAGCTGCCGCCGCTCACGACAGGTCAAAAATTCTGGGTGGTGACGCGGGGATCATTCGACTACATTCAAGCTCCCTGGTATGCATTCCTTGCAGGAGTTGGGCAGGCAGAGGATAGTGAACCGGGGCTAGGGCAAGGATGGGGAGCTTACGGCAAACGGTTTGCGACGAGCTTTGCCGATGGGACGGTCGAAAACTACATGACGGGTGCGGTTTTGCCGAGTGTGCTTCATCAGGATCCAAGGTTCTACGAACTCGGCCACGGAAGTTTCGTTCATCGCACTCTCTACGCGGTCAGCCGCAATGTTGTTACGCTTTCTGATTCCGGCAAGAAAGAATTCAACTATTCGGAAGTTGTCGGCGGGGCGATGGCGGCGGCCATTTCGACCTACAGCTATCATCCCAGGAGTCACGTATTCTCCACGCCGACGTATCCGTATTATCGATTTGTTGCTTCTGATCGAACCTTGACGAATACGACCAAGGTCTGGGGAACACAGTTTGGCTATGACTCGCTGACACTGGTGGTAAAGGAGTTCTGGCCCGATGTTCGGCGTGCCATCAATCACAAACGTGCTGAGCCAGCTGCACAGGGAGCTACGACCAAGCAGTGATTTCCGGTGACGATGAGCAAGCCGTTCAGTGGACACGCTTGATCGAGAGTTCCCGATCCACTACCAGTTCCGGATGCTGACGCCGAAAGGTTTCGGTGACGTGGCAGTTCCAACAGACCGGGCGGTGCGTCTCAAAAACTTCGGGCAATTGCTGGGGCTGAACGTCTTTCCACTCAATCGTTTTGAGATCGGGCGCGAGCAGCGCAGGCGCGTGGTCGAGATGATGGAGTGGACCGATTTGTTTGTGACAAAACACGCAACTCTTCCCTTCATACCACTTCGAGACCAGATTCCAAACGAGACAATTCTGGGGATCGATCTCGATTTGCTGCAGGCAATCCTGACCACAGTTCTGACGCTCGGGCCAGCGGGAACACTCCTTCAGGCGCAGAGTCGGTTCAGTGAGGAAGGCGCCGACAGCGGCTTCTGTTGCATTTATTCCGACGGCCTCGGTGCTGTGTGACTCAGGACAAGTGACCAGCCGTTTTCCACGAAATTGCAAATACGCGCGGATCCCGGGAATGGCGCGAAAAATAAAAAGCCCCAGAGCGAAGAGAACGACGACTGTAACGAGGAGGACGGTGAGCGACATGGATCGCCTCCGGCCCGGCGAGGAGCTGAGAATGCCGGACCACCCTGCAAGCCCAGTGTGCGCGGAGGCACACGAAGCGGCGGTGCGGGAAGTCACCGAAAATTGTGACAGGAATCACAGGAAACAATCTCTCCGTGATTCAGTTTCGCGGTTCTGGCACCTAGCGGGCGGTGGAAGATGGATGCGCAGATCGCAGCTGCATCTTCACCGCGATCGACAGGCGGCGGATGCCTTCGCGAATCTGTTCCGGGCGCGAATGAGAGAAATTAAGCCGCATGTGCCGCCCTCCTTCGTGGCCGTTATTAGCGTAGAAGCTGTCACCAGGCACGAAAGCGACGTTCTCGGCAAGAGCGGCGCGGAATAAGGCCTCCGAGTCGGTGCCCTCGGGCATGGTAACCCACAAGAACAATCCGCCCTTGGGATGCGTCCAGGTAACTTCGGGAGGAAAGTATTCGTGGAGAGCTTGCAGCATCGTGTCGCGACGCTCGCGGTAAACCTGACGGATCAGTTTTACATGCTGATCGAGGAATCCGTCACGAGCGACTTCATAAGCAACGTGCTGGTTGAAGGTGGAAGTGTGCAGGTCGGCGGCTTGTTTGAGCAACACCAGCTTGGCGATGACATCCTCGGGAGCGACGATCCAGGCGAGACGAATTCCAGGAGCGAGCGTCTTCGAGAATGTGCTCAGGTAAATCACGTTGCCCAGAGTGAATCCGTTGTCGCGGGGAAGATTCTCGCGATCCAGAACCACCAGCGGCGGAATGTGTTCGCCTTCATAGCGAAGCTGACCGTAAGGGTCGTCTTCGACGATAGGAATGCCGTACTTATCGGCTAACAGGATCAGTTGATGGCGTCGCCCTTCAGAGAGCGTAACTCCAGCCGGATTCTGAAAATTCGGCAGGATGTACATGAACTTCGGACCGGAACGAAGGCTGGCATCGAGTTGCTCGGTCAGAAGGCCATCGTCGTCGATGGGGACGGAGACATACTGCGCCCCATAAACGTTGAATGCCTGCAAGGCGCCGAGGTAGGTTGGCGCTTCGACCAAGATGCGGTCGCCACGGTTGATGAGCAGTTTGCCGATGAGATCCAGAGCCTGTTGTGAACCGGAAGTGATGAGGACGTTGTTTGGGGTCGCAACGATGCCGTAACGGGCGAGATTACCGGCGATCATTTCGCGTAGCGGTTGATATCCCTCAGTGGTGCTGTATTGCAGGGCCATTGGCCCGTGCTCGCTTAGGACTTTGTGACAGGCTTCTTCGAACCGCTGCACGGGGAAAACGTCGGGTGCGGGCAAGCCGCCACCGAAGGAAATGATTTCCGGCTTCTGCGTGACTTTCAGCAACTCCCGAATCGCGGAACTGGTAATGCCCAAAGTGCGCTGCGCGTACCGGGATTTCCAGAGTGTGGACATGAGGTCCTTTCTAGAGCGATAAAGTGGCAAGGTGGCAAAGTACCCGAGTGACAAGGTGGCACAATTGACAAGGGTCCGCATTGCAACGTTTCAAGGTCGGGCGCTGATTCATCGTGATCGCGTGCCGCCACTACGTCACCTTGCCACTTTTGCCCCTTCTGTCACTTTGTTACCTTGCCACTTTGCCACTTTGATCCTATCTAATACTTTGAACCATTCAAGCTGAGAAACTTTTTAGTTAATCCTGTCCCACGAGCTCGGGTTCGGTCGAAGCGTGCGCGTGTGGGCGGGCATAAGTCTCGCTCTCTTGCGCGTCCACCACCGCGATCGCCGCCACGCTGACAATCTCTTCCACCGTGGCTGTTCGATGCAGCACATGCACTGGGCGGTTCATTCCCATGAGGATAGGACCGATACTTTCACCTCCTCCGATCTTCGCCAGAAGACGGGTGGCGATGTTTGCCGATGCCAGATCCGGGAAAATCAGCACATTGGCTCCGCCTTTCAGCGTGCTGAAAGGATACTGCTTCTCGATGACGTCGGGAGAAAGCGCGTCATGGGCTGAAATTTCTCCGTCGACAATCAGCGTGGGATCGGCGTATTTGAGCAGTTCCGTCGCTTTTCGGACCTTCGAGCAGATGGGATGATCCACACTGCCGAAGCTGGAGAACGACAGCATCGCGACGCGTGGCACGATTTCGAAGCGGCGCGCCATGTGCGCAGTGCAAAGTGCGATTTCGACAAGGTCTTCGGCCGTGGGTTCGATGTTCACGCTTGGGTCAGCCAGGAAGAAGACTTCTCCCTTGCGTGAGATCAAAACATAGCAGCCGGAGACTTTGTGGATGCCTTCGCGCATACGCACGATCTGCAGCGCGGGACGAATAGTGTCAGGGAAATGCTGCGTGACGCCAGAAACGAGCGCATCAGCATCGCCCATGTGCACCATCATCGAGCCGAAGACGTTGCGGTCGGCCATCAGCGTGTTGGCCTCGTGCAAGGTTACGCCACGGCGTTGCCGTAAGCGGAAGAGCTCGAGAGCATAGGCTTCATGGTGCTGTGAAGTGGACGGATCGACGATCGTCATGCCTTCCAGGTCGATGCCGAGTTCACCGGCGCGAGCACGAATCTTGGTCGAATCGCCCAGGAGGATTGGCTTGGCAATCTTCTCTTCCACCAGAGCATGGCAAGCGCGGAGAATTTTTTCGTTCTCGCCTTCGGGGAAGACGACCTGCCTCGGATTGGTCTGCGCCTTGTGAATCATGGTGCGCGAAACTTCATAGGCCTTGCCCAACCGACGTTCCAATTGAGCGCGGTAGGTATCGAGGTCGATGGGTTCTTGCGCAACTTTGGTGCGCATGGCGGCTTCTGCAACAGCTGAGGCCTCCCACATGAGAACGCGAGGATCAAATGGCTTCGGGATGAGGTAGTCGCGGCCGAATTTCAACCGCTCCACGCCATAGGCCCGGCAAACAGAGTCGGGTACGTCTTCCTTGGCGAGATTGGCGAGAGCCCGGGTCGCGGCCAGCTTCATCTCTTCATTGATGGCGGTGGCGCGGACATCGAGTGCGCCGCGGAAAATGAATGGGAATCCCAGAACGTTGTTCACCTGGTTGGGATAGTCAGAGCGGCCGGTCGCGATAATGACGTCGGCACGAGCAGCCTTGGCTTCATCGTAGGTAATCTCGGGATCGGGATTCGCCATGGCGAAGACAACCGGATCGGCGGCCATTGCCCGGATATCGTCTTGTGTGATCGCGCCTTTGACACTGAGTCCGACGAACACGTCAGCTCCGACCAAGGCCTCATGAACGGTGCGTAGTTTTGTGTCCTGCGCGAAGCGGTCCTTGTAGGAATTCATGCCTTCCTTGCGACCTTTGTAGACCACTCCTTTGGTATCGCAAAGGATGATGTTTTCACGCTTCACACCGAGGTGTACGTAATGTTCTGCGCAGGCGATGCCCGCCGCTCCGGCACCGTTAAAGACGACGCGCACTTTGCAGATGTCTTTTCCGATCACTTCGAGGGCGTTTAACAGAGCGGCACCCGAAATGATGGCGGTCCCGTGCTGATCATCGTGAAAGACGGGAATCTTCATTGTCTGGCGCAACTTCTCTTCGATGTAGAAGCAATCGGGCGCCTTGATATCTTCGAGATTGATGCCTCCGAAGGTCGGCTCCAACAACTGGCAGAGCTTGATGATTTCGTCAGGATTGTGGGAGTTGACTTCGATATCGAAGACGTCAACGTCGGCGAAACGCTTGAACAGAACGGCTTTGCCTTCCATGACAGGCTTGCCGGCGAGAGCACCGATATCACCGAGACCGAGAACCGCGGTGCCGTTACTGATGACAGCGACGAGGTTGCCCCGGCCGGTGTATTTGAAAGCATCGTGTGGATTCTTTTCAATCTCCAGGCAAGGTTCCGCGACGCCCGGAGTGTAAGCCATGCTCAAATCGCGTTGAGTCAGGCAAGGTTTGGTAGGGGTAATTTCAATCTTTCCCGGGCGTGACCCCTGGTGGTAGTCAAGGGCCTGCTGCTTGGTGACTAGCATGATTGCCTCCGTAATATTTCGCCGCCAGTACGAAAAAGTTTCGTGGCGGATAAGCTCAAACTCGAATGGTCAGCACCGGGCAAATAGCCCTGCTGACAATTTCCGACGCAATGGGCCATGGCAAATGAGCCGACAGACCGGCAGCCCTGGCCTTATGAACTCCCATCACAATCAAATCCACTTCGCGTTCCACTGCTATGTGCAGAATGGCCTCGACTGCAGGCTCATAGCGCACTACCAAATCTGGCGTGCACCAATCGCTGGCTTGCGGCGGAAGCAAACGCTCCAAAACCTCACGGGTCTGCTGTCCGACGGCATCGCGGTGCTGCCAAGGCACGAGCGGAATCGCGTGCATCAAAAGGAACTGCGCTTCATTTTCTTCCGCCAGAGATAAGGCGTAATGCAATGCCGGTTCGGTCTGTCGCTTACTCGATATCTCAGCAATATCCACAGGGCAAAGAATGCGGCGAGGACTCCATTCCGCGCCTGCTTTCTGCGCCTTCGGACCAATGGTGAGAACGGGACAGGTAGCAGAACGGTAGATTCTCTCCGCGCCGGAACCAAGAACCAATTTCGAAACTCCGCGGCGGCCATGCGTTCCCAAAACAACCAGATCAACGCTATGTTCTTGGATCATCGTGGGGATGACACTCGAAAGATCGCCGCGGTTCAGTAAGGTTTTGCAGCGAGTGTCGCCGATCAAAGGATCATGCGTGCACGCATCCAGCTTGTCGCGCGCATCTTCCCATTCCCAGTCATCCTCTTCAGGAACGTGATCGGGAATCACTTGCAGATGCGGCGCGGGAGAAAGAGCATGCGCCATCAAAAGCGTCGAGCCGTACATCTTTGCCAGCGACAGAGCAAAGGGCAGAGCGGCTGATGAAGCGGGAGAGAAATCTGTAGGAAAAAGTATGTTTCTGAGAGTGATACGAGCGACCTGTGGGGCGGTGGCCATGGGAGCCTCCTGACGGCGCAGAACCTCGCCGCTCGAGAGAAGCTATGCCCCTGATATATGCCTGCCGCCAGGGACGGGCTGTGATTGTGATCACATATCGCGGTGAGCCCAGATTTGACTAAGCCGGAACTCCCGAGCGTTCCCGGGTGAAGCGGGCAAGAATCTCGGTTAATCCGGGGTGACTCAAGTCTTCCACTTCGTAGGTCACACGCAAGCTGGGTTTGTTCAGCTTGATCAGATGACCCAGGTCGATGGGAGTGGCCACCAGAACAAGATCGCAGGGAACGCGGTTGATCGTTTCCTCCAACTCGTGACACTGGATGGCGCTGTATCCCATCGCCGGAAGAAGGCTTGTCAGATGGCGGTAATTTTCATAGGTTCCGCGGATTGATCCGACCGCGTATGGCCGTGGATCGACCAATTCTGACGCACCCGACTGGCGGGCGGCAACGACGCCTGCACCATACGGCATCTCTCCATGCGTGAGCGTCGGGCCGTCTTCGACCACAAGAACCGAACGACCTTTGACGATCTCCGGCTCCGAGACTGCGACCCGGCAGGCGGTCTCAACCACTCTGGCCTTGGGATTAGCGGCGTGAACGTTTTTGCGGACGGTTTCGACGTCCTGGGCGGCGGCGGTGTCGACTTTATTGATGACGATGACATCGGCTCGGCGCAAATTGACTTCGCCTGGATAGTACGAGAGTTCGTGGCCAGGACGATGTGGATCGACGACAACGATCTCGAGATCGGAAGCGTAGAAGGAAGTGTCGTTGTTGCCGCCATCCCAGAGGATGATGTCAGCTTCCTGCTCGGCCTGACGCAGAATGCGTCCATAGTCGACGCCCGCGTAGACCACTGTGCCTTCGCGCAGGTGCGGCTCATATTCCTCGCGTTCTTCGATGGTGCACTGCTGGCGGTCGAGATCGGCGATGGTGGCAAAGCGCTGGACAGCTTGAACCTCCAGATCGCCATAGGGCATGGGATGACGGATGACGACGGGCTTCCAGCCCTCGCGGCGAAGCTCGGAAGTTACCAGGCGTGCAATGGGGCTCTTGCCGCAACCCGTACGCACAGCGCAAACCGAGACGACGGGAACGGACGATTTCAGCTGCGTGTGCTCCGCTCCGAGCAACCAGAAATCGGATCCGGCGGCAATAACGCGGGAAGCAAGATGCATCAGGTTTTGATGAGAGATATCGCTATAAGAAAAAACCACTACCTCGATTTCATGCTCGGCAATCAAATGCTCCAGATCTTTTTCTTCAAAGATCGGGATGCCGGCAGGATAGAGCGGCCCGGCCAGCGCCGGCGGATAACGGCGGTTGGCGATGCCCGGAATCTGCGTCGCGGTAAAACCGACAACCTGATAATCACCGCTGCCGCGGAAGACGATGTTGAAATTGTGGAAGTCTCTGCCTGCTGCACCGAGAATCAGAATTTTTTTCACTTTCATCGACACACCTCAGTTCCGGGAGCCATCGGCTCTCCTGTTCCCCGATCGTCCTTTGGGCGGTCGTTTTGCTGCTGCCTACTCTTTTGGGCTCCTCCGCCACATGGGCACGCACGGATTCCAGCTGTGTACGTCTTTTTGGAAATCACGGCCTGCCTGAGTTGTACCCACCGAGGCCAGATCGTCGACTGGAGACTTCAATAATTGCGAGATGTACTGCTCAACCTGCTCGCGAATCCGCGGCTCTTTCAGAGCGGAAAGAAGATCGGGGTTTTCGATGTGGGTGAACCCGCCACACAGTGGACACTTAACAACGTCATCATTAATCATGCCGGCCTCTTTTATCCGGAAAATCACGCCGTGATCAGACGCCGTTCCGCGCCTGTGCCAGCGCCGCTCTTATTACATCTCTGAACCGGTTCCTGAACAGTGACAAGGGTCGCGGCGGAATGTGATAGAGGTCACAAAAGAAGCAAAACGGAAACCAGAGCTAGCTGCGTGCGCGATTCCAGTGCGGGCATCCGAAGCGAGATTCGACTGGACTCCCCTACGGTTTTCGGGGCTGACTGGTCTTCACGCCAGGGCTTGGCGGGATCTCGGATTCCAGGATTCCGAGCATAAGATCACTCGACCAGCTGTCGACGGCGAGTCTCCATTCGCCATTGTTCTGGCGCATGCACACCCACAGATACTTGCCACGTTCTTCGCGGCGCTTGCCAATGGCGCTGGGCACGAGGGCCTTACAGCGTCCAGCTTCGTAGGCCATTTCGCCGATGACCTCGACGCGCAGCGGTTCGATTTCAACTTCTCCGAGTCCTGCGTCAAGCGCGCCGAAGAAAAATTCGCGGATGGCGGCGGCACCGCGGATTGGCGGGACGTTCGAACGCAATACGAGCGCATCGGCAATATAAAGCTCCAGGAGATCGTCGAGATGCTTGGTGTTGCAGGCCAGGACCCATTCCTGGGCGATGCGGCGGACGGCGGCCTCGGCGCGGCTCATGTCGCCGCGCATCGCCGCGTTCGGACGAAGGCGATCGACGTCGCGCCCAGAATCGGCTGCGCGCGGAACGAATCCCGCGACGGAGGGCATTCCGTCACCCTGAAAAAAGTGATGGTGATAGTGATGGTGGTAGTGGTGGGTTTCCACCTGTCCAGCCGCGCGAGGATCGGGATGACGTTCCGGGACTAGCCGTGAAGCAGGCGGAATCGATGGCCTCATTTCGGGTTCCGGTTCAGGATCGAGAAAAGGATTGGGATGAAGTGCGATGGGTCGAGGACGGCGTGGTTCGGCAAATGAAGGAAAAGCCGATTCAGACGATTCGACGGCATTGCCACACTTACTGCAGAACTTGTTGCCGACGCGATTCAAATGGCCGCAAGCCGGACAGATCGCGGAGGTGACATCGTTTTCAAATTCATTGGCGGACTGCTGCGCTGCATCTTCCGCGGCTTGCTCCGCACCAGTTTCGGTGGAGAGCCGCTGCGCGGCCTGCAGAGCCGCTGCTATGGGATCGGGGGCCGACTTCGAGCGCCGCGACTCCGAGATCGAGTTCGATTGATTTTTCTTATCTTTGTCCACAAATCATCCTACGACGATCACTCAGTCAGCTACGTTTTGAAAATCATCACGAGTTCAACGAATTTTGGGGGATGCGGCTTCGCCGCTTCTGATGCCATTCTAGTCGAGAGCCAGATTTAATGGCTGGAAAACTCGATCTTGCCCTCAGTCTCGGTGGGGATGCCATTGCAGGTCGCGGGACGATATCGCCAGGTCCGCACAGTTTCCAGGACGTGACGATCGCCAGCAATCCCGGCACTCTCAAGAATCAGCGGACTATGAACGTGACCGTCAACACCGATGATGAAGCTCACCTTCACCCGTTTTCCGTGTGCGCCGGGGGCAAAGAGAGGATCGGGAGTGGCCAATTCCTCGGGAGGCTGAACGTCCTCACATTGCGGCAACGCGCTGATATGAGGAACATTGGCGAACTGCGAGGCCCGGACCATCAACTTGGCGAGTTTCCGTTCGCGGTGCTGCAGCGTGGCCGGATGCGACTCGTCTACCGATGAGTTCGCGGCCAGCGCGACTCCGGAGACCAATAATAAGAGAACCGCAGGCCAGTTGCGGCAGGGCATGAGTCCAGTTCCTTCTCGATAAAAACAGATCGTGATGAAGGGGCAAGTTCGAGGCCAATCGGACATGGACGGGGCTGCTTTATTTTCAAGGAGTTAGCGCTACTTACCTCAACAAAAATATTCCCGCAGTGAAACTTGCTGCACACCAGTAGCTTTGCGCCTGCACCGGCAGAAAGCGGGATCCAAAGCGAAACGGAGATGAAAAAGAAAGGGCGGGCCATGGCAGCCCGCCTTCTTTGCATCTTCTGTCTGTGAGAACTACGGCTTGTAGACGTTGTACTGGTTGGTAAAGGTGAAGAAGTCATCGCCATAGGTTGAGTAGAACAACATGAACGCCGTGTGATTACCCACCGGGATGTTGTTCACGCTATTTATGGCATTCACCGCACTGTATGTTCCGTCCGCAAGGTCTTCGCCATCATAAGCACAGGCGCCCACGATATAGCCGTCGAGCACAAGGCAGAGCGCGCGCAGGTCGTTAGTAACCCCGCCGCCGGAGCTAGTCGCGAACGAATTCACCACCAGTGTGCAGGTGCTGGCGCCGGTGCTGCCGCACTGGAATCGCACGTTATCTTCAATCGTGAAGCCGGCGCCCAAAGCGCAGTAGGGCGAGCAGGTGTAAGCGGTGACGAAGTTGGACCGAAGCCCTTCATAGTTCGTCGGAACATTCAGGCTAGGCAGCGCGGAAAGGGCGATATTCTTGGTGTTGGGACCAGCTTGCGTGTTTCCTGCCGCGGAGACAATAAAATACGCTCCGAGCAACAGCACAGTTACAGTGATGCAAAGGGCTAGCTTGGCAATCTTACTCATGTTTTCTCCTGTGTGCAGAGTGAAATGCAAAACGCCGCGCATGTTGCGCCGCGGAAGGTCAAAAAAATCTCAATGACGGTAACTCAATTCGACTACAGAGATAAAGATATTTCTTTGGATACCGCTGTGAAAATGATCAAGGCTGCAAAAAGCGATCACAGAAGTTGCATTTTGTTGCAAAAGAACTGCAATGCAAAAGAACACAGCTCGGAAGTGGGCATTCCGTGCCGAAAGTCCGCTGCGGAGGCACTCATTCAATATGACTAACCGGAGAGTTTAGATGAGCGTTTCCTGATGCAAGGTCAGCAAGGTGATTTCCGGCGAGCAATCGAAACGCACCGGCAGCCCGACAGTGCCGAGTCCTCGATTGGTGTAGAGGGAGAGCGGGCCGATCCTGTAGAAACCAGCGATGTATTTCTTCGCCAGCTCGGGTAGGTAAAGCGGGGGAAGCAGCGGTAAACGCACCTGACCTCCATGCGAGTGTCCGGAGAGTTGCAGATCGACTGGAAAGCGCGAAACGTAATCGGCGTAATCCGGTTCATGCGCCAGCAGGATGGTGGCTTCATTCGCAGGCACATCGTGCAAGGTGGCGTTCAAATCTGCAGTTTGACTCAGGACATCGGTGACGCCGGCAAGCCAGAAGCGAGCGCCGTTTGCCTCAATGGGAGCGGAGGAATTTTCGAGCAGTCGAATCTGATTCGCGCGGAGAGCTTCGGCGACGCGGAAGGGATCGGTATAGAAATCGTGATTGCCCAACACGGCCCAAAGGCCGTGAGGAGCCCTCATCTGGCGCAGCACTTCAGCACAGGGGTAGGCAGCCATGGCAGCCTTTGCATCTCTCTTGCTGAATACCGGCAGGGAGACAAAATCTCCGGTCAGAACAATCAAGTCGGGATTGAGGGCTCGCACTTTCGGGATGGCAGCGTGCAATGGACGGACGGAAAACACGGGATCGTAATGAAAGTCGCTCAGCAGTGCAATCCGGAAACCGTTCAAGATCTGCGGCCAGCGACGCAGCTTGATCGTTCTTTCGACGACCTGGGGAAAGTTCGGATCGACCAACAGCGAATCAGCCCCGAGTGCTGCGACTCCGGTGGCGGCGCCGAGCCGCAGGAATTTTCTCCTGTTTATTTGTGGCAAAGGGGACAGGGTACCTTGCTCTGGGCTTTGTTCGGCAACAACTCTCAATCTTCAGGATAAACCGGAACCCGCGATTCGGGATAGGCGAGGTGGCTGGTTTCGAAGTTGCAAGTTCCAATCGTCTCGGGATTCCGACCAGCCGATTCCGATGAACACCGAATGCCCGTATTGCGCTAGAAGCTGAAGGTAGCCAGCAGATCGAGTCGCCGGTTCGCGGTGGTGCCGGGGGAGAACGGAAATCCCTGAATCGTATTGGAGACGTCAAAATATTTTGATCCGACAACTCCGCCGGGATTGGCAACGTTGAGGTTGTTGAAGGCATTGCGGGCGCTGATGCTCAGGGTCAAGTTGTAGCGGCGATCGGAATTTGATGAGAAAGAAATGGGTCCGCCGCCACCGAAAAGTGGTCCGCCACGGTGACCTCCGTGTCCGCCGGGACCGCCGCTTTGTCCGCCTGCATTCTCCTTGGTCGATGGGCCGAAACCGAAGGTTTTGCTAAGGCGCAGGTTCATCACGAAGCGATTGGGGCCAGTTCCGTAATTGATGGGCAGAGGTCTGCCAGTGGCGCCCGTTACGTCGAATGTTCCGAGCGGAGTGCAGTAGATATTGCCGGACATGGAAGTGGTGGGGCAGGTCGCCGTTGAGACAAGGCCGGGTCGATCGTTGAAGCTCTGGTCGCCATTGAGATCGATTGGTGAGGTGATGTTGAATGGCGTCCCGGAGCTCACGACCATGAAGGGGCTGAGCCGGAAAAGATAGGGTAAACCGATGCTTCCGCCGAGGAACAATCGATTGCGCGTATCAAAGGGAGCGCGTCCGTAATCCTGCTTGATGTCGTAGGAATTGGAAGGAAAGGTGGAGACGCCGCCGGTGTCGCTATTGGCGAAATTCAGGGAATAATAGCCGAAAAGCTGCACCTTGGTTCCGATTCTGACGTTGCTGTTCATCATCAACTGATGCTGGCTAAAGTTGGCTTCGGAAACATAGCGATAAAGATTCTGCGTGGGTGCCGGGCAGTTGGGGTAACAGGGCGTGCCGGGATAGGGAGCGCCGGCATTGATGGTAACGAACTGATCGAATCCGCGGGAGTCCAGATAAGTGACCGAAAGCGTCGCGGTCTTGGTGACCTGGCGCTCTACACTGAGCGCACCCTGAACCGTATACGGCGCATGGAGAGTGGGGCTGATCTGGTACGTCGTCGGAATGGCGGTGATGTTCGATCCCGATGGAACGCAATCGGAGATATTGGAAATGTTCAGCGGGGTATCGAGACCGGGAAAGCAGGTCGGGTTGTCGACCACGTACTCCGTTTGAGTAACGCCGTTGAGGCGCTGCGCCTGCAAGATATTGTCGAGTTGGAAGCGGTCGTAGAAAATTCCGGCACCGCCGCGTATAACCACGATTGGCGGATTGTTTCTGCCATGGACGCCATAGGCAAAGCCGAAGCGGGGCGCCCAATCCGCATGGTCATGAATGTGGTTCTGAGTTTCAAAACGCAGACCAGTGCTGATTGTCAAGTTCGGCAGAGCCCGCCAATCATCCTGAATATATGGCTCGAAATCGGTGTAGTTCACGGATGCATTCGGAGAACCAATGGTGATCGAAAGCTGCGCCGGATTCATCCCTGTAAACGGGCCGGTTGAGGGTAAAAAGGTGAAGGTGCCATTGAACCCGGAAGTCGAATAATCGGAATCGGTGGTGGCGCGAAGGCGGGCTCCAAACTTTATGGTGTGATTGCCGTGAATCACCGATGTGTAGTTTTGCAGTTCGTAAGCATTTTGAAGATCATTTAACGTGCCTTCGCTGTTGCCACCGCCGACGAAGTTTCCCTGAACGATCACTGCGGGATTGGTATCGTTTGGATTCTGAACGTTGTTGTCGCGGTTGAACTGGAACCGAGTTTCATTGACGATCTTCGTGCCGAACACCTGGGTATCGCTGAGCTGCACTGTGTCTTCGGTGCTCTTTGTGTAATAGGCCTGCGTAGCAAGATAGTTCGCGCTGCCTAAGGTGCCGGTTTCGGTGTCACGGTAATACTGATAGCGCGCGGTCAGCGTGTTGTTCGGCGTGATCGCCCAATCGATACGTGGACCAACATTTGTTCGCTCGCGAGGGTTGGAAATCGAAGAACCAAAAATATTTCCGGTTGTCGGATCTGTAGCGTTTATGACGGAGAGCTCGTTGATGTCGCGGCGATCGGCGGAGACGAAGAAAGAAGCCTTCTTGTCAATCGCTCCGCCGATGCTGCCGTTGAAGAAAGTCGAATAGTAGGGTGGTTCCACTCCCAATGCGAAAGGGTTGGGCGAGTTAAAGGGCGAATCGTTGCCATCTGCAAGCAGCTGCCCGTGAAGCTTGTCCATTCCGGGCTTGGTGAAGATTTCGATGCGCCCATAGCCCAGCTTGTCGTATTCCGAGGAGAACGGATTCTGGTTGATGCGGATCTCGCGGATCGAGGCTTTTGGCGGAAGCTGGCCTGCGGTAAATCCGTCAATGTACATCTGGCCCCCATTGGGACCGGCGGAAGGTCCGGCGAGAGCCTGTAGGTCGGATTCCAGTTCGTCGGGATCGTCGGGCAGCGCGTCAAGCTCCTTGCCGGAGATTGTGATCGCACCGGCATTGTTTGTGGGGCTTACGTCTACGGTGGGCGCTGTATCGGAGACTTGCACCTTCTGCGTCTCGACCTCGATGTTCATGGTTACGTTGAGGCGCAGCGGTTGGTCACCGATAGTGATCGAATTATTCTGGTACTGCGTGAAACCTTGTGCGACGACCGTAAGTGAGTACTTCCCTGCCGGCAAGTTCCTGAATTGATAGAAGCCCTGCGCGTCGGTCTGCGTCTTGATGGGCGATCCCGTCTGCGGGGTCATGGTCACCGTGGCGCCGGGAATCACCGCGGCAGAGGGGTCGGTGACTTGTCCGCGCAGAGCACCAGTACCGGCAGTTTGGGCTGCAGCGGCAGGAGTTTGTGAAGCTGAGGGACTCTGCGCTGGATCAGAAGACGAAATTTGCGCGAACACCGCCGCGCACATAAGAAGAGACACTGCGAATTGCAGAAAAAGATAGCGGTAAGCTTTCATTCCATTATTCCATTTTTGATTGCAGCTGATGAGCCGTTCGAGCTGATGAACAAAAACATTAGACGTTTATGGACTGCCGGCGTCACCACCGGGTGCGCCTCCACCCAAACTCCAGGGCGCCAGTGTCATGGCGTTCGGCGCAGCTTCGAGAATTGGTTCGACGCCACTGTATAACTTGATAATCGTGCCTGCAGTCGATGAAGTGCCCTCCGTCGCCAGGATGGCGAGAGCATCGCCCTTGTGCAGATTGGCGAGAGTCGTGGTCGGAGTAGAGTCCAAGAGTTTCTGCAATCCCCCTCCGCCACCTGCCCGCATACCTGCTGCGGCCGCTCCATTCTGCGAGCCGCCGGCCGGTCGATGCATGCCCTGATTTGCTTGAGCGTTCGCTGCGGCGGGAGTGGACGCACTCGAACCAGTCCCTTGCGACTTGGCTTGCTTCAGCCTGAAGGCCATCTGCTGGGCCATTTCGGCGGGAACCTGGTGAAGCTGTGAGTCGGACGTCACCCTGAGCTGAACCGTTTTCTTACTCAATACATCCTGAACGCTGATGGTATTCGCGCTTGCATCCACAGATTTGATCGTCCCCTCGACGTAGGGGAAGGTTCCGGTAACGATTTCGACCGCGTTAAAGTCATTGCCGTCCGGGCTGCGATCACCACGAGCGCGCAGCTGATCGTTCACGTGGATTTCCTGTAGGGTGCTGGGTTTGGCAGCTTCGAAATTGGCCGAATCGGGAGCGTAGCGCCGAATGATCGTCGCGCTAGTCGTGTGGATGTTGACGGTTTTCTTCTCGCCTATGCCGGGAATGGAAATCGTCACAGTGCCAGAGGAAGGATCCACGGATGAAACGACTCCGGCCAGGCCACGCTTCTGCCAGTCCTCGCGAATCTGATTGCTGACGGCAGCGACCGCGGCGTGAGTAATGACGATGACTTCCAACGTGGCGATCGACTTCCCATCTTGCGATGCATAACCACGCACGCGGACGGTATCGCCCACCTGCAGGTCCTGCATGGGAATCGGGGCGGCGTTCTTTAAATCTTTTTCGCCCGGTTCCAGGCGCAAAATGCGGGCCGTGGGCTGAATATTCGCGGTAACTTGCGGACCCGATTCCGGAGCAATGGTGAGGGTGTTTCCACTGATCGATTGAATCTTGCCGATGCTCTTCGCGACGGTTTGGGTCCCCGCGTCTTGAGCTTGCGCCACCGGACTAGAGATGAAAAGGCAGCCTTCCGTCAACACCGCAAGCGAGACTATAACTGTCAAAATTGATGGTTGTCTTAACCGCATACGCCCTCCTTTAATCTACATGGCCGAAGTCCCCAGAAGTGGATGATTTACAAAGTTTTACCCTCGCAAAAGATATCTTTAACAAAAAGCGGGAATGGCCTAATTATGGCGCAACTTGCGCCTTAGCACTCGGCGTCCGAGTAGACCCCGGTCATCGAGATTGCTAATAGGCGACCCTGGTGCACCCCAGCTACGATTTGAATGGGAGAGGTGTGCAAAACAGGACTTCGGATGAGTGTGTCTTTCATACGTTATTTTCTTTGTTGGGTCATGATCATTGCGTTGCCTGTGTCGTTGCTTGCCCAAGATGCATCCAGTGGACAAGGACAGGCCGCGCAAGGGCCATCAGCCATCCTGCACACCATGGGTGGAGTGTGGGTGAATGGGGAGGAGGCGCGGGATGCGACCGCAGTCGCCCCAGGGGACCTGGTGGAAACGAAGGCTGGATTCACTGCGACATTGAGCCTGGACGGAACACAAATTCTGCTTCAGCAGGAAAGCGTGGCGAAATTCGATGGCGATTTGCTGGAACTGGATCATGGCAGCGTCGCGGTAGGAACGTCAAAGGGGTTCAAGGTACGGGTCAACTGCATCACTGTCATTCCGGTGTTGAACGACTGGACGCAATACGAGGTCAGCGACACCAGCGGGACAGTACATGTCGCAGCGCGGAAGAAAGACGTCTATGTAAGAGAAGGAAATCGCGGCAAAGCTTCCGATAAGATCGACGAATCGCACAAGTCCACGGTCCGCGAAGGCGAGGAAAGTAATCGCGATGAATCACAACTGTGCGGGGCTGGAGAGCGTACGCCCACCGGACGGTTGCCGGTGGATCCCAAGTGGATTGCCGCCGGAGCGGGCGGCACGGGCTTGCTGCTTTGGCTTCTCTTGCACGGAGGCGGAAGTGGAGGCAGCAGCCAACCAATTAGCCCCGATACTCCCGGTTCGCCTTAGGAACAGCCGGCTCAGAGGATTCGTTCGTGCGTGTAGCCGCCATCAAGCAGCGCCGAAATCAACTCCGCGATGTGATCGGGACCGCGCGTTTCCATGGTGATGTCGATGGCAGTGTCGCCGAGATTCACGCCGTGATAGGCGCGGTCGTAGGCAGTTTCGACGATGTTCGCGCGATGTTCGGCGAGAATGCCGGTAAGCCGGTGCAATGCACCGGGGTAGTCGGGCAGGTGAACGCGGAGACGAACGAGACGTCCGTCTTTCACCAGACCGCGCTCGATGATGCGTGCCAGCAAAGTGACATCGATGTTGCCGCCGCAAACCAGAACCGCCAGACGCTTTCCGGTGAATGGCAATCTTCGATTCAGGACCGCGGCCAGAGCTGCCGCACCGGCTCCCTCGGCCAAAGTTTTTTCGCGTTCCAACAAAAGCAAAATCGCGTTGGCGATTTCTTCTTCTTCCACCGTGACAATCTCGTCAACATATTTCTGAACCAGCGGAAGTGTACGTTCCCCTCCCCGGCGTACAGCGATGCCATCGGCAATAGTCTTGGCGGCATTAAGCGTGACGAGCTTGCCCTCGGCGACGGCGGCTTTCATGGACGCAATACGAGCCGGCTGGACACCAAAAACTCGGATTGATGGATTCGTCTCTTTGAGGGCGCAGGCAATTCCGCCAATCAATCCTCCGCCACCAATCGGGACAACGACGGCATCGATGTCCGATTGCTGCTCCAGAATCTCCAGGCCAAGCGTTCCCTGCCCTGCGATGACTGCATCGTCGTCGAAAGCATGAATGAGCATCATGCCATTTTTATGGGCCTCTTCGACCGCGGCCGCATAGGCTTCATCGTAATTAGCGCCCTGAAGAACTACCTCGGCTCCGTAGGAGCGGGTCGAGGACACTTTCGTCAATGGCGTAGGCAGGGGCATGAAAATCCGGGCACGAACGCCATACCGCCCCGCGTGATAGGCAACCCCTTGGGCATGGTTCCCGGCTGATGCCGCAATTACGCCGCGAGAACGTTCCTCATTTGTAAGAGTCAGCAGTTTGTTGAGGGCGCCACGTTCTTTGAAAGCTCCCGTTCTTTGCTGGTTATCGAGCTTGAGAAATATCGAATTTCCGGTGAGGCTGGAAAACGTTTCCGAGTGTGTGCAGGAAGAGAGGCGAATGTCGGGACGGATTCTTGCAAGAGCTGCGTGAATATCCTGAAGCTGAATCATGGCTGACGCTGCCATCTTACATGTGCAGAAGAGAGGCCTAACGTTTTCTGGATTCGGGAATTCTGATGGAAGTGATGCGAATTTCCGCACGATGATATTGACGGCGCAAAGTCACTTTCGATTGGGCTGCACTTCGCTATAATTCCCACTCAGTCAAAAATGGACTTTGACCAACTCATCACGTTTCTTGAAGTCGCTAAGCAAGGCAGCTTCTCGCGCGCAGGGGAAAAGGTTTTTCGCTCTCAGTCGGCAGTCAGCGCACAGATTCGGCAGCTGGAGCAGGAATATGGCGACCGCTTGCTCGACCGCTCCGGCAAGACTGTGAAGCTAACTCCAGCGGGACAGGTTTTCTTCGAATATGCCGAGCGGCTGAAGAATTTGCGGGATGAATCGCTCACGGCAGTAGCTGATCATGGGCGAACGCCGCGAGGAACGCTCAGGGTCGGAGCGAACGAGGCAACCTGCCTGTATGTTTTACCCGATGTATTCGCGCAATATTGCCGCAAAAATCCGGCGGTGCAGATCAGCATCTATCGAAACTTTAGCTACAAGATCGTTGAAAAACTCGAAAACGGCAGTGTCGAGGTAGGCATCCTGACGCTGCCCATCCAGTCACCGAGTCTGAAGATCCAACCTATCTTTCGCGACAAGCTGATGCTCATGGTGAGCGCGAAGAATCCGCTGGCGAAACACAATGTGGTGCCGGTGAGCGAAATTGTGAAGTACCCTCTGCTTTTTCCCAAGACTGGACATACCCGGCGATTGCTTGACAAGTTGTTTCGGCCGTATGCCCCTCACCTGCAAGTCCGCATGGAGCTGCCGAGCATCGGGATGATCAAGAGTTTTGTCGCTGCGGATCTCGGAGTCTCGCTGATCAGCGGATCTTTCGCACGGGACGAAGTCGCGGCTGGGCGCGTCAAGCTGATCGACCTGGAAGATGCGGAACTTTATCGCGAACTGGGCCTGGCGTACCGCCGCGACCGGACACTTTCGGTGGCGAGCACGGCCTTTATCGGTTTGCTCAAACAAATGGCGCCGCACGCAAAGAAAACCGGAAGCTAGCAAAACTCTTTACCAACCTGTCCCCTGCGCTGCACTCTGACCTTCAGTTGAGAGATAATTCTTCGTTTGGTCAACTCACCGGTTGAAGTTGCCCACGGAGCAGATTTCTACAGAGGACATCAATGAAGCGGCTGATACTTGCGGTGTGCGTTTTCATTTTCAGTAGTTTCGCGAGCAGTTTCGTATTTGCACAAAATGCCCCGACGGCCAACTCGTACAAACCCGCGCTCGACCGGCTCGAGTCTCTGCTGACGCAAAATGAGGCCGAGTGGCACTGGCATGCGGACGTCGCCCACCCGGAGGACGCTCGAACCAGCGATTCCGACTGGAGCGAGATTACGGTCCACAGCGTAGACCAGCCTGGCGACAACGATGGTGATGAACCGTGGAAAGGAACACGCGTTTTCCGGCGCTGGGTTGAGATTCCAGAGAAGATCAACGGATATGCGACGGCTGGCTCTCGCGTGCTTTTGGATTTGCGCTTCGGCAGTCCGGATAGCCTGATCATTACCGTTTTTTCGAATGGCGCGATTCTTTATCGCGGCTCGGATGATGACATTCTGCCCGTTGTGCTGACGGAAAATGCGCAATCGGGACAGAAATTTCTAGTTGCCGCGCGTGTGGTCACTACCGACGACGAGCAAGCGGAATTTTTTCATAGCGAATTGTTAATCCAGCCCCCGGCGTCACGACCGGATCCGAACTTGTTCCGCATGGAGGTTCTTGCGGCTGAACCGATCATCGCAGCCTATGAAGATGGCAAAGCCGAGCGGGAGCAGGAACTGGCTGCGGCGGTCAAGGCGGTGGATTTTTCTCCTCTCGATCGTGGCGATCAAGCAGGGTTCGACGCATCGCTCAAGGCCGCACAGGAGAAATTGGAGGCACTGCAACCATGGATGCAGCAGTTCACGATTCGCCTGGTGGGCAACTCCCACATTGACATGGCATGGCTGTGGCCATGGACCGAGACGGTTGAGGTGGTGCGCAACACCTTTCAGAGCGTACTCGACCTGATGCGCGAATATCCGGACTTCAAATTCACCATGTCGTCGGCGCGGGCATACGAGTGGATGCAGGAGAAGTATCCGGATTTGTTCGCGCAGATTAAGCAGCGAGTGAAGGAAGGGCGTTGGGAAGTGATCGGCGGAATGTGGGTCGAACCGGATCTGAACATGCCGGACGGCGAATCTCTGGTGCGGCAGATTCTCGTCGGAAAACGCTACTTCGAAAAGAATTTTGGCATTGACGTAAGAATTGGATGGAATCCGGATTCGTTCGGCTACAACTGGCAACTGCCGCAGATTTATAAACGGTCCGGAATGGATTATTTCGTGACGCAAAAGCTGCTCTGGGCACACGAATTCACGACGTTTCCCTACAAGCTTTTCTGGTGGCAGGCGCCGGACGGTAGCCGCCTGCTGACCTATTTTCCTCACGACTATGCGGGCGGGATCGATGCTCAGCCGCTGGGCAAGGACGTTTCGATCTGGATGCCCTCGATTTACGGACCGAAACTCACCGATCATCCCGAGATGATGCACTTGTATGGCGTCGGCGATCATGGTGGCGGGCCGACGCGGGTGATGCTCGATCATGCCGACCAATTGCGGGCGCCAGAGACTGTGTTTCCCAAGCTGCAATTCAGTTTTGCGAGCGACTTCTTTGCCGATATGGAGAAGAAGCTACCATCGATGCAAGTCCCCACGTGGGATGGAGAACTGTATTTTCAGTACCACCGCGGCGTGTTCACCACGCAGGCGGAGACCAAGCGGCGGATTCGGCAAGCGGAAGAAACGGTATTGAACGCCGAGAAATTTGCCTCCATTGCGTCGCTCTATGGGCGCGAGTATCCCCAGAATGTTATGGAACTGACGTGGAAGAATCTCCTGTTCGACCATTTCCACGACATCATGCCGGGGTCGGGGATTGCGGTGAATTATCTCGACGCCAAGAGGAATTTGGAAAATGTAGACCGGGCTGCTGGTGACGTGACCCGTGGATCGTTGAAGGAAATCGCCGCGCACGTAAACACGATGGGCGAAGGCGTGCCGGTGATCATCTACAACTCGCTATCGTGGCAGCGTGGCGATGCGGTAGAAGCGGAGGTGCAGTTGCCCGCTCCGGCGAAAGAAATCGAGGTCCTCGATTCCACGGGGAAGCAGGCGGAGATTCAATTGCTGTCGATCGATCGCGAGACGCATCGAGCACATTTCCTGTTACTCGCCAATACGCCGTCAATGGGGTATGCAACTTACTTCGTGCGCGCCGCGGCGAAAGCGCCTTCGGTTCGTTCTCTGCTCAAGGCTACGTCGACGGGGCAAGAAATCTCACTGGAAAATGAATTCGTGCGATTAAAGGTGGATCCGCAGAGCGGCTGCATGACCAGCCTGATCGATAAGCGAAGCAATACCGAAACGCTGGCGCCTGCCGAAACCGATACCGGTGGACCGAAAGACGGAACCTGCGGAAACTTACTGCAGACGTTCGTCGACAAACCCAAGCGCTGGGATGCATGGAACATCGATGCGGATTTCGAAAAGCAGCATTGGGATCTCGACAAAGCCGACGAAGTGAAGTTGATCGAAAGCGGCCCGCTGCGCGCCGTGATTCGGGTCAAGAATCATTTCCAGAATTCGACGTTTATCCGCGACATTACGCTGTACGCCGGTGTTCCCCGGGTGGACGTAAAGATGCACGCCGACTGGCACGAGAAGCACATTCTGCTGAAAGTCGCATTCCCGGTTAGCTCGCACAGCGATAAGGCGACTTACGAAATTCCTTTCGGTTCGGTGCAGCGTCCGACGACGCGCAACACGCCAGCCGAAAAAGCGCAGTTTGAAGTTCCCGCGCAGCGCTGGGCCGATATCTCCGATGACAAACACGGCTTCAGCCTGCTCAACGATTGCAAGTATGGATACGACGCGAAAGGCAATGTGCTGCGGCTGTCTCTGCTGCGCTCGCCAGAATGGCCGGACCCACATGCCGATGAAGGCGAACACTATTTCACCTACTCGCTGTATCCGCATGCGGGCGACTGGAAGCAGGCGTTTACGATCCTTCGCGGGTACGAACTGAATTACAAGCTGATCCCGATGCAGACCGAGAAACATGCAGGAGCGTTGCCGCCCTTGCACTCCTTCCTGCGGGCCGATTCCGGCAACGTGATCGTGACGGCCGTGAAGAAGTCGGAAGACGAGAATTCTCTGATCGTGCGTTTCTATGAGTGGGCGGGAAAAGAAAGCGATGTAAAGCTGGAGTTACCTGCGGGAGCCGTATCTGCGTCGGAAACGAATTTGATGGAAAAACCTGCGGGTAATGTCGCCATCGAAAACGGAATGGTTGCGGTTCACACCAAGCCGTATGAAATCAAAACCGTGAAGGTGCAGTTTGCCAATGCGGCAAACACCGCTGTGGCGGCGCAACCGTGAAGGATCAAGCAAGCAGCGACAATCTGGTGTTAGGCGTTGACATCGGCGGGACGAAGGTTGCCGTCGGGATTGTCGACTCCGAAGGGAAGATCCTCGTTCAGGCGCGCCGGCCGATGGTTGGAAATGGCACAGCAGAGGCGGGACTGGAGGCTGTGATTGAAGCTATCGATCCGGTCTTTGACTCCGAGGAAGCGAACGAGAAGATTCAGAGTATCGGCATTTGCGCGCCGGGACCGCTCGATCCGCGAATCGGCGTAGTGCTCAACCCTCCGAATCTTCCCTGCTGGCGCGATTTTCCGCTGGCGGAAAAAATCTCCGGGCACTATCGCCTGCGGGTTAAGGTCGATAACGACGCGAATGCTGCTGCTCTTGCCGAGACCCGATGGGGCGCCGCGCGCGGCTACCATTATGTTTTTTATGCAGGCATCGGCACCGGTATCGGCACCGGCATTGTGCTCGATGGGCAGATCTATCACGGAAATACGGGGGCGGCGGCGGAAGGCGGGCACGTCAGCATCGATTATCGTGGACCGGTTTGCCCATGTGGCAAGCGGGGCTGCATCGAGATTCTAGCCGCTGGCCCAGCCATCGGGAAGCGCGCACGCGCCAAGGTCGAGCAAAACTCGCCGCAGAATTCCAAGTTGTTGGAGCTCGCAGGCGGTGTCGTTTCCGGCGTTACAAGCGAAACGGTCGGGCAGGCGTATGCGGCGGGCGATCCTCTGGCCCGAGAGATTCTGGAGGAAACAGTGGCTCTGCTCGCCCCGTGGCTGGGCAACATTGTCGATCTCATTGATCCGGACGTGATCGTGATGGGGGGAGGCGTGGCGGCGATGCTGAGGCCGTTTCTCGACGACTTGAAGAACCGCCTGCCGAAGTGGTGCGTAAATCCACGCGCCTCGGAGATTCCTCTTGTCATGGCACGCTACGGAGCGGATTCGGGGATTGCCGGAGGGGCTGCGCTATGCTCAGGCGCGGCACAGCGTTTACACTTTTCTTAGTAACTGAGGACTCGCGAATGCTCCTTCGAACTCTTCGTCTACTTGCCGTCGCTTCCCTTCTCCTTTTCAGCTATCTCTTTGCGCAGGAACCCCAAAAACCGGAGCTTCCCAAGGCGCCGGATGCCCACGTTTATTCCTTGACCCCGGAGCCGGGATGGTTCACTGAGCCAAGCATCGCGGTGAATCCGAACAACCCGAAACAAGTGGTGGGCGTGTTTCAGGACAATGCGCACGCGGCTTATTCCGAAGACGAAGGCCGGACATGGCACGTCGAGGATGTCGCGCCGAAGAACTACAGGATCTCGGGTGATGTGTCGACTACGTTCGACAATCAGGGGCACGCGTTCGTCTGCTACATCGCTTTTGACAAGCTGGGGACGTTCAACTACTGGGCGCATGGAGCAACACGAAATGGAATTTTCATTCGCCGCTCAATGGATGGCGGCAAGACCTGGGAAGCCGATCACATCCCGGTCGCCGAACAGCAGTCGCAGCCGGGCATTCCATTCGAAGACAAGCCTTACATCGTTGCGGATCAGACCAAGCGGAAGTACGCGGGCAATCTCTATATCGGCTGGACGCGGTGGCGCATTACAGACTCGCAGATGGTGCTTTCCCGCTCGACCGATGATGGCAAGACCTGGTCACAGCCGGTGGAAATTGATGCGCATCCCGGCTTGCCGCGCGATGACAATGGCGCGGCGGAAGGCTTCGCCGGAGTGGTCGCCCCCAACGGCACACTGTATGCGATCTGGAGCCAGGGTGACGACATCATGCTGACCTCGTCGCGCGATGGCGGGAGGACATTCTCGCACGCCCGCTCCGCTGTTCATACGGCGCCGATCATGTTTGCCATTCAGACGCTGGAGCGTGCGAATGGATTCCCGCAGATTGGCGTGTCGCCCGATGGCAAGCGGCTTTACATCACATGGAGCGACTACCGCAACGGCGACCTCGATATTTTTCTCTCCAGTTCTGACGACGGCGGGAAGCGCTGGAGCGAGCCGATCCGAGTCAATAACGATGCGATTCACGACGGGGTCGAGCAGTTTTTTCAGTGGCTGGCAGTCGACCCGGTTGACGGATCGGTGAACGTGATTTTTTATGATCGGCGCAAAGACCCGCAGAATCTGAAGCAGACGGTCGTGCTGGCTCGGTCGACCGATGGCGGACGCACCTTCCCCAATTATGCGTGGACGGAAGATCCATTTGAGGCGAACGGAGTGTTCTTCGGCGACTACATTGGACTCGCGGCCAGCGGCGGACGCGTGTATGGAATTTGGACCGAGAAGCCCGCTCCGCCGCCCCCACCTGCAGAGGCGAAAAGCAATTCTGATAAGCAGCCGGAGAAACCAGGAGAGAAGTCCGCAGAAAAAGAGAAAGAAGCAAAGCCGAGACCGCCAGGAACGGTAGTGAAAATCGGAACGGCGGACTTTGCGAACAAACCCGGCGCTGCGGGGCAGTGACATTCTTGGTGTGGGCGGCAAGGAGTTCCTGAAATCACTTCTTTCTTTGCGAGCCTGTACCTCCGTGGATAAATTCATTGCGCCGAAAGCGCAGCGCTGACCAATCTTCGTCAATAGCGACGGCACGAACCGTATCGAATCCAGCCGCGCGAATCACGTCCCATCCGTTGTCGCGGTTGAATTCACACTTGTACCTCTTGGATGTCCCTTTGGGATAGGCGAACCACAGGATGGCATCGCCTTTCATCTTTTCGGCAAGAGTTTTCGCAGCCGAATCGACTTCCGCTTGCTTGACGACGAACGCCAGGGCAAAATCCACCGACGTCAGCTTTTTCGCATCGCGCTGGATGGTCACGCCTTTCAATTTGTTCAGTTCCCGTCCGAAGGACGATGGAGCATTCAATATCAGTATTTCGTTCTGATCTTTCAGATTTAGTTTTTCGAACACTGTTGGCATTGGATTTCGACGCGTCCTTTCAGCAGTTTCTCATCTCGACGAGAGAACAAACTGATTCCCATCTTCATCTGTGAAGATTGACGATGTCCCCCACGGCTCTTTCTTGGGCAGACTTGTGAACTGGACGCCACGACCATTCAACTCGGCGTAGGTTTTGTCGATATCGTCGGTCCAGAAGACGATCGGTTGAAATCCACCGATATGAGTTTCATGACCGGGAGGAGTGAATAACACGAGCTGCGATTCGGCGCCCGGAATGGAGAGCTCGATCCATCGCTGATCGCCGAAGGGCTGGTCCGTCACGATCTCGAATCCGAGTTTCTTCGTGTAAAACTGGAGCGCCTTTTCCTGGTCTCGAACCGGTACGCTGGCGAACTTGATGCCTCGAATCATGATTGCCTCCCGCAGCATCATGCCAAGCGGAAATTGGAGAGGCAAGATCGGCAGCTTTTTATTACTATAGCGATAAATGGACAGAACCCTATGACGATTGAGATCGACGACTATGTGATTGATGTAATGATGCGCGATCTGGTTGGCCACGACAAGCGGCCATCCGCGTTCCTGGTGTATTTATATCTTGCGGTGAGATCGGAGCGTGAGATGAAGCACGGCGTGGCGTGCAGCCTGCGGAGACTTGCCGAGGCCACGGGATTGTCGAAGTCGGCTGCGCAAAAGGGAGCTGCGCACCTCGCCGGTCGACACCTGATTACGGTTACAAGAAAATCGCCAACTTCGGTTCCTGTTTACCATTTGAATCGCCATTGGCGTCCGCGATCGAAGAGATCTGCATCTTAAAAACTTTTTCGCGGAGCCCGTCGTTCGTTTACCAATCGCATGAATTCTCTGAAAAATGAACGAGGCAAGTTCTAGATGATTCCAGCAGCGGCGGCGCCAGCACTGCTCTGTTTCATCGTCGCGGTCAGCATTCTGCTGATGCTGATCCGGCCCCGCGGCATTGCTGAAGTCTACTGGATTGGCACGGGGGTCATTCTTCTGCTGGTTCTCCGGCTGATTTCCCTCAGGCTGGCGAAGCTCGGCGCTCTCAAATCGCTCGATGTTTGCCTGTTCCTCATTGGAATGATGCTGCTTTCAGAAGTAGCGCGTGAGCACGGAGTTTTTGATTGGCTATCGGCTACTGCGGTGCAGCGGGCAGACGGGTCGCGTTTGCGGTTGTTCACGCTTGTCTATGGGGTGGGGGTGATTGTTACCGTCTTCCTATCGAATGACGCTACGGCAGTTGTACTGACCCCGGCGATCCTGGTCGCGGTGCGCAAAGCAAAAGTCGAACCGCTGCCGTATCTTTTCGCATGCGCCTTCATCGCGAATGCCGCCTCGTTTCTTTTGCCGATTTCCAATCCTGCGAATCTGGTCGTTTTTCACAGTGGAATGCCACCATTGGGCAGATGGCTGCAAGCGTTCGCGGTTCCCTGCCTGCTTTCCATCGTGAGCACGTATTGGGTCATGCGGTGGATATTCCGCCATGAACTCAGCGGGAAAATCCAGAATCATGCTGAACCGAGGCCGTTGAATGGGAACGGCCGATTCGTGGTCGGCGGCGTGGGATTGGTTGTAATCGTTCTGCTGACCGTTTCTTCATTTGGGAAAGATCTCGGCCTGCCGACGTGTCTGGCGGCTATGACGATTACGGCCGTCGTCTCCGTTAAGGAGCGGACAAACCCACTCCTCCTTGCCAGAGAGATCAGTTGGGAAACATTGGCACTTGTGGCTGGACTCTTCATCATGGTCGATGCTATGGAAAGCATCGGCGCAATGAATTACACCCAGGCGTGGCTCGCGTCGGTGGAGCGTCTTGGGCTAACTGCAGCATGGTTTTCGACCGGATTCGTGGTGGGAGTGGCGAACAACCTGGTAAACAATCTTCCGCTGGGCCTGATTGCGGGGGGTACTCTTCACGCGGCACACGGGACCGCCTCGATTGGTTATCCGGTGTTGATCGCTGTGGATCTTGGGCCAAATCTCTCCATTACGGGGTCATTGGCCACCATTCTTTGGTTGATCGCGCTACGCAAGGAGAAACTCGACGTGACCTTTTGGGATTTCCTGAAAGTTGGCGTTGTCGCGATGCCGGTCGCATTGCTTGTTTCTCTCTCCGCTGCGGTGCTAATCCAGAAAATTCTCGTCCCTTGATATTCGAACTGCGGAGACACCTGTAATCTGCAGATTCTAAAGCGGAATGATTGCTTTACAATAGTGTTATACATATGTATAACACTATTAAAGTCAGGGGCGAGTACTGGAACCTCGGCCCACGACGACAGGAGTAAGCGCCATGAAGTCGCTCCGCCTGCTGGTTTGCCTGTTGCTCATCCTGATTGCAACTTCGCTGGTTGCTCAGTCCGACACACAGAAGCAGTCTGATGCACAGCACATGGTGACGCGGAAGTCGGTCGACGGAAAGACCGTGGAGTTCGATTTCGTCGATCTTTTAGGTGGCAACGAATACGGCACATGCATCACGCGGTCTTTGCCGCGATCGACACTAACCATCACATCGAAGATTCGATTTACATGATGCCGGGCGACGAGCCAGTGCACGCGCACTTTGAACTGCACCGGTCGAAGTAAGTTAGCGCATCGAGCAAGCCTGGGAAACGAAATTTATGGACTGGGAATGGAATGACAATCAGCCGATCTATCGGCAGTTGCGCGATCGCGTGGTGGCGATGATCCTGGACGGAGTACTCAACGAGGGAGATCCCCTGCCTTCGGTGCGCAATGTTGCGGCCGAATATCGTGTAAACCCGCTGACCGTCCTCAAGAGCTATCAGGAACTCGTAGATGAAGAACTGGTGGAAAAGCGCCGAGGACTGGGAATGTTCGTCAAGGATGGAGCCCGCAAGGTGCTGCTGAAGGATGAACGCCAGAAGTTTCTGAGGGAAGAATGGCCCAGAGTCTATGCAACAATTCATCGGCTCGGGCTGAATCCGGAGGAACTGCTGAAAAACGGAAACAATGGCAGCGCCTCTTCCGTACCTTCTACCGGAGCCGAACCTGGCTCGACGCCCAGCGGGAAAAAGGAGGGGCGCTGATATGGCTTCAATTGAAGCGCATGGCCTGCATAAGGCCTTCGGCACAACGGTCGCGTTAGACGGTGTGGATTTGCGTGTGGACGAGGGACGAATTCTCGGACTTGTCGGCCCGAACGGCGCCGGCAAGACGACTGCTCTCAACGCCATTCTCGGACTCACTCCCTTTCACGGAGAGCTGAAAGTGCTAGGGCGAGATCCCTGGAATCAGCGCGATGATCTCATGCGGGATGTGTGCTTCATCGCCGATGTTGCGGTGCTGCCCCGCTGGATACGGGTTTCGCAAGCTTTGGATTATTTCGCCGGCGTGCATCCCCGCTTCGATCGCTCTAAAGCGGAGGGCTTTCTTGCCAAGACGGCAATCAAACGCGACCGCAAAGTACGAGAACTTTCCAAGGGAATGGTGGCTCAGTTGCACCTCTCGCTGGTGATGGCAATCGACGCTAGGTTGCTCGTGCTCGACGAGCCGACGCTGGGTTTAGACATTCTCTACCGCAAACAGTTTTACGATTCGTTGCTCAATGACTATTTCGATCATAGCCGGACGATTATCATCACAACCCATCAGGTAGAGGAAGTGCAGCACGTCCTCACCGACCTGATGTTCATCAATCGCGGGCGGATCGTTCTGAGTTGCAGCATGGAAGAATTCGAATTGCGCTATGCGGAGGTCATGGTGCTGCCCGAGCAACTGGCCGCAGCACGGGCGCTTAAGCCGCTTCAGGAACGGCAAGTATTCGGCCGGAGCATTCTGCTATTTGACGGCGTTGATCGCCAGCAGCTCGGGAAGTTTGGAGAAGTTCGTACCCCCAGCATCGCCGATTTATTTGTCGCCGTGATGGGAGATAAGACCCACGCGCAGGGAGCGGGACAATGAGCACTCAATCAAATGCGCAGCTCAATGCCATGCCGGAATCACGAGTGGGCGCACAGGCTGTCGGAGCGCCTAATGCAGTGTCGCCGAATCGGCTGATGTATTGGTCGGTGCTAAGAGAGCTTTGGGAAAACCGCGCTGTTTATATCGCACCCGTATCAGTCGCCTGCCTGATCGTCTTCGCTTTTATAATCACCTTGAGTCGACTGCGCGCCAAGCTGGACACAGTCATGATGCATGACGTACATGCGCAGGAAGCTGTGCAGATTCCGTTCGATGTTGCCGCCGCGCTTCTCATCGTAACCGCCTTCATCACCGCAGTGTTCTATTGTCTCGACGCACTGTATGGCGAGCGCAAGGACCGCAGCATTCTGTTCTGGAAGTCGCTTCCAGTGTCCGATCTCACAACGGTGGTATCAAAGTTTGCGATCGCCATGGTGATCTTGCCAGTAGTCACTTTTGGGGTCATCGTAGCCACGCACATTGTCATGGCTTTGTTGAGCATGATTTTGCTCGCGGGCACAAGTCTGCATCCGTTGACTCTTCTGACGGATCTGCCGCTGGTCAGGATGTGGATAGCGATGGCCTACGCGTTCGTGGTGATGTCGCTGTGGTACGCACCGATCTTCGGTTGGCTTCTTATCGTGTCAGGCTGGGCACCTCGAGCAACGTTTCTCTGTGCGGTGCTGCCTCCATTTGCCATCGGCGCGTTCGAGAAAATTGCATTCAGCACCAATCACTTTGCGGAATTCCTGAAGTACCGGTTCTTTGGCTGGTATCAGCTCGCTTTCCTCCAACATCCACACGGATCGGCACCAGCAATGGATCCGTTATCACAGCTCACGCCGGGGAAGTTCCTGGGCACGCCGGGTGTTTGGCTCGGACTTGTCGTCGCTGCAGCTTTTCTAGCGGGCGCGATACGAATGCGGCGTTATCGCGGGCCTGCGTAACGTTCGAATCTCACCTACGGAGCGCAAAATGCGGATCCCTCTGTTGGTAATTCACATCGCCGGTGGAACGGTAGGAGTGATCTCGGGCTATGTTGCGGTCTTTCTGCTCAAAGGCTCCCAACGGCATGCGCTTGCAGGGAGGGTGTTCGTCGCTTCGATGCTGACTATGGCGGCGTGTGGGACAGTTTTGGCGGTTATGAAATCAGAGGTAGGGAACATCCTTGGCGGCCTGCTCACTTTTTACATGGTTTTCACCGCATGGCTAACGGGGAGGCATCGAGATGGCAAGCCGAGCGCGTGGGATTATGCCGCGCTTCCCATAGTGCTGGCGGTCGTGATTGTCGAATATACCTATGGCATTGAAGCCGTCATTAGCCCCACTGGGGCGAAAGATGGCTACGCCGCTCCGATTTACCTGGTTTTCGGAACATTAGCCCTGCTCGCGCTGATTGGCGATGTTCGAATGTTTGTGCGTGGAGGAATTTTAGGAAATCAGCGGCTCTTTCGACATTTGTGGAGAATGTGTTTCGGCCTATTCGTTGGGGCCGCGTCGATTTTTCTGGCGCGGCAGCAACTCTTTCCCGTTTTCATGCGCAAAACGGGTATGTTATTCATCCTGAGCTTCCTGCCGCTAGTGCTAATAGTCTTCTGGCGAATCCGCCTTCACCTAACAGGTGCACACCAAAAAGAGGCACAGAAGTTCGAAATGCCGCAACACCCCGCGGTGCTAGCCAGACAATCGCCTGCCGGCTAATCTGCCTTTGGAGCCGAGCTCTCGGAACGGTGGAATCTGGCAATATCCGCATTGGTAAACACGCGCACGTTGCTCGCCTTGTGTGCCTTCCAATATGCGGCAGCCTGAGCGAGAGAGACGCCATAACCTTCCTCTCGCAGAATCTTTGGATTTACGATCGCCCTTACTCCGACATTGAAAATTTCCGGTAGAGATCCAACCGGCACGGGTACAGGCTCGACGGGCGCCACCTCAATGACAACGTTGGGAGGCAACGGGAGGCCGTCGGGTTGAACGCCGTAGTAGACCTGATCTACCTGCTGCTCACTCTGCAGGCCGCCAAATCCTGTGGAATCCATTTCTCCCGTGTGCTCGGCCGCAGGAGCGTTCGGCGATTCCGCACGAGGAACCGACAAATCCAACGATGGTGTGGAGATCGGATTCATAAAATGCGGCGATCCGTAATTCATCAGATATTGCGGACCTTGGGAGAAGTTGGTGTCTTGTTGTTGGGCGGAACAGAAAGTACAGAAAGCCAGACATACAGCGGTCAGCAAAGACAGGGTCAATCGGGTCATAGGCACCTCCTGGTACGGCGCTTATCTCTATTATGAGCCCGACAGGGTGGGAATAGCCAGAGTCGTTCGGGTCAAATCCGGCTACCGGAGCGGGTTTTGGCTCTATCAGGCGTGAATGGACTCCTCGTTTTTTCTTTCCCGGCGGTTCGTAAGAATGACAAAAAGCATGTAAAGAATAATGGCGATATTTCCGGCTAGTACGGCGCAGCGTATGAACGTAACACCGCGCAGGAGTTCCCGAATTTCCAGGGGCAGCAGAAGAAATCCCGAGACGAAGGCAACCCACTCCGCCCATGTGCGCTCTTTCCACAGCCCGTACGCTTCCGTAAAGCGCAGCGCAGCATAAGCAAAGGCAATGCGGGCGGCTGCCCACAAGCGCGCATCGGTCATGCTGTCGGCGAAATCGAGAAACAACTGGGCAGAGCGGCGATCGGTATTGATGTGCAGGAGAGCCAGCAAGCTTTCCGCAATGAGCCAGACATCCTTGTGAACGAGGACCAGAGCGCAAATCCCCATGAGGAGAACGAAGATACCCTTGAAACATTCGAATGTGGCCACGGCTCGAAGCATGCCTCGCTGGCTGTAGTGCAAATCGAGCTTGGTTCCGGAATGGAGCATGAAGGGGCGATTATATGGCAGGGTATCACGGACCTTGCTCAGGGCATATGCACGAGCTCACAGCCTCATCTCGCCGATGTAACCTCCTCCCGACACCTAAATGCCCAAGAGCTCTAGTCGTTCTTTCGAATGGCCGCCCGCAGTTCCTGCACAATTTCCTGCGACGCTTGGATAGCAGCGGCGTGCTGATTGACGTTGAAAGAGATTGCGCCGACACGCGCGTGGCCGCCACCGCCATAGCGCTCACAGATGCGCGCGAGATTGACTTCGGGCTCAATCGGGGCCCAAGGGTTTGATCCCACGGAAACTTTCACGCGGAAACTGCTCTTGCTCAGTCCCACGCTGTACACGGATTCAGGATGAAGATAGTACGGGATGAATTTGTTGTAGCCTTCGAGTTCGTGATCAGTTACGTCGAAGAAAATGGTGCGGTCTTTGCATTCGGTACGCTCGCGCAGGATGCCAACGGAGAGTTCATGGCGCTTCAGCAAAGGTGGGAGCAAAGGTGCGACAAAAGGCTCGTTCAGGACTTCTGCCAACGGCTTTGTCGCCAGCAGCGGAATCAGGTTCGGAACGAAACCGTGATCGGGCGCAGATTCAATTACCATTGTTAACTTCATCGCCGGAGCTTCCATCTCGACGGCAGTCTTGGCATCCGGATAAAGAGCGCCGTCAATCACGTCGGTCCAGTGAACCAGATCGGCCACAGGTGCGGGATCGAAACCGAAGCGCTGCTGGGCAATCATCGCGATGAAACTGGTGCAGGACTTGAAGTCCGGATCGTAAAACTTGCGGTTGCTCTGATTCTGCTCGAAATGAGCAGCATCGGCGGGCGAAAGAAACGCGCTCTCATGGTGATCGAACCACCACGTAATTTTGGGCGAACTGGAGTATTTGAAATCCACAATCGCGTTTTCGTCGCCATCGAACTGCTGTTCGTCAAACAGCGCGCCGGCGCGATGAACGAGGCCAGTAAATTCGAATTCGGCGTCGCTGCGAATCCGCTCGCGATAGAAGCGCGAGAAAAGCGCCGCGGAAGAAGCTCCATCGAAACACTTGTCGTGGTAGAAAATCCGTACTCGCAAGCGATACCCCAGTCGTTCGAGATTTCTTCCCGCCCGCATGCCAACCACTGCGGGGATAAAAGCTAATAGGATTGCCAGCTTGCTAGGAGAAAGTCAAGAGCGGAAAACACTAAGGGCCTTGCACAGGAGCAGCGAAGTGGCCGGCGATATCGCCCAGAATGGGCAGTTCAAAGCTTTGCCCCTGAAGCGCTTTTACCGTCAAAACCAACCAAGTGACCGCAAATGCAAGCACGGCTACCACTGATGCTAGAACCATGATCAGCGGGCCCAGAACGGGAATTAAACCCACTAGCAATGCCGCCAACCTGAGGAGCGCTGCAAGAATGGCCCCTGCAACCCAGAAGAGCAGGCATTGAAAAGAATGGAAACGAACGAAGCGGTTTTTCTTAAAAGGTTCAAGCACGAGAAAGATGATGGCCGGCACAAATGTGAGATATGCGAGGGCTCCGGCGATACTCTCCGGGAAAACACCAACCTTGCCCGTTGCTGGCGAAGTCGCCTTTATCGCGCGTCCACAAGCCGGACAATATCCGGCATCCTCCGGCATCTGGGCGGCGCAGTCGGGACACGAATAGGGCATGGCTCGAGTGGGACTAGCTAGTGCGATCCTTTTTTCGGCAATCTTCGCAGATCCCGTAAATCTGAAAAGTGTGGCGGGTAGTGAGGTACTGATAGCGGCGGCCGATTTCCTGCTCGAGGTCATCGACCTCGGGCGAGAAGAACTCTACGGAACTACCGCACTCGGTGCACACCATGTGATGATGGCTGCGGCGATTGTATTGATGCTCGTAACGAGAGATTCCGTCGTGGAAGGCAACCTCGCTGGCCAATCCACATTCCGCCAGCAGTTTCAGCGTGCGATAAACGGTCGTGTAGCCGATGCGGGCATCCTTCTTCTGCACCAGCCGGTATAGCTCGTCAGTGGATAAATGGTCGCGGGTTTCAAGAAACGTACGCAGGATAGTGTCGCGCTGCGCCGTCTGCTTGAGGCCGACATCTTTCAGGTGCCGATGCAGAATTCCCTGCGCTTCCCTCACCATTTGCCGGGAGATGGTGGGTTGATCGTCGATGCGTTTCTGCAGCATGGGGATTGCGGAGTCAGGATAGCATTCCGGCATCTTGAAAATGAAATTCACCTCCGTCGCGCTGCGTTCGAGGCATCTGGAATACAATCGAAGTTTCGCATGAGTTCTGTGGCAGAAATTCCAAGGGTCAGTCCTCGCCGGAGACCGATTTCCCGCATTATTCTCTGGCTCGCGCTGGTGATTCTGCTCGCGCTGGCCTTAGCTATCGTTTATGCCTACCACGCGGCCGAACAGGCTCTGCCTCAGCTTGACGGCCGTTTGCAGATCGCGGGAGTTTCGGCGCCGGTGACGGTAACGCGCGACTCACATGGCGTACCGACGATCGAGGCCTCGACTCTGGAGGATGTTTTCTTCGCGCAAGGATTTGTTACAGCGCAGGACCGGCTTTGGCAGATGGATGTGATGCGCCGCTATGCCAGCGGCGAGTTGTCAGAGATTCTCGGCGAAGAGACTCTGAAGCTGGACCGAGAACAGAGAATCCTGGGATTGAGAGCCGTGGCGAAGAAGTCACTAGCGATGGTAGATGCTCGCGATCAGAATTTTTTCTCAGCCTACGCCCGAGGCGTAAACGCCTACATCGAACAGCACGCTGACCGGCTCCCGGTCGAATTTCGCATACTGCGTTATCGTCCCAAACCCTGGACGCCGGAAGATTCACTTGTCATCGGCAACCAGATGGTCAAGGATCTGAATTATCACTACTTTTATGACGGGCTGGCTCGCGAAAGGATTCTCGCCAAACTCGGACCGGAACTGACCGCCGACCTTTACGTCAATCGATCATGGCATGATCGTCCACCGACGGTGATGCGCGAGGATCTGACCCAACCCGATAACACGTCTGGCGACTCCGATGATGATGACGATGAGGACGATTCCCAGGACAACTCAGTCACGCGGAATCCGGCCTTAGTGAATGATGAAGCTGCTCGTGCGGCGGTGTCTGAGGTGCTGGCTTTGGATGCGCCGGTGAATGGTTCGAACGATTGGGTCGTTTCCGGCGCCCACACGACGACTGGGAAGCCGCTTCTGTCGGACGATATGCACCTTGGCCATCAAATGCCGAACCTGTGGTATGAGGCGCATCTGCGCGCGGGCAACCTGGACGTCGGGGGAGTAACGTTGCCGGGATTCCCTTATGTGATTGTCGGCCACAACCAGCGCATTGCATGGGGATTCACTAACGTCGGGCCAACCGTGACCGACGTCTACATCGAGAATTTCAATGCCCAAGGCGAATATCAGACTCCCAGTGGATGGGCGCAACCGGAGCGCCGACCAGAGATCATCCATGTAAAGGGCAAGCCGGACGTGACGCTGGACGTGAAGATTACCCGGCACGGGCCCATCATCACGGAATTGGTTCCGGGCGAGACGCGGTCTCTCGCGTTGCGCTGGACTCTTTACGACGGCTTGCGAATGCCATTCTTCGATGTCGATACGGCGCAGAACTGGCAAGATTTTCTAAACGCCTTCTCCATGCTCGACGCTCCCGGGCAAAACGTCGTCTACGCCGACGTCGACGGGAATATCGGATACCATGCGACCGGGAAGGTTCCGATTCGGGCTGCGGGTGACGGAAGCTTGCCAGAAAACGGGTGGGACGATGCGCACGAATGGGTTTCGTATATCCCCTTTGACAAGCTTCCCAACATTTACAATCCGCCTTCCGGAGTCATCGCAACCGCAAACGGGCGCATTACGCCGGACAATTATCCGTACTCGATCAGCATGGAATGGGAAGCGCCGTGGCGGACAGCGCGCATTTATCACGTGCTCGAGTCCGGCCGGCAGTTTTCTCCGGCGGACATGCTTGCTTTACAAAATGACATTCAGTCCGAGCCAGGTCTATTTGCTGCAGAACGACTTGTATACGCTGTCGATCATGCGTCCAAGCCATCGGCGCGGGTGAAACAAGCGGCAGACCTGATGCGAAACTGGGATGGACGAATGTCGGCTTCATCAGCCGCACCAACGATCACGGAGAATTCGATTTACCAATTGCAGCGGCTGCTTCTAGAGCCGAAGCTGGGGAGTGCACCAACTGGCGAAACATCGGAGGATGATGGAAGCCTGAACTGGAAGACGTACCAGTGGGAAATGCGGTCCGTCTGGCTGGAAAATGTTTTGCTGCATCGGCCGAAGCGCTGGCTACCCGAGAAATATTCGAATTACGACGAGTTCCTCGCCGCGGCAGTTCAAGCTGCGGTGACGAGTACGGATGCCCCAAAGGATCTCAGCTCGTGGCGATGGGGCAAATTCAATGCCGTAGACATTCACCACCCGGTCTTTCACGACATTCCGATTCTCAATCGTTGGTCGGCGCCGGGAATTAAAGAGCAGTCCGGCAGCCGCTATACGGTGAAAGCTGTGACCCGATACCATGGGCCTTCAGAGCGCTTTACCGCCAATCTGGCGGATCTGGACCACTCGACGCTGAATCTAGTGACCGGACAGGCTGGGAATTTTCTCAGTCCGTACTACATGGATCAATGGCAGGCCTGGTATCGAGGAACAACGTTTACTCTTCCCTTTAGCCCCATGGCGATTGCGCGGTCAAAGGCACATCAGTTGGTGCTGGAGCCCCCGAAATAATCACCACCTCGTGAGCTAGAACACATCTAGCGACTTCACATCTCCAACGTAGCCGACGATTGGCAAGGTTCCATTCGGATTGATGTAGTCAAGAAATAACTGATCGGTCAAAACGTAGTAGACCCGCGCATTCCCACCCTCGGCGACATATTCGATAGGACGAGTGATGAAGCCCTGCAGGCCATCCACGTTGCCGTTATCAGGAGGTATGTAAACCCCGCCAGTGCCGAGGTTGTAGATCGAGAGGCAGCCACGAACCTCGCCCGAAGGAGCGTTGACGTCGCCAATATTCGTACAGTTGCGCGAACCGATAAAAAGCTGACCAATTTGGTTTAAATCCATGCGGTCGTGATAGCCGTCGGTAATGACAATTCCGCTGGTTGTTACCGTACCAGATCCGATATCGACAATATCAAGGCGTCCACATGTAGTAGCAGCGGTCGTCTCGCCAGTGCAGGCATTGTTCGTAGGAGGAGTACCGACCACGTATAGAGTTGAACCATTCAGCAGGGCCCAAGTCGCGGCTTCGACAGGAACGGTCTTGGTAATGGTTAGAGTCGGTAGATCAAGAAACGCGATGCTCGCCTGAGTTCCTCCGCACTGCGGTCCGCAATTCAACACGTACGCAGTGTTGCCATTGACCACGGCGTATACGGGACGGTCAAAACCCGTCACGATGGTGCAGACAGCATTCGGCGTAGCGCTCAGGCAACTCTGGTCCACTGGTGGCAGAGCATTGCCCGGAGAAAGCACCGTGACGGAATTCGAATCGTTGCTGAAGACCAAGAGTTGAGTTCCGCTGGAGTTTGCCACGACTGTTTGTGCGGCTGGCACAGCAATGGTGACAGCAACGGAATTAGCGGCGAAGCTCATTTCCGCCACGCCCCCCACGAAAGTGAATCCGTTAACGGTAGCGCTGGGAATCGCCGCGTAGCCGGTCGGTTCCGAGGTGGGGAGAATGAAGCTCGAATTCGGTCCCAGGCAAGGTTCGGTGACTGTCGTCGGACAGGGTAAGTGAACCTGTCCAACGGCTTTCTCTGTCGCGGTATTGAAGGCAAAGACGGTATTACTGGCCGAGTCGAATGCAGCCAGAAGATTCCAGCTGGGCGAGCGCGCCATCATTCCAGGAGAAGTCCCTGCACTCAACGGGGCGACACGAGGAACGGTGTCGTCGAAACCGTTGACGATGATAAGGGCACCGAAGCTGGTCGAAGTCGTCACCCCCTGCGAAACGACAACCCGGTCGAGCAGGACGGTACTCGAGCCTCCGCAGGAGAAGTTGCACGCGGAGAACACAACCACTAAGAGAACCAGCAGACTTTTCTTCAAAACGGAGGCTCCCAAGGACCTGAAAACGATCAGCTTATCTGCGGAATCGAGGATTATATCAAAGGACGCGACCGCGAATGTGTGCTTGTTGAATCACTTCCATCTGACGTGTCCCTGCCAACTCGCGCGGAACGACAGATGCGCGAAACAGCGCCGATCCTGTATTCTCAGCTGATATATGGCTGCGAACTTCCTTCAGCGTATAAAACAGTCTCCCGTGCTGTGCGACGGCGCAATGGGAACGCTGCTGTATGCCAAGGGCATTTTCATCAACCGCTCTTACGACGAGTTGAACCTTACTCAGCCGGACCTGATTCGCAGTATTCATCACGAATACCTGCAATCCGGAGCGGAAATCATTGAAACAAACACTTTTGGAGCAAATTCGTTTCGCCTTGCCCGGCATAGCTTGGCCGACAAGGTACAAGACATCAATCGTTCGGGAGCGCGGCTGGCCCGCGAGGCCGCCAAGAGCTTCGATGTGTGGGTTGCTGGATCGGTTGGACCGCTGGGCACCAGAATTGAACCTTTGGGCAAAACCTCGTTTCAAGAAGCGCGTGACGCTTTTCGTGAGCAGATCGCGAGCCTTGTGGAAGGTGGCGTCGATCTGCTGATCCTGGAGACATTCGGGTATCTGGAAGAGATCCACCAGGCCATACTGGCAGCCAGGGATGTGAACACGACCATTCCAGTGATCGCACAGGTCACTATTGACGAGGATGGCAACTGCCTGGACGGTTCCGATCCGGAGACATTTGCACCGAAGCTGGCGGAGTGGGGTGCAGACGTGATCGGGTGCAATTGCAGCGTGGGCCCGGTCGCCATGCTGGAAGCTATTGAGCGCGTGCGGGCTGCCACTTCCCTGCCGCTTTCCGCCCAACCCAACGCCGGCATTCCACGATCGGTGGATGGCCGCAACATTTACCTGTGCTCGCCCGAATACATGGCCAGCTACGCCCGCAAGTTTGTCGCGACCGGAGTTCGGGTGGTTGGCGGGTGTTGTGGAACTACTCCGGAGCACATCCGAACGATGAAGTCTGCGTTACGAGCTGGTGAAGCGCGTGCCAAGACCGCCGCAGCTCATACGGTCGCGGATCATGCCGCGCCCAAAGCGCTTCCATTGATTCCCTTGGAATCCCGGTCGCTCTTAGGAGCACGCCTGGCTCGAGGCGAGTTCGTCACCATGGTGGAGATTGTGCCCCCAAAGGGAATCGATATTCGCACTGAGGTCGAAGGCGCGCGATTCCTGAAATCTGTGGGCGTTGATGCTGTGAACATCCCAGATAGCCCGCGCGCATCGGCGCGCATGAGCAATCAGGCTTTATCGTTGCTCATTCAGCGGGAAGTAGGAATCGACGCCATCCTGCACTACACCTGCCGGGACCGGAATGTTCTTTGCATTCAAAGCGATCTGTTGGGCGCTGCTGCGGTCGGCATCAAGAACCTGATCTGCATCACGGGCGATCCGCCCAAGATGGGGAATTATCCGGACGCGACTGCGGTTTTCGACGTGGACGCCATTGGGCTGGTCAATATCGTTCATAACCTCAATCGGGGCCTCGACTTGGGGGGAAATCCAATCGGCACGGGAACCGGATTCGTCATTGGGGTCGGCGCAAATCCCGGAATTAGCGATCTGGATGAAGAGGTTCGGCGTTTCGAATTCAAGGTCGAAGCGGGCGCAGATTATGCGGTAACCCAGCCGGTATTTGACCTGCGGCTGCTGGAGAACTTCCTGCGCCGGATTGAACCTTGCCGGATTCCGGTGATCGCCGGCATCTGGCCGCTGGTTAGCGTGCGGAATGCGGAGTTCATGAAAAACGAACTGCGCGTCTCCGTGCCGGATGAAATACTGGAGCGCATGGCGCGGGCTCAAAATCCCGAGGCTGCCCGGGCGGAAGGGGTCGCCATCGCACGGGAAATGCTCATTGCTGCCCGACAGACGGTGCAGGGAGCGCAAATCAGCGCCCCGCTGGGTCGCTACAGCTCTGCCGTAGACGTGCTGGAAGCCCTCGGCAGTGCAAATCCGGCGGCTATTTGACGGGCCGGACTCTCAGGTCGATGTCCCAATGCCGCCGCTCCCGATGTGGAACCATGCTTCTCAATTTTTTCGATCCCACCGATGAAAAACTCTGGACTCCAATCTCAGAAGGGTGCATTAAGATAGAGACGGAGCGAGACCCCGTTGCCCAAATTTGAAGAGTGTCTCCAGCGACTGGAGAAGATCGTACAGGAACTGGAAAAGGGAGAAGTCCCACTGGAGAAGTCTCTGACGCTTTTTGAGGAAGGCATGCAGCTTTCGGCCTCCTGCCGCAAGGAATTGGAGCTGGCGGAAGGAAAGGTTGAGATTCTGCTGAAAAAGAACGGGAAGCTCCAGGCCGAAAGTTTTGAGCCGCCCACTGAGAAAGCTTCTACCCGGCGTTAGCTGGCTCTTGCGAGGGCGACTCACACTTGGGATGTCTGTGGTGTTCCGGTTTCCCAACCGACCCCGCAGCCTAATCGAACGTTGACGTCCACCGTTGACGACGGTTGAAGATCGGGGGTTGTAATGGCGCAAAGCGTACTTATTCTCGAAAGAGACGCCAAATTAGCCAGTTCCCTGGCCGGTGGACTGCAAGCCAAGTTTGCGGTTCACTTGATCGCTTCCCGCGAAGAATTGCGGGATCGCGTAACCAAGAACAGTCCTGAGGCCGTAGTCCTCAATATCGAGCACTGGCGGCTTACCGAAGTAGAAAGCCTGCATCACGACTTCCCCTCGCTGCCGATCGTATGCACGCATCGCATTCCCGATGAAGAAATGTGGATGGCCGCACTGGAAGCGGGTGCAAGCGATGTATGCGCATCCGACGATGTAGCTACAGTATTGACATCCGTGTTACGCAATACGGCGCACGCTCAGAGCGCAGCAGCGTAAATAGGCTCTATCTCTCACGGACGCCCGATCGGGCGTCTTTTTTTTCTGAGCAAATCCCTTTACGCAATTCTGCGAGTTGAGATCGGCTTGCTATACTCACTCCGCATGCTGAAGGAGACTCTCGAAGCAGGGCAAGAGATGGCCGACGCTGCGCTGGATCGGCTGATCCCAAAAGAAGACGAACATCCGCTGTCCATTCATAAGGCCATGCGCCATAGCGTCTTTGCTGGCGGCAAGCGTCTTCGTCCGGTGCTTTGTTTTGAAGCTGGGCGGATGGTAGCGGGGTCGTTGCCAGAAGGAATCGATGAACTCGGCGCAGCGCTCGAGATGCTCCATACATATTCGCTGATTCACGACGATCTGCCCGCACTGGACAATGACGACCTACGGCGCGGCCGGCCCACGTGCCACAAGGCATTCGGCGAAGCCACGGCGATTCTGGCTGGAGATGCCTTGCAGACGCAGGCATACGAAGTGTTGGCGCGTCTGAAATGTCCGGCGGAGGCTCGCGTGAGGATTATCGAAACGATCGCGCGGGCCACCGGAACGATCGACGGCATGATCGGCGGTCAGGTTGTCGATCTTGAGGCCGAACACACAAAACCGACTGCAGAGATGCTCGAATACATCCACCGGTCAAAGACCGCAGCCTTGATCACGGCAAGCCTGGTCAGCGGCGGGATATATGCCGACGGAACTGAAAAGGAGATTGGGCACCTGCGGACCTTCGGTTTGAAGATCGGGTTGGCCTTTCAGATTGTCGATGACGTGCTCGACGTAACTCAGACCTCGGAGCAATTGGGCAAGACAGCCGGCAAGGATACAGCGTCGGAAAAGGCAACGTATCCCGCCTTGTTTGGGATTGAAGCTTCCGTGCAGAAAGCAGATGCGCTAGTGAACGAAGCATTCGAGCAGCTAGAGAGTTTTGGCGATCAGTCGACACGACTGAAAGAATTGGCGAGGTTTTTGGTCGAGCGGAAGAATTGAGGTAACAACTGGCTGCGTTTTGCTAGCGCTCGCCGGCATGACCCGGCAACCTGATATGCGAATCGATGTGAATCTTGAAACCCAGCGGCTCACTCTCCGCTCGTACAGCGAAGCCGATATCGCGCAGCTCGTACCGCTGATCGGTGCGCGCGAAGTTGCGGCCACGACCGGACGCATCCCACACCCGTATAGCGCAAAAGATGCACGGCAGTTTCTTGCCCTGATAGAGACCGACCGTGAGGTCAGGTTGGCCATCACCCTACGAGGAGACGGCCATCTTATTGGCGGCATCGGTCTGCGTCTTATGGAGGAATACCAGCACGCGGAACTCGGCTATTGGCTCGGAGTTCCTTTCTGGGGACACGGCTATGCCACCGAGGCTGCCCGCGAGATGTTGGGCTACGGATTCGGAGAGCTTCGCTTGCACAGGATCTTTGCGTCACACTTCCAGAACAACCCGGCGTCGGCGAACGTTTTGAAGAAGCTTGGGATGAAATATGAAGGCTGTCAGCGACAGCATGTTTACAAATTCGCTCAATTCCTTGATCTGGAGCTGTACGGCTTGCTCAGGCAGGAATGGGAGCAGCCCAAATGACTTCCCTTCCTGATCAAGCGCTCGACATTCTTGCCATAGCCGCGCACCGCGACGACGTTGAGCAGACATGCGGGGGAACTTTGTTGAAAGCTGACCAGCGCGGCCAGCGCACAGGCATTCTCGACTTAACGCAAGGAGAGATGGGAACCCGCGGAACTGCCGAAGATCGCGCCCGCGAAGCCGAAGACGCAGCCAAAATCCTTGGGGTTGTGTGGCGGCGGGCGCTCGACATTCCGGATGGGCGCGTCGAGAACACGTGGGAGAACCGGCTGAAGGTTGCGGCGGTGATTCGCGAGACCCGCCCTCGCGTCGTGATCCTGCCGTACTGGAAAGGACGACATCCGGATCACTACACAGCATCCGTGCTGGGATATGAAGCGTGCTTTTTGGCCGGGCTAGCAAAACTGCAGACCGAAGCCCGCAACTCAGAGCCGAAGGGCTCAGATCCCGCTCCGCATCGTCCGTTCAAAATCGTTTATGCCACGCTCTACTACGACGTACGTCCCACGTTTGTGGTCGATATCAGCGAGCAATTCGAAGGCAAGTTTCAATCCATCATGGCCTACAAGTCGCAATTCGGCGATCAGGAAGCCGGCAAGGAAATTTTCCCGGCGCAAGCTGAAATTCGCCAGCGAGTCGAATCCATGGCCCGATTTTATGGCATGCTCGGCGGAGTGAACTACGCAGAACCATTTTTCCAAAAAGAAATTGGCCTGATCGACGACCTGTTGGCGATTCCGGTGAAGTCGATCTAGGTGCCTCCCGCAAACCGAATTCGCTAGACTACTTTTTCATCGCAACGGCGAGTCCATCCCGAATGGGCAAAATGGTCGTGTAGAAATCCTTCGACTCCGAAAGTTTGCGATTAAACTCCAGGATCGCTTTTGTGTGCAAGTCGGTGGGGTTCTTCTGAGCGACTCGCCCGCTCCACAAAACATTGTCCGTGATGAACAACCCTCCCTTGCGCAAGCGCGGCGACACAAGGCGCAGCACGCGGGGATAATCTTCCTTGTCCACGTCGTTGAAGATAATGTCGAATTCCTGTTTCTGCTCTGAGAGAAGTTCCAAGGCATCTCCCGCGTGCAGCGAGATTTGTTTAGCGACGCCAGCGCGGGCGAAATATCCGCGAGCACGCTCGGCATTTTTTTGATCGCTGTCGGTGTAGACGACCCGCCCCTGCTCCCCGACGGCCTGCGCCCACCAGATCGTGGAATATCCAATCGCAGAACCCAGTTCGAAGACGGTGCGCGCGGAGATCATGAGGGCTAACTGTTGCAAAACCCGTGCCACTGCCGGACCTACGATAGGAATATTGTGCGCGGTGGCATACTCTTCCATCTCCGTGAGGACTTCCTCGCGCTTGGGAAGCAGCGAAAACAGATAGTCATCTACGGGACCGGCGGTAACGAAGTCATAATGCCGCCAGCTGGGCATGTGAGGTTTCTGCTTGCTTTTTGTCACTTGGCGCCTTTCGAACAGACTTATGAGAGTGTGTGTCCCGGCTTCATCTCGACGATCTCAATGCCGGGGACCAGCTTATGTAATTCGCTCGGTCTTCCAGTCAGGACGGGAAAGGTTCCGAAGTGCATGGGAATAACAGTCTTCGGCTTCAGCAAATTGCAGGCGTAGGCCGCTTCGCGAGGTCCCATGGTGTAATGATCGCCGATGGGCAGCATCGCGATATCAGGCGCATATAGCTCACGGATGATCGTCATGTCTCCGAAAACATTCGTGTCGCCAGCGTGATAGATCTTAATCCCGTTGGAAAACTCCACGACATAGCCGCAGGCTTCGCCCCCGTAGATCATTTCGTCGCCATCCTGAATGCCGCAAGAATGATCGGCGTGAACCATGGTGACTTTGATGTCGCCGACGGTCTGGGTTCCTCCTTTGTTCATTTCTGCAGTTTGCTTAACACCCTTCTTGCCGAGCCAGCGCACCAGTTCCGGAATCCCGACCACGATTGGATTGTGCTGTTTGCAAATCTCGACCGCGTCACCGATGTGGTCGCCGTGACCGTGAGTGCACAGCAGAATATCGACTTTCTTTACTTTTCTTTCCGCCGCAGGACAGGCGGGATTATTCATGATCCACGGATCAATGATTATGGTCTTGCCGGCGGCTGTTTCAATGCGAAATGTCGCGTGACCTAACCACGTGAGTTTAACGCCATTCAGATTCATGAAAGAAAGCTCCGGCCTTCTGGATTAACGAATTCTGGATTGACGAATTCGAATAGTTGCATCGAATGTCGGACGGCTTGACTTTTAGTTTAATATGAAACGCCATGACCGACCTGAAGGTGTTAATAACGCGGGCCGAAATTGCCCAACGCGTTCAAGAATTGGGTGCGGAAATCACAAGAGATTTTGAAGGGCAGTCGATCATTTTAGTGGCCGTGTTAAAAGGCGCGGCCATTTTCTTGTCGGACTTGGCCCGGCAGATTCGGCTGGATGCGACGTTCGACTTCATCGGAGTATCAAGCTACGGCAATCGTCCGAGTCCAAAGCAGGAACTGCAAAGCGGCTGGGATTCCACGGGCGAGGTCAAACTGACCAAGGATGTGGATCAGTCTATGAAAGACAAGAACGTGATTGTCGTGGAAGACATCCTCGACACTGGCTTGACGTTGACTTACTTGAAGAAACTTTTGCTGGCGCATCAGCCGAGGAACTTGAAAATTGCGGCGCTGCTCGACAAGCCTTCCCGCCGCAAGCTTCCTCTCGAAGGGGACTACGTCGGTTTCAAAATTCCCGATGAGTTTGTGGTCGGATACGGGCTTGATTATGCGGAAAAGTATCGAAATTTAGCAGACATCTGCGTGGTGCCGCGGCCGTAACTGAGCGAAGTTGCGATGAATCCGATCGTACTCGCGATCGTACTCGAAGCGCACGCTCCTGTGTATGCTGCAAGCGGCTGCTATCATACTTGGGATGGGGTCCCTCCTGACAAAACCGGAAAGTTCGGCCTTTGAATACTTGTTGCTCGATGTGGCCGACGTACTTGCCACCTCGCTCGACCTGGATACGACTCTGCGGCGTGTCGCCGAAGTCGTGCGCAAGGTCATTGACTACGAAATCTTTGCAATTCTTTTGCTAAACGACAAAACTCACGAGTTACGCTTCCGTTTCCAGGTCGGATATCCGGCCGAGTTTGCCGAGCGTAGCAGAGTCAAAGTTGGCGAGGGAGTGACTGGAATCGCGGCTCAGTTGCGGCAACCCGTGCTGATCGATGATGTCACCTGCGATCCCCGCTATATCGAGGCTGTCCCCAATGTGCGCTCGGAACTTGCCATTCCGCTGATTAGCAAAAATCGCGTGATCGGAGTCATCGATCTCGAGGCGCGGGAACCAGGATACTTCACCGAAGAACACCAGCGCGTGCTGACCCTTGTTGCCTCGCGCATGGCGGCGGGCATCGAAAATGCCCAGCTCTACACCCGCACTACGAAGCAAGCACGAATCCTTCTTCTGCTGAACGAGATTGCGCGCGAACTGACCTCCATTCTGAATCTCGATGAACTTCTCAGCCGGATCGCCGAACTGGTGCAGCGGTTAATCGATTACCAGATGTTCAGCATTCTGCTGCTAGATTCCGCGGGAGAAAAGTTGCAGCATCGATTCTCATTGCGCTTCAAAGAGAACATCCACCTCAAGCACGAGATTCCGCTGGGGAAAGGGATTGTCGGAACTGCCGCGCAAAGCAAAGAAGCGGTCTTGGCGCCGGATGTCGGCAAAGATTCCAGGTACATCGAAACCAATCCAGAGACCCGTTCTGAGCTCGCCGTGCCCCTCATTTACAAAGGCAAAGTCATTGGCATACTCGACCTGGAACATACGCGGCGCGGCTTCTTTACCGAAGAGCACAAGCGCACGATGACCACGCTGGCGGCACAGATCGCCATCGCCATCGAAAACGCCCGGCTTTATGAAGAGATCGAGCGGCAAGAGCGGCGGCTCGAACGCGATCTCGCATTAGCACGCGAATTACAGAGCAGATTGCTGCCCCAGACTAACCCGAAACTCGCCCACCTCGATGTCGCCGCGAAGTTCGTTCCTGCACGGACGATTGGAGGAGATCTGTACGATTTCGTGCCCTATTCGATGTCGCGATTGGGGATCGCCGTGGGCGACGTGAGCGGCAAGGGCGCACCGGCGGCAATTTATGCTGCCCTGGTCAGCGGAATCATTCGTTCCCATGCGCCCATCGAGCCCGGCCCGGCAGAGATGCTATCTGCCGTCAATCTGTCTCTGGCGGAACGGCGCATTGAGGCTCAGTTTGTTTCGATTATCTTTGCCGTTTGGGATGACCAGCAACGCACCCTGACGGTTGCGAACTCGGGATTGCCGCGCCCTTTGTATGTACACGATGGCAAGATCGAGATCGTCGAAGCGACCGGACTTCCGCTCGGATTATTTGACGAGACCGACTATGAAGAGTTCAAATTCCGAATGAAACCGGGAGAGATGTTCGTTTTCTTCAGCGACGGAATTTTGGATGCTCGAAACCGCCGCGGCGAACTCTTTGGCAGAGGACGCGCGGAAAGAATTATTGCCGAGTGCTCCGAGAAGTCCGCTGCATGCGTAGTCGATTCGCTTTTCAAAGCCGCGGCCGAACATTCTGCCGGAGTAGAGACTTTTGATGATCAGACCGTAGTCGCCATCCGCGTGCATGGCGGGAGCCACAATCCTCCTAAGAAGAAATGACTGACATTCCGCAATCCCCAGAGGCAGTGCGGGCGCCGACGTTCGTTTACCGCTCCGTTGGGAAACAAACTGGTCGTACGCTCTTTTGTGAATCTCTCGATCTGTCGAAGCTGGCAAAAGAGATCGGCACGCCGTTTTATGTTTATTCCGCAGCAATGATCCGCAGTCGGTATCAGGCCTTCGACACTGCCTTTTCCCAGGTGCCACACCTGATTTGTTATTCGGTCAAGGCAAATTCAAGCCTCAGCATCCTGCGCCTGTTGGCAAGGGAGCGTTGCGGCTTCGATGTCGTGTCGGGCGGTGAACTCGAACGTGTGCTCCATGCGGAGCGGAGGTCGGCAAAGAAAGTAGTTTTTTCTGGTGTGGGGAAAACGCGCGAGGAACTTACAGCTGCGCTCAAGGCCGGCATTCTGCTCTTCAATATCGAAAGCGAATCAGAGCTGCGGGTTCTTGGCGAATGTGCAAGGAGTTTGCGGAAAGACGCACGAATCGCGTTTCGGGTAAATCCGGATGTTGCGGCGGAGACCCATCCATACATCTCAACCGGGCTGCACAGGCACAAGTTCGGAGTTCCCATTGGAGTGGCGCGAGCACTGTACGCCGAAGCCGCGCGTTCGAAGCATCTCCGAGTCGCTGGCGTGAGCGTCCATATTGGCTCTCAGATCACGGATGTGGTCCCGTTTGGCGAAGCGATGGAGCGTGTTGCTGACCTGGTGAACCAACTTCGCAAAGACGGTCACAACATCGAATACGTTGATGCCGGCGGTGGTCTGGGAATCCCTTACCAGAACGACGATTCGAACGAATTTGCCGACCGACTGAAGGGCTACGCTCAAGCGCTAATCAAGCCACTTAATGAACTAGCTGTTACGCTTTTGCTTGAGCCTGGACGTTCAATCGTCGGGCCCGCAGGCGCGCTGATCACATCCGTGATCTACAAGAAGACCAATAACGACAAACGATTTCTGATTGTAGACGCAGCTATGAATGACCTGATCCGGCCTGCGCTTTACAACGCCCATCACCAGATCATTCCTGTCAGGATCGCAGCTGGCGCCCGCGAGATCGTCGATGTGGTCGGCCCCGTCTGCGAAACCGGCGACTTTTTCGCGCGCGACTGCGAAATAGAAGCGATGAATGAAGGCAGTTTGCTTGCGATTCTGGACGCGGGAGCGTATGGCATGGTGCTGGCTTCGAACTACAACACTCGTCCGCGCGCGCCGGAACTGCTGGTCAGCGGGAAATCAAAGAAACTGATTCGCAGGCGAGAACGCATCTCGGATCTCTTGCGAACTGAGCTCTAAAGCTCGTCCACAAGCGTCACGCCTGTCGCTCGCCCCACTTCAACTTGCTGCGCAGTACCTGGAAGAAATCAGATCCAGTTCGAAAGAGGCTCACGTGATGCTCGGAGTGGCGGCAGCGCACGCGGTCGCCGTCGCGCAGATCAAATCCCGGCTGACCATCCAGACTGAGATAAGCCACTTCCTCTTCGCTGTGCAAAAGAATCTCAATCTCAGATGAGTCCGGGACCACGAGCGGGCGATGCGTCAATGCATGCGAAGCCACGGGAGTGATCACAATCGCTCTCACGGTGGGCATGAGAACTGGACCCCCAGCAGAGAGCGAGTACGCGGTGGATCCCGTCGGTGTAGCGACAATCATGCCGTCTGCACGATAACTCGAGACAAAAACGCCATCCACGTAAAGGTCGTATGTGTTCAGCCTTGCAAGAGCTGTTTTATTCACGACCGCGTCGTTGAAAACGAGATAACTTTTGTGAACTGCGCCATCGCGCAGCAAGTCACATTGCATCAGAGAACGATGTTCGATCGGAGCGCGGCCTTCCGCGATCGCATCCAACATCGCAGCAAGCGATTCTGGAGGGACTTCGGTGAGAAATCCGAGCGAGCCCAGGTTCACGCCGAGCAGTGGAACATCAACCGCGGCCGTAGCTCGAGCCGCAGAAAGCAGAGTTCCATCGCCTCCCAGCACGACGACGAGGTCGAGATGCCGCGATCCCATTTGCGAACGCGGCACCACTTCGAGCCCATCTGCATACTTCGTGGACTCCTCGTCGATGATGACCATGTAGTTGTGCTTTTTCAGCCAATCCAGCACACCCGGAATGACCTCGCCCACCCGGTTTCGATCGGGACGCGATATCAGGGCCGCAGTTTTTGTAGCCGAGGAAGCCGCTCGCGCACTATCCATAGAGACAAGAGAGAAAGAGCAAAGAATGATTGTAACGGAATCGCGCAGATGGGCCACAGCGTGGGCTTGAGATTGGGCTAAAAAGTACCGTGCAGCAGGAACTCGCGGTTCCCTTCGGCTCCCAGAATCGGAGATTCGACTACATCTGTTCGCGTGCAACCCAGTTCGCTGAGAGCGCGTTTCACTTTTTCGACAGCTCCCATTTGCGCATTCTCATCGCGAACGATGCCTCCCTTTCCGACGTGTTCTCTGCCCACTTCGAATTGCGGCTTTACCAAAACGATAATCTGGCATCCCAACCGATCCTTTCGCACCTGTGGGAAAGCGGCGGCAATTACCGCCGGAAGTATCAGGGTTGCGGAGATGAACGAGACATCCATCACGATTAAATCGACCAATTCGCCGACCTGCTGCCGGCTCAGGTAACGCGCGTTCGCTTTCTCCAGAAGGCGCACGTTCGGATTTTGCCGGATTTTGAAATCCATCTGCCCGTAGCCAGTGTCTACAGCAATCACACGCGCGGCGCCGTGCTGCAATAAGCAGTCTGTGAATCCGCCAGTCGAAGCTCCGACGTCGAGGCAGACTTTGCCGGCAACCTCAATCCTCCAATGCTCGAGGGCCCGCTCGAGTTTCAGTCCGCCGCGGCTGACATAGCGGAGATCCTGGCCCAGAACTCGGATCTCAGAATCCTGTTCAACCTGCGTTCCGGCCTTTTCAATTTTTTGCTCTGCGACCAATACCTTGCCCGCCAGGATCAGCGCTTGCGCGCGTTCGCGCGAACCGGCCAGTCCGCGCTCCACCAACAATCTGTCGAGTCGGATCTTCAAGAAGAAAAATTACGCTACAGGTTCTACCCAAAAAGTGCCAGCACTCGCTCTAGTGCAAACTGCTAAAGCGACTGCCAGAGAATCACTTATGTCAACACTTTCTTCCTTTTCCACAGATTTTTCCACGAAAGTGTTGAAAACTTTCGAACCCGGTGCTTGAACTAAGGCATCCACGGTATTCCAAACATGAAAAAGCCGCCTGCAGAGGACAGGCGGCCGCAACAATTCTGGATTGAAACTACCCCGCAACTTCTTCCAACAATTTCTGGTCGATATCGAAGTTCGCGTGCACGTTCTGCACATCGTCATGCTCTTCGAGGGCCTCCATCAGCCGGATCATGGTGTTCGCCGCTTGTCCTTCCAGCTTGATGTAGTTTTGCGGAATATAGGAAACGCTGGAAGAGGCCGGTGTAATGCCGGCCGTCTTAACGGCTTCGAGCACCGCCTCGTAGGCCGAAGGCGCGGTGATGATCTCCCAGTTTTCGCCATCATCGTTCAAATCTTCCCCGCCGGCTTCGAGAATGATGTTCATCAAGTCATCCTCTTTCGTCGCGGTTTTTGCGACAATGATGTCGCCCTTCTTGTGGAACATCCAGGAGACGGCGCCCGCTTCCGCCATGTTGCCGCCATTCTTGCTAAAGACGTGGCGGATCTCGCTGACGGTGCGGTTGCGGTTATCGGTATTGATGTCGAGCAGGATCGCCACGCCGCCGGGACCGTAGCCTTCGAGAGTAAATTCCTCATAGGTGGCACCAGGCAGCTCGCCAGTGCCGCGTTGAATGGCACGCTTGATGTTGTCGGCGGGCATGTTTTCCGCCTTTGCCGCCGCAATGGCTGTGCGCAGGCGAGGGTTGGACTCAGGATCGCCGCCACCGTTTTTGGCAGCAATCGAGATTTCTTTGATAAGGCGAGTGAAAATTTTTCCGCGCTTGGCATCGAGCGCGCCTTTTTTGTGCTTAATTGTGGCCCATTTTGAATGGCCGGACATAGTTCGACCTCGTATCTAAAGATGCTTGTTTAAAGACCTATGGATGGCGCAGGATTCGCCTTTAGAGGAGATCACTGGATAGCCTCGTAAGGACGCAGGCGAAACAGCATTATAGCACGGCCTCGGCGGCCACATCACTTCTCCCGCAAGTTGTATCTCATTCCTGTCAATGCATAACTATTGACTGTTGGCCGGAACACCCCTAACATGCCGTGCCAAGGTGCGCGCCAGGGTAACCGCAATATGATCGGCCAGTTCGTGGGGCATTATCGGGTCCTAGAAAAGATCGGGTCAGGGGGAATGGGCGAAGTCTTCCGGGCGCGTGATGAACGACTGGGCCGTGATGTTGCGTTGAAACTGATCCGTCCGGCCTCCAGCGAGAACCCTGAACATCTGCGACGTTTTGAGCAGGAAGCACGGGCCGCTGCTGCCCTCAATCATCCCAATATCCTGGCAATTTATGACGTAGGCTTCGCCGGCACGTCCCCCTACATCGTCTCTGAACTATTGCTCGGTAAAACCCTGCGTGCGCGTATGACGAAAGATGTCATAAGCGTACGCGATGCGGCGCAGTACGCGATTCAGATCGCGCAGGGATTGGTCGCCGCGCACGAACGGCACATCGTTCATCGCGATCTCAAGCCCGAAAACATTTTTCTGACTGATGATGGACGAGTAAAAATTCTCGACTTCGGCGTCGCCAAACTGCAGCCAACTGGCGAGGACAATCGACCGGTGGAGTCGCTCACCACCGTAACCAAGAGCGGTACCGTGGTTGGCACGGTGGCCTACATGTCACCGGAGCAGCTTCGTGGGAAGCCGGTCGACCATCGCAGCGATATTTTCAGCTTTGGCTCAATCCTCTACGAAATGCTGGCGGGCTGCCGCGCCTTCACCGGCGAGACCGAAGTGGACACGATCACCGCGGTTCTACGCGAGGAACCGGCAGATACCAAACTCGATGAAGCCGCTGTCCCGCTGAGCTATCGCGAAATCCTGAAACATTGTCTGGAAAAGGAACCCCAGGAGCGGTTCCAGTCCGCAAAGGATCTCGTGTTTGCGTTGCAGACAATCTCGGGTTCTTCGCCGGATACCAGTTATCGAAAGCGCAGGAAAGTTGTAAGCTTGCGCGCCCTGCCATGGTCGGTTGCTGCGATTTTGGCGGCCGTTGCTGTTTGGATTTTCGTAAGCAGACCAAGCCCGACGATCCCCGTATATCGGCGTCTGACGTTCGAATCTGGAACGATTTACTCGGCACGATTTGCGCCGGATGGGCAGTCGATTGTCTACAGTGCGGCCTGGAACAATCGGCCCATGCAAACTTTCTCGACTGTAGGAAATTCTCTTCTGGCGCAGCCGTTGAATCTCGGCGACGCTAGCGTGCTGGCACTCTCGCCTACAAACGAACTTGCCATCGTGCTGCACGGCAAGCCCAGCGGCCAGCTTGAGATCACCGACGGAGTATTGGCGACCGCTCCGATGGCAGGTGGAGCACCGCGTGAAATGTTGGCTGATGTGCGCTGGGCCGATTGGGACGGAAATGGCAAGCTTGCTGTGGTTCGCGAGGCAAACGGTCATTGCCGCCTCGAGTATCCGGTCGGCAATGTGCTTTACCAGACTGGGGGGTGGATCAGCCACATTCGCTTCTCGCCGCAACATGACCGCATCGCATTCCTTGATCATCCAGCGCTTTGGGATAACCGCGGATCTGTGGCGGTTGTCGACCTCGCCGGCCATGTGCGTACTCTTACGCGGGAATGGGAATCGGAACAAGGAATTGCATGGCGGCCCGACGGCAAGGAAATCTGGTTCAGTGGGGTCGAAAAAGGCAACAATCTGAATCTGATGGCGGTCGATCCGGCGGCGGGAAAGCTGCGTCTTCTTCTGGATCTTCCCGTCGGTATCATGCTGGAAGACATCGCCTCAGACGGCCGGGTGCTGGTCACGCTCAACTCGAAGCGCCTGGCCATGGCCGGGAGCACATTGGGAAGCAAGGAGGACGTGGAACTTTCGTGGCACGACTGGAATTCTGCTCGTGATATTTCTCCAGACGGCCAATATGTTCTGTTCGAGGACGCGAGCGAAGCGGCGGGCCCACGTTACGCCGTTGCCATCCGAAAGCTAGATGGCTCTTTGCCGACGCGGCTGGGCGAAGGCAGTGCCGGCGGCTTGTCGCCCGATGGAAAATGGGCGATTTCTATTTCGGTCAGCCGGCCACCACAGGTCACCTTGTTACCCATTGGAACCGGGCAGCCACGAACCATTAATATCGTGGGAATTGACAAGGTCCACAACGGATGGGCGCATTTCCTGCCAAACGGGCAGGCCTTCTATGTGATCGGTGATCAAAAAGGTCACGGCTCGCGATGCTATCTTGTCGATCCCTCCAATGGGAACGCGAAACCCATTACACCGGAGGGAGTCACTTGCGGCGTTGCTTCGCCAGACAGCCGCTGGATGATTGGCTTCGAATCGAATCATTCCTACACCTTGTACAGCATGACGGGAGAAGCACCGCGTCAACTCCTGACCCTAAATCCGGCCTTCATCCCCGTGCAGTGGTCGAGCGATGAGCGACACTTTTTTGGATATCACCTGGGCGAACTTCCCAGCAAAATCTATAAAGTGGAAATCGCCACCGGAAAGGAAACTTTTGTACAAGAATTGAAGCCTTCGGTTTCTTCGGGCGTCGTGCTGTTAGCGCCGGTTGTAGTGAGCCGCGACGGTAAGCGTTTCGCCTACAGCTACAATCAGACGCTTTCGTCGCTTTATCTAATCTCTGGGCTAAAGTAGTTCGTTCTTCCTACTCCAGGGAGCCCTCGAAGTTTCCCGCCACGTAATGAAGAAAGAGCGATGTGGAGGTGTTTCCCTCCCGAAGCTTGTTTCGGTAATGCGGCAAGTGGGTGCCGCGGTAAGCAAGGCCGTCTCCTATGGCTTGATGAACGATGACCTTACCGTCGGGCGTTTCAAGAAGGATGGGCCACGGAGTCTCTAATTCTGGTTCCGGCGAGAAATCGATACACAAGGTGATGCTGAACTCGCATTGCTCGCGGTCAGTATGCTTTTTCAACTCGGCGGAGCTCAAATAAGACGCCATATAGACATAAGAAGGCTTGAGAGGTTCGCCTGCGACGGCACGTAATGTGTTGGCAATTTGACGATGAAAAAATCGCGCCACCGGTTCGTTGTATGCAACATAACGAAGGGGGCTCTGTCGATCGCCGAGGCGTATCGCCCCTGTTCGAATTAGGAAGCGGAAATAGCGACGAAGTGCAGCGATGTGGAATGGATGGATCAGTCCCGTTAGCGGAACATATCCTTTCGCACGAAACATTTCGCCAGCCTGCTCTAACATCCTGTCACGCTGGTGAAGTAGCGTATCTGCGGAAGGCAGCAGGATGCGAGCGGCGACTAGTAAATCCAAATTGCGTCGTGAGAAATCCCGACGCACCGGCTCGCCGGGAAGCAGGCTCGTAACCACAGCTTCCAGTCTCGGTCCCAGCCAAAACGGGAGCCATCCATAATCTGTTGACTTCACCCATGCCATCGTCCCCTGCAAAGCAAAGCCGGAAAGCTGGTCCCGGCAGTTCAGGAAAACATCGGGTACTTCTCGGTCGGAGCACAACAAGCAATTTGGATTTAAGAAGAACCGCTCTTCCCCGCTCAATGGACGCGCATTCATCGCGTGTCGCGGCACGAGATGCAAAGGAAGTTCATCCAGCAGGCAGTGAAAACGATTGGAGGGCAGTGCTACGCCAACATTCCGCCGCGATTCTCCTGCCATTAGAGCCGTGAGCCATTCCGCCCACACGGGATTTTCTACCGTCTTAACCATCCGTTTAGAGTGAACCGGCTGTCCGCAAAAAGCCGAGACGGACACACGACCGGGGTAATTTCATGCCGCATCTCGCAAGGAAAAAACACAATTTGATTCTGCTGCGGAATAATCGTTTGAAAACTTCCCTGACTGACGTACGTTTCGCCTTCCAGGCGCGAATCGTGAATGCGCAGTTTCCCGCCTTCAAAGGCTTTTGGTTCGCGATGGAAAAAGTAGACGAATGTCAGATAGCGAGAGGCCACCCGTTCACTACCGTTGTCACTATGAAACCGGAAGAAGTCGCCATCATTGCTGGCCGTAATCTGCGCTTCAATATCTGCAATCGTGAGCGGTTTCATATCCAGTTTTTCGAGAACCTGAGGCAGCACAGATTTCACTCGTTCGATCATCACCTCCTCATAACGTCCCAAGTCCATCAGCACACGCGACCGCCGATGTTCATAGTTCACAACACCATTTTCGGAATGAGGAGACAGAACCTCGCTGGCTGTGAAATCGGCTTCGTGTTCGAGCGTGAATCGAGTCAGTTCCTGTACTTCTTGTGGAGCAAGGAATTCCTCAAGTACGAGGCAACGGGCAGGCAGAAATTTGGGACGCTCGGCAAGAGTAACGCCACCGTCAGAGGCAACCTTCGTCTCTGACAAAATAGCACGCTGTCGCATAGGTTTGCCCGGCATTTGCGGTTCTGCGGGAGAGGTCGTGGGCGGTTGCGGTTCTTGTTCTGGGAACCTCTTTGGAACAGCCGGAGCCTTCCGCTCACCCGGGGAAATGTGCGGTGTCTGGGGCTCAGGCGTCCCCCGGCGCACCGCGTGCGGAGGCTGCGGCTCCGGAGAAATGGTCGGTGGTTCCGGCTCGTCCTCCGGCAATCTCTTCGGGCCATCTGGCGTTTGTGGCTCGCCGGGAGTAATGCCCGGTGTCCGCGGCTCCGGTGTACGCCTTGGGACATGTGGTGGCTGTGGTTCGGTTAGGACTTCGGTCGACTTCCAGCGAAGAGAATCTTCGGCTCCGCTCTCAATAATTTTTTCGACGATGCTGGCTCCCAGCACAGCGAATGCGCGCTGCGCGACGGTCTCTCCGATGGCCGACGCAATCACCCCCTGCACCGCTTCCCGCGTGGCCGGATTCTCGCCCGCCCCGGATTTTGAGTGGTGCAGAAGGCTCAACAATAAAGCGCGTTCTTTCGCACTAAGAATCCGCTCATCCCGCATCAATGTTTCAGAAAATGAATCCAGAATTTGCTTCGGTGTCATATAGAGACACGCCTCCCCGCGTCGCCGCGTCGCTTGCGAAAGCAATCAGGTTTAGGGGCCCGCACTACAGAGGGGAAGAAACAGAACGATACACCTTGACGCCGCGAAGCACCAGCGCTTAATTTTCCGCTATCGAAGAGCCAACGCCGAAACCATGGAGGTAAGAATCTTCACGCCATCGCTGCCGCCCAACTCCGGCTCCGCGGAACGCTCAGGATGCGGCATCATACCGACGACGTTTCTTCCCGGGTTGCAGATCCCGGCAATGTTATCGATGGAGCCGTTAGGATTGGCTGAACTCGTAATCTGGCCTTCAAGATCGCAGTATCGAAATACGACGCGATTTTCGCGATGCAATGCGTCCAATGTGTCGGCATCGCAAAAGTAATTCCCTTCCATGTGGCCGATAGGAATGGTGAGCACCTCGCCCTGTTGGCACGAGTTGGTGAAGGGCGTGTCAGTCGTCTCGACTCGCACCTGCACCGGCTTGCAAACGTACTTAAGGCCTACATTGCGCATGAGCGCCCCGGGCAGCAGGCCGGATTCACATAGGATCTGAAAGCCGTTGCAGATTCCCAGAACTAATCCGCCATTCGCGGCAAATTTTCGAACCGACTCCATCACGGGAGAAAACTTCGCGATGGCTCCCGTCCGCAGGTAATCTCCGTAGGCAAAGCCGCCAGGAACGATGATCGCGTCACAATTCTCAAGATCATGCGATTCGTGCCACAGAAAAGTGACTGGCTGATGCAGCACGCTCTGTACCGTCCAGTGCGCATCGTGATCGCAGTTGGAACCCGGGAAAATGATCACACCAAATTTCATGGCAGGCCTCGGAGTGAGCTGACTTCAGTCTAGCAGAGGATTATTGCTGGTTTTGTGGAAGGCTCGCGGGGGAACTCGAAGATAACGGTTGGACTCCGGGTCCTCCCGCAAGGGGATCCTTGCTGGAAAAATTGTGGGCGGCGGGAGGCTGGGCGCTGGCAACATCGGTTTGTGGCGGATATCCTCTCGCTTGCACGATGGCCCAATGCCACTCCTGGCCGGGAGCAAGATCACCGTTGAGCGGAGCGTTAAAGACGGTGGTCGCCCAAGGGCCGGCAGCCGCGCGCATACGGAAGATGAACGTACTGTCAGGATTCTTTTCCGGGCGAACCAAGGCTTCCGGACTCGTTTCGATCTGGCTTGCAGCGCCCGCAAATGGGCCACCGGAAGCCTGTGTCGGTTTCTGCACGACCGTCACCGCAACCGAAATCTCACTGACATGCCAATCTGTGCCGTTGAACAGCGAAACCGTCAGCGCATCTCCTTCGATTGTGGCGGGGCCGTGCAATTTTGGTAGATCGGCTGGCGGTAGCGCCATCTGTGCATATTGGCTGGAGAGCAACGATCTCGCGTTGGCTGTGAAGGCAAGGCTGCAGGTGACGTCCGGAGCCGACATGTGAAAATCTTTGTCCCCACCTTCCATCACATAACGTAATCCGGGCGTCGATTTGTGTTGCAGCTCGTCGTGAGCGATCACCTGCGAAAGATTATCGTCATCGATCACCTGCTGCGGTTGAGGATTCGTCTTGCGCAAGTTACGGGCGACGTCGCCAAGCGGGACTTGGTTCTGATCGTCGGGCACAACGTCGGGAGAGGCATCTTGTGCGTGCGCGCTTGCGCTCAAAAGCAGCATCACAAAGAGCAATGCGGGCAACACAGGGACAGGCCGAATTTTGTAAATTCGCCGCATAAAGAACTGGGGACAATCCAACCCCCCAAAACGTAATTCTATGGAGTTACCGCAGGCAGACGAAAATAACCAAGGTACTGAGGAAGCTTGGCCAGAAGCTAAAGTGAGTGAAGCGCTGGGCGCGCGCTGACGAAATGGAGGCGCAACGGGGCGCGCGCCCGAACTCTAAAGTTTTTCTTACAAAAGCCCTTGGGACCGGAAACGAACCACCGGATCGACTATGACCTGCCGCTTGAAAATCCAGCGGGCCACCGCAAAGCCAAGCGCCGCGTAACACAGATGCATCATTCGCATGCAACACCTCCGCCAGGACGGCTCGTTATCCCCAGGGGAGGAACACATCAAACAGCTCTACCGGGACAATACCGCCGAGCGGACGAGTGAACAAGGCACGAGCGTGCCATCACCGTGGCACGGAAGTAATAGAGAGAATCAACTAAGAACGGAGCAGCGTGCAAAGTTCATGCACGTGCAAGGAATCAACCGCAACAGGCACGGGGCAAGGCAAGCAAGCTCACCTGGCAGCTCCCTCGTGCCCGTTGTTTATCTGTTTCAGTGTGCCGGGACCTCGTCGCTCACGGCTCGCCCGGCTGGCGGCACCATCACCGTGGAAAGACTGCCTTCGGCGGCCAACTTCTGGAAGGCTGCCAAATCACGCCGCTGCAGGTCTTCCCATCGCGCGATAAATTCACCGCTCTGCCGCTTCAGCTTGTAGAACTCTCGCTGCTCGGCTTCGGTCGGTGCAGCATCTGCGCTGCTGGCATCGATCGCAAGGAAGGCCCACCTGGCATCGAGTTGGGGCGGATAGGCCAGCGAGTCTTCATTGGCGGTGATATCCAGGTTGATCAAGTCGTCCCGGACGCCGACCAGCTTCTTTTCGAGATCATCGGCTGCTCCAATGATCGTTTTGGAGCTGGCGTTCTGCGGAAGACGTCTTTTAAGACCATCCAACTGCGCGCGCACATCCTGGATCTGGTTTACCGTGTCGTAGACGCGGCTCAATTCATCGCGCGTGTCGAGCAACAATTTGAATTGAGACTCCAGATCGGCCTGGCTGACATGAACGCGAGGATCGAGCTTTAGGCCAAAAGGCTCGGTGAACGACCTCCCATTGACTGTTAGGCGCACCTGATATTGCCCAGGAACGGCCACTGGCCCACGATCGCCGCTGCCGTACGCCCACAGATAGTAGCCGGGCACGCGATGGGCCCCGTCATAACGCAGATCCCAAACAAAGCGGTTTAAGCCCACTTCCGGCTTAATTTGCTTTTCGGGTTTCTTGTCGTCCGGCCCCAAAGGTTCCTCGAGGGGATCGGTCTCCATACTGGAATACTTGCGAATCACTTTTCCGGACGCATCGAGGATTTCGATCTTGGTTTCCTCGTCTGCCTTGGGAGCATCTTTCAGAAAGTAGTAAAACACAGCTCCTGCAGGCGGATTTTCCCCACGAAGCTTGGAAGCATGCTGCTCGCCGCTCGCGCCGGCCTGAATGCGATAAGCAGTCGATGGAGCGTATAGAAACACATCTTTCTGCGCGACTTCATCGGTGTATTGGCGAAGTGGACTTATGTCATCCAGCACCCAGAATGCGCGGCCATGCGTCGCCACTACGAGGTCATCGTTCTTGATGACCAGATCGTGAACCGGAACTGTTGGCAGGTTCAGCTTCATGGAACGCCAGTTCGCGCCATCGTCGAATGAAACGTAGATGCCACTCTCCGTCCCGGCATAAAGTAATCCACGCTTCTTGGGATCTTCCCGTACCACGCGGACGAACGCATTATCGGGAATGCCCGTGCCCAGTTTGGTCCAGGTCTTGCCGTAATCGCTGGTTTTGTAAATGTACGGACGCAGGTCGTCGAACTGGTGGCGATCGACGGCAACGTAAGCTGTTTCAGCATCGAACGGCGAGGCGTCGATCTGGCTGATGCGGCTCCATTCCGGCATGTCTTTAGGAGTCACATTCGTCCAGTTCTTCCCTTCATCCTGCGTTAGCTGAATGAGACCGTCATCTGTGCCGGCCCATAGAAGGCCCTTCTTCAGCGGCGACTCGGCCAACGCGAAGATGGTGTCGTAGTATTCCGTGCCGGAATCATCGAGTGTGATGTCGCCGCCGGAAACTTTCTGCTTGTTCTTGTCATTCCGCGTGAGATCTGGGCTGATGGCTTGCCAGTGGACTCCGCCGTCGGTCGTCTTAAACAGGACTTCCCCTGCGTGATAAAGAGTGTCGGGGTCATGCGGCGAAATCATGACGGGCGCGGTCCATTGAAAACGATGCTCAAGATTCGCTGCACCATGAGCGTCAGAGAGTTCAGGCTGCTCCGTGATCGACTTCACCTGCCCGATGTGCCGATCATAGCGAGTTATATTGCCTTGATAATCAGCCGCGTAAACGATATCAGGATCGCGGGGATCGGGAGCGATGTAGCCCGCTTCGCCGCCGCCAACGTCATACCAATCTGTGCGGTCGATGGAGCCGTTATCACTGCGGCTGGCGATCGCCACGGTACCAGCATCCTGCTGTGCCCCGTAGATGCGATAAGGCGTGGCCGTGTCTGTTATCACGTGATAGAACTGCGCCGTCGGCTGATTGTCCTGCGCGCTCCAGGATTTTCCACCATCCATAGTGACGGTGACTCCGCCGTCGTTTGAAGCGATCATGCGGCGGGTGTTCATGGGATCGATCCACAGACCGTGATTATCGCCGTGTGGAACAGGGACCTTGTCGAAGAGATGACCTCCGTCAGTGGACCTATAGGCTTCGACGTTCATGATGTAGACGACATTCTCGTCGCGCGGGTCGGCGATGATGTGCATGTAATACCAGGGCCGTTGCCACAAACTGTGGCTTGGATTCACCAGTTGCCAATTCTCGCCCCCATCGTCGGAACGGTAGAGACCGCCGTCGGGATTGTGAGCCTCAATCAGCGCGTAAATGCGATCGGAATTGGCCGCCACAGCCACGCCAATCTTTCCGTAGGGCCCTTTGGGCAAACCGTGCTCTTCAATTCTTTTCCAGGTTGTGCCGCCATCGCCAGAGCGATAAATCCCGCTTCCAGGACCTCCGCTGTCGAGGCTCCACGCGGTGCGGCGAGCCTGCCAGAGGGCAGCAAAAAGAATGTTTGCATTGTGCGGATCAAAGGCTACGTCGATTCCACCGGTGTTCTCGTCTTTGTAGAGGACTTTCTCCCAGGTCTTACCTCCATCCGTGGTGCGAAAGATGCCGCGCTCGGTATTTGGCCCAAAAGGATGGCCCAGAGCGGCGACAAAGACGATGTCAGGATTATTTGGATTGATGATGACTTTGCCGATCGCGCGTGAGTCTTTCAGGCCGATGTCCTTCCATGTCTTGCCGCCATCGAGCGATTTGTAGACACCGTCTCCATGCGTGATGTTGCCACGAATGCAGGCCTCGCCCGTTCCCACGTAAACGATGTTGTGGTTCGAGTTCGCGACGGCGATGCTGCCGATGGCGGCCGTACCTTCATGATCAAAAATGGGAGACCATGTCATGGCGGCATCTGTCGATTTCCACACGCCGCCGCCGGTGGCACCGAAATAGTAGGTTGAAGGATCGCCTGGGACTCCGGCTGCGGTCAGCGATCGTCCTCCACGAAAAGGCCCAACCAGCCGATACTTCATGCCTTTGAACAGCTTGTCCTCTTTCTTTTCCGCGTCCGCATCAGCGGCCGCTGCAGGTGAGGCTTGCTGTGACTGCGCATTTTCCGTGGCTTTTGCGGCTTTCGATTGCCGCTCCGGTTTGGTCTGAGCTTGCGAGATGGTTAGTAAGGCAAGAACAGCGACTGTGGTGAACATGATCCGAACAAACGACACACTTTTCTTGCGAAAACGATCAACGTGCATGGACGTGGTTCCCCTGGGAAAATTTACGATTCGCTATGGTAATCCCGCAAAGGGCCTGATCGCAAAAAAGGATTGGAATGCGGGATTCGATCAGTTGACGGCGTGCCTGGAGCTTCGAGTCGCGCTGGCCGCAGGGTACGAAAAATTATGACGTAATTGCGCGATGGTCTATTTCTTTGCCAGAAGCGCTTTCTTCGCTGCTTCGAGATCTTTCTTCTTTGCGCCGTCAACCTTGGGATATGCGAGCTTTAACGACTCAAGCGTATCGACAATCACGCCCGATACGACCAATCTCGTAAACCACTTGTTATCTGCTGGAACCACGTACCACGGAGCGTGGTCGCTGGCCGTATTGCGGATCATATCTTCGTAAGCCTTCTGATAATCGTCCCAATACTTTCTTTCGTGAATATCCGAAGCCGAAAATTTCCAATTTTTCTCCGGCTCTTCGAGGCGCGCCAGGAAGCGCGCCCTCTGCTCCTTCCTGGAAAGATGGAGAAAAAACTTGCGGATTACGGTTCCGTTGCGCGCCATGTGGCGCTCAAAGGCACGGATGTCTTCGAAGCGCTGCCCCCATAGGTCTTTGCCGACGAAAGACGGCGGAATATTTTCGGCCGCGAGAAACTGAGAATGCACACGCACCACCAGCACTTCTTCGTAATACGAACGGTTGAAAATACCGATATGGCCGCGTTCAGGCAAGACGCAGGTTGTCCGCCAGAGAAAATCGTGCTGTAACTCAACCGCGGATGGTGTTTTGAAAGAATGGACCTGGCATCCCTGGGGATTGACTCCCGACATTACATGTTTGATCGCTCCGTCTTTTCCGGCAGCATCCATGGCCTGGAAAATGAGCAGAACAGCCCAGCGATCCTGCGCGTAAAGCATGTCCTGCAGCTCGGCCATCCGCTCGACGCTTTTCTGCAGGGCGTCGGTGGCGTGTTCTTTGGAATGCCAGTGTCCGGTGTCTGCGGGATCGAAATCTTTCAGCCGAAAGTGTTTGCCCTTGTCGACACGAAAAGTATGAGCGAGCTTATGAGAGTTCATGCGTAGTTGATGCTAGAACAAATTAGCGGGCAACGCCATTCGAGGACTATCGAGAGAGCCTTTAGGCAGGCAGTGGAGCGAGGAACTCCAAACCGAAGCAAAATCCGTTTTTCGAGCGGACAACTGCGGGAATACGGGAAGGGACGGGAGTATCAAACTCAATCTCCAGCGTGTCGCCGGGATTCAACAGCAGACCGGCGTAAAGCATCATTCCGCCTTCACTCATTTCCGTGCCACGCCCGCGAACCACGGTAGTCTCGTCTCCCTTAAAAGTGATCACGCGAACCTGGATATCGACAGGGAGCCGATCCCAACGTCGTTGGTTTTGATTCTCCGCCATTCTCCCGCATTATGGGGCCGGCTCGCAGTCGCTTCAAATTACGAAAGTGGGATGCGCGCCCGTCGTCCAAAGTACATTAACGGCACGGGAGAGCTGTTCCGCTGGTAAACTGGTGGGCAGCAAGATTCCCTCAAAAATTCTTCCTGATATTTGATGAATACCAAAAACCTGTTCTTTGTAGGCGTCATCGTCTCTGCCAGCGGTTTCATTTCTCCACCAGTAGCGCTGCTGATTGGGCTCATCTACGGACTGTCATTCGTGCACCCGTACACCGCAGACAGCAAGAAACTCTCCAGCTTCTTGTTGCAGGCGTCGATCGTCTGTCTCGGCTTCGGCATGAATTTACAGGATGTGATTCGAGCAGGCCGGAGCGGATTCGTTTATACCGCAGCGAGTATTACGTTCGCACTGATAGCTGGTCTTATTCTTGGGCGGCTGTTCAGCGTGGAATACAAACCATCCCTGCTGATCAGTGCCGGAACCGCCATTTGTGGAGGAAGTGCGATTGCAGCCGTCGGCCCGGTGATAAATGCCGGCGACGAAGAGATGGCGATATCTCTTGGGACCGTCTTTGTGCTGAACTCGATCGCGCTGTTTCTCTTCCCTGCGATCGGGTACGCGCTCCACATGTCTCAGAATCAATTCGGTCTGTGGTCGGCACTCGCGATCCACGACACCAGTTCAGTGGTGGGTGCAACCGCAAAATATGGTTCGGAAGCGCTCATGGTAGGGACAACCATCAAGCTGATGCGCGCCCTTTGGATTGTTCCCTTAGCTTTTGCCGTTGCACTTTTCAGGAAAGAAAAGACCCAGATCAAGTGGCCGTGGTTCATTGTGCTCTTCTGTTTGGCGGCGATCGCGACCACTTACGTTCCGGTGTTCAGCCCCGTCTATCCCAAATTGAATACTCTTGGAAAAGCCGGGTTGACAGTCACTCTGTATCTGATCGGAACCGGAATTTCCAAGTCCACACTCAAACAGGTGGGTATACGGCCCCTGTTGCAAGGAATTCTCTTGTGGGCCATTGTTGGGGTGCTTTCGCTGGTCTTGATTCGGATGGGCGTGATCTCCATCTGAGCAACTTCGCCCCCATAAACGCGAATCCCAAAGCATTGGCGACTGCGAGTAAACTGTTGCTTGGGGATTCTCCTGCGCGGAGTCGGGTATGAACACGAAATCACTGCTGGCATGCATTGCGCTTGTGCTTGTCTTGGGCTTAGCCGCGGGCTGCGCGAAAAGGCCCGACGATGCCAAGATTTCCAGCGATATTCAAAACAAGTTCAGTCAGGACTCGGGGCTTTCTTCGAAGCAACTCAGCGTGCAATCGTCAAGTGGAGTAGTCACGCTCAGCGGACATGTCGACGACCAGGCGCAACGAGACGCAGCCAGCCGGCAAGCGGCATCAGTTCCGGGAGTTAAGGAAGTCGTTAACAATCTGACGATCGGCAACGCGCCCCCTCCGTCCTCGGCCGATACTTCGGCGCAAACGACTCCCCAGACTCAAGCAACTCCGCCACCGGAATCGAACAAACCGTCCGCAGCGAGGATCGCGCGCAGGTCTCGCGGTCCGTACGCGAACCCGGCAACCAGTTCGCCAGCTTCTCCTCCCGACCAGATGACGGATAACAATCCACCGGCTGCGCCTGCTCCTGCAGCCGATTTGACACCACCAACACCGCCTCCCCCGCCTCCCGCCCCGAGAAAGTTCATCATCGACCAAGGAACACAATTAACCGTCCGGCTTATGGATCCTATCGACAGCGAAAAAAATCAAACAGGAGACACCTTTCACGCTACGCTGAAAACGCCCCTGACTTCGGATGGCGAGCAAGCCGTCCCGGCCGGAGTCGAACTGAGCGGGCATATCGTTGAGGCGAAGAGCGCCAGCAAGTTTGCGGGGCAATCGGAATTGATCCTGCAGCTCGATAGTTTGACTTCGGGCGGACAAACTTACAATTTACAAACGGATCAGTACAAGAAAACCGGCAGTAACAGAAGCAAGAACACGGCCGAAAAAGTGGGCGGCGGGGCGATTTTGGGCGGCATCATCGGCGCGCTGGCTGGAGGCGGAAAAGGAGCAGCCATCGGCGCAGCGGCCGGGGCCGGTGTTGGAGGAGGTGCTCAGGCGGCCAGCAAAAGCCAGCAGATCAAGCTGCCTACGGAAACCGTGCTGAATTTCACATTGCAAGCTCCCATCACTGTGGTGCAAGCGCAATCGCCAGATGCCAACCGGCAGAAGCTGAGCGACTCGCAATAGGGCGACGGCTGTTGTTCGGCGGCTACTGCTCTCATCGCTTCTCTCAAGGAATGCAGCTCTACCTCTCCTTGCAAGGCAGGCCGGCAGTTTTTCGCGTAAACTTAAACACACTTTCCTATGGCAAAGGTTACGGCTCTCTTGCACACCAACAACGACGCTCTGCGGCTAGGCCGTTGTCTGGAAACTCTATACGCCTGCGATGACGTTGTGATCGTGGATCACAACTCGCAAGATAGGACGGTACGTGTCGCTCATGAGTACGGAGCACGAATTGTCACCGATCGTGAACCAGGATCCGTCCTCTCCAGGCTGGCCACGGAATGGATCTTTTGCCTTGATCCGCGCGAATCGATGACCGAAGCGCTGGCGGCAACACTTTACGAATGGAAGGCGCAAACCCACCGTGAGGGCTGCTTCTCGATTTGCCTGCGGGAAGAAACGGCTGATGGCTGGATCAGCCACAAATCTCCCCTACCTCGTCTGGTCTCGAAGAATTGGGGCCACTGGCAGGGTAATTTTCCCGCGGAAGCCCCTTCTGGAGTCGTTCTCGAAGGGGATCTTCTCCGCTTTGCCTTCCCTTAGCCCACTCGATCCTCCGAACTGATGCCTCATTCGTCACAGGCTCGAGTGATCTGAATCACAGTTGCTTGCCAACCCCGCGCCTAGACTGCGCTGTTGTGGACAGTTCGGGTTTGGCAAACCCAGGAGGATCCCATGCGTGTAATGAAATTCATCAGTCTGGCGCTGATTCTTGTGTTATCTGCAGCCATGGCGGTGGCTCAATCCGCGCCAGCGCAGAGTTCTACCACCGTTAAACATGTTCCGATTACCAATACCCCATCCAACTCGGGCAAGGAGATGTACAACAGCTATTGCGCGGTCTGTCACGGACTAGATGGCAAGGGCAATGGGCCTGCCGCTTCCGCCCTCAAAGCTACCCCGACGGATTTGGCAACCCTGGCCCAGAAAAATGGAGGTAAATATCCGGCAGCGCATGTTGCGTCAGTTATTCGCGGCCAGGCGAATCTGCCTTCGCATGGAACGCAAGAAATGCCGATCTGGGGCCCTCTGTTTTCCAGCATCAGCCAGGGTCACGAAGCCCAAGTTCAACAGAGGACAACGAATTTGGTGCAGTACATAGAGACTCTGCAAACGAAGTAATCGGCTGAGTGGATCACGTCTTCGGCTTTACGCTCGGGGCGTTGGCCTGGAGTTTGCCGGCGCCCGCGTTCTCTGTTTGTTTTACCCCATGAAATCCGTGAGCGCGTGGACGTGCTCATTCCGCACGAGTTCCAGGCAACCAGGACGGATTCATGTGAAGTAATCGTCCCTCCGGCCAGTGACTTCAGTACCTTAGTGTCTGCCAACGTAGCGACTTATAATCCCCTCAAGATCAGCAACTTTGGCCGTTCTTTGAAAGACGACAGGTTGGAGCTGCGGCACAGGATTGCTCTGCGCCCAGCATTCGCCTGTTCGCGCAGGAACTGGCTTGATCGAAACAAATGGATCCATTTTTCGCAGCTGCGATTTTTCTATTTGGGCTGGCCTTTGGCAGCTTTCTGAACGTGTGCATTTACCGTCTGCCTTTGGGGCTGTCGGTCGTCGCACCTCGCTCAGCCTGTCCGAAGTGTAAGCACCCGATCGCGTTTTACGACAATCTGCCGGTCTTAAGCTGGCTGATTCTCCGCGGCCGCTGCCGGCAGTGCAAGGTCAGAATTTCCCCACGCTATCCTCTGATTGAGTTGCTCACTGGCGTCTTGTTCGTGGTCTGTTATTGGTACTTCGGCCTCTCTCTGTCGACGCTGAAGTACTGCACTTTCGCATTTCTGCTACTGGGACTGATCTTCACGGATGCCGCAACGAAGATTCTTCCGGACAAGCTCACTCTGCCCGGCATCGCGCTTGGGCTCATGTTCAGCCTGATCATTCCAGTGAATGACGTCGCGTCGCAGTTGCTGCCGGGGCTAGTCAATCTGCCGTTTAGCGATGGGGTTGCGCTGCGGATGCTCTCCCTTCTTGACGCTCTGCTGGGCGCCGCAGTGGGAGCGTCTTTCATCTACGGCGCTGGAGTGATGTACCTGCGCTGGCGCGGCATTGAAGGCATGGGCTTTGGCGACGTGAAGCTTATGGGAATGGTCGGAGCATTCCTTGGCGTCAAGCTGACGATTTTCACCATCTTCACCGCTTCGCTGGCGGGCTCGCTATTTGGAATCACGACCATGCTGATCGTTTGGCTGAAGCGGACGCGACGTTTCAAGCGTCTGGCCGAGGCGAGCGCGGCCCGCCGAAGGGCCTGGCAGTCGGCACAGATGGTGCTCCGCTACTATCAGATGCCATTTGGGGTCTTTCTTGGAAGCATGGCATTTGTCGCGCTATTTTTTGGCAATGATTTCATTCAGTGGTACCGGGGGCTGTTTTGAGATCCTTTGCCAATCCGGTTTTCGTCCGCGCGGCCATCGTGATGGTGTGCTCTGTAGGCGCGTTCTTGCTTGGCCTGCTCGTCATGCGCGCATTGCGCAAGAAGATGAACGAAGAAAGCGATTTTTCGCCGAAGTCATCCGCTCTACAGGATGCGCTGCCGTTGCATCTCTACAACAACGTCATCCAGCAACTCAAGCAGCAGAAACATGAGCTGCACGTGCAATCCCAGGCTGAGCATAGCCGCACAAGGATCATGGAAATCCTGAATCAGGCCGTGCTCGCGAATCTCTCGACCGGCGTAGTCGTCTTCGGATCCAATGGTCTGGTGAAGACAGCCAATGCTGCGGCCAAACAAATTCTAGGTTTTGCTTCACCTACGGGCATGAGTGCGACGGACATTTTTCGAGACACGCTGCGGCGCAGTGAAAACCGTTCCGAGAAACTCTCGCAGGAAAGCATTGATGAGCCCGCGCGAATCATAGACGAGGTTGGAGCCGTCTTGCATGAAGGCAGCGGGCGACGGCAGATCGAAGCCGGCTATGTCACGCCATCCGGGTTACAGCGGTTCGTTTCCATTACGCTCGCGCCGGTGCACGCCGAGGATGGAGAACTTCTCGGAGTTACCTGCCTCCTCAGCGATGAGACTAATGTCGAGCGCATTCGCAGCGGGCAGGAGCTTCGCAACGAACTCGCGTCCGAAAAAGCGCTGGAATTGCGCACTTCTCTGGCGATGATCTCCGGGTACGCACAACAATTAAGAGCAAACCAAAATGCAGTGCACGTAGAGCAGTTGGCCGCAGACATCAAGAATGAAGCTGAGCAACTCGAGCGCAACGTCGGCGCTTTTCTCCGGAACAACTTTTCTTACGAGAAGAGTGATCAGCGCTGTGCGGCCGCAGGTAACAGAACCTAAATGGGCAGGAAGGCAGCGCAAATTTCAGCAAAGCGGTGGAATTATGAATGGTGAGATTATGAAAAGAACCGTAGCTTATATCTTCAAACTCTTGCTCGTTGTCGGTCTGCTTGCATCCGGTGCGATCGCACAGAGCCAAAGCGGATCGGGTTCCTCCAGCTCAGCGGATTCGCTCGCCGACTATGCCCGCACGATTCGCAAGAACTCCGATTCGAAATCAAAGCCGCAAGTTTTCACCAACGACAACCTTCCCACGACTGACAAACTATCGGTCGTAGGCTCCGCCGAAAGTACCGACAACGCCGCCGAGTCGAAGTCAGAAGACTCGAACAGCACCGGGACGGGAGCCACCGACGCTAAACCGGCGTCGCAGAGTAATGCTACGTCCGACAAGAGTGCCGAAAATAACCCTGTTGCCGATGCCACACCGCAGGCCTCGAAGCCTGGCGAGGATGAAGCCGCTAAGCAAGCCGCGTGGAAACATTGGGGTGAGCAAATTCAGAGTCAGAAAGATCAGATTGATCTGCTGACGCGCGAACTCAACGTACTGCAGAAAGAGTACGAAATTCGTGCTGCTGCGATGTATGGTGATGTAGGCAACCGCCTGCGTAATTCCGCCGACTGGGACAAGCAGGACGCGCAATACAGGCAGCAGATCGCTGACAAGCAAAAAGCTGTCGACGACGCCAAGCAAAAACTTGATGACATGCAGGAGGAGGCGCGCAAAGCCGGCGTTCCCTCATCCATTCGCGAACCGTAAGCCTCTTTTTAACCGCTAAGCTTGGGAAGGCTCAATTAGGGCCTGCTTATTCAGCGCCGGAAGTAGTTCTGAATTGCTTCGGCCTGAGTCCGCGTCACGACAGCTGACAGCGCTGCCGTGTCCGCATGTTTGACGGCCTGCACGCTGCCAAAATGCTCGAGCAGGCGCCGGCTCGTGCTTGCGCCCACCCCCGGGATCTCCAGCAGTTCGGTAGAGCGGTCGCGCATCTGGCGTCGCTTGCGATGGAAAGTTACAGCGAAGCGATGGGCCTCATCGCGGATGAGTTGGATCAGATGCAGTACGGGCGAGTGATGGTCCAGAGCGATCGGGTCTTTTTCCTGTCCATAGACGTAGAGTATCTCCTCCCGCTTGGCAATCGCAGCAAGTGGCTGGTTAATGATCTCTAGAGATTCGAGCGCTTCTGCCGCGGCATGCAACTGCCCAAGGCCGCCATCGATCAGTACCAGGCTGGGCATCGGCTTGTTCTCTTCTTGCACGCGCTTGTAACGACGTGTCACCACCTCGCGCATGGAAGCAAAATCGTCGACACCCTCGACGGTACGAATGATGAACTTGCGATAGTCCGATTTCTTCATCTTGCCGTCTTCCCAAACCACCATCGAGGCGACGGTTTCGGCTCCTTGAATGTGGGAAATGTCGAAGCATTCAATTCGCTTTGGGAGTTCGGGCAGGCTGAGCGTCTCCTGCAGTTCCTCCTGTATTTTCCGCGCGTTCGGCTTCAATACACGGAACCGCTGATCATAGGACTGCTTGGCGTTGTTTCCGGCTAAATCGATCAGCGAACGCTTTTCTCCTCGTTGCGGGACAAGGATATGCACGCGATTAATGCGCGCACTTTGGTCAGCGTGCTGTTCAGAGAGCAAATCCCCGAGTTCTTCTCGATCTTCAAAATCCACGGGAACGTACAGGTTCCTGGGCACATAGGGCTGACCGATGTAGAGCTGCTTCACAAGCGCGGAGAAAAACTCGCCGGGCTGGAACTCCGTTGATGAGATGTCTTCGCTGATCCCAGCTCGGTCCGGCATCGCAAACTGTGGCAGGTCTTCCCAGAAGAATTCGCGACGATCGACCATCTTGCCGGCACGCATATGGAAGAGGTTCACGGCCAGCATGCCATTCTCGTAGTGATATCCGAAGACGTCCGCGTCATCGCCTTCGGCAGCAGCCATCCTTTGCCGCTCTTGCAACTGCTCCACGGTCGAAATAAGATCGCGATACCTCGCCGCTCGTTCGTATTCTTGGCTAGTGGCTGCTTGCTCCATGCGACTGCGCAGCGAACGGGCAAGGTCCGTCGGTCGACCTTCCAGAAACAATTTCACATCGCGCACAGCTTCTTGATACGTCTCGGGCGTAGTTAAATCCTTCACACACGGGCCGAGGCAGCGCTTGATGTAGTACTGCAAACACGGGCGCGGATGAAAGCGGCTAAGATCCACCTTGCAGGAGGGAATCAGAAAATTCCGGTGGATGAGGTCGACAATACGATAGGCAAGATTGCCCGGAAAATAGGGCCCGTAATATTCGCTTCCGTCTTTTCGCAACCTTCGCGTGACATAGACCCGCGGCCACCGTTCGCCAAGCGTGAGTTTCACATATGGATAGGTCTTATCATCGCGCAGCAGAATGTTGAAGCGTGGCTTGCGCTGCTTGATAAGGTTGTTTTCCAAAGCCAGAGCTTCTTTGTTGTTGGCGACGACGATGTAGTCAACATCGACCGCTTCCCGCAACAGCGTGCCCGTCTTCGCATCCTCCCAACGTCCTTCGTGAAAGTAGCTGGAGACGCGGTTGCGCAGGTTTTTGGCCTTGCCCACATAGATGACTTCGCCCTCAGCGTTCTTGTAGAGATACACGCCGGGTTCAGTGGGAATGGTGCGGATTTTTGCAGGAAGGTCCAAGTCGATTACTCATTTTATGCCACGTTGAAAAGTTCGTGCGGCGGAGGAAAATAGCCGCTACCTGTAGGACTTTCACCGTATAAAATTTCCATCCCTCATGTTGGCTTTGCTTTCGTTCTTCCTGCTTTTTGTGGAAGGGTTGTCCAGCACGACTGCCGCAAACTTATGAAAACGTATATACTTAGGCTGAAGGTCCCTAGTACTCCGAACTGGCATCTGAGGTGCACCAGTAGGAACGGGACTTGTAGTATCCGTTAATTCCCAGGGCCAAAGATTTGCAGTAACGCGCCGCAAGATGTAGCGCGTACACAAGACAGGATGAAGGAGCCTTACCTTATGACCCGCACTTCGTTAGCGATTTTCCTGGCGGCGAGCATGGCAGCCACCGTTGGCTGCGCCAGCAAGAACTATGTGAAGCAGCAGACGACGCCGCTGATCAACAAGACGAACGAATTGGATGATCTAACCGCGAAGAACACTCGAGACATCAAGGACGTGGATGCCCGCGTCCAGCAGGGTCTCGCCGCGGTAAACGCGAAGACCGATGCTGCCGATCAAAAGGCGCAAACGGCCGCGCAAAATGCGACGCAGGCACAGCAGATGGCTGATGCGGCCAATGGCCGGGTTGGCGTGCTGAGCAATACGGTTGCGAACCTCGACAATTATCATGCGGTCGCGGAAACCTCGGTGAAATTCGGTTTCAACAAAGACAACTTGACGGCGAAAGCCAAGGAAGCGCTCGATCAGCTCGCCGGTCAGATTTCGTCGACCAAAAACTACATCATCGCGCTCGATGGCAACACCGACTCAGTCGGCTCGGAAGAATACAACTACGGTCTGAGCCAGCGTCGCGCCGATGCGGTCGTGCAATATCTGGCTTCGAAGTACAACGTGCCGGCGCACAAGATTTATGTGATCGGATTGGGCAAGGACAAGCCGGTTGAGTCGAACAAGACGTCGTCTGGCCGCGCTGACAATCGCCGCGTGGATGTCCGCCTGATGACGAACACGGTGGGCGGCGAATCTGCGCCCGCAACCACGGGACAGAATCCGTCGTCCATGTAAAGAGTTTTATCCCTCCTCCCCGGAGGACTTCGCCAACCAGGCCGCTCAATCCTCCCCCTGAGCGGCCTGTTTTTTTTCTCAGCCATCTCTGGATTTCCGGGCAACCTATCTAGTTCGCGGCGGCATTAGAATAAGTGGATGCGCAGTCTTGTTTTATGGGTGGTTCTGGTTGGCGGACTTGCATGGGCACAAACCTCGTCGAATAGTCCGCAATCCGGTTCTCAAGCTCCCGGTTCTTCGTCGTCTTCTAGTGCCCCTTCAGCAGCATCTCCGCAAATGCCGCCGCCAAATGTGGAGCCTCCACGCTCGGATCGTGTGAATGTTCAGGATCTTGGGGATGATGGCGGTGAAAGTTCAAGCAAGGATACGCAGATCGACCTTAGCCCACCTGCCGGCGACGAAAAATCGCATCCCAACAGTCAGGGAGCATTGTCGAATGGCGAGCTTGAATCGGAGGGAGGCGGCGTAAACGAAACGCATCCCTGGGATCCGCACAAAGCCGCGAAGGATATCGAGGTCGGAGACTTCTATTTCAAGCGAAAAAATTACGGCGCCGCCGAAAGCCGCTACCGTGAGGCTCTGTTGTATAAACAAGACGATGCGACGGCCACCTTTCGCCTGGCTGAAAGCCTTGAGAAACTGGCGCGGCCGGATGAGGCACGGGAAGAATACGAAAGCTATTTGAAGATTCTGCCGAATGGCCCCAAAGCAGCGGCTGCGAGGAAAGCGCTGGAGCGGCTGAGTTCTTCAGCTTCGAACAGGAAGGCGTCACACTAGTTGTTCCGTTCCGGCTTTGCGCGCTTCGCCCGCTGCGATCCTTCCCGTCTGCGGACGGCACGATGCAGCTTCGTTGCGAGTGCCCAATTCTTAACCCGTCCGCCATTGGTGCCACTTCCTGCACGGCTCCTCTTCCCTTCCCCCAGGATCAAATCCGAGGGCCACTTAGGCCCTGATCGGGCGACTTTCCCAGCTGCTGCGGCGTCAAGAATGGCATCAATTGCGTCGAGGCAGGCATGCACTGTCTGCCTACGGAGTGACTTTCCAAAATCGCCGCGAATCATCAGCATCGCGGCGCCGTGCATCAGGCTCCAGATGGATAGCATCAGGCGAGTGTGCTCGCGTGGCCTACCTCCAAGCCGATCGGTTATCCGTTGCCGAATCAAGTTAAAGGTAGGCCATGGTTCGTACAGAGAGGGTGGACGGGCGACACCGTCGAAGAGTACTTCATAGGCATGACTATTGGTGAGAGCGAAGTGGACGTAGCGCTCCACGGTGTGATGCAGCGTGCGGGTTCGCTTAATTGTTGCAAATAATTCCGCACGGATCTTAGCGCGTAGGGCCTGCAGGAGATCATCACGATCGCGGTATCGCTCATAAACTGTCGGGGTGGTCGTACGGGACGCACGCGCGACCGCGCGCATGGTAAGAGATTTTTCACCACCACGTCCCCAGAGCCGTGTGGCTGCGTCGAGAATGCGTTTTTCCAGGTGAGGATCAGGCTGCCGCGGCACGTCACCTCCGCTTCAAGACATAGTTCGGAAATTCAAGCCGGCTTCTTTTTACAGAATCCCAGTGAGCCGACAATGAGTAACAAATGTTACTTGCACATCGTTTTATTAACGCTGTATACTATATGCAATTTGACGACCTCGCAGGGCGGGTTTCGCCGGAGCCGCAAGTAGTCCTCCCAACCAACAACGGATCCCGGAGCCCGCCAGCGTTCCCATCTAGACAAAGAAGGAGCAGTAAATGGGCCCAGCAGCCAAGAAACAGGTGGATCAAGTGCGTCTCAATGCCGACCTGGCATCCGCCAAATTGGAATTGTTGAGTGCGCAGTGCGCAATGGATCGTATTCGCGTGCAATATCTTCCGCAGGACTTAATTGCTTCCGGTGATCGGCAAACTTTGAAAAGACTGATCGCTTCCGCCGAAGCAATGCATCATTTTTTCTCGCAAATCGCAGATCACCTCAATCGGGAAGAAACGCCCGTTGCGGAGGACCAAAATAAGAACGAGTAGCTCTTATTCTTCCCTTCCCGAAACTACGATCGCCGCGGAACGTTTACTTCTCTACCCGCATAAATTCGCCAGTCGACGCATTTACTGAGACCGTTAGTTTGGCATCGCTCTGGCTTATGCCATAGATCACGTGCCAAATCAGTTCGTTGGTATTGTGGTTCCAATCGCAGATGTAAGAAACGGGGCTATTGGCTGCTTTCTCAAGCACTTTGTCGCCTCCGTGTTTCTGAGCCGTGTCGAACGCCTGATCGGAATCGATCTTCAGGAAGGCCATATCAAAAACCTGCGTGGAGGAGTTCGTGGGAGTGTAACTATCTTCGTGGCCGAAACTGACTCCCCGCTCCGGCGCGCCCTGCGCGATGCTTCCTGACCACGTGTAAGTCTTCTCGGAACGCTGCGTTGCGGAGGCAAAACTGGCCTTCCATTCCGCCCACTTTCCGTCATGACCGTTCGCGTCGGTGGTCGCAATTGATTCAATACGATAAGGTTTTGCGTCGGGAGCCCATCCTCGGGCGGACACATAGAGCTTCTGAAAGGCTGAGCGAGCAGTGAGAAGATCAGTCTTAGGCTGTTCTGGCTGCGCGCTCTCTGCTGGCTTGCTGGATTCGGAAGAGCAACCGGCCAGGAATGCAAGCAGCACCGCGAGCAGCACAGCGAGATATGCAGGTTTCTTGGGGTTGTGCAAAGAATTCTGTTTCGCGAAAGCCATTCCCAATATCTTTTCGGACATAGCAGGGGGCTCCATGTGGGTGAGGCCGGGCGTTTTCATGTCATCCTTCCTGTTGTAAGCTTGTGAGTTTTTCGTCGCGCAACATTCTAACCGAAGGGGCGGAAATCGTGAGTGACTCCGTGAATCAGACTCTCGAACGGCTCAAGGGCGAGATTGCGTCGAGCATCGACGACATCACTGAAGGCGAGTTGCGCTTTCATTCTCCAGGAAAGTGGTGTATCGCCGAGGTTCTGGAGCATCTCTATTTGACCTATACAGGAACATTGAAGGGATTCGAAAGGATGACAGCCGCCGGCCATCCGCTTGCGACGGCTCCAACTCTGAAACAGCGCCTGCAGGCGTTCATCGTCGTCGGATTAGGCTACATGCCCTCGGGTCGCGATGCGCCGCGGGTGGCTCGCCCTCGCGGACTAGCTGCAGAGATGGTTTTGGCAGATATTGGACGCAAGGTGGGGGAAATGGACGCGATGATTGCGCGCTGCGAGAAAGAGTTTGGCGAAGGCAAATTGCTGGATCATCCCTTTCTGGGTCCGCTTAGTGGGCACGGCTGGCGAAAATTCCATTTCGTGCACGGACGGCATCATCTCAAGCAGATTCGCCAACTTCGCAAGACTTACTCGCCATCGCTCCGCACTTAGATCGATCTTCACCGACAGTAACTCCGCGATTCGAACAGGCACCTTTTGTTAAACTGGCGCCAATCCTATGACAAAGCTCTTCCCGTCTCTGCTGTTGTTGATCGCGGCCGCCAATGCCGTTCGTGGCCAGACTCCCGCTTTGCCGGATATGGCGACTCCCCAGGAAAAGCACCTGCGAAACGTACACCAGTTCACGTTTGGCGGACAAAACGCCGAAGCCTACTTCTCTGCGGATGGGAAAAGAATCATCTTTCAGTCGTCCCACGGCGATGTGAAGTGCGACCAGATCTTCGAGATGAATGCCGACGGCACAGACCAACGCGTGATCTCGACCGGCAAGGGACGGACTACTTGCAGCTATTTTTTCCCAAACGGCAAAAAGATTCTCTACTCGTCCACACATCTGGCGAGCCCGGAGTGCCCCCCTCGCCCCGACTTTTCGAAGGGGTACGTCTGGGCCGTTTATTCGGGCTATGACATTTTCACCGCGAATCTCGATGGTTCGAATCTCCATCAATTGACGCACACTCCCGGTTATGACGCCGAGGCGACGATCTCGCTCGATGGAAAGAAGATTACTTTCACCTCGATGCGCAATGGCGATCTCGACATCTACACCATGGATGCAGACGGGAAAAACGTACGACAGCTCACGCATGAACTGGGTTATGACGGCGGGCCAACGTTCTCGCCGGATGGGAAATGGATTGTTTATCGGGCATACCATCCCCGGACGGAACAGGAAATAGCCGACTATAAAGAATTACTGGCGCAAAACCTCATTCGACCCACCTCGCTCGAGATTTGGCTGATGAAGTCCGATGGCAGCGGCAAGCGGCAAATCACCAATCTGGGCGCTGCGAGTTTCGCTCCGGCATTTACAGCCGACGGCAAGAAAATCATCTTCTCATCCAACTACGATCCCACGACCCATGCCACTGGCGGCATGGGCAATTTCGAACTGTGGCTGATCAACCCGGATGGGACTGGCTTAGAGCGCATTACCTACAGCGATGGTTTCGATGGCTTCCCCATGTTTTCACCTGATGGAAAGAAGCTGGTTTGGGCATCCAATCGCAACGCCAAAGCGCCTCACGAAACGAACATATTTGTTGGGGACTGGGTGCCGTAGGCATCTCAGTCTTGGATTCAGCATCTACGAAGGCTATTATCTTGTACGCTCAGTTTTCTCCTTGACTGATGAAGATTCGGCATTGGATTACCGCGTTAGTATTGCTCGTGTTGATGGCAGCAGCCATTGGCGGACTATTGTGGACGAGGCCACTCCCCGCTCCAACAGAAGAGTCTTCGATCCCAGCTTCTGGCAAGAAGTTGCTCGGGCGCAGGACCGCTCCGCCGCCGCAGCATGGACTCGTGGATCAGCGCCCATTGCTCACGGCCCGGCGCATGGCAGCGATGGCTGCAACGCCAGACGAACAGGCTCTCGCGCACGAAGCAGAGAAGGTTGGCGATCATGAAGTCGATCTGACTTTCCTCGATGCATTGCGAACGGCTGAACAGAACCCTCCTCCGCTCTCGGCGGAAGCCAAGCAGATTGCAGCTCGCAAGGCCAAAGACGAGCAAACTCTTCAGAACGACCAGGAGAATGTCGCGCAGCTGACTCGCAAATTGGCCGCGGCTCCCGAGTCGCAAAAAGAAAATCTGCAGGACCAGCTTGATGTCGCAACAGCACAGGCTGATCTCGACCAAGACGAGCTAGACGACGCCGCGGAAGATTTGGAGCGGGCTGGAGGCGACCCGCAATCAAAGATCAAGCGACTGCAGGCCGAACATGAGGCGGGCGATCACAACGCCGCGCCAGTCGGGTCTGCGGTAAATCCGCATGAGCAGGATTATCAAAAGCATACTGTGTTGAGCGTTGTCCAGGCATGGCAGGCGCTGCGCCAAAAGAAAGCCGCTCTCACGGACGCTCTCCAGGAAACTTCCGAGAAACAGGTATACCTTGCCAAGCGGCACGCAGATCTGGCGGCCCAGGTAGAGCGGGATAAAGAGAACCGCCAAGCCGTCCAGCAACAGGCCCGTGGATTCGCCACCAGCAGCGAGAGCGCTAGTCGGGAAGAATCAAAAAGCGCTGCCAAGGGCGCCTTAGATGCTCTCAAACAGTACACGCTTGACCAAAAAAACCTCGCCGACCGCGGCCGTCGTATCCAGGACGAGCAGGATCTATACGACATTTACTCGAGTTGGATCGCGCTGGTCGAGGCCCGCGAGCGCGAGGCACTGCATAACATCATCGAATGCTTGCTGTGGATCCTCCTTGTTGTTTTCGTTGTGTATCTTGCCAATCGGCTGATCGAACACCTCTTCACCGGAATTTCCGCGGAAAATAAGCGCGTTGACACCTTGCGCGCTCTCGTGAAATTCGTGGCCGAAGCGATCGGCGCGCTAGTCATCGTCTTCATTATTTTCGGTATGCCGACGCAGGCCACGACCGTGCTTGGGCTTGCCGGCGCCGGGCTGACCGTTGCGATGAAAGATTTCATCGTCGCTTTCTTTGGCTGGTTCATCTTGATGGGACGCAACGGCATACGGGTTGGCGATTGGGTCGAGATCAACGGGGTCGGCGGCGAGGTCGTCGAGGTAGGTCTGCTAAAGACAGTTTTGCTCGAAACCGGCAACTGGACGGACTCCAGTCACCCTACAGGACGCCGGGTTTCTTTCGTAAACAGTTTCGCCATCGAAGGTCACTTCTTCAACTTCACTACTTCCGGTCAGTGGATGTGGGATGAACTTGAGGTCATGATTCCCGCAAATCAAGATCCGTATGCTGTGGTCGACGGTATCCAAAAGTTGGTGGAACACGAAACCCAGGTGAATGCGAGCAAGGCGGAGACGGAATGGCAGCAAGCCACCGCCCGCTATCG
>DATKQB010000154.1:0-8010 GCA_035523795.1 Verrucomicrobiia bacterium | reverse complement strand
GCAGATAAAATGGAACGCCGGCCCAACGCCAGTTGTCGATGTTCAGCTTCAACGCGACGAACGTCTCTGTCCGCGATTCTGGCGATACTCCCGGTTCCATCCGATACCCCGGCACTCGCTCGCCGCACAGCGTCCCTTCGCCGTATTGCCCGCGCACGCTCCGCATCAAAACTTCCTCGGAATTCAACGGCAGAATGCTGTGCAGCACCTTCGCCTGCTCATCTCGTACGGCATCCGCCTGAAACGACACCGGAGACTCCATCGCCGTCAGACTCAGCAACTGCATCACGTGATTCGGCACCATGTCGCGCAGCGTCCCCGCGTTGTCAAAGTAAGCGCCGCGCCGCTCCACGCCCACAGTCTCCGCATTGGTGATCTGTACATGATCGATGTATCGCCGGTTCCATATCGGCTCGAAAATCGCGTTATCGAAGCGGAAGACCATGATGTTCTGCACGGTCTCCTTGCCCAGATAGTGATCGATGCGGTAAATCTGACCTTCGTGCAGCACGCCGCGGATCTCGCGATTCAAAGCCCTCGCCGATTCCAGGTCCGTTCCAAACGGCTTCTCGATCACCACCCGCCGCCACTTCCCATTCTCTTGCCGCGATAACTCCGCCCGTCCCAACTGCTGCACGATCGCGCCAAAAAACTTGGGCGCCGTCGCCATATAAAAAAGATAGTTCCCCTGCGTGTGATAATCGGCGTCGATCTTTGTCAGTCGTTCGCGCAGCATCGCAAACGTATTGCCATCGCCAAAGTCGCCGCGCTCGTAGAAAAGCCGCTCCCGCAGCCAGTTTCGCGCGTCCGCATTTCCCGGCGGCAGAAACTCACTCACCTGATCGCGAAAAGCATCGACGCTCAGGTCGTCCACCGACACGCCCATCAGGGCAAAATCTTCAGGAAGCAACGTGGCCTGCGCCAGATTGAAAAGCGCTGGAACTAGCTTGCGTTTTGTGAGATCCCCCGCCGCGCCGAACAGCACAAACACGCATGGACCGGCAGCCTTGCCGGCAGTCTGCAACTCAACGCGGGAGCTTGCTGGAATCGTAGCGGCCAATCGAAACCCACAGAACGGGAACTGCCAGCATTCTAGGTGAAAGAGATGCGGTTACGCCAACATAGCAGGATACCCACGTAAGGTTATGTGGGGCCAGCCGCCTCGGCTGTCCAGCGGAGCGAAGCTCCGCAGCGAGACGTAGGAAGCTCGAAGCTAGGAGCTAGAAGCTGTTTCTGGTAGGCGCGGCAGGATTCGAACTTGAGGCGGGAAGCGGGCGTCTGAGCCCGCTGCCGAAATCCTGAGCAGAGCGAAGGACCTCTGTGCGAGTGGTAGGCGCGGCAGGATTCGAACCTGCAACCCTCGGATTAGAAATCCGATGCTCTATCCGTTTGAGCTACGGGCCCACAATGAGCTGCGCCGAAACTTGCGGGTGTGCGGCTGCATGCTATCGGTTGCGTTTGCTCGGCTGCGATCGCAACGCTTTGCAAGCGCCTGCCGGTATTCTACCAAGCGATCTAGGCCCAATCGCGGTCGCGGTTGTGCCACTGCAGGGGACTCAGCGCGGATCAAAGCTCGCAAGCACTGGTTTAAGACGGATGCAGACCAGTTCAGACAGGCACCTTCGTTTTTCCCTGCCGCATATTTCCGAAGAGAAAATCAAAAAGCGGTAGAAAGACGTTATAGCGGCTGTTCGGACGAGCGTGATGGCTCATGTGATACGCACGCGCGAACCGCAGACCCGGGGGAAGCCAGCCGCCCATGTGAATACGCCAATGAATCTCCTCGGTCATAATCAAGTAACTGGCCCAACCAATGAACACGCCGGGCAGCACTCCCCAAGAGCCGATCAGGGACGAAATCAGAACCGCCGGAATCCCATTGATTACGAACAAAAAAACAATATTGAGCGGGGACGTGATCAGCGCTACATATTCCGCCTGCTCGGGCGTACCGATTTGAGCGTGGTGCTGCCGATGTCCCACGCCGAGCCGGCCGCGAGACTCGTGTAGAAGCCAACGATGATAGACGTATTCGAAAGCATTTCCCCAGATCAAACCTACCGTCACCCCAATCAGCCACGAACTCCAGGGATGAAAGGGAATAGAATTGGAAGAAGGATGTGAGCTCAGGGCTGCGGCAGGCAATACGCCGCACAAAACCGCCGCAATTGCATTATTCCGCTTCTTATCGCGTCCGTGGCGGACGGCGATCTGCGTCACTTCGTTGGGGGTCGGCAAAGATGGCCCTGCTATCGAACCATTATAGGATGAGTGTGAAGCGCGACGTCTCGATCAGATCACGCCACCCGCAGATTCATTCAGCCCGAGGCTCTGAATCCACTCGTCAGAGCGAGTACTGCAGCGGCCGTAATCCGCTAACAAAAGCAGTCTTGTGCCGTCCATTCAGAGAAATTATTGTCGTTTTTGTGAAAGAGCCGAGGCTCTCTTTGGCGGAGCTTCTTAGCTTCCCGTTGTGATATACATTTTCGGGGTTCAGAGGAAATCCACATGCCACCTAAGTTTTCCTGCACGTACGCTCTTGCCGCGCTCTTTGCTCTTTCTTGCCTTCTTTCCGGTAGCGCCTCAGCGCAGAAGTCGCCGGGACCGCAGCCCGCCCCGCTTCCGCCACCAATTGCAGCGCCGCTCGACCAACCGTTTGCGGGCACGATCTCGCTCAGCGTTGATCTGACCAACGTCAACGACCGAATTCTGAACGTGCGCGAGACGATCCCGGCAATGCCGGGCGAGATGACGTTGCTTTATCCGCAGTGGCTGCCCGGCACACACTCGCCATCGAATGCGGTCGCCGACCTCGCCGGCCTGGTGATTACCGCCGATGGCAAGCGCATTCCCTGGATGCGCGACCGAGTGGACATGTGGGCTTTCCACGTGGACGTGCCGAAAGGCGCGACTGCCCTGGAGCTGAGCTTCCAATATCTGGCGCCAGTGCGGCCGCAACAAGGGCGCATCTCTAACAACTTCGCCGACCTGACGTGGAACAGCGTGTTGCTGTATCCCGCTGGATATTTCTCGCGGAGAATCCAATTCGCTCCCGAGTTGCGCCTGCCCGATGGCTGGAAGTTCGCCTGCGCTCTGGAAGTGAAATCGCAGGACGGAAGCACAGTTCAGTTCAAGAACACGACCCTGAACACTCTGATCGATTCGCCGTTGTACGCGGGCGTCAACTATAAGCGCGTCGACCTCTCCACGGGGCCGGATAACCCGGTTTATCTGGATCTATTCGCCGACAAGCCCGAACAACTGGAGATCACTCCGGACGAACTTCAGTTCCACAAAAATCTTGCCATTCAGGCGCAGAAGCTTTTCAATTCACACCACTACGATCACTACGATTTTCTGTTTTCGCTGAGCGACAGCGTCGGCGGCAAGGGACTCGAACATCATCAATCGAGCGAGGATGGATCTCGCGGAAATTATTTTACCGATTGGGCGGCGGGAGTTCAGGGCCGCGCGCTATTGCCGCATGAATATACGCACTCGTGGAATGGAAAATTCCGGCGGCCGGCTGATCTCTGGACGGCGAATTTTAATGTCCCCATGCAGAACGATTTGCTGTGGGTCTACGAAGGACTGACCGACTATTACGGCAACGTGCTGACGGCGCGCTCGGGCATGCGCACGCCGGAACAGGCGCGCGACGTGTGGGCCGAGATCGCGGCAAATTTTGAGATCAGTCCGGGGCGCACCTGGCGCTCGCTGGATGACACCACGAATCAGCCCATTATTTCGGCGCATTTTTCGATGCCGGAAGCCTGGGCGAGTTGGCAACGCTCCTATGATTACTATCCCGAGTCGGATCTGGTCTGGCTGGATGCCGATACAAAAATTCGTGAGCTGAGCAATGGGCAGAAGTCGCTGGACGATTTCGCCAAGCTGTTTTACGGGATTGATAACGGAAGCTACGTCACCGTCGGATACACGCTCGAAGATATCGTGAAGGCGTTGAACACAGTGCAACCCTACGATTGGGCAGGATTCTTTCGCCAGCGCGTGTATGAGGTCGAGCCACAAGTTCCGGAAGACGGGTTTAGTCACGGCGGCTACAGGCTCGTCTACAACGACACCGAACCGGATTGGATGAAGCACGCAGACCGCTCTCGCGGCATGAGCTTCTCAACATCGATCGGTCTTCTGGTAAGAGGCGAGGGCGGGCCGAACGAGGGCGGCGGGGCTGCCGGCGGCATCCTGCAAGTTTGGTGGAATAGTCCCGCATTCAAAGCTGGAATTACTCCCGACATGCAAATTCAGGCGGTGAATGATCAAGCATTCAGTTTCGCCACGCTGCGCGATGCGATTCTCGCCGCCGAGAAGAACAACGCGCCGATCAAGCTACTGCTGAAGCGGGAAAAAGAATTCAGTACCGTCACGTTGGATTACCACGGCGGATTGCGCTACCCGCATCTGGAAAGGGTCGAATCAACACCGGATCGCCTGGATGAGATCCTCGCGCCGGTCAACTAGCTAAGGGTTCAGTTCTTAGTTGAGGAATTCTTGTGGCTTCCCGATTTACTTCAGCAGTGCTCGTCTGCACGTTGTGTTCGCTGGTTGCGGTATGGGTGAGCGAAGCACAAAACAAGCAAAGCCTTACTCGTGAAAAAACCACCGAACAAGGCTATGACTATAAGAATCCGCCGGTTCAACCTGACAAGGAAAACCTTGATCTCCCCATGTACGGGAGGATTCGGGCAGAAGAATTCAGCCATTCGCACATCATGGAATATGCGAGTGGCTTGTTTGATGGCATTGGGCCGCGTCTGACCGGTTCGCCTAATCTGGCAAAAGCCAATGCCTGGACGCGAGACCAATTGACCGCCATGGGCTGCGCCAACGCGCATCTAGAGAACTGGGGCGAATTCGGGCTGGGCTGGCGACAGATCAGCACATCGGTCTTCATGACGTCGCCCGACACTGCGGTGCTCATCGGCCAAGCCACGCCCTTTTCCCCTCCAACCACTGGGACGGTCAATGCTGAGGTAATTGCCGTGCCTGCGCTGAAGGAGGAGAAGGATTTCGACGCATGGCGGGGCAAACTGGCCGGCAAGATCATTCTCTATAGCAGGTTTCCGGTCGTAAATGCCGATCTCGAAAAACCCTTAATCCAGCATTATGACCCCGACAAGCTTGAGAAGATCTATGACTACCCCCTCAACGGAGATATGCAGGAACAGCACGTGCTGTCGGCGACTCCCGAGCAGATCGAGGAGGCATTCAAGAAAGCCAACTTCCGAGAGCGAGTCGCCCAATTCTTCGCGGACGAGCATGCAATCGCGATTCTGCTACCGGGCTATGCGGGAGGCCCAGGAGTCTTCAAGGACGATAACGGAGAGCAGATGGGCTTTCGCGTCTTTATGCCCGACCATAGGCAGCCAATCCCGTCGGCGGTGGTTTCCAACGAAAGTTTCGGGCGAATGTCCCGCCTGCTCAAAGAACATGTGGCGGTGTCCGCCTCTCTGAACATTCATACCGAATTCACTGGAGATCGTGAAACCGGTTACAACACGATTGCGGAGATCCCTGGCGTGGATCCTGCATTGAAAAATCAGGTGGTCATGGTGGGCGCTCATCTCGACAGCTGGATTGCCGGGACCGGAGCCACAGATGATGGCGCCGGAACGATTATCGCCATGGAAGCCATGCGGATTCTTGCAGCCGTTGGGGCGAAACCCCGCCGAACCATCCGTATCGCATTGTGGACTGGAGAAGAGCAGGATGAATTCGGCTCCCGCAGATATGTGAGCAAGCATTTTGCGACTATCGGGCTTTCTACCAAACCTGAGGAACTCGAAGTTCCCGAATCTCTCCGCGAGAAAGTCGGCCCGCTATCGCTTAAACCTGAACACTCTCTCATCTCGGGTTACTTCAATCTGGACAATGGGGGAGGCAAAATTCTGGGGATTTATGCCGAGAACAATGCTGCCATCGTCCCGGTTTTTGAACAGTGGATCGCTCCTTTGCGGGATCTCGGCGTTACCACGGTGACCATGCGAGAATCAGGATCTACCGATCACGAATCCTTTGATCAGGTGGGAATTCCGGGCTTCCAATTCATTCAGGATCCGCGGGACTATGAAACTCTCAGCGTTCATACGAATCAGGACGTGTATGAGCAGCTTTCCGCGACTGACCTGAAACAGGCGGCAATTGTCGAGGCAATCTTTGTTTACGACGCCGCCATGCGCGATCAAATGTTGCCACGTAAACCCCTGCCACGTTTTGAGTCGACGCAGCCGTAGCGGGGTGGGTGAAAGTATCCCGTTGATCCTCGTCAGCCCCGGATAGATGGTGGGCGCTATAGGATTCGAACCTATGACTTCCACCGTGTGAAAAAGTAACCACTTTATTCCACAACAATTTACAGATGCTCGCAGGGGCTGCGAAGTATCGCTAAGTTGCTGCAAGTTGATTGATTATCGGGTTGGTCATCGGGCTGGAAAAATAACCATCTGTCCTCGGCAGCTTCTTCCCCACTTTCCAGTTCGCCCGCGCCCGTTGAGACGCTGCAATCTTCCTGCGCGCTGCTGCTACCGACATCTTGTACCCCTTTTCCGCGACCCCGGCCCCTGGAATTCAAGATCCCCAAGGCTGTAAGCGTGGCGTCGATCCTTTCGATCTCCGGTGCTTGCGCGTTCCCGACGCTTTTGAGATTTCCACGATTCAACCACTGTGTCGATGAGTTCTCTATCCAAACATCGCGAGTTTAACAATCGCGCTATGGTGAGGAGAGTTGGATTCGAATCCGGCTTATAACGTAGTTTCAATAACATAGAGAACGCGGCGGGCACAGCAGAAGCGATGGAAGACAGTGTAAGCAGTGCTAACGGATCACAAACGGATCACCGGCCCAGGGATCACGTGAAATTGCCGAAGGTGGCGGACCCCGTCCGGGGCATGGATGGCGACATCGACGACCATCCTTTTTCGGCTTAGCTCCCTCGCAAAATCCGTGACCAGCCACCGCCTCTGCTGGGCATTCAGCTCATGAGGCAGCGCGAGCTTGAAATCCCGCGTGAGCTGAGTCGTCGCGGGCCGGGTGCTGGCGTCCTCCCTTCGGTCCACCTCGTTCCACAGGGAATTTTGCGGGGAATCTGTTGCGTTTGACGAACTATTTTGATGCGTTTCACGATGGCGTCGTTCGATTAATCTGCTTGACCTGGTCGCCCATTCTCCATCTATCCATCAGGTAGGCGAGACCCTGCGCGCCGCCATTACTGAAGGACGCCTTCGGCGGCCATTCTACGGTCGGAGCCTGTATCGGCCAAATCTGAGCAAGCTTCTCGTTCCAGTTGCCCATCTTGCACGGGAGACTGGGTATTTCGATATTTGCTTTCTCAATATGCACCGTGACAACTTGTGTGACGAAGTGCCCGGCAACAATGGTCGAAACCGAGCCCATTCCGATGCGTTCCTTCTCAGGACTGAACAGAGCGAAATCCGTGCCAAAATCGCCCAGGTGCATGCCATTAATTCTGCCAATCCACATCAGTGTGCGGGCAGGAATGTCGCGGTTGAGCCGCATCTTCACCCTCTCATCCCGGCTGTAAAACTGGTTAGGCACTGCACGGCCTTTCATGGAATCGCTGACCATCGCCATTTTAATGGTCCACGCTGCAACTGACTTTTGCTGTGCTTCATCGAGCGGGATGGCGATATCCTGCAACATACTGCCAATGGCAGGAATGTTTTCGGCTTCGAGCTTGCTCATCCAGCCGTTGTTACAAACGCCGCATACCGTCTTGACCTTGATTTCTGGGTCTGGAATGACCTTCTTTTCGGAATCGCCGAGTTGAAAGTTTAGCGGTCCAAAATCCTTGCGTTCATGAATCCATTTCGGCCAAAGATGTTCTTTGCTCCCCGATTTGTTCTCGCAGAAGAGGCAGAGAGTTGGCATCGATCGCTTTCACTCGGCAGAATTGTAACAAGGTATACTGCCGGGCATGTGGCGGCAATACAAGGGCCTTATCATCCTGGGTCTCATCGTCGGTACCGGGT
>DATKQB010000153.1:0-13644 GCA_035523795.1 Verrucomicrobiia bacterium | reverse complement strand
GAGGCGCTGGAAGCGCTGCGCTCGCCGGCCGAGAACCGGCCGTGGTTGCTGAAAATCTACGATCGCGTGAAATGGACTCTTGGAGTCTCGTTGCTGAACCTCTTTCCACTTCCGCGCGAGGCGGGCTTCCGCCGCAGCTTTGCCTATGCGGGCGAGGCTGTCGATCGCGGCTACAACGTTCTCGTCTTTCCGGAAGGGCGACATACCACGACTGGCAAGATGTTGCATTTTCGTTCAGGTATCGGGCTGCTAGCGGAGAATCTCGGTATTCCGGTGCTGCCTATGCGGATCGATGGGCTGTTTGAAGTCAAGCAATCAGGGCGAAAGTTCGCTGCGCCATGGAAAATTCACGTGAAGATCGGCGAGCCGAGAAGGTTTGCAGCAGGAAAAAAGCCAGAAGAGATTGCCGCGGAGCTGCAGAATGCCGTTGAGAGTCTCTAGTTGTCGCCGGTGGAATCGTCAGGTCCTTCGCTGCGCTCAGGACGACAATGGAGGAATCCCATCCCGCCGCGGAAAACGCGGCAAGGATGGGGCAACCGCCTCAACAATCGATTACGGATTCACCTGGATTTTCGCCATCATGCCGGCGTCTTCGTGATCGAGAATGTGGCAGTGATAGACGAAGGTTCCCGCGATGTTCGGATCGCGGAAATCCATGCGCAGCGTGACGCTGGGATAAGGGCCTTTGCCATCCCAGTACGGCACCTGATAGGTGTCCTGCAGCGTAGGATTCGGCACCGCCACGCCGTTCACCGCCATTACCAGGAAATGAATTTGATGGATATGAAAGGCGTGTTCTTCGGAGGTGCGGTTTTCGATCGTCCAGTCTTCGACCGCGCCAACATTCGTGACGATGGCGGGAGGTTCGTTCATGGTGAAGATTTTCGGCTGCTGGCCATCCACGGTGATGAAGAAATTGACCGGCGGACCCGTGCCCAAAGCGGCTTCGGAGAAGTAGAGTTTGCGGGTTGCAGTCGGCTTCATCGCAGCCAGACCAGAGAAGCGTTGCGTCTCGCGCTGCGCAGGCGGAGCGGGAACGACCTTAGCTTGTTGCGGAACATTGGTCGTTGTCGTGGGCACAATATTGGCGAGAACCTGAAATGGGTTCGCGTTGCCGACCGGGCCGGTGTTGAACCCGGAAGTGACGAAGGTGGCGTTGGTGGTTCCGCTCGGCGGGCCGGTGACGATGAACTCCGCCCGGCCGGCCGGCGGAACATCAATCGAAGTCACCATCGGATCACCCGTGACGGGAACGCCATCCAGGCCAATCACTTCGAGCGTCTGCGGGGTCGTACCGAACAAGACCTGTAATGAGAGAAACTCCTGCGTCGAGGCGTTGGCAACACGCCAGAATTGTTTTTCGCCCGCCCCCATCTGAATAATCGGCGCCGCATTGGAGGGATAAGTCGCAGGCTGGAAATTCAGCGTGAGCTGATACGGGCCGGGAATCCAAGCGAGAGGGTTTAGGAATTGCTGGCGAATGACCAGCACCCGTTCCGTGAGTCCGAGCACTTGCGGTTTCACTTTTTCGATTCCACCAACAATGAGTGCTCCAGCAGCGCCTCCATTAACTTGCAGCGCGGTGACTCCGTGCGGATGCGGATGGTACCAATACAGGCCCGGCGGCTCGTTGGTAGGAATTTGAATCTGATATTGGAAAGTCTGTCCCGTCTGAATGAGCGTGTGGATGACGTCATCCTGATGACAGACGGGAGGGATATTCAATCCGTGAAAATGCATGTTAGTAGTGTTGAAATTAACGAGCGTGCTCTGACACGGATTCGTCGAAGAACGGCTTTGCATGTGCCCCATCATCTGCTTCATGTGCGCGGCCGAGTACGGTCCATCGGCGGTGGGGGCGTTGGTCACATTCAGAGAGTCGGTGAGATTGAGGGTGAGCGTGTCGCCGGGATTCAGCCGCAAGGTGGGGGCTTCGATCATTCCATTCGACGTGGCGTAGTCGAAGCAGTAGTGCATGAATCCGAAAGGATCAGCCGCGTTGCGCAGAGTCAAGCCAAGCGTGAGCGCAGCGTTTTGGCTATTGAGGCTGAGTGCATCCTGCACGATGCTGCCGGGATTGGGGCGCAATGGACATTCGGGCAATTGCGCCCATGCGCTCAGACACGTCCACGCGATTACCTGAAAGGCAAATCCTAGCTTGAACAGCTTGCTCATCGTGTGCTCCCTGTGCAGTGCTTGAAACTGTCTTGTCATCGAAAGGCTAGAACGAACGCGGAGGGTAGACTCCGATCGACAGCAAGGTCGTGCTGTTGGGATCCAAGACCGGAGATCCGGCTGCTTCGGTCAGCGTACACTTTCCGCCGCTGGAGGCCACATTGACGACGGCAATGCCGGAGCTTGAACCGTACTCAGCCATATAGACGACCGATCCCGTGCCGGTGTTGAGTTCGGTGACCGGACTGGAAAGAAAGATCCAGGTGTTGTCGAATTTCTTCAGAGTTGGGGAAGTGCAACCGGGCTTGAGGGCGCCAGTCGCGGCATTGAAGAAAGCAGCTGTGAGTTGTCCGCTGCCGGTGTTGGCGATATAGAGGAGGGTTTCGTCGGGACTTAAGTAAATGTTGGCGGAGTTGGCCGCGGTGCCGAGCTTGTAGAGCTTCGTTTTGGTCAGCTTGCCCGAAGAAATATCCGAGACTTCGACTGCCGTGACTACCGATTGATCACCGAAGATGGCGTAATGACCATCCGCCGTGATGTCCACGCCAATCGCGAATTGATCCGTAGAGAAGCCAGTCGTATTTTGCAGGTCGCCATTCGAAACTGGAATGCCGCCGGAGACATTGAAAGACTCGATGGAGCCGTCGCCATAAGCGACGACGAGAATATTCTGGTGAACCGCCATGCCCTTCACATTGCCGGATTGCATGCCAAGTGCAGAGACGTCGCCGAGAAAGTTGAGCGTGCATCCGGATTGAATTGCAAAGGTGGCAATTGTGTTCGAGCCGGTGAAATTCGCATACAGATATGTGCCGTTGTTCACCAGGCCAATGCCATTGACTTGGCCGGAGTCGTTGGTGCCACCGTAAAAGTCGCCGATGACTTCCATGGCATTGATATCAATGGCGCCAATTTCGCCGGACGCGGCGATCGACCCGAAAGCGCACCCATCGCTGCTGCCTTGCAGCAGGTTCATGCGAGCGGCATCGAAATATCCCCCCCCGCCGCCCGTACCGCCGAGAGAGACGCGGGTTGGAGTCCCCAGCAAACCGTTGGCGCTGATGGGAAATACCGTACTACCATTCGAGCCCGCTTTGCCGGGCAAATCGTCATTCGTAAACAGGTAGCTCGTCGTTGAGGGAACTTGCGGCGTGGAGGGATGTTCGGGACCGCTCGCGGCAAACCCTTGCATGCCAAGCGCGCAGACCAGAACGAAGGGCAGCGATTTCATGACTTTTTCCCTTTCGGGGTTGAAGGAAGTAATACGTGTGCAAGGGGAGAACTAGGCTTAAGTCAGCATGAAGGCGGGCGGACACGGTGTCAAGATGCAAGAACTTGCATCATCCGCGCCACGAAAGTGCTAAGAAATCGCCATTAGAAAAGGCGCTACGCGATTCGTCGAGCTGACGAGGGCGCAGCGCCTGAATTACCGGCCCCTTGCGAGGGCGGTAGATTAGTTGATGGTGACGGACTTGGGCGCCGAAGCGATGCCGTTCGCCACCACTTCCAGCGTTGCCGGTCCCGTAGCTATAGTCGACGGAATGTCAAATTGCGCGTTGACCGTCGCCGATCCGGTCTGCACACCAGGCGTCCAGTTGTGAGTGTTGCAATAGACGACTGCACCGCTCGCGTCGGTGATGCGGATGATCGGGAAATTCGTGTTGCTCTGGTTGTCATCGCCGTAGACGCCGCCTTGGCCCATGCCAGTGAACTGCGTTCCGGAAATGAAGTTGTTGCTCGAGCCGTGCGTCAGAGTGCTCTTCACGAATTTAATCGTGGGAGCGCAACCTGAGCAGGAACTGCCCGCCGGAGTGTAGATCTGTACGGTTGAGGTGAAATCGGTGTACATGACCTGACCGGTAGGAAGAACAACCATGTCGCCCACGTAGGACGAGTCGGTCGAAGCGTTCAGCGGAGCCGAGGTCACATTCAGGTTCGTTCCGTCCCACTCAAACATCTCGACGCCGGTGGCGTAGATGCCTTTGCTGGCATCAAGCAGAACGTTGCCATCGGGCAGAAGGGCGCCAGGACCGTCAGCGATGTCGTAGGTGCTCGGGAAGTTCGGACCTGCGGTCCAGGTGCCGGTCGAAACGTTGTAAACGGCGGTATGGCCGGCGCCGCATTTGTTTGCGCCAGTGGCGAATACGGTGCCATTCGGCATCAGCGCGGCGGGACCGACTTCGTAGGAAGCCGAACCGGAACCACCGCATTTCGCGGCGGAATCCCACAATTGAACAACGGTGCTGCCCGCGGAGGACCAGGTTCCGGTCGAGGCGTTGTAGATTTCAGAGTTCGTGCCCGTCGCGTTGTAGCTATCGACATAAGCATCGACGGTGAGGACGTTGCCGCCCGGCAGCATCGTCCAACCTTCTTCATCATTCCAGTCGGCTTTGCCGGTGCCGGTAGCGGTCCAGCTGGCCTTGCCACCCGTAAGGGTCAGGATGGCCATATCAGTGTTGCAGCAATTGGCCTGCATCAACTTACCATTGGTCAGCACGATGCTCTGCGCGTCGCCCACGGTGCTCCATCCGGTCGGGGCGGCTAGCTTCTCCCACTTGTTGGCTTTAGGGAGATAGATGGCGCCGAGATTCGACCACACGCCGCTGCCATTGTTATATTCGCCCCCGATGACTGTTACTTGGCCACTAGGCAGGACTTCCGATCCGAAGTAAAGCGGGTTGTATCCCGTGGGCAGCGTGCCAGCTTTAGACCACGTTCCATTGAGATAGCTCCCCGTGCTGTCTGGGCAGAATTGGTACCAAGGATCACTGTGAGTGGAGAAGTAGAAGCTGTTGACGAGCGCGCAACCGTTACTCAGAAGCATGACGTGCGCGACAGCGGAAGGAGGAGCATTCGTGATCGTCGTCCACGTGCCTGCGGTGAACGGTTGCTGGGCAAACGCACTGGCGCAGACCAGCGCAAGCAAAGCTACTCCGAGAGACCGGAACACCTTCATGATGAACCTCGCATTTCAATTGGATTGGAACTGGCTTCGAACCCGGACTTCGATTGATCTACCCCCACAGACGGAAGGAAAAACTCCCCAGGCAGGCAAAACGAAATCCCAAAGTCGTCGGATTATACCTTGGGTGGATCGCGTTCAAAGCACGTAGTCGATAAAAAATAGAAAAAAACTTTTGCAGGCGGAACATGTTCGCAAGAATCTGCAATCTCACGCACAACAATTTGCAAAATGTTGCACTTCCCCCATTCGATGGAGACGAAGGACTTCGGGTTACGTTCTTGGTTCCGCGCAACGGGAAATCTCGGCGAGCGATGGAGCGAGTCTCACTCTTCGTCGACTTGCGTCTGCTCCATGTGAATTTCTGAGCCCACACTAATCTCAGGGATGTGCAATTCGCGGAGTGAACGATTGGCCGTCGGCAAATCAAAATTAACGAACTGTTGCCAGCGTTTCATTACTTCGGCGCACGCCGGTTGCGTTGCGGTCAAGGCCTGCATTTGAGAAGAAGTTGGGAGCGCGTCGGCTTGCCAGACTTGCTGATAGAGCGTGCTGGCTTCGCCGTTCACGCGCGTGAGAGTGAACTCGGCGGAGGGCGGAGCGAAGAATCCACCGGGCGTGCCGAGGAGTGCCGTGAGTTTTTTCTCCAGCGACTCCGTCGTTTCTTTGGCTGGACCATTTGCTTCATTCAACTTCTTGAGCTGATCGCGGATGGATCCAGCTTGCATGATGGCGTGCGTTGTCTCATTCATTAGGGAGGCGAGTTCAGTTTCTGCGTGGAATTTCTTTTGAAGGTCAAGCGCAGTAGCTTTGACGCGCGGATCCATTTTGATGAGGAGCGGCGCCGTCGAAGTTTTTCCATCGACCGTAAGGCGCACAGAATAACTTCCGGGCAAAGCATTGGGACCGAGCGGATACCGCGGCGTGTCGTGCGGAACGGCGGAAATCGGATATTCATGTCGCGTTGCGGCTGGTGCCGCGTAGTGCAGGTCCCAAACCCAGCGATGCATTCCGATTTCGGTAGAAAGCTGGCGCTGAGGGCGCAACCAGTAAAGCGGAATGAGTTGCTTTTCCAGTTCCTGTGGGGTCGCTTCCGGCTTGTCATCACTGGCATAACGGCGGACTGATTTCCCCTGAGCGTCGAGGATCTCCAGAGTGACCTTGCTGGCCGATGAGGGCAGAAAGTAATCAACGATGGCGCCGTCAGGAGGATTTTGCGCCATGGGTTCGTCCGGCGGAAGAGGAGTATCGGTGTTGGTATCGCGCTGAATGCGGTAGGCCGGAGCCGGCTTGAAGAGATGAACTGAGCTGGAGAGTGCCGCCGAAGTTTCGCGCAATGGCTTGATGTCATCGAGAATCCAGAATGCGCGGCCATGCGTACCGACGATCAGATCATCATCGTGAATCCAGAGATCGCGCATGGAAGTGTGCGGCAGGTTCAGCTGCAACGACTGCCAGTGGTTGCCGTCATCGAAGGAAACCCAAACTGCGTTTTCCGTCCCGGCGAAAAGGAGGCCTTTGCGGACGGGATCTTCGCGAACAGTATCAACCGGGCCGAAGTCGGGAAGACCGTTGGTGATGAGCATCCAGGATTTGCCGCCATCGTGCGTGCGGTAAATGTAAGGGTGCATGTCGTTGATGCGGAAGCGACTGACGGAAACATAGGCGGTATCTTCGTCAAAGTGCGAGGCTGATATTTGCGTCACCTTGCTCCACGGCGTCAGCTCTTTCGGAGTGATCTGGCTCCAGTTCTTGCCGGCGTCACGGGTGATCCATACTTGGCCATCGTCAGTCCCGGCCCAAAGTGTATTGACAGTTTTGTAAGATGGCGCGAGGGCATAGATGACTCCACGCGCTTTTTCGACGCCCTTGTTATGGAGCGTTCCCACGCTTTCTGGAATGCCGGGATTTTCACGCGTGAGGTCGGGGCTGATGATCTGCCACGAGTTACCGCCGTCGGTGGTTTTGAACAGCATGTTGGCGGCGTAATAAAGGATGTGCGGATCGACCGGCGAAAACATAAGCGGCTCGGTGCGGTCGGTCCGGTATTTCGGGTTTCGCAGTGGAATGGGAGTGACATCCTGCACTTCGCCGGTAGACCAGTGAAATTTGGAAACTTCATTTCGCCCGCCGCCATAGACGAGATCTTCATTTAGTGGATCGGGCGCGACGTAACCGTACTCGATGACGCCGACAGGATGCCAATCGCGAAAGGTGATTGCCCCATCATTACCGCGGCTGCGGATGCCGACAGAACCGCTCTCCTGCTGGCCTCCGTAAACGCGATATGGAAAAGAATTGTCGGCGATGGCGTGATAGAACTGCGCCGTCGGCTGGTTATACCAGGAACTCCAGGTTTGGCCGCGATTCACGGTGACAATCGCACCCTGATCGCTGACGAGAAGAATGATGTCGCCGTGGTTGGGATTAATCCAGAGATTCTGATAATCATCGCCACCGGGAGCGCCGCGAAAGCCGGACCACGTCTTACCGCCGTCAGTCGAACGCATGGTGACGGTGCTGGCGACGTAGACGAGATCGGGATTCTTGGGATCAACTTTGGGAATGGGAAGATCGCCGCCGCCGATACGTCCTGAAGCGCGCGGATCGTCCGTCGCCTGCGCCCAGTTTTCGCCCCCGTCGTCGGAACGATACACCGAAAGTTTTCCGGAGGCTGTGCTCAACGTGGCGTAGAGCCGTCGTGGATCACTCGGCGCGATGGCGATATAAATTTGCGAGAGATCTTTGGGCAGGCCGTTTGTCAGCTGATGCCACGTAGCGCCGCCATCTGTCGATTTGAATAATCCCCCGCCGGAGCCGTTGAATTCGTTGCCATCCTCCCATGGCCCTTCACGAACTTCCCACAGCGAGGCGTAAACGACGTCAGGATTCGAAGGATCAAGTTCCACATCGGAGGCGCCGGTATTTTCGTCTTTGCCTAGAACTTTTTTCCACGACTCGCCGCCATCGGTGGAGAGATAAAGGCCGCGTTCTTCGCTGGGACCATAGGGATGTCCCAGCACGGCGGCGAAAACTTTACTTGAATCGCGCGGATCGACAGCGAGGGCGGGAATTTGCTGAGCATCATGCAGGCCGAGATGCGTCCACGTCTCTCCGGCGTCGGTCGATTTATACATGCCGTTGCCCACAGAAAGATCGGGGCGATGCAGACCTTCGCCGCCGCTAACGTAAACAATGTTGGGATCTGACGGCGCGACGGCGATGGCGCCAATAGATTGAGTTGGTTCCTTGTCGAATAGAGGATTCCACGTGCGACCGTAGTCGTCCGACTTCCACACGCCTCCATTCACCTGCGCCATATAAAACACGTTTGGCTGGGTAGGAACGCCGCAGGCAGCCCGCGTGCGACCACCGCGAAATGGACCGATCATCCGCCAGTGCAGATCCTGGTAGGTGGATTCAGGGATTTGTGCGTGAATGGCGGCGGAAGAGATAAGAATCAGGCATGAAATAAGCAGAAGGCGGAAGCGAGCTTGGATCAAGTTGTGCCCCCTCGGATGTTTCAACCGCAAAACCTAGAGCATAAATCAAATCAGACCGGCAAGGCTGGAGATTCAGTATTTCGGTGCTGGCTAATAAGAAACGGGCTTTGGGTTATGATGGTCGCTTTTACAGTCATGGAATTGCCGATTGCGAACATTTCGCGGCCAAGCCTGGCAAAAGCGGGGACTGCCGATTTCTGGCAGGCGCGCGGGCTCAGATCAGCACTGACACTGCTGTTGCTGTCTGTTTTATCTTGGAGCGCTGCGGCGCAAACCGCCGCACCGGTTCCACCTCAAAGCGCCGGACTCAGGCCGATTCTCGACTACATCTCCTCCGCCTGGGATACGCTGACGCGCTCCATGACGGATTGTCAGAGCATCGTCGACCCGAAAATCCGGACCGCGTCGGTGCTGTATTTACCGGCGGACTTTCCCGAGCCCGAGGCCATTCAGAAGTTGAGCGCGAACTGCAACGTGGAAGTGAAACGCTTGCCGGTGAAGATTCGCCGGCTCGGGCAAATTACGGCCAGCGATCAGGACCCATCGGGGCTGCTGTACCTGCCGGACAAATACGTTGTGCCGGGTGGCCGCTTCAATGAAATGTACGGGTGGGACAGTTACTTCATTATTCGTGGATTGTTGCGCGCGGGACGGATGGAACTAGCGCGCGACATGGTCAACAACTTTTTATTTGAGATCGAGAATTACGGTGCGATGCTCAATGGAAACCGCACCTACTACCTCACGCGTTCGCAGCCGCCATTCGTCAGTTCAGCGTTCGTCGATGTTTATCAGTCCATCGCACACGACAAGCCGGACGTTGCATGGCTTGAGCGCGCTTACGCGGATATCACAAAGGATTACGAGATGTGGATGCGGGAACCGCATCTCGCGGGAGAGACGGGATTATCGCGTTATTACGATTTTGGCGAAGGGCCGCCTGCCGAAGCGGCAAAAGACGAGACAGGCTTCTATAAAAAGGTCGCGTCGTATTTCTTTTTCCATCCCAAGCAGGAGGATGAGTACATTGTGCGACTCGAAGCGGGGCAGACGCAGCCGGTAGCCGGTGCGCCATATTCGATGGAAGTCTGCGACGTGCCGCTGACCATGCAGCGGCCGGCATGCGACACACCGCAAAAATACAAGCTGAGCGCGGACTACTATGAGGGCGACCGCGCCATGCGGGAATCTGGATTCGATGTCAGCTTCCGCTTTGGGCCGTTCGGGGATGCAACACATCATTACGCGCCAGTCTGCCTGAATTCCCTGCTTTACAAGAACGAAAAAGATCTGGAACAGATCGCGCGTTGGCTGGGCCGAACCGCCGATGCGGAGCGGTGGAAACAGCGCGCCGAGGAACGCAAGAAAAAAATCAACCAGTATCTGTGGAATACGAAGCTGGGAATGTTTTTCGATTACAACTTCAAGCTGGGAACGATGTCGAGCTATCGCTATGCCACGACGTTTTATCCGTTATGGGCAGGGCTGGCCACGCCGGAACAGGCGAAAGCGGTGGCCGCGAATGTGAAGGTCTTTGAAAAACCGGGTGGGATTCCCATGAGCACGGAGGATACTGGCGCGCAGTGGGACCTGCCCTATGGTTGGGGGAATATTGAGATGCTGGTGGTCGAAGGCTTGCGCCGATATGGATTCAATGCCGATGCCGACCGCATCTCGTATGAGTTCCTTTCGATGGTGGCGGAGAACTTTCAGCGTGACGGGAACATTCGCGAAAAGTACAACGTGGTGACGCGATCCTCTGAATCGCACGTTGAGTTGGGATACGAGATGAACGTGGTTGGCTTCGGATGGACGAATGCGGCATTCCTGGAGCTTCTACACCAGCTTCCAAAAGAGATGGCCGTGCGGTTGGCGGAGGAACAAAGTCGCACAAAAACCGACGCGCACTGAAGAGAAATGGCATGTTTTGTCCAGGACCTTTCGTTGACGGCCCTCGTTGCACCTCCTAAGATAAAAAGACTCCGCGCACTGCAACAGGTCGTACATGATCAATCAGCAAATCCTGCATTACCGCGTCATTGGCCAGCTTGGCGCCGGCGGCATGGGTGTGGTCTATGAAGCCGAAGACGTGAATCTGGGACGCAAGGTCGCGCTGAAGTTTTTGCCAGCCCAACTTTCTCGCGATCCGAATGCGCTTGAGCGATTCCTGCTTGAAGCGCGGACGGCTTCGGCGCTGAACCATCCCAACATTTGCACGATCTACGCCGTGGAAAAGACGCCTGGCGAAGCGGGACAGCCGCAGTCGTTTATTGCCATGGAATTGCTCGAGGGCCAAAGCCTTGATGAGCGGATCATAAATGGACCGATTCCCAGCGAGAAGCTGCTCGATATTGCCATTCAGCTTGCGGACGCGCTGGACGCCGCACACTCCAAAGGAATCATTCACCGCGACATCAAGCCGGCGAATATCTTTCTCACCCAGCGCGCGCAGGCGAAGATTCTCGACTTCGGGTTGGCCAAGCTGACGCGGCCTGAGATGGACATGACGACGATCGGGGCCACGCTGGATTCGCCGAATGCCATGCAGTTGACGAGTCCGGGATCGACTGTGGGTACGATCGCCTACATGTCTCCAGAGCAAGCGCGCGGCGAAGAGCTCGATACGCGGACAGATCTGTTTTCGCTCGGCGCCGTGATCTATCAGATAGCGACAGGACGGCTGCCCTTTGCGGGAGCGACATCAGCCGTTGTCTTCCATGCCATTCTCGAGCTCGATCCGGCGCCGGTGCAGCAGTGGAACCCGTCTTTGCCCCTGAAGCTGCAGGAGATTGTCGAGAAGCTGCTGGAAAAAGATCGCGACCTGCGTTATCAGTCTGCTGCCGATCTCCGGGGCGATCTGAAGCGGCTGAAGCGCGATATGGAATCTGGTCGAAGAGCTTCGACCACATCGTCAGGGGCCAGCGCAGTCTCAGCCGAGTCCGGACTCGCCGAAGTTCGACAGGCGAGGGGCGCAGCCGGTTCTGCAAGCCACGCGTCCGCTACTGGGGCCACGCAGTTGGCGGAAGATCAGTCGAAGCGGGTCGGCAAGAATCGCTGGCTCGGCTTGACCGGCACGGCAATCGCATTGCTGCTGGCCGGTTTTCTCGCCTATTCCATCTTTTTCCGTGACCACGCTCTTCCCTTTCAAAACATCTCTGTCAGCAAGGTGACGGATTCACGCGACGTCATCATGGCGGCCATTTCGCCGGATGGGAAATACATACTCAGCCTGATCCGTCAGAATGGACTGTCGAGTTTGTGGCTGAGAAATGTTCCCACGAACAGCAACGTGCAGGTGCAGCCGCCAGCTGAGGTTTATTACAACGGCCTGACGTTTTCGAAAGATGGGAACTATTTTTATTTTGTCCGCAGCGATCCGGGAAACGCGATCTTGAAATTCCTGTATCGGGCCCCGTTGCTGGGCGGTGCGGCGCAGAAATTAGCCAGCGATGTGGATTCCAACATCACATTTTCGCCCGATGGAAAACAGTTTGCCTTCCTGCGCTACGACAATCCGGAGGCGGGTAAGTATCAGCTCATCCTCCGCGATGCGGATGGGGGAGCTGAACGCGTACTCACGAACGGTTCGAACGAACAACAGCTGTTTTATCCCGCGTGGTCGCCTGACGGAAAGACGATCATCTGCACCAAGCTGCATGTCGGCAATGCGCTGGAAGGTGTGACCGCGATTGACGCGGCGAGTGGTAGCCAAAAAGACGTGGCCATCGCCGGATCGCAAATCTTCGAGGCGCCTGCGTGGCTGCCGAATGGGCGCGGACTTCTGGGATTAACGAGGGCGCAAAGTACAAACTTCACTCTGTCGCAAATTGCCTACATTTCGTATCCCGCCGGCAATTTCCTACCGGTCACGCGAGACATCAACAATTACTACTACCTCAGCCTGGCGTCGAGCGGAAGACTTGCCTCGGCGGTTTTCAGTGAGCCGCGGTGGAATATCTATGTCATGCCTTCCGGTGCGCCGGGTTCCGAGGCTCACATTGTCAGTTCCTCCAGCGCAGATACAAACCTGACCTGGACGAAAGATGGCCGAATCATGGAAGACCAGTCGAATTCTCTGCACTCCGTGAATCCGGCTACGGGGAGCAAGACCGATATTGCCGAAGCAGCACCCAGCGGAAATCCAAATGCTTGCCGCGATGGCCGGTACGTGGTGTTCGATGAATTTACTCAGGCGACTGGACAGAGTGGCAATCAAAACATCTGGCGCATGGACGCCGCGGGAGGCAATCTCAAGCAGCTGACTCATGGCCGGCAGGAAGATCACGCGCAGTGTTCCGCCGATAGCCGATGGGTGTATTTCATAGAGCGTGGTGACAACCTCCAGCTGGCGAAAGTTCCGATGGATGGCGGCGAGGCGGAAATTGTTTCGAAGCTTCCAATGGAAAATCAGTTTGATCTCTCACCCGATAGCAAGCTGGCAGCGTTTGTCACAGAGGATCACGTCGCCGGGCATAAAGAAAGACTCGCGCTGGTTGCTGTCGATTCGGGTCAAACAGTGAAACTGATGGACCCGCAACGCGAGGCGTTCGGATCACCGCGCTTTAGTCCTGACGGCAAAGCCGTTGTCTATGAAACGCGGGAGAATGGTGTCGACAATCTCTGGGCGCAGCCAATCGACGGATCCGCAGGCCGCTTTGTGACGGATTTCAAGGCAGAGCGAATCTACGATTTTCACTGGTCATTTGATGGCAGGCAGCTGGCGCTGGTTCGAGGGCATGCGGATTCCGACGTGGTGCTGATCAGAGATCAGGGACAGTAAGTTGCCGCCAGATCAAACGGCGCGGGCCACCTGGAACTTTTCGAGACTCCTGTCGTATTCCACTAAGTCGTCTCTTGGGACACCATCATGAACAAGTGCTTGCTGCTGTTCGCTTTTCTGTGTGTGTTGATCTGTTCAGCGGATTCTGTTTGCTCGGCGCAATCCGCGCCGAACTCTACTTCCAGTCGAACCTGGATCACCGACGTTTTTATCGTTTCTCCAGA
>DATKQB010000152.1:0-34584 GCA_035523795.1 Verrucomicrobiia bacterium | reverse complement strand
GAACCCGCGTCCGAAAATGTTACTGGTCAAGAGTCTACATGCGTAGTCACGTTCATGCCCTCGGCATTACCCGAGGACGTTCGCGGCCCGCGCTCAGAACGGACAAGAAACGAGTTCCGCTAGCCTGTGGTCTTAGCCTCTCACCCCAGACGTAGATGAGAAGAGCAGCTCGCTGTTCGACGTCCTTTGGAGGCCCACGAGCAAAGCCTCCTGGGACGGCTGCCTAACTAATTAGGCTGCGTATGCCATCTGTTGATTGGCAATTATCATTTTGCCCACGATTACGGGTGTGTGCCCCCCGGCATGCCTCTTGGCCGCAAGCATCTCCGTCGAAGCCGTGACGCCCCCACTGATGGGATTGGCCTTACAAAGAACTACCTCCAGACTAGGTTTCAGCCGGAAGGAAGTCAATTTATTAGATGATCGGGGTCAATCCACGGTTTCAGGCTGAGTTACTCTCCAGGCTATCTCTCCGCGCGATTTGCTGGCGACTCGATGCTTGCCTTCGCCGCACAAATCGGACCAACATCGACACGATCACCACCAGAACAATGAGAATGAAAATTCCGCAAACAGCGAGGATTCGCATCGAGTCCATGAATACGAATGGACCGACCTCACTGTAAAGGCCGTTGAAATGATGGAATGCTTCCGGCAGTGCCATCACCTCCTGTTTGCTCAGTTGCAACTGGTGCTCGTGCGGATGATATTGCGATTGCCATGGAAACAAATTCCCATTCGCATCCTTCTCGATGTGTCCGCCCAGGACATAACTCACAGGCCGGTATCGCACGAAATTTGCCATTCGTTCCGCACTCGCGGAGTACGCCTTCGAATCGTCGACCAGAAGCCGCGCCGCGAGCAGAAAGTCGCCGGAAAACAGCAGTCCCGTGTTTCTGTCGTAGAACGATACTTCTGTTTCGTTGTGCCCGGGCGTGGGTATGACGTCGACTTGCCGGTCGCCCAAATTGATTACCGCAGTGCCGTTCGGCCAATCGGAAAATCCATAGAACTTTTTCACGCTCGCGAGGTCATATCCGGCCACCTGCACATTGGCAACATTCGCGAACTGTCCGTCGCCCGCCCGATGATCCAAGTGGCGATGCGTATGAACTACGAGTAAGGGAATCTTGGCTTCGCGACTGGTCGGCAAGAGTTGCATAACGGTAGCGGCTAAGGGCATCTGCTTCGAATCAGCAACATCGCCGGTGTCGATGAGTAATGCTTTTGTCGATCCAATCAGCAGATACATGAAGGGGGCCTCGAACGTGGCGCACAGGTTTTCCCGCAGAATGTAAGTCTGCGAATTGTAGGCATGCACCTGCAGCGGTGGCCCGGAATATGCGTTGCAATTGAGCGAGCCTTCGTCCCAATGCACTCCCATGGAGCCGGGCGCAAGTTGGCACGATCCTCGCAAAGGATTCAGCAAGAAGAGAAAAGTTCCAAACATCATCGCGATTGCGCGCCCAAACTGCCGCTGAGGACATCTCGTGTTTTGTAGAATCATCGCCAATTTCAATCCAGTTCCTTCCCGGGCAGCATCGCATCCAAGCCGGCCGCCCATAAGCGGACGGCACGGTCGAGGCGTTCCCGGTCTTGTGTCGTGCAGTAATCGAGAATGAAACCGCGCAAGCCTGCCAGCACCACGGATGCAAAGGCCCGCGCATCTTCGCGGTCGACATCCTCATGGACCAGCGGCTGAGCAATGTCCTTCAGCCAAACGTCGACGGTATCGTGCAGGAATGTGTGGTATAGAGTGGGATTCGTAAGCGCCAAGCCATAAGCTTCGAAGAACAGACGAAACAACGGCTCCGACTCCGGCGAACTGATCTGCTTCCAAACGTTCCAGCAAGTCTCGGAGATTGTCGCCCCTTCAATCCCGTCGAAGCTCGCGCGCTGGCGTCGCCGGATCTCGGCGAGCACCTGCACCACCATCTTCTCTTTCGACCCGAAGTGGTAGAGCAGTCCGCGCGGGCTCGACCCCACCGCTTTCGCCAGCGGTCGCAAAGAGAGGTTCGCCAGACCGTGTCCCGTCAGGTAATGCACAATGGCGTCGCAGAGCTCTTCCGGGCGACGCTCGTCAACAGGGCGGCTCATATAGGAAGGCTACTATAAATGAAACGATAGTTTCAATAACTGGAAAGCACCGGGGATCGGTGACAAAACTTCATGGCATTGCCATTGGATTATAACGTTTATTAAGTTTTATATTGACAAAAATTAATTTATAGACATATAAATCTAATGAAAGTTGATGAGCACTATGTTTCCCGATCAAAAACCCGCCGACTGGCAAGAGCTAACCCGCCTCACTCAGGGGCAGCCAATTGTGGTCGAGCGCGTTCGGCTGGCCGATAAAGACATCGCCATCGAGGGCCGCTTCGAACTTCCCCAACTCGCCCGGCTCACCATGAACGACCAGATCTTCGTTACGGCCTTTATTCGCTCCCATGGCTCAATCAAGGAAATGGAGCGCGTCTTCGGTGTCAGCTATCCGACCATCAAGTCGCGGCTGACCCGCATTGCGGATAGTCTGGAGTTCATCGAAACCAATCCCACGCCCTCGAAGGCCGAAATTCTCAACCGGCTGCACAAAGGAGAAATCAACGCGGAAGATGCGATCCGCGAGATGGAGGCCCTGCAATGATCCCGTTCGTTGCCGTTGTCAGCCTGCGGAATGAGCAAAGCCGCACCTTCCGACTCTGGATTCCGCTATTTCTCATCTGGCTTCTACTGTTGCCGCTAGCCATTGTGTTGTCGCCATTAATCTTCATCGCCTGCCTGGCGTGCCGCGTGAATCCATTCCGCGGATTCGCTGTGGTATGGCAAATTCTGAGCGCACTCAGACAAGCCGAATTCGACTTCGACCATCCCAGCGCAGGAATGTCATTTCATATTCTGTAGCTGTTTTGCTGCGTGCGGCTTATAACGCGCCGAACAGGGTTTGAAAGGTCGCGGCTTCGGGTGGTGCCGAAGATTTTGAAGGGGCGCACCTTCAAGCCGCGCCGCGAGGAACGAAAGTGAATCCGCGGCCTTTGCCGTTGAGGAGGAAAACCCATGAACGAACAACGCCGTCAGATTCTGCAGATGCTCGCCGAAGGCAAGATCACCGCCGATGAAGCGGAACGCCTGCTTTCCGCTATCGAAACGCCAGCCTCGAAATCGGCCGAACCCGAATCTTCCCAATCCAAGACGAACCCGAAATATCTTCGTGTGCAGGTCGACTCTGAAGACCATGGAGACAGAGAAGGGCCTACCAAAGTGAACGTGCGGATTCCGATGCAGTTGCTGCGCGCGGGCGTGAAACTGGCGGGCCTCGTTCCGCCGCAAGCCCTACACCGGGCGAATCAGGCTATGCATGAGAAGGGAATTCCGTTCGATTTGTCGCAAATCAAGCCCGACAACCTGCAGGAACTGGTCGAGCAATTGAATGATTTGTCAGTGGACGTCGATCAGAACGACGCCCACTCCAAGGTAAAGGTGCGAGTCTTTTGCGAATAAAGCGTCCTGGGATCGGCCAAGCTACGCTTCGTTCCCTGACTTGCACGCGCGTTGAACAATGCTTAGGCTCCCGGGTTTGCAACTTTTTGCCCGATCAGGATCGCATCCTGCATTTGCTGAAATAGATCCGTGACCGCTCCTGGAGAATGCGACATGAGGATCGTATTGCTTCGGTCATTGGTCCCGATTTCCTTCATGGTATCGAGATACTGTGTCATCAGTACTAGCATCATAACGTCCTTGGGCGCCGACCCTTCCACCGCTTTTGAGAATGCTTCCACCGAATCTTTCAGCCCTTCGATAATGGCCTTCCGTTGATTGGCGATGCCTTGACCCTGCAGCGCTTTGCTTTCCGCTTCAGCCTCGGCCTGCTTCACTTTCAGAATCTTTTCGGCCTCGCCCCGTGCGGTAGCGGCAACCTGCTCTCGCTGCGCAGCATTGATCTCGTTCATGGCGGCCTTTACTTTGTCGTCCGGCTGGATGTCTGTGACCAGCGCCTGGTCAATGGCATAGCCGTAGGTCTTCATGACGTCATCAAGCCCCTCTTTGATGGCGATCGCAATATCGGACTGCTGCAAAAATGCATCGTCGAGATTCATCTTGGGGACGTGGCCAAGGATCACGTTGAAAACGTACGACGAGATCTGCTGCCGCGGATTGGCCAGCTTGTAGAACGCCTCGTACACCTTGTCGGCAATCACGTGATATTGCACGGAGACCGGCATCTTTACGAATACGTTGTCCTTGGTCTTCGTCTCTACGTCGAGCGCGAGCTGCTGCACGCGCAGGTCGATCCGGCCCGCAATCTGGTCCAGCCACGGCATTTTGAAGTTGATGCCGGCTCCAGCCACGCGCTGGAATTTGCCCATGCGCTGCACCACCACAGCTTCAGCCGTCTGCACCTGAAAGAATCCGCTGAAGATCGTGCCCACCACAAAAATGCCGGCAATCACAGCAATCACAATCGGTAAAACCTGCGTGCTGTCCATCAAAACCCTCCTGAATACTTCCTTGGCATCACTCCGCGAGAAGCGCGGACATACAAGTAACAGACGTGAGCTGCAAGCCTCCGTCTCGAAGAAGGAACTATTTTGCTCGCAGCGTTTCCTTGCGCACCGTCAATTTTTCAATCAAATCCGGCTTTACGCGATAGCCGCGGCCCGCTTGATCACTGATGGCGATCATTCCTTGCGCCGAGACTTCGACTTCCGGTTCGATGATGTCTTCCTTCCAGTAACGCTTCGAAGCCGAAACGTCTCCGGGCAGGCTGAAATTCTCAAGCGTCGAGAGCGCAATGTTGTGAGCGCGCCCAATGCCCGTTTCGAGCATTCCGCCGCACCAGACCGGAACCTTGTTGGCCCGGCAGACATCGTGCACCGCAATCGCTTCGCTGAACCCGCCCACGCGGCCCACTTTAATATTGATGATCCGGCAGGCACCCGTTTCCACAGCAGCAGCGGCGGTACGGGCATTCACGATCGATTCGTCGAGGCAAATCGCGGTTCGTAATTCCTTTTGCAGCCGCGCGTGGTAGTAGATGTCGTCGTTCCATAGCGGCTGCTCGATCATCAGAAGGTTGAATTGATCCAGCTTGCGCAGGTGCTCAATCTGATCGAGCGTGTACGCGGAATTCGCATCGCAACTCAGCGTGATATCCGCCCAACGCGAGCGGATACGCTCCAGCACATTTACGTCCCACCCCGGCTTGATTTTCACTTTAATCCGTCGATATCCGGCCGCCAGCTCGGTCTCGATTTTCCCGAGTAATTGCTCGACCGCGTCCTGGATTCCAATCGAAACCCCGCAGGCGATTTCACGCCTCTGGCCGCCCAGCAGCTTCCAGAGCGGCTGCTGTTTCTGCGTGGCCTCCGCATCCCAGAGTGCGTTCTCCAGGCCACCTTTCGCCATGCGGTGTCCGCGCACTTTTTGAAGCAGCATCGGACATTCGCGGCCGGATTCGATCTTCTTTCCCAGGAGCGCGGGGATCAGGTATTTCGTCAGCGTTGGCCAGGCGCTTTCCATCCATTCGCTGCTGTAGTAAGGATCTTCGCCGACCACGCATTCTCCCCATCCATCAACGCCTTCGCAATGCACGGTGACGAGGAGAATGCTGCGGTTGTAGGTACGGCCAAAGCTCGTCTCAAAAAAATGGACGAGAGGCATGTGAATTTCGCGCAGAGTGATGGCTTCAATTTTCATATGAGGTTGCGCTGCTCGCGAACCACGACTTCTTTATCAAACAGCGACTGCCAAGTTCAGAAAAACAATTCTTACCCAGCAGGCACAGATGGGCGCTCTGTCAGAATGGAACGGCCGCAATAGCTAGACTTCGGCCAGCTCTTCTTCCAGCAGTTGTTTGTTATACAGGTCGGTGTAGTAACCGTTCAAGGCGAGCAGTTCGTCATGGGAGCCGAGTTCGACCACGCTTCCGCCATGGAGCACGGCGATGCGGTCTGCGTTGCGGACGGTCGAGACGCGATGAGAGATGAAGATGGTCGTGCGTCCGCGCATGACATCGCGCAGATCATTGAGAATCTTGTCTTCCGTGTGGGTGTCCACGCTGGAGAGCGCATCGTCAAGGATTAGGATTTTGGGATTGCGAATGAGCGCTCGGGCAATGGCGGTCCGCTGTTTCTGCCCTCCAGAGAGGGTGAGGCCGCGCTCGCCCACCAGCGTTTCGTAGCTTTCTGGAAAGCTTTCGATGTCGGCAGCAATGTTGGCCGCCGAGGCCGCGTCATGAATTGCCGTATCTGTCGCCGAGTCGACGCCCAGCGCAATGTTTTCGCGGATGCGATCGCTAAACAGAAAGGTTTCCTGGGGAACGAAGCCGATGTTCTTGCGAAGAGAAACCAGCGTATATTCCCGGACCGGACGCCCGTCGATCAGAACCATTCCAGGCTGTGCGTCGTAAATACGGGGGATGAGATCCACCAGCGTTGTCTTGCCCGATCCTGTCGGTCCCACAATCGCTAAGCTGGTTCCGGCTGGGATGCGCAGATTGACATCATGCAGCACCTGCTTGCTGTCATAGCTGAAATTGAGTCCCCGAAATTCAATTTCGCCGTCGATCTCGTGGTCGATCGCGCCGACCGCATTTTTGATGTCCGGCTCTTGGTGCATGATCTCGTTGATCCGCCCCAGTGATGCGGTGCCCCGCTGAAAGATGTTGATCACCCATCCCAGCGCGATGATCGGCCAGGTCAGTTGCATCATGTACGTGCTGAACGAAACGAACTTTCCGATGTCGATCCGGCCGGCGAGCACCTCGCGTCCGCCCAGCCACAGCACGAGCACCACGGCGCAGCCAAGCATCAATTCCAGCGTTGGCCAGAGCATGCCCATCAGCCGCACCAGCTTCAGGCTGCGGCGGATGTATTCCTGATTGTCCCGCTCAAACGTGCGGATTTCCGCTTCTTCCTGCACATAAGCGCGGATCAGCCGCGCACCCGAAAAATTCTCCTGCGCCCGCGCCGAAATGTCGGAGAACATCGCCTGGATGCGCTCGAAGCGATCGTGAATCTTTCGTCCAAACGATTGAATGATGACGCTGATCAGCGGGAGGGGGAGAAACGTATAGAGTGTCAATCTGGGGCTGATGGCGATCATGAACGACAGCGCTCCCGCCGTATAGACCAGCGTGTTTGCCGAATACATGATCGCCGGTCCGAGCAGCATGCGCACGGCGTTCAGATCATTGGTCGCGCGCGCCATAATATCGCCGGTTCGATGGCGCTGGTAATAGGAGTAAGAAAGGCTCTCCAGCTTGGCGAAAAGATCGTTGCGCAGGTCGAACTCAATATCCCGCGAGATGCCAATGACCACCCACCGCGTAAGGAACTGGAAAATGCCTTTGCTGACCGCTATCCCCAGCAGAATGCCTGCATAGACCAGCAGCTTGTGCCGGGTTACCCCTAGATGGAGATCCTCGGCTGCCCGGCCAAGCACCAGCGGAAAGAGGATCCAGATCCCATTGGTCAGCAGAACGCACAGCGTCCCGCCGAGGTAGCCCCAGCGGTAGCGTTCTAAGTAGGGCAGCAGTGGGCGCAGGCTCTTTGCAAACATGCAGATCTGATAGATGAAATTCTAGCAGGCAGGGCTCAGCAATTGATCAGATGGGCGAATGCGCAAAAAGGAACGGCTGCTTACGGTTGCAAAATCCTTTTTGCAGAATTTGCTGGAATTCTTACGAATGGCAGAAGGCCTACGCTGCTTCCGCGAACCGGCCGTGCACTTCGATGCAGCTCTTCAAAGCGTGGAGGGCATAAAGGGCGTCATCCAGAGCCTCTTCTTCTTGGACATGATCCCCCTGGGTGCTAAACAATTCGCGGGCGCGGTCCACGATGGCTTGCTCGGCGTTGAAGATAAGCGCGGGAACGCGTTCAACATTCCCTTCGAGTAATGCCGCAAAATACAAGTCCTTCCAATCTTTCTTCGCCGGGTGCATTGCGTTGGTGTGCATACTTAAAACTCCGTACCGCTCTAGCTTCAGAATCCCTAGGGTATGTAGGTAAGCTAACTGCTGGATTAGATGCCAGCAATACAGTCATTGGTGTACAAAAATAAGGAGAACTGTGGAAAAATTCTGGTAGTTGATGGCGCGAGTCCGCGGCTGTCCCCGCGCCATCCATCAAAGGCCTGTCGCTTGCCTAGGCAATCTGCCTCAAAATGCTCGTTGGCGTAGCCGATCCTACTCTTCCGGAGGGGTGGCAGCACCTTGCTGCATATGTTGTTGCATACGGGCCTGATGTTCCGCCTCCATCTGCTTCACCTGGGCCTGCTGATCCGGAGTAAGCAGTTGATACATCTCATTCATGATGCGTGTCCGGGCGACAGTAAGTTGAGTATCGATCGGGGCTTTTTGGGCAGCTAACGCCTGCACCTTGGCCGCATCGTATGTGCCCTCCACGTATTGACGCAGCTGTGTATCAATCTGGTGCTCCTGTTGCATCAGCGGCTTAAGATTGGGGCGTTCCTTTTGCAGTACCGCTTTCATTTGCGTCTGCTGGTCATCGGTCAAATTGAGCTTCTTGGCCCAGAAATGAATCATGTGACCCATCTCAAAGCCGGGCCCTGGAGGCGGTGGTGGCGCATCTTCCGCGCTCTGAGCATTACCGAGAGCTGTGGCCAGCATTACGGCAAGCGCAGCTACAAACAAACGATAACGAAAAGTCTTCATGGTTACTCCTAATTTCTGACCCAAGGGGTCCGGTAATTTTTGTACAACTATGGAAACACCATTTGAGGCGGAATGGCGGTAAAAAGTCGGTCAAACCGAGTAAAGTTTTGTCAAAGCGAAATAGCCTCGCTTGCATTGGATGTCAAAGCACTGGTCCCATTTGACAATTCTTTACCACCCCGCTTTTTGCGTATGATGCACAATGAAAGGGCGAATGGAACGGATTCTGGTCATCGACGATGATGTCGAGTTGTGCCACCTGGTGGTGGAATATCTGCAAGCCGAAGGCTTCAGCGTCGAATGCGTCCATGATGGCGAAAGCGGCTTAAAGAAATCCACCGCCGGGGAATATCTCCTGGTGGTGCTCGATGTGATGCTGCCCGGTATCAATGGATTTGAAGTTTTGCGCAGAATCCGTGCCACCTCGCGCCTTCCGGTTTTGCTGTTGACCGCCCGCGGAGAAGACGTCGACCGCATCGTCGGTCTGGAGATCGGCGCCGACGATTATCTTCCCAAGCCGTTCAATCCTCGTGAACTGGTAGCGCGGATTCGGGCGATTCTACGCCGTACTCGCGCCGATGGCAGCCCTTCACCGCCTGCGCCGGATATCGTGCGAGTGGGAGAAGTCGAACTAGATCCCGCATCGCGCACCGTGCGCCTCGACGGCAAGCCGGTAGATTTAACTTCCGTCGAATTCAATTTGTTGGAAGTTCTGTTGCGCGAAGCCGGCCGGGTCGTGCCGCGCGAGCGTTTGGTGAATGCCGTCCTCAGCCGCAAGTTCTCGCCCTTCGATCGCAGCATTGACATGCATATCAGCAAGGTGCGAAAAAAGCTGGGAGACACCGAAAACGACGAACACATCAAGACGGTGCGTGGTGTCGGTTATATTTTTGCCCGGCCGCGGGAGAAATCGAAGGCCTAAGGGTCGGCTATGAAGAGTCTCTTTCTCCGGATCTTTCTTTCGTTCTGGCTGGCGCAGGCGCTGATCATCGTTTTCGTAGTGTTAGTCACACTGGCGCTTCGCCCCAGGAGTTCCACCTGGGAAGCTTTGCGGACTACGGCGCTCAATGACGCCGTCAATGCCTACGAGCAAGGCGGCGACACCGAATTGCGCAAGTACATGGACGAACTCGATCATACGCAGCACGTCCGCGCCTATCTCTTCAATGAACAGGGAACCGAACTTTCTCATCGAACCCCGCCCGATTGGGCGATCCGCGTGGCCGAGGGCGCGCCGCGCGCCCCGCGTGATGGCTTTCTGATTCCCGCACCGCCGGTGCAGCGCGATTCGCGCGCCTCTTCCGATGGATTACACCGCTATACACTGGTGATGGGAATGCCGCCGGGGCCCCGTGTCTTCCTGGGACCACGCGGCATGCCGTCGCGCTGGCTGATCGTCGCGGTGGTTTGTTCAGGATTCGTTTGCTACCTGCTCTCCTGGTTCATGACCAAGCCCATCGTGCGCTTGCGCACGGCCACGCGCCAGTTGGCCGCTGGCGACCTGACGGCGCGAAGTGGGGCTCCGGTAAGCAACCGACGCGACGAAATCAGCGGCCTTATGCGCGATTTTGACGCCATGGCCGAGCGGCTTGAAATTTTGGTGAAAGCACAGTCGCGCCTGCTCAACGATATTTCTCATGAATTGCGTTCTCCGCTGGCGCGGCTGAGCGTTGCTCTTGGTCTGGCCCGGCAGCGGTCCGGACCTGAAAGCATCGAAATGCTGGAGCGCATCGAGCTCGAGGCTGGCCGCTTGAACGAATTGATCGGCCGCATTCTCACCTTGGCCCGGTTGGAGGATGGCGAGCAGCGCGTCCCCCAGACTCCCGTTCCGCTCGACGAGCTGGTGCTCAATGTGGCAGAAGACGCCGAATTTGAAGCCCAGGCTCGTCATTGCCACGTGCATGCCACTATTCCCGAGGGCGATTGGGAGGTTCGGGGAATTGCCTCGCTGCTGCACAGCGCTGTGGAAAACGTCGTGCGCAACGCCATTCGCTACACGCAAGAAGGAACCGCCGTTGAAATCGAACTCAGCAGCAGCGAAAACCAGAGTGGGCGGGAAGCTGTGATTCAAATCAGCGACAGCGGGCCGGGAGTTCCTCCCGATGCTTTGAGCAAAATGTTCCAGCCCTTTTACCGCGTCGACGACTCGCGCGGTCGGCTGACCGGAGGCACCGGTCTCGGTCTGACCATCACCGAACGGGCGGTCCGTTTCCACGGAGGGAGGGTGTACGCCTCAAATCGTTCTGGCGGCGGCTTGCGGGTGGAAATCCGACTGCCGCTCAACGGGCGAGGCATTCGCAAGCTGCCGGAGCCGGTCGTTTCGACCACCGAAGCGTAGCACGGGGCTCCAAAACATCATAGGCAACTCCGTTGTCTCGTTCGGGTTCCAATGAGTCGGTGCGGGAGTTTGCTCTTCCCGCGCTTTCCTGATACATACATGGATTGACATTTTTCCCTCATTCTTGTGAGTGACCCGGCCGCCGGGGCGCAGGCGTGTGCAAATTCCACAGTCTCGATTGGAGAAGCTTCCTAGAATGTCGAAATTATGGGCGTGGTTGCTGGGCTTGGCAGTGCTGGTAGCGATCGCATTTCTGGTAGCTTGTGGCACCATCTATAACTCTTCCACCGACGGTCTGGTATTGGTGACCAGTCAGTATTCCAGTCTGGTTGAGACCTTCAGTTTCAGCCTGGGCAGCGGGCACGTTCAGGCGAACCAGAATCCGCCCTACGATACGGCCTATAACACTTGTGTGTTGAACGGAATCCCATCCTCGATCGTCACTGACCCGGCTGGCAATTACGCCTACATGATTCTGCTCGGAAACCAGCCAGGGGGGCCCTGCGGTGCGACAAGTACGCCGACCGGAATTCTGGCTTACAAGATCAACTCCAATGGAGCGGTTTCTCAGGTGGGCTCACTCATTCCCCTGGCCCCACTTTCACTGCAACCCTGCATTGACGGTTCTATATCGCCGAGCGCTGAGTCCGTAGCTGTTGTCCCGAGCATTCTGGTGATGGATACTTCGGGTAAGTTCCTTTATGTGGCGGATAGCTCCACGGCCGACGGCAGCGGCAACGGCATTCCCGGCGCGATATCAGTTTTCTCGATTGGATCGGGTGGCAGCCTGACCGAAGTTACTGGATCGCCGTTTACTCCCCCGAACAATTGCTCGCGGCCTCCCGTAAACATCGTGACTCTGGCGACGACTCCGATGGTGCCTCCGCCAGCTCTGTTTGGACAGGCACAGTCGGTTTGTTCTCCGCCGAGCCCGTTTCCGACTTCGGAATATCTTTACGCGGTGGATTCCAACCTCATCGGTGGAGTTTGGGAATTTCAGGTGAACACGTCGACTGGTGCGCTGGGTAATCCCCCGGGATTTTCCGCGCCGGTATACACAACCGCCGGTTCCACGCCCATGGGGGTTACGGTCGACCCTTGTTCGCGCTACGTGTACGTAGCAAACAACATTTCGAACAATGTATACGGGTACAAGATTTGTACCGGCACGACAACGAACCAATTGGGGCCACCCTGTACCACCAATAACGGTCAGATGTTTCCCATTCTTAACCCTGCCGGAAGTACGGGTTTCACCCTCGCCAATGGCGGGGAAGGACCGACGCAGTTAGTCGTCGACGTCTATGGAAACTATTTGTATGTGCTGGATTCGAACTCGAATACGATTTCGCCATTCCAGATAAGCTCGGTCACTGGAAGTTTGAAGGCTCTGAATCCGGCCACCGTGGCGACCGGAGTACGTCCGACTACGATCGTCATCCGCCGCGATGACAACTGGATGTTCGTCACTGATTTCATCGCGGGAACAGTTTCGCAGTTCGCGATTGCTCCTGCCACGGGAGGCCTGTCTCCCCAATTGCCGATCACGACCGACAACTATCCCTGGGGTGTGGCCGTAAAGTAGGAATCCATTCCTGGGGTTTGCTGAATCACATTGTCATCCCGACCGAAGCGAGCCGAATGCCCAGCGGAGTGGAGGGACTTTCTACTTTCAACATTCTCCTTCACGAGAATGTTGCATTACGGTTGCGCATCCTCACGTCGGTACCTTCAAAATCAAATATCCGCCGACGAGAACAAAGATCAGATCCGGGGACCAAGCTGCCAGCGCGGGCGGAAGCTGGCTGATATCCCCCATCGCTTCGAATAGCCGCGAAACTACCGTGTAGAACACCGCAATGCTCACCGCAACGGCAACGCCGGTGATCGCGCCTTTCTTTCCCGTCGAAAGCGCAAAGGGAATCGCCAGTATCGCCATGATCAGCGTGATCAGCGGATAAGACAGCTTCTTGTTCAACTGCACGCGCAACCGCACTACGTCAAATCCGCTCTGCTGCATATCGTGGATGTAGCGTCGCAGTTCTTCATAGTTCATCTCGCTGTACTGCTTGATTTCCTTTTTGAAGTACGACGGCTGCTCGGGCAGATCCGAAAATGTCGCCACTTCGAAAGGATGATAGCTCTCAATTGCCGACACTTTGAGTTCGCGGTCCCATCCCTTCTCATAAATCCAGCGATTCAGGCTGTAGGCCCAATGCGCGCGATCGGCGTGGATCCGGCGCGTGATCGTGAAATTCTTGCGGTCCAGTTCGAAGACGGTGATATTGCCGAACTGATCCTGGTCGGGATCGAAGAACTGGTAGTAGTAAATGTCGTTGTTCTCGCCGAAAATCCACTTGCGGTCAGGCCGCAGATACGTCTGCGGCGGCTTGCCTTTGATCAGGTTGTGCAAGGCTTCCTGCCGCTTGTTGGTGTGTGGCAGATAGAACTGATCGGCGAAAAAAAGGCCTGTCGCCAATACTGCAGCGGCGGCTACGACCGGAATCACGATGCGATAGATACTCGTTCCGGTCGCCTTAATCGCGGTGATTTCGTTCGACCGTTGCATCAATCCGAACGTTACGAGGACAGTCAGTAGCATGACCAGAGGAGCGATGTTGTAGAGCAGATAAGGCGTGACATTGAGCAGATATTCGGCGACAACTTTGGCCGGAACCTGGTTCCGTAAAATATCGCCGAGCAATTCGAATAGCGTGAATACCAGCACCAGCACTAGGAAGGTCGACAGGATCATTCCCAGATAGACGAAGAAGTCGCGCAGAACATAGTCGTCGAGCAAGGTTGGGAAGCTGGCGCTGAATAGACGATGCCGCGATGAAGCGCGCTCGAAGGCGTTCTCGCGGCCGCGAATCCCGAATTGCGGCTTGAGGGCTACGGTCGATTTTCGTGCTCCGCGCAGAGAGCCCAGTTCGAATGGCCGTTTCTCCGAACGAATGAGAAGAAACAGACCGAGGGCGAGAAAGGCAAAATCCGCCATCCACGCGCCGAACCATGGCGACACCTGCCCTTGTCGCGCCAGCGAGACTCCAATTAGCGAGACCACGTAATAAGCGAAGACGAGCAGAATCGTCAGCACGAAGCCGCCCGACTTGCCGCTCTTCTTCGACGATAGGCCTAGTGGAATGCCCACCAGCGCCAGCACGATACACGCTGTGGGCAGCGCAAAGCGGCGATGAAACTCGATCAGATACCAGCGTGCTGAAACCGGATCCGAGTGTGCGGCTTTGGCGCGCAGAGCGCCCGTGTCCATCAATGCGGCGGGAAAAGATTGGTCGGCCTTATTTTCGCTCGAAGGCAGATCGATCGGGATATCGGTCTGCTGGAAGGTTGAAATCTGGTAGTGATTCGGATCCTTGGGATCGGTCTCGTGCGCCGAGCCGTCAATCAGGTGTAGATGCAGCCGGTCCTTGCCCTCGCTGACTACGATACCTTCCTTGGCCAAAGTGATTTTGGGATTGCCGGCATCGGTGATGTCGGCCATGAAGACGTCTTTCCAGATGGCGGCGCCTTCGGCACTCTTCACGTCTTGCACGTACAACACATATTTCGGAAATCCCTCGTAGAAGACGCGCGGCTGCACTTCAAACGAAACCTGCGATCCTTTCAGGCGATCTTCGAGATGAGCGAGAGCAGCCTGCGAACGTGGCGCGATATACAGTCCATTCGCCAGCGCCAACAGCCAGGCCCCGACTACGAAAATCGAGAGCACGCGCAAAAAGTTCCATACGCCCATGCCGCTAGCCCGCATGGCTGTGATCTCGGAATCGGCGGCGAGCCGGCTCAATCCGATCAGGATGCCGACCAGCACGCTCATGGGAATGGTGTAAGTGAAGGCGAGTGGCAGCGTGTAGAAGAAGATTTCGGCTACGCTGGGCAGGGGAGCGCTGGCCCGCACCACCAGTTCGAGAATGTGTCCCAGGTCGCGCGTGAACAGGACAAACGTGAATACGGCGGCGCCGATGGCGGCGTGCGCCGTGACCTCGTGCAGAATATAGCGGGTCAGAATCCGCATGAAACGCGCTTATGGCGAGGATAGCACGAGAGCTATCCTGCCTTCAGGAACAGTGCGGTCAGCGGCGGCAAAGTCAATTTCACTGAAAACGGGCGGCCATGTTGCGGAACTGCCTCGGCCTCCACTCCTCCCATATTGCCCATACCGCTGCCGGCATACTCGCGGGCGTCGCTATTGAGCATCTCGCGCCAATAGCCGCCGTGCGGGACGCCGACGCGATACTGCAGACGCGGCACGGGCGTGAAGTTGCACGCCACCAGAATCGTGTCGCGCGGAGACTCGCTCTTCCGGATCAGCGAAATCGTGCTGTTGGCGTTATCGTTAACGTCGACCCATTCAAATCCCACGGGATCGTTATCAAATACATGCATGGCCGGTTCATTTCGATAGAACCGGTTCAGTTGCTCCATCCATGCCTGCACGCCGCGATGCACCTGATATTGCAGCACGTGCCATTCCAGGCTGCTGTCGTGCGTCCACTCCCGTACCTGGCCAAATTCGCCGCCCATGAAAATCAGTTTCTTCCCCGGTTGCGCATACATGTAGCCGAACAGCAGTCGCAAATTGGCGAACTTCTGCCATTCGTCCCCAGGCATTTTGCCGATCAGCGATCCCTTGCCGTGCACAACTTCGTCATGGGAAAGCGGCAGCACGAAATTCTCATGCCACGAATACAGCATGCGGAACGTAAGCTGATTGTGGTGATACTTGCGGTGGATGGGATCTTGCTGGAAATACTTCAACGTGTCGTGCATCCATCCCATGTCCCACTTCTCGCCAAACCCAAGCCCGCCGACATAGACCGGCTTTGAAACCATGGGCCATGCCGTCGACTCCTCGGCGATAGTCTGAATCTCAGGATGTTCCTTGTACGATTCCTGATTGAAACGCCGCAAAAAATCGATTGCCTCCAGATTCTCGCGGCCACCGTACTTGTTAGGGATCCATTCCCCTTGTTTGCGCGAATAATCGAGATAGAGCATGGAAGCGACCGCATCCACCCGCAGGCCGTCCACGTGATAGCGGTCGAACCAGAACATGGCGCTCGACATCAGGAAGCTGCGCACCTCGGCTCGCCCGTAGTTGAAGATGTGCGTCTTCCAGTCCGGATGAAATCCCTGCCGCGAGTCGGCGTGCTCGTAGAGATGCGTGCCGTCAAAATATGCCAGCCCATGTCCATCGGAAGGGAAGTGCGACGGCACCCAATCGAGAATCACACCGATGCCATGCTGGTGCAGGTAGTCGACCAGGTACATGAAATCCTGCGGCGCGCCATAGCGCGAGGTGGGCGCGAAGTATCCAGTCGTTTGATATCCCCACGAACCGTAAAAAGGGTGCTCCATCACGGGCAGGAATTCGACGTGGGTGAACCCCATTTGCCCGACGTACTCGGCCAATCGCGGCGCGGTTTCGCGATACGTCAATGGGCGACTATGCTCTTCCGGCACACGCATCCACGAGCCAAGATGCACTTCATAAATCGATTGGGGCGCGCGCAGGGAGTTGCGCTCCGCCCGCTTTTGCATCCACTCCTGATCCTTCCACTGATATTCCAGGTCCCAAACTACCGACGCGGTGCGCGGCGGCTTCTCGCACAGAAAGCCAACCGGGTCGGTCTTGTCTATGCGATACCCGTGATGCTGCGATTCGATGTGATATTTGTACAGCGCGCCCTTTTCCGCGCCCGGAATAAAGCCCTCCCAGATTCCCGATGATGCCCGCGGATTCAGATAGTGCTTTTTCGGATCCCATGCGTTGAAACTGCCGACCACCGAAACCGAGCGCGCATTCGGTGCCCACACGCTGAAGATCGTTCCTGCCCGGCCTTCATGCGAAGCGGGATGCGCTCCCATCTTGTCGTAAATGCGATAGTGGCTGCCCTCGTTGTAAAGATAGAGGTCGTGATCGCTGAGCAGTTGCGGTTCCGTGAGTGTGGATTCGGGGCTCATGGTCGAATATTATTTTAACGGACCTGCACGCATCTGTAACTGTCTACGTGACATTGCCGAAGTCCTGCCCACCTTTTCAATTCGTGACTCATCATAGAAGCAGGATGCGGGTGTTGTGATCGCAGCAGACTGCGTGGTTGAGATTGGCGGATAGGCACCACGGCGTGACCGGCGGAGGCAAGCCCCGACTATTGCTCGAGGCGGCCTTTATGGGCGTCATCGGGGCAGCAGCCGCACGGCTGTTCATGTGGATGCTTGGAGTTTGCAACAAGATCTTCCTCTATCGGATGGCGGGATACTCGGTCCCGCTTGCGAAGGGCGGTGAGCCCCATCAAATCATCGGTCCCCACGGGCTCTGGCTCATTCCACTAGTTACTACGCTCGGAGGTTTCCTCTCTGGATGGCTGGTGTACAGCTTTGCGCCGGAAGCAGAGGGCCACGGCACTGATACCGCGGTCGACGCCTTCCATCGCAAGGAAGGAATCATCCGGCCACGAGTCGGTCCCATCAAGATGGTCGCCTCCGCCATTACGATCGGCTCGGGCGGATCGGCCGGACGCGAAGGTCCCATTGCATTAATTGCGGCCGCGGTGGGATCGCTCTATGCCCGCCTGACACATCGGCCGGAGCGCGATCGCCAGGTGCTCCTCCTGGCCGGCATGGCGGCTGGTTTGTCAGCGATCTTTCGCACGCCGATGGGAACCGGCGTCTTCGCAATTGAGGTTCTCTACGGAGCCATGGAGTTCGAGTCGGGAGCCCTGCTCTACACCATGCTCTCCTCGGCTGTGGCGTACACGGTTAACGGTGTGTTTGTCGGCTTTCGTCCCATATTTGTGGTTCCGCGCATTCCGACGCCTGCCTTTTCCGATTTCGCCGCATACGCCGCGCTCGGCCTGGGAGCGGGATTGATTGCCACCATCCTGCCGATGGTCTTCTACTACCTGCGCGACGCGTTTCGCGCGTTGCCAGTCCCGATCCACGTCAAACCTGCCATTGGCGGATTAGCTGTCGGCCTGCTCGCGCTTGTGTTCCCGCAGGTGCTGGGCGGCGGCTATGGATGGATCCAGTTGGCGATCGAGGGGAAGATCGCGTTGTCACTGCTTGCGGTGCTGATCTTCGCCAAGATGATCGCGTTCGCTTTTACCGTCTCGTCGGGCGGATCGGGCGGCGTCTTCGCTCCGTCACTCTATGTGGGCGCCATGCTTGGTGGCTGCTTTGCCATCCTGCTGCATCAAATGCCGGCAGTTTTCGTCGTGGTGGGAATGGCCGCAGTGTTTGGGGCCGCTGCTCGTGTGCCCATCGCGACCATGCTTATGGTCACCGAGATGGCCGGTGGTTATCACTTGCTTGTGCCTGCGGGAATGGCGGTGATGATCAGTTATCTGCTTCAGATCCGGCTTTCATCTCACCTCAAGTACGGCAGCCTCTATGAAGCACAGGTGCCTACGCGAGAGGATTCGCCCGCGCATTACATGGAGCATATCCAGGTGGCCATGAACCTTCTCGGCCGGAAAAACTTGCCCCATACCGATGAACTTGGGCATCTGGATTTGCTTCGCTTGCTGCGTTCCAGAGTTCGCTTTGATTTGCCCGGACGTCGGCAACTCGGTATGGGCGCTATCAAGCCAGACAGCCCGCTGCGCGGGAAGACCATACGCTGGCTTTATCACACACTGGATGTCTACGACTTTGAAGTCATCGCAGTGCTGCGAGGACAACAGATTTTGCTGCCGCATCCTGACACGATGCTGGAGGCGAACGATCGTCTCATATTGATTACTTCGCCAAGAGCGGAGGAGCCACTCGCGCAATACATTGCAACCATTCCGCAGGTCGAAAAAAGCGGAGTGCAACAGAGTTCGAATCAGGCTGCGTAGCTGGTGCGGCCGGAAACATACGTCATGCCCGAGACATTCGATCACGTTCCGATTCGCTTCAACAAGGTCCTGCTGACCACCGACTTTTCCACGTTTTCTGCCAAGGCGCTGCCTTATGCAGCCGAAATGGCGCGCCACTTTGGCTCCATGCTGTATGTGGCGCACGTCATTCCAATGGAGGCGTACGCTCACATTCCTGCGGGCGAGCGCGAAACCGAATTGGCCAAGATGAAGCAAAAGGCTCGAAAAGAGATTTCGGCTCTTCTGTCTGGCTCGAATCTCGCCGGTCTTCCCTACAAAATCTTGCTGGTCCACGGAGACGTGCTGCCGCAGCTTTCTCAATTGGCAGAAAAATACGATATCGACCTGATGGTCACCGGCACGCGTGGCAAGCACGGATTATCTAAATTGTTCTCCGGTTCCATGGCAGAGGAAATCTTCCGGCTTGCTCGCCTTCCTGTGCTTGCGGTGGGACCGGAAGTGATCACGCCTCCGCAAGCGGAAGAGCATCTCGCGCGAATTCTTTGTATCGCGGAGTTCTCGCACGAATCCAGGCGCGCCATGCGATACGCCTATGCGCTGGCGAAAGCCTACTCGGCACGCCTCGCTTTCCTGCACGTTGTCGATGATGTGTGGAAGGAGCCAATCTCAACCCGGCTCTCCGCCGACGCGTTCTTTCGGCTCGAACTGATGGTCAATCGATTGCCGGAGCGTGAACCGGGAATTCAAGCCGAATTTCTTGTGGAATTCGGTCCGAAGGAAGAAACCATTCTGCGAATGGCAGAGAAGCAGAAGGCTCAGCTGCTGGTCGTCACCGTGCCTGGAACGGAGCATCCCTTGCTGTCAGTGCATCTGCCGGGACCGCTCGCCTACAACCTTGTCTCGCACGCCCGCTGCCCGGTTTTTGGAGTGCGGGGGAAGGCTGCGGGTGCCGATGCGAAGGATGCCGGATCGCAACTGGCCGCCGGTTAGCTTGAGTCACCTCCGCAACGCGATCGATCCAAGAAACTGTTGCGGTCTGGACTCGAAGCGAGCCGATGAAGGAATCCGCATGCTATCCTGACCATTCCAGCCATGCCCGCACTGCGCGTCATTCTGCTGTGGCATCAACACCAGCCGTTCTACAAAGATCTGGTTACTGGCGAATACCGGCTTCCCTGGACGCGTTTGCACGCGCTCAAAGACTACTACGGGATGGTCAAGCTCTTGGACGAGTTCCCGAAGGTTCACCAGAACTTCAATCTGGTGCCGTCGTTGATGGTGCAGATTCAGGATTATGTCGAAGGCACCGCGCAAGATCCCTTCCTGAGCGTGGCGGCCAAGCCGGCCAAAGATCTTTCTGTTGAAGAGCGCCGTTTCGCCCTGCAATATCTCTTTCAAGCCAATCCCACGAACGTGATCGGACGCTATCCGCGCTATCAGGAATTATGGCAGCGCTTCCGCGAGCATGGCGATCATCCCGAACGTGCCGAACGCTATTTTTCGGCGCAGGACTTCACCGATCTGCAGGTGCTTTCGCAGATCGCGTGGTTCGACGAGTTATTTCTCGAAGAGAAAGATATTGCCGCTCTGGTTACCAAAGCTCGTGGATATTCTCTTGATGATCAGAAATTGGTGATGACCCGCGAGCGTGAATTTCTCGGGCGCGTGCTGCCGGCTTACGCGGCCGCGGGGAAGAAAGGATCGATCGAGATTTCGGCGACGCCGTTCTATCATCCCATTCTGCCGTTGGTGTGCGACAGCAACGCCGGCGCAGTTTCATCGCCGGGATTGCCGCTTCCGCAAAATCGATTCCGACATCCTGAAGATGCGCGCGAGCAGCTTGCCCGCGCTCTCGATCTTCACGAAAAAATATTTGGATCGCGGCCGAAAGGAGTGTGGCCTTCGGAAGGAAGCGTTTCGGAAGAAATGCTGGGGATCGCACACAGTCTCGGCATTCAGTGGATGGCGACCGATGAAGGTGTGCTCGGCCGAACGACAGGGCTGTTCTTCGCCCGGGACGGCAATGGCCGTATGCCAGCACATTTGAGCGAGAAACTCTACAACATCCATTGCTACGAAAAAGGCTCGACCGCGATGCACATGGTGTTTCGCGATCACAGCATCTCTGACCTGATCGGCTTCGTGTATTCCGGAATGCCTCCAACCGACGCAGCGCAGCATCTGCTCAACAGCATCAAGGATGCGGCGCGGCCGGTGCTCGATCGTGGCCGCGATGCGGTCGTCTCCATCATTCTCGACGGGGAAAACGCTTGGGAATACTACCCGAAGTCCGGGCGCGAATTTCTACGCCGCTTCTACGACAAGCTGCAGAACGAGCCGGGACTGGAGGCCGTGACCATCTCGGAGGCGATTGCGCGGCACAAGGATTTCGGCAAGCTCACATCGCTGGTGCCGGGATCCTGGATCAACGCCAACTTCAATGTGTGGATTGGCGCGCCGGAAGATAATCGCGCTTGGGACTATGTCTATCATGCGCGTGAGTTCTATGCGCAGAATGCGGCGCGAGCCGGCGAAGCGCAACGCAAGCTGGCCTTCGACGAAATCCTGATCGCCGAAGGCAGCGACTGGAACTGGTGGTATGGGCCAGAGCACCATTCAGCTAACGACCGCGACTTCGACGAGCTTTACCGCAAGCACTTGTCCAACGTCTATCAGGCGCTGGGGGCCGTTCCACCGGATTATCTCGCGCAGCCAATCGCCGGCGCGGAGGTACGTCCATCTTTCGTTCCTCAGACGGCCTACATCCATCCGCGCATCGCCGGAGACAAAGTTCGTTATTTCGAGTGGATGGGCGCGGCCGTCTACACGGCGGATCATCGTGCGGGTGCGATGCATGGCAAGCAGTTCCTGCTCGATTCGGTTTATGCCGGCATTGATTCCACGCACGTCTACGGGAGGCTCGATTTTTCTGACAGCGTGCCCGGCGCTGATTTCGAAATCGTGGTGAACGTCGAATCCTGCGCACCGGCAGAGGTCGGGTCGCGCCGCTCGGTGCGCCTGGAAGCGAAGGTGTCCGGAAAGAAATCGAAAGAGTGGAAGATGGAAAGCGATGGTCGCATTCTGGCTTCGTCCGCCAAGCTAGACGAATTTGCCAAAGTTGCTCTTGTGCGCAATTTCGAATGCAAGCTTCCGCTGGCATGGTTGCTGCCCCCTGAACCTTCTGCGACAGCCGCGTACAAAGACATTGCGCGGTCGCCGAATGTGAGCAAGCTCAGACTGCGTTTCAGCTTGTGGCAGAATCGGCTGCCGGTGGATTCGCTTCCGCTCGAAGGATGGATCGAACTGCAACTGGTCAGCGAAGGGGAATTGCTGTTCGGAGCTTGAGATGGAATTAGCTGCTGTCGCTGACAACGGACTCCGCGATCCACTTTAGGTATTCCGCGCTACCATCGGCGATGTCGACTGCGATGCATTCGGGAAGATCGTAGGAATGCAACTCGCGGATTGCGTCGCGTACTTTGGCAAACAATGTGGCGCGCGTCTTGATGAGCAGCAACCATTCGCGGTTTTCTTCGATCTTACCCTGCCATTGGTACACAGAAGCGATGTGCGGAATGATGTTCACACAGGCCGCGAGTTGCCGCTCGACCAGATGCCGCGCAAGTCTGTGGGCCTCTGCATCACTGCCGGCGGTAGTCAATACGATTTGTTTGTCGGTCATAGAAGAGCAGCTGTTTGAAAGCTGCTGGAAGAATGAACTCATGCTAACTCAAATCGACTTCGGAACGTCCGGATGGCGTGCTAGGTTCGGCCAAAGTTGGCAAGTCGCTTGCCGAGTTGAGGTCGATCGGTAACCAGGATGGTTCCTTTTATTTCAAAGGGGCGAACTTCCGCTTGACCGCCCAGGTAAAGAGAAGTTCACTGAAAAGCTGCGGCAAAATCCGCCGCGAAGAACTGGATTTTTTGTGTGAAGGCATTTTTGAAACGATTCCCTAAAATCGTGAAGTTTCCGAGTCCCGAGGGCGGATTGCGCGCGGTGGCAGAGCGCGCTCCGCAGGCGGAAGAGTTTGCCGAAAGGTGGGTGGAGAGAATTCGCCCGCTGGCGACGCAGCTTTTTGCTTTGCGGCGCCGGATCGCGACGGCGTTCGTGATTCTTCTGACCATATCCTTGTTCGTGCATGTTATGTTTGGCGCGAACGGAATGGTCGTCTATAAAAAGAAAAAAGCGGAATATCAGGTTCTGCAAAGGCAGATCGAGCAGATGCAGAAAGAGAATGACCGCTATACACAACAGATCCAGGGACTGCAAAGCGACGAAGCGGCGATCGAAAAAGAGGCACGCGAGCAACTTCGATACGCCAAGCCGGGCGAGGTTGTCTACGTGACTCCTCCTCCCGCCAAGCCTGCGGCTCCGCCGGCGAATCACGTCACGAAAAGATAAAGCCAGAATTTTCCTGCCAGGAACGATTGAGCGGTTGCCTGTCCTGTCCCTGACAAACCGAGGTTGCAGCTGTGATATAGTGCGGCTGGTTTCCTGACCGAGCGCGCAGCGGGTGAGTCCCGTCCTGCCAGCCTTGGGCCAGCGCGGTGTGGGGCCGCAATCTGAATTCAGAGGAGAAAGTTTGTTATGAAAAGAGTACTGCTGATCGTGCTCGCAGTGTTTTTCGTGGTCGCCATCGTAGCGATGGCGGCTGATGATATGGGGAAAAGCACAACGGTGAGGGGATGGATCACCGATCAGAAGTGTGGGGCCAAAGGGGCGAATGCGGGCGCGGAAGCATGCACGAAGAAGTGCCTGGCGGCAGGCTCCCCGATGGTTGTTGTGACCGACGGTGATCAAAAAGTGCTGAAGGTGGAAAATCCCGATGCGCTGAAAGGGCATGAGGGACATCATGTGTCGGTCTCGGGAACCGTGAAGGGAGACCAGATCCACGTAGACAATGTGAAGATGATGTAGCTGAGATTGCTGAAGTTAGTCGGGCGGCCCGCGGGCCGCCCGTTTTGTTGTGCACTTGGCGGGCCACGACGCCGGGCTCCTTCGGAACTTCGGCCGGTTAGATGCCGGCGCTGCTAACGCACGATGCCTTCGAGCGGCGAGCTCGCGGTCGCGTACAGCTTCTTCGCCATGCGGCCGGAGAGATAGGCCTGGCGTCCGGCGAGCACAGCGTGCTTCATGGCCTCCGCCATGAGCACGGGATCCTGGGCATTGGCGATGCCGGTATTCATGAGAACGGCATCGGCCCCCAGTTCCATGGCGACGGTCGCGTCGGAAGCGGTGCCTACGCCAGCATCGACGATGAGAGGAACGCCAGTGATCATCTCGCGCAAGATGCGGATGTTGGCTTGATTCTGGATGCCAAGGCCGCTGCCGATGGGAGCGCCGAGAGGCATGATGGTGGCCGCTCCAGCGTCGATCAGGCGCTTGGCGACGACAATGTCGTCAGAGGTGTAGGGCAGAACGGTGAAACCTTCTTTGACCAACACACGAGTTGCTTCGAGCGTGGCCTGGACGTCGGGATAGAGCGTGGCTTGGTCGCCGATCACCTCGAGCTTGACCCAATCCGACAATCCCACTTCGCGGCCAAGGCGGGCAGCGCGGATAGCCTCGTCGGCGGTATAGCACCCAGCTGTATTTGGTAGTAAGAAATATCTCTTTGAGTCAATATAATCCAGCAGCGATTCCTTGCTTCGGTCGAGATTCACGCGGCGCACCGCAACCGTGACCATTTCGGCGCCGCTCGATTCGAGCGCGCGCGCAGTTTCTTGGAATGATTTGTACTTTCCCGTACCGACAATCAGCCGGGAGCGGAAGGAACGACCGGCAATGGTCAATGAGTCTGTCATGAGGTCTGGCCTTGGAGATCTGGGTTTAACTTTTTTTCGGATCTCATTCGTAAAACATTGGAATGATGGGAGCTAGATTGAGGCGATCTCTCTGTGGGCCCGCGAAATATTGCGGATAAATAACTTATAGCTAAAAGATTAGAAAATGATGGGGCGGTCTGCTGGCTTGCGACAGCGGTGAGATTGACCGTCCGCCCTATGCTGGGAGAGTTCACGGATAGATCTATTTTAACAGCTTGGGAGAATTGTTCGCGGTGTTGGATGGAGAGAACTTGCTTTGGCCAGAGTGAGTTAGGGCGCGAGGATCACAATTTGCTTGACAGGCGCTGGGCTGTGGAAAAGCTCGGCCGACGGTTGTTCAGCGAGCATGACAGGGCTCTCTTCGCGTCAGTAGGGGAAGGGGCAGAGAGAGCCTGGAATTATCCGAACTAAAAAGTAATTTCAACCGCTGGCGGTGGGAAAGCATCTCTTAGGTTTTCACAGGGAAGATACTCTCAGAACGATCGATACGCCCAGATAGAAATTCACTAAGAACTGAACATGACTGTCGCAGCGCCAGCCCGCAGCGCCCCGCATAACCCGTGGCTCGTAGCTGCCGCCGTAATGTTAGCGACCTTCATGGAAGTGCTCGATACTTCCATTGCCGCGGTGGCTCTGCCGTACATCGCTGGTAGCCTGTCAGCGACCAATGATGAAGCGACTTGGGTGCTTACCAGTTACCTGGTGGCGAACGCAGTGGTGTTGCCGGCGAGCACGTGGTTCTCGATGCGCTTTGGGCGAAAACGGTTTCTGCTGGCGTGCATTGTCATCTTCACATTTTCGTCCTTCATGTGCGGCGCTGCGACCAGCCTGGGAATGATCCTGATCGCGCGAGCGGTGCAGGGAGCGGGCGGGGGTGCACTGCAACCACTTTCGCAAGCGATTTTGCTGGAGGAGTTTCCTCCACAAAAACGCGGCATGGCGATGGCCGTCTTCGCCTTGGGGGTGGTGGTTGCGCCGGTGCTGGGGCCGACCCTGGGCGGCTGGCTGACGGATACGTATTCCTGGCGCTGGGCTTTCTACATCAATATTCCGGTGGGCGCGTTCGCGATATTCATGATCTCGCGTTATGTCGAGGATCCAATCTACATAAAAGAAGCTCATCCGGGACGGCTGGATGGGATTGGCCTTGGATTGCTAGCGACATGGCTCGGATGCCTGCAGATTATTCTCGACAAAGGGCAGGAAGATGATTGGTTCGGAGCGACTTGGATTCGTTGGGCGGCGTTGATCCTGATAGTCGGGCTGATTGGATTTCTGATTCGAGAATTCAAGCATAAGAGCCCATTGGTCGATCTGCGGGTCTTTCGACATCGAAACTTTACGATCGGCTGTTTGTTGATTGGACTTTTTGGCGCGGCCATTTACGGCCTGATTACACTGTTGCCCCTGTTTTATCAGGAGCTCATGGGATACACAGCGCTAGCGGCAGGCTGGGCGGTGAGCCCACGTGGCATAGGTGCGATTCTGGCCATGCCGATCATCGGCTATTTGACAGCAAAGATCGATAATCGCTGGCTGATCGCACTTGGGTTTGTGCTCTTCGCGATATCCAGCCTATGGTTTGGCCAGGTGAATCTCGAGATCGGGCAGTGGACATTTCTTTCGGCGATCGTGATCAGCGGATTTGGTTCGGGCTGCGTGTTTGTGCCGCTGTCCACGACAACGATGGCGTTTCTGGCGAATGAAGAAATCCAGAATGCCAGCGGACTCTACAATCTGCTGCGAAATATCGGAGGCAGCATCGGAATCTCGGTGGTAAATACGATCGTCGCGCGCCACGAGCAGCTGCATCGCAACGAACTGAGCGCGTCACTTGTTCCGGGGAGAAATTCTGTAAGCGGGGCGTTAGATGGAATGCAGCAGTATCTGGCAGCTGCGGGCTCGTCAGCGACCGATGCCTTGCATCAGGCTTACGGATTAATCGATAACACGCTCAACGCGCAGTCGCGATTGTGGTCGTATGTGGATGATTTCCGCTACATGGCGTTGATGTGCTTTGCATGCATCCCGGTGGTGTTTGCGTTGAAAAAGTCTGTGGGACGAGGACGGCCAGGAGGGGCGCATTAGTAACGGCAGCAGGTTCAGTACCCGTCTGTGTCATCGACCGTCCTCTGCGGTCGTAAGGTCCCTCGCGCCGGCTGCGCCGCCGCTCAGGATGACAAGGTGGTTTGACGGCAAAGGACGCCACTCAGGGGTGACAGGTGAGTATTTCCCACCCTGTCGCAAAAGACGCGACAAGGGTGGGGCAACGGGCGCTTAGGATGGGGCACCCGCCATTTCCCGCCGCCGTGCAGGCGCTTCAGGCGTCAATTCCACTTCAGCGCGACGGCGCCAGACCATCCAGGCGGCGATGATAGTAAAGGGCAACATGGCACAGCCGAATTCTCCAGTGAAGTAGTTGGTGTGTCCGCGGTTTACGGTAAACACATCGAGATATCCCTGAATGATGGCGTTGTGGGAAGCGTGCAGCAGCACGGCGGGCCAGACACTGGCGGATTTCATGCGCATCCACGCAAAAACGAAGGTGATGGAGATGACCATGATGGCGAAACAGGTCACCGCATACCAGCTTGGCGTGCCGGAGTTGTAACCGCTCCAGACGATGAGAGGGACGTGCCAGGCGGACCAGATCACGCCGACAACCAGAGACGTGCGGGTGAAGGTATTGAACTTCATCAACTCGGGAACGAGAAAGCCACGCCAACCGATCTCTTCGCCTGCAGCGGAGAGGCAGCTGAAAAGGACGCCGACGGTGGCGACCGCGATATAAGCCGCGATCAGCGCAAGCCAGTCAGGCGCCGATTTGATATGCATGAATTTCAGGAAAGCTGCAACAGTTTCATGATTGGGAAAGCCGCCGAGGCCGACGGCCCAAACAATCAAGTAGGCGGGCACGGAATAAGCCATCGGGACCCACCAGCCAGCGAGGAGGTATTTGGGTTTGCCGAGACGCCATCCGAACTCACGGAAGGAACGTTTGGTCAGAAGCGTGGTGAGAATGCCCGCGGCCGCGGGCGACCACATGAGGCCGAAGGTGTAGCTGTCCTTCATACCGTGGCGGATACAGAGGGTGTAGAAAATCGAGCTGAACGCGAAAGTGAGAATGAGATAAATCACGACGCGAACACGTGGGTTCGAGGACATGGGCAGAATCTCCGCGAGCTAGGATACGCCTGCGGGGCACGGAAGTGATGGATGCAGAGATCCTTCCCGCTAATGGCGGCGGCTCAGGATGACACGGTGGGACTTGGGACGATCCCACTGCGAAGACAACATCTTCCTCCACTGCGCTCAAGGGATGCAAGTGAGGAAGTTATGGGACCACGCTGGGGGCGGTGGCGGCTTCGGCCTGAGTGTAGAGGTCTTCGATCTGCTGGCGGTAGCGCTCTTCGACGACACGGCGGCGGAGTTTGAGAGTGGGCGTCATGATGCCGGTGTCGGGAGTGAATTCGTCGGCGACGATCAGCACACGCTTGAGTTTTTCAAAGCGGGCGAGATTGTGATTGATGCCTTCCACGATGTCTTCGTAGAGCGCCTTGACCTTCGGATTGGCGATCAGTTCGGCGCGGGTCGAGAAGGCGATGCCATTCTCGCGGGCCCAAGGTTCAAGCGCGGCGAAATTGGGCGAAATCATAACCGCGGGGAATTTGCGTTTTTCTCCCAGAATCGCAGCGACGCCGATCAGTGAATTGAGTTTCAGAGAATTTTCGATGGGCTGCGGCGCGATAAATTTTCCGCCGGAAGTTTTGATCAGGTCTTTCTTGCGATCGGTGACCGAGAGATATCCGTCTGTGTCAATGTTCCCGATATCTCCGGTTTTGAACCAGCCATCTTGCAAAGCGGCGGCTGTTTCTTCGGGACGATTCCAATAACCTTTGAAGACGGAAGGACCACGGACGAGGATTTCGCCGTCTTCAGCGATGCGGACTTCGAGGTTGGGCAGAATCCTGCCAACCGTACCGATGCGATGATGCACCGGGTTATTGACGGCAATGACAGGAGAAGTTTCGGTGAGGCCGTAGCCTTCGTGAATGCGGATGCCGACGGTGGCATACCATTCGGCGAGTTCGCGGCCGAGCGGAGCGCCTCCCGAGATGAAGGTGCGGACGCGGCCGCCGAGTCCTTCGCGGATTTTGGAGAAGACAAGCTTGTTGGCAACCTTCCAACTGAGCGCGGTGGGTATTTGTCCGGCGAGGATTTCCGGCTTGTTATCGCGGCCAACGGAGAGCGCCCAATTAAAGATGGCGTGCGTCACACCCGCCTTGGCCTTTTGCAGGACCCCCGCATAAATCTTTTCGTAGACGCGAGGAACGGCGACGAAGAGCGTGGGACGAACTTCCATTAGCGCGATGGGCAGACGATCCATAAAGGGGCAGTAGGCGAGCGTAGCTCCGTGGTAGAGCATGGCGAAATCGACATGGCGTGCGGTGATGTGGCAGAGAGGCAAGAAGGAGATGCTGATTTCGCCGGGCTGGATGTCGAAGCCGAGCAGAGAACATTGAATATTCGAAGCGATATTGCCGTGGCTGAGCATGGCGCCCTTGGAAGTGCCGGTCGTGCCGGACGTATAGACGATGGTGGCGAGATCGTCGGGTGCGATGGCGCGGGCGCGCGATTCGAGATCCGGACCGAGAGATTCGGCGCCGGAGAGCGTAATGCGGTCGATGGTGGCGCACTTCGTGGCATAAGGAGACGGAATGCCCGAGAGCTCGAGAGCGTCCATGATAACGATGTAGCTGATTTGTGTTTGGGGAAGGATGGAGACGACCTTATCGAGCAATTGCGCAGAAGAGACGAAAATAGCACGGCAACCGGAATCCTTGAGGACGAAGGCGGTTTGCTCCGGGGTCAGAGTTGTGTAGAGCGGCACGGTGACGGCGCCAAGCAGGAGGGCGGCCATGTCGGCCATGGGCCACTCAGGGCGATTCTCGCTGAGAATGGCGACGCGATCTCCTCGCTGAATGCCCCAGGAATGCAGAGTACGCGCGAGGCGGGCGACGCGTCGGCCGAATTCGGCGGAGGACATGTGCAGCCACTGGCCATTTTCGCGGTGGAGCATCAGACGGTCGAGATGGCGCTCGACCACCTTGAAGAAGACGTCGTTCAGGGTCAAGATGGCCATGGCGTGATGGAGAGGATTCCCGTGATGCGAGGTGCGCGAATCATCCGCGTGTGGACGGGAATGGCCCCCAACAAAACACACTCCCGAAACAGAATGTAATGGTTTGCGGCAGCATCCCGCAATGATCAAGATCACACACTGGGTACTTTCGGGTTTACCGTGAAGGGGCAACGGGATATGCTGAAAGGCACACCAACGCTACTCCAAATGGGGAGGAGTTCAATGGAACGATCACGCTCAGCGATTCTCGCGGCCGCATTGCTGGTGACAATGACGGCTGGAGTTTTCGCACAAAACGAAGCCGGTGCCAGCAAACAGGAGGCCGCGATGCCGAAAGCGGGCGACATGGCTCCCGACTTCACATTGCATTATTTCGACGGCGACAACCTGAAGGATGTGAAACTCAGCGATTATCGAGGCAAGAAGAATGTCGTCCTGGCGTTTTACATTTTTGCCTTTACCGGGGGTTGAACGCAGCAGATGAAAAACTTCCAGGCGAATCTGAAGACTCTGGAAGCAGCCGACACCCAGGTCCTGGGTGTGAGCATGGATAGTCCTTTCGCCAATAAAGCATTTGCCGACCAGATTGGAGTGACGTTTCCCCTGCTGAGCGACTGGGGCGGTAAAGTGACTCGGGAATACGGGATTTATAGCGGAAAGTATGAGGCGGCGCGGCGCGTGAACTTCCTGATTGGGAAAGATGGAAAGATCATGGAAGAGCAGGTGGACCGGGACGCGATCGATCCGAAAAAGATCGTGGATACCTGCGCGCGGCCGAAAATGAAGAATTGAAGATGGAGAGCTAGAAAAATTTAGGTTTTATGGCGGCGCGGACTTATGGTCCGCGCCTTTTTATTGCCCGTTGCGGGCGAAGCTTCCTGGCAAGGGCGTCAGCCGTTCCCGGCGGTCGTATAGTCCTCCGGGGGGCGCCACCGCTCAAGATGACTACGCTCCGGTGGTGGGGGACCCGACGAAGAGCTTCCAACGGAATGGGTTGCGAGTGAGCATTGCTGCGCACCTCTCTCGCACAATAACCACAGGAAACTAAAGTGTCCCTAGCGGGTTTAAAGGGATGCGGTTAAGATCAAATACACACTGTTTTTCCATTTCTAACTTGGGGCGATTGTTATGAAACGACGGACTAGGTACGCGTGTCTCGTGGTCGCGAGCATGGCGCTTTTGCTGCAGTTCTCAACGACGCTAAGAGCACAGAATAACGACAATTACGACGATCAAGGCCAGGATCCTCCGGCGCGAGTGGGACGATTAGACTATTCGCAGGGATCGGTTTCCTTCCGGCCTGCGGGCGAAGACGATTGGGTCGGAGCCGTACCGAACCGTCCGATCGTGTCGGGTGACGATTTGTGGACGGACCAGGATTCGCGCGCTGAAGTGCATGTGGGATCGGCGGCGATCCGCATGGCGGCGATGACCGGCATTACTTTTCTTGCGCTCGACGACACGACAACGCAGATTCGACTGGCGCAGGGATCCATGATCGTGCGCGTGCGTCACGTCGACGACGATGACACATATGAGATTGACACTCCGAATCTGGCCTTCACGCTGCTGCAACCGGGCGAATATCGCGTGGACGTGAGCCAGGATGGCAGCCAGAGCATCACGACGGTCTGGCATGGGCGCGGACGCGTGACTGGCGGTGGCTTTACTTACACCGTAATTGCGGGGCAGTCGGCGACATTTACTGGCAGTGATCATCTCGATTACGACCTGGAGCAAGTTCCTCAGCAGGATGATTTCGATGCGTGGGCGTTTGACCGTGACGCGAATGAAGATCAAGCGGATTCGGCGAATTATGTATCGCGCGAAATGACAGGCTACGAAGATTTGGATGAGTACGGCGACTGGACGTATGTAGCGGGATATGGTCCGTGCTGGCGGCCGCGCGGCGTGGTGGTGGGATGGGCGCCGTACCGCTACGGTCACTGGGTTTGGGTCGGACCGTGGGGATGGACGTGGGTGGAGGACGAGCCATGGGGATTTGCTCCATTCCACTACGGGCGCTGGGCATTTGTGAATAGTGGATGGTTCTGGGTGCCGGGACCGGTCGTGGTGAGGCCGGTGTGGGCTCCGGCGCTGGTCGCGTTCGTGGGCGGAGGGCCGGGGTTCCGCTTCTCGGCGGGCGTTGGCGTGGGATGGTTCCCGCTGGCTCCGGGAGAAGTGTTCGTGCCGGGATATCGCGTGAGCCGGACGTATGTGAACAACGTAAACATCACGAATACGAGCGTGAATATCACCAGGGTGACGAACGTTTACAACACCGTGATCGTGAACAAGACGACGGTCAATAACATTACGTATGTGAATCAGCACGTGACGAACGGGGTCACAGTGGTATCGCATGATGCATTCGTGAATGCGCGGCCGGTAGCGCAGAACATCATGAGGGTGGATGCACACGAGATCGCGGCCGCACCGGTGGGCCACGTAGTTGCGGCCGAACCTGTGAAGGCCAGCGTGGTGGGAGCGGGACGGCCGGTTTCGGTAAGGCCTCCGGCAGCGGTGATCAACCGTCCGGTGGTTGCGGTCAAGACGCCGCCGGCACCGCCTCGTCCGATTGAACAGCGTCAAGCAGCGGCAGGCGGGCATTTGAATCAGCAGGCGTTGGTGCGTCCGGCGGGTCCGGCGCAACCTGCACAAATGAACCAGGGGCGTCCTCAGAACCAGCAGAATCAGCCACGCCCGGAGGCAAATCAGGAAGGATTCAAGCCGTTTACGCAACCTAACAGCAACAATGGCGGGAATAATCCGCAAGTACGGCAGATGCCGCAAGCACAACCGCGGACCTTCGAGTCGCAAGGCAATTCGGAACCGGAGAATCAGAGTGTTCCGGAGAATCGGCAGCAGAACAATTTCCGGCCGCCGCAAAATACGCAGCAGGCGCATCCGCTGGTGAAGCCGGCGCCTCCGGTGCAGGAGCGTAGTGCTGAGCAGGAGAAGCAGCAAGAACAGAAGTTCAATCAGTGGCAACAGCAGCGTCCGGCCCCGGCTCCGAAGCCAGTACCACAATCGAAGCCGGCTCCGCAGTCAAAGCAGAGTTCGGCTCCGAAGAAAGGGAACTAGCGCTGACGCAACGGGACGCAATGTGGTAGGTTCGCATCAGAGATTTATGCGAACGCGATGAGGAATGAAAGGTGACGCCGGGACGGATGCGATCCCGGCGTTGTCGTTTGTGGGTGAGTTGCTGCGGCTTGATAGGAAAGCGAGCCAAGAGCGCGATTATCGCGTCGCAAACAACGCGACGCCTTGCTCACCCCATCACGCCAAAGGCGGGCGTGACGGGGCCCCGGATTGCGCGGCTCGCTCAGTCCTTCGCTGCGCAAAGAACGCTTGCTCATGACAAGCTATTAGTGCGATGAGTGACACGAAACGATCGGCGATCAACTGGATGGACCTGCTGTGGCTGCTGTTCCTGGTGGGGCTGGCGCTGCTGCCGCCGGTGCGGGAGTGGCACAAGCAAGTCATTCTGCTGGCATTTGGTGTGATTCAGCTGGGGGAAGGCTGGCTGGTCGAGCGATTGCCGAAGCGTGGGCCAGCGTATGCGGTGCTGATCAAGATAGCGCTGGCGGCGGTTCTCCTGGAACACACCGAGGAGATTCCGATCAACAGTTATTACTATCCGATATTCTTCCTGCCGATTCTGACGGCGGCGGAGTACTTCGGGCCGTGGGGAACGCTGCTGTGGACGGCGCTGGGATCGGCCGCGTACTGTTCGTATCTGTATCCGGCAGCGCAGGAATATGAGATTACCGCGGACGATTATGGGCGGCTGGCGATCCGGCTGCTGTTTTTCTTTCTGGCAGCGATGGTGGTGAACCGGTTCATGGTCGAGAGCCGGCGGCAGACGCAGCGTTATCAGGAGTTGGCCGAGAGATTGGCGGAAACCAACCGGAGGCTGGAGCAGGCGCAGGCGGAGGCCCGACGATCGGAGCGGCTGGTGGCATTAGGGCAGCTTTCCGCGGGATTGGCACATGAGATTCGTAATCCGCTGGGTGTGATCAAAGGGTCGGCGGAGATGCTCGGGCAGAAGTTGAAAGATACGAATCCGCTGGCGACCGAATTAGCGGGATATATTTCGAGCGAAACCAACCGGCTGAGCGCGCTGGTGACGCGGTTTTTGGATTTTGCGCGTCCGCTGCACGCCGATCTCGAGCCGCAAGCGATTACAACGGTTTTGGATCGTGCACTGAGCGATGTGGCGACGTTGTGGAAGGGCGCGCCGGTGCGGGTAGAAAAAGAATATGAAGAGAATTTGCCGCTGGTCGCGCTGGATGAGAATTTGTGTGAGCAAGCATTTCTGAATATCGTGCAGAATGCGCATGATGCGATGAGCGAGACCGGCGGGGTGCTGCGGGTGAAAGCAGCGAAAGCGCAGGTGAATGGACGCGAGGGCGTGGAAGTGCGCATCGAGGACACGGGGCCGGGAATTCCGGCAGAGCTACGAGAGCAGATCTTTAATCCGTTTGTGACGACGAAGAAAACCGGCGTGGGGCTGGGGCTTTCCATCGTGTCGAAGATTATGGATGGACATCGTGGGTTTATCCGGGTGATTGAGCCGGAGGCGGCCAAGGGCGCGGCGTTCTTGATGTATTTTCCGGCAGCGAACGAAGGGAGTGCTGTGGGAAGGCCGGCCCACTTGGTGATTTCGTAATCGAGGATCCCACGTCTCGCAAAAACGGCGAGACGTGGGGCATCCCAGTGGTTGTGACGCAGCCTCTGCACACGAGATCCGTACACG